>JBPBQO010000059.1:0-57182 GCA_050954785.1 Janthinobacterium lividum | reverse complement strand
TGCTGCGCCGACCCTGGACCAAGCGCAGCCCGTTCGCCCGCATCGAAGGCTGGCTGCGCGACACCGACATCAACGGCAAGGTGCTCAGCCAGCGCAAAGCAGCACGCCTGCTGGAGAACCTGTCCCGCCAAAGGCCAAACCGGGCCGGTAGCGTTGCCAGCACAACGGCAACACCTGTCTGAACGACGACCCGCAATCGTCCAGCCTTACTCTGCAACCACGATGCGGCCTACTGGTGCAGCAAGGCTCCGCGCGATCGGCCTGCCGTTAAGGAGGAAGCCGAGGACACGGCTGCGGGTGACCACCAGATCATGGAAGCCCAGGGACAGGATAGTCGCGAGAACGACGATGCCGCACCACGCCAGCAGCGGAGGCACCTGCATCCACAGGCAGAGGAAGCCGAGCGCCGCAACGATGGGGTGGTGGATCAGGTAGACCGTGAAGGCGGCGTCCGCACCGCGTTTGATGTGTCGGTTCGGCTGCTGCATGAACCTCATCGCGGCCCAGAACAGCACACGGGCGACGCAGATGGCGCTGATCGATTGCAGGAACATCAGGCTGGTTTGCGCCAGATGCGACGGGCTGCGCGAAGCCGCGACGCACAGGACCGGCGCCACGACGGCAATGACCAAATTGGTGATGCCGAAGCTTTGGAACCAGTTCAGCAATCCCCTGCGCCGCTGCAGCGCCACGCCGAGCAGGAAGAAGGCGCCATAATAGAGCGTGGACTGCACCTGAATCAGCCCGGAGAGCAACGTGACCTCGTGCACGTGCAATGCCATGTGGAACAACTGGATGCCGAGCGTCATCGCCAGAAACACCGCAAGGAGTGCAGCCAGCATGGCCGCAGGGTGTTGAACGGCGACGCGCTCCACGGAATCCAGCCAGCGCGCCACCGGACGCGAAGCCACCACCCGGCCGCACAAGCCGAACGCCGCGCAGATCAGCAGCAGATCGATCAGGAACCACAGATGCAGCACCCATAGCTTGCTCGGGTGCGACGCGACCACCAGGACCGCGTCCAGCGCGTCATGGAGGTGTTGCATCGGCTGATCCTGGTTGGCCAGTGCAGCGATGAAGATCTGCGGAGGCGTCAACAGCACCGCACACACCAACAGCGGAACACCGAGCTGGATCATCTTTGCCTTGAGCCAGACGCTCGAACCCTGTCGGACCTCGACGATCGACGCGAAAAAGCCCGCAAGAATGAAAAAAGCTCCCAACCGGAAGCTGTGCAGCACGATCGACACATTGGTAAGGAGCGACGATGTAGACGCGGAGTGGATGATCCAACCTGGATCGACGTTGTAGATCAGGGCCGCATGGTAGGGGATCCCGAGCAACATCAGTAATAACCGCATCGCATCGAGGCCATGCAGCCTTTGCTGTTGTACGGAAAGGCCAGCCAAACTCGACATTGGTATCGCATCCCTTTGAACGGGTGCATCAGTGCGCGAAGAGCAAGGCTCAGCGATAGTCCATTTTTGGCGACTATCGTTATTTAATCAATACAAATCGACGCTCGCGCAAATATTTCCCGGATCGGCTCGAAATGGAACGCAGCATGGTGACGTAGCAGCACTCTATAGATAAAACCTGGTTAATCTGCAACTGTGGAAAACGCTTTGTTATAGTTTCGAACTTTACCCAGGATGAGAGGCTACCATGAGCTACGTTTCTGCCGTCGCAGTCATCCTGGTCACCACCATCCTGAGCGTCATCATCACCGCGCTCATTCAACGTCACGTTCCTGCCGCTTTTCGCCGTCGTCATCACGATGTCGGTTCGGTGGTGTTCCTGCAGCTCGGCGTCGTGTTCGCTGTGTTGCTCGCCTTCGTGTTCAGCGAAGCGTGGGACGAGTACAACGCAGCAGCCCAGGCCATCGACCTCGAAGTGGGCGCCATGCACGGTGCCGCCATGATCGCTGCGACATTACCGCACGAACAGGCCAAAACGATTCTGGAAGCCGAGCAATCATACCTGACGTCGGTCGTCGACCATGAATGGGCCGTTATGGCGGAGCAGCGCAGGGAAAGCCGCACGACCGACGATCGATTGATAACTCTGGTAACGGAAGCAGCAAATCTGGCGCTCGGCGCCGCCCGCGACGATGACAAGAAAAACGAGGTTCTTTCACTGCTGTCCAAAGCTCACGAGGAGCGAGAAACACGTATCTTCCAGGCAACGAATGGCATCCCGGTCCCTTTGTGGGATGTTCTCATCGGCATCGCCAGCATTTTGAGTCTGTTCGTCTCGTTTTCGGCGATCGAGCACAAGGGAATGTCCATTGCGCTTTCGGCCTGCTTCGTTGGAAGCATCGTCAGCATTCTGGTGATCGCCCGGCTACTCGATTATCCGTTCGAGGGTGCGCTCGCCCTGCGCCCGACCGACTTTATCGCAGTGGCAGGCAAGATCGACGACCTCGTC
The DNA here is from genome assembly GCA_050954785.1 of Janthinobacterium lividum. GTDB lineage: Bacteria > Pseudomonadota > Alphaproteobacteria > Acetobacterales > Acetobacteraceae > Lichenicola. The sequence goes on along the minus strand of JBPBQO010000059.1, from coordinate 54,755 downwards.
CTTCACTGCCTGCACGGATGACGGTGCGAGACCGGGCGCGATCCGCAGCAGCAATGGCAGCTGCCATACCGAGCCGGGCAGGATTTTGGCTTGCCCGCTCATGGAACCATTTCGCACGGCCTGGCCACGTCGTCGGGCGAAAGCTTTTGAACGCGCCTGTCGCTGCAGGGCGCGGCGGACGCTGTGCAGTCCGGCTTTTGACACAAAACGGATGGAAGTCCCCGTCATACGCGCCTCTGCGTATCTCGAATCGACAACGATAATGCGCGCTGGTGTCGCGGCAAGCAGTCAGGCATCAATAACGTGACGAAGGAACGTCCAAGCCCGGACGGCCCCTCGCTGACAACGGCAACCTCGTTTTGTCTCACCGCGCGCGACACGATACGCGCAATGGCATCAGGGAGCGTTGCTGCCTGGCGCGCCGAGTTCCACTCCTGGTTGATTGGCACTGGCGCTCATCGGCTTAGCATGCCCCGTCACGTCGCACGCTGACACTGCCAGCGTGGATCCCAGCAACAGGACTGCAATCATTATCCTGGTCATCCGGCTCTCCTGTAATTCAATCCGACCTCGATACTAGCCGATTTGTCGGTTTTAGCTGCAGCCCGATCGAAGGCACGCATCGGCTTGTCGTTGAACGCCGGTATCGCATCATCGCCGCGGCGCTGCCCAGCGTGAACGACGATAGGCCGGACAGGTTGCCGGGGCGATCGGCTGAACGATTATTAACCCCTGCAGGCCGGCAACTGGAGTATGCTTGGTTCGATTGAGTGCCGGTTTTTAGAACGCGACACGGGTTGGCCAGCCAACTTTTGATACATTTCGTGTCCATAACTGCAAATTGGCGCCGCAGCCGGATCGTTGACTGCTCACGATGGCCTCCAGCCGGAGGCTCCGCATTGCATTGCCGCGTCGCGCGACCTGGATCGCGCAGAGGAACATATGAGCTGGTTTCAAACGGGTCTGTTCACCTTCGCCCTCGTGGCGCGGACAGGGTCGCCTGTACCGTTGGCCAAGCCCGCAGCCCTCGCCGTGAAGCCCGATGGCGTTGTCGTCATCTGCGACGATTTCGCCCGGATAGCCGACCGGGTCTTCACCGGACGTCCCGGAGCCATCTTTACAGCCAATGGCGTTCGCGACGATCTGAGCGGTGACACGTTCGGGCCGAGCGCTCTGCTGATCGGCGGCGTTGATCCAGCTCTCTACCTGCAGCAGAAGTGCTGGAAATAGGTGCCGGCGCGGGGCCCAGGAGTTGACCGAATGAGCTTTTCCTCGATTGCCCGCAGCCTGTTCGGGCTCGGCATGATCACGTCCGTCGCGGCCTGCTCTCCGACGGCACCGCATCCGAGCAGCCCGTTCGATCTGGCTCCCGCCGACCATGGTTCGGCACGATCATCGACCAATGAAGCCTGGCGTGGCAGCGGCAGGCATGACGACGGCGACCATAGTGGCAATCCCGGCCTTCGGGACATCGGGCCGAATGCCGGTACCAACGGATTTTCCGGCTCGACGAACGGTGCTGCCTCGCCCGGTGGTCCAGGGAGTTACTGACACAGCCGGTCGTCCAGCCTGTCGATCGGTAACCGTGTCGCGGCACTTTGCAACAGAACGAGCCGCGACGGATCGAGCGGTTTTCAGCGTCACCCTCTACCTTGGCCTTTCTGCGCCGGGGGAGAAAGCATGATGTCGTTCTTGATGGTTGCCGCGATCACTGCCTGTGTCGCCACGCTGGGCGGGCTATTCGCACTGCTGATCTTCCGGCTCGATGCCGAGATCGAGGAAGAGTTGCGGCTGACCGACGAGGACAGGCACTGGACCAGTATTATCTGAGGACCGGCCTCATTTAAGAAACCGTCGATACACCAGCTCGGGCGCATGGTCCGGGATACCGGTCAGAATCCGGTCGACCACATCATGTGCCGGTGAGCGTTCACAGACCGGATCGGTCGCCGAGGCGTCGCCGGTCAAGGCCATGGCCTGGCAGCGGCAGCCGCCCCAGTCGACCTCCTTCAAGGCGCAGGACCGGCAGGGCTCGGCCATCCAGCCGGTGCCCCTGAAGCGCTGGAAGGCAGGCGCCTCCTCCCAGATCGCCCGCAGCCCGGCGTCCCGGACCGACGGAAATACCAGGCCGGAAATGCTCTGTGCCGCATGGCACGGCAGCACCTCGCCCGCCGGCGTGACGTTCAGGAAACGCTGCCCCCATCCGCCCATGCAGGGCTTCGGCCGCGTGCCATGGTAGTCCGGCGTCACGTAGTCGATCGCCAACGCATCGCCATACAGCGCCCGGGCCTGCCGCACCGCCAAGGTCGCGGCATCGAGCTGGTCGCGGTCCGGCAGCAGCGCGTCCCGATTGACCTGCGCCCAGCCATGATACTGCACATGCGCGATCTCGACCCGGGCGGCACCGAGCTTCCGGCCGAGCGCGATCATGTCCGTCACGCGGTCGCAGTTCTGCCTGTGGATGACGAAGTTGATGGTGAGCGGAATACCGTCCGCCGCCATCAACCGAGCCGCCTCGAGCTTGCGTGCCTGACCGCCGCGCAACCCGCCGATCCGCTCCGCACTGCCCGGGTCGACATCCTGGAACGAGAGCTGCACATGGTCGAGACCGGCTGCCACCAGCGCTGCCAGCGAATTCGCATCCATCATCACGCCGGAGGTGATCAGGTTCGTGTAGAGCCCGAGCCCGGCGGCGTGCTTCACCAATTCGACAAGGTCGGGGCGCGCCATCGGCTCGCCGCCCGAAAAATGCACCTGCAGCACGCCGAGTGCCGCCGCCTCCTCCAGAACGCGCAGCCAGTCCGACGTCTCCAGTTCGGTCTCGCGCCGATCGAGTGCCACCGGGTTGGAGCAGTATGGACATTGCAGCGGGCAGCGATGGGTCAGCTCGGCCAGCAGGCTCATCGGTGATGACAGCGGCGGCCGCGTGCCGGCAACGAGCGCGTTCATGCCTGCAGCAACCGGCGTCGCCCGAGATCCGTCGCCAGCTCGATCACGTCGGTGGCAATGGTCGCGCGCGGTGCTTCGAACCGTGCCGTCAGCGTGTCGATGATGTCGCCGATGCTGCGACTGCCATCCACCAGCTTCAGGATCTCGACGGCGATCGGGTCCGGCAGGAAGGCCTTTTCCGGTGCCAGCACGACCCACTGGTCACGCGCCTTGTCGTGCTGGAAGCGGGTGCCGCGCACGAACACCGGAATGCTGGCCTCGTTCATTGCCACGGCATCATGTCGGGCGGAACGCGCCGGGTGGGACATGGCCGGGCGAAACGTAGGCGTGCTCAAGCGCATCCAGCATCGACCACAGCACCGAGCACTTGAACCGCAATGCCTCCAGCACCGCCGCCTGCTGTTCGGACGTGCGGGCGTGCTCGCGGACATAGGCCAGGGCGAAATCGGAATCGCGCGGTGCCTGGACCAGACGCGGGGTGAAATAGGCCAGCGTCTCCGAACTTACGAAGTCATAGTGACGCAGCATGCCAGCCACGCGCTCGCTGATGATGCTGGACGAGAACAGCTCGGTCAGCGACGAGGCGATGGCTTCCAGGATCGACCGCTCGCGCACGAACCACACATAGGCATCCACCGCGAACCGCGTCGCCGGCAACAGCGCGTCCAGCGACACCACCAATTCGCGGTCCAGGCCGAGACCGTCGGTCAGCGTCAGCCAGCGGGCCACGCCACCGGTACCCGGTGCATCGCCATCATGATCGATCAGCCGCGACCGCCACTCGCGGCGCAGCTCGGGAGTCGGCATTCGCGCCAGCAGGAACGCATCCTTGGCCGGGATACGGCTCTGGTAATAATAGCGGTTCAGCGCCCAGGCCTGGACCTGGAACCGATCGAGCCGCCCGTCATGCAGGGCCCGGTGGAACGGATGCAGGTTGTGGTAGCGCTCCGCGCCGATCTGCCGTAGCGCCGCTTCGAGCTGGTCCGGCGACATCGCCCCGGTCACAGGCTGACCACCATACCGTCATGCGCCACGTCCCAGCCCTGGTCGTAAACCGCCCTGCGTTCGACAGAATCGGCAAGCAGCACCGGGTTCGAGTTGTTCATATGAATCAGAATCTTCCGCTCGATCGCCAGACCGCGAAAACTGTCGAACACGCCGCCCGCTCCGCTGATGGACATATGGCCCATGCGCCGTCCGGTTTTCACCCCGAGCCCGGCCTGTATCATCTCGTCGTCCCGCCACAACGTCGCGTCGAAGAACACGCAGTCGGCACCGTCGAGGCGTGAGCGGAGTTCCGGCGTCATGAGGGCGCAACCCGGCACGAACACCAGCCGGTGCACCCCGTCGGTGATGTCGAGGCCGATGGTCTCCCCATCCACCGAAGCATTGGCCGGATGGGGCGAACCGGCCTCGGCATAGAGCGGCACCTTGCCCGGCACCGGGAAGCCGGTCACCCACAGGCCCGATTGGTCATCCTGCGGCGCCATCAGCATGAGCGGCTGGTCCAGCGTCAGGGCGATCCGCGGCACCAGGGCACGCGAGACCACCTCGAAAATCGGGTTCTGGTCGAGCCGGGAAAGCACCTGAGCCGTTGCGAGAAGACGGAATGGCTGACCTTCGCGCAGGCACAGCAAGCCGGTAATGGTATCGACTTCGCCGCCGGTCAGGATAACCCCGGTGATCGGGGTCGATCGCAGTCCGCCTGTCGGATGGAGCGCCGGGGTGCGCTCGATCTGGATGCGCAGGTCGGGCGATGCATTGAGGACGAACCAGTGCACGCGATCGGTGGTGATCGCGATCGATGCCTGGGTGCAAGGAGCGGCTGCCGGGTCGCCGAGACGTGCGCGGACACAGCCGGACGTATTGGAGTTCCATTGCGGAAAGCCGCCGCCGGCTCCGGCGCCGAGCACCACTGCCTCGATCATGAGACGACAGGCATGAAAAAAACGGGTGCCGCCTGTCGAACAGGCGGCACCGGTTCAGTCGGCCTCGCCGCAGACGTAGCTGTTGATTTCAGCGCCGAGAACGATTTCGACGATCGTTGGGGTTTTCCACTGCATGGAGATTCTCCTATTCCGTGTAGGTCCTTAGGCAATCATGCCGATGTCCCGGACGCAAGACACTGCTCTGGCAGCGCTTCCGCCGCATCCCATATCGCCTTGGTGAACCCTGATGAACAAGACCTACCCGATGTAACGATAAGGCATGCGCGCCTCGACGATGCGGCCGGCATCGCCGCGGTGCACGTGACGGTCTGGCGTACGGCCTACCCTGGCGTCTTGCCAGAGCACACGCTGACCGGTCTTTCCCGTCAAAGTCTCGCCTACCGTTACGCGTCCATGATCGGTGGCGGCGCGGGCGTTCTGGTTGCACGCGCGCCGGGGGCCGGCAGGGAACAACCCGGCGTCGTCGGGTTCACGTCGGCATCGCGGAGCAGGACCGGCATCGTCGGTCTGGCCGAGGGCGAGGTGGAAACGCTCTACGTTCTCGATGATTGGCGCGACCAGGGTATCGGCCGGTCGCTGCTCCAGGCAGCGGCCCGTCATCTGGCCGGGCTGTCCTGCCGGTCGATGTTCCTGTGGGTCCTGGCGGATAATCCGAGCCGGTGGTTCTACGAGCGGCTCGGTGGCCGTGCCGCTATGCATTCGACGACCCGCGTCGGTGGCCAGACCCTGCCGCAAATCGCCATGGTCTGGGACAGGATCGAGGTGCTTTCCAACCCGTCATAAGACGAATGTGGTCGTTTACACCAACTCGTTTTGAGAAATCATATAACTTGCTTTAAATTACAACTACTTGATTGAACTTCAGCAGGAAGTTCAGTAAAAACATAATTGTTTCAATAACTTATAGATGCCACACACATGGCATGGACCCTGCACTTACTGGTTCAGGCCAATCAAGGCCGACCCCAGAAGGGAACACACCATGGCAACCATGACAGCGACTGCAGGACGTTCGTCTTCCTACAGCTTCCGCGCCGCGCGGCCGGCTCGCTCGATCCACTGGACCGCTCCGTCTGCACGCGCGTCGAATCCGATCCCGAGCACGCACCTGATCCAGGCCGCCGACGCTGCGATGCGCTTCGGCATGGCGCTGGTTCCGTTCACCGCCATCGCCTGGATGTTCATTGCATTCTGATTGGGCGTTCCGATCAGGCCTGCTTGATCTCGATGAGGCTGCGCCGAATACGCCGACCGCGCTCGATCCGATCGACGATGAACGCCTCGTCGCCCCAGCGGATCGCGCGCGCCATTGCCTGGGCATCCTCGGTAAAACGCGCCAGCATCTCGAGCAGCGCTTCGCGATTATTGAGGAACACGTCGCGCCACATGGTCGGATCGGACGCGGCGATCCGGGTGAAGTCACGGAAGCCGGAGGCGGCGAATTGCAGCACCTCGTTCCGGCTCTCGCCCTCCAGATCGTCGGCGGTACCGCAAATGGTGAAGGCCAGCAGATGCGGCAAGTGGCTGACGATTGCCAGCGCGCGATCATGATGGGCTGCATCCATCTCCCTGGTCATCGCCCCGCAGAGCCGCCAGAGCGCCGCGACCTTCGCGACCGGTTCCGGATCAACCCCCTCGATCGGGGTGATCAGGGTCCAGCGGCCCTCGAACAGGGTCGAGAACCCGGCATCCGGGCCGGAATACTCGGTACCGGCGAGCGGATGCGCCGGCACGAAATGTAGATCGGCACGCAATAACGGCTGGATCTCGCGAATGACCGACTGCTTGGTCGAGCCGACGTCGGTCAGGATGGCACCCGCCCGCATGTAGGGGACGATGGCGGCGGCGGCGGCGGCCATCGCGCCCACCGGCACGCACAGCACGACACAGTCCGAGTCCCGTACCGCTTCCTGCTCGGTATCGGCTACGCGATGCGCGATGCCGAGCTCCGCAACACGCGTCCGCACCGTCGGGCTCGCATCGTAGGCCACCACCTCGCCGGCGATCGTGCCCTGCTGCATGGCGCGCCGGGCAAGCGAGCTGCCGATCAGCCCGAGCCCGATCACGGTAAGGCGCTCGAAGAGCGGTTCGGTCATGGGCTGCGCTCCGGATCAGGCCGGGGAATAGCGGAAAGCGGCGATTCACTCCAGCGTCCACAAGTCCGTGCGCTTCGTCGCGGAACAGGCTCCCTGCCGGATCGTTCGTTGAATCCCTGCTCACGGAGAAGATAATGTCCGACTGGCCCGGAATAGTGCGACGCGCTTGCCTGTCCGGCACGCTTGCGAGCGCCACGTCGAGCATCGCGCTGGCCGTGGTCGCGCGGATCGAGGGTAAGGGCGCCCTGCAGCCGGTCAACGCGACGAGCCACTGGCTGAACGGCGAACGGGCCGCATCGGTCGAACGAGCGGATCTCGTCCACACCGGCGTCGGGCTCGCGACCCATACCGCGGCGACCTTGTTCTGGGCGGTCCTGTTCGAGCGCTGGATCGTGCGGCGGCGTTCCCTCGCCGTCCTGCCCGCACTCGGGGACGCAATGGTCATGTCGGTCGTGGCGGCAGCGGCCGACTACATCGCGACGCCGAAGCGCTTCACGCCCGGATGGGAGTTCGTGCTCTCCAAACGAGGCATGGCCGCCGTCTATGCCGCGATGGCGCTGGGGCTCGCAGGCGGCGCCGTTCTGACCCGGCACGAATAGGTGCTGCGGAAGCCACGAACTTTTCCAAACTACCGATCGTCATGGTCCGATGCGAAACCGCGCGATCGCATTGTGCTGAGCCGTTTCTTCATGCCGGCAATACGTTGCTGATGGTCGCCACCCCGCCGCATGGCGACACCCACCGCCAGGATATCCACAAGGACGAGTGCGGCCAGGCGGGAAATGGTCGGGGTATAAACATCGGTGTTCTCGAGCGTCTCGATAACCAGCAACAGGTTGCAAAGCCGGCTCATCCGGCCGCCCGCCCGCCCCGAGATGCCGATCACCGTTGCTCCCACATCGCGGGCGACGCGGATGACGTCGAGCAGGCTGGTGGTCTGGCCGGTGTTGGAGATCGCCACCGCGACATCGCCCGGCTGCATCATCGACGCGGCAATGAATTGCTGGTGCGAGTCCGAGTGCACGGCGCACGGCACACCGAACAACGGAAATTTCTGCTGCGCGTCCGCCGCCACGATCCAGGATGCACCGAAGCCGAAGAATTCGATCCGCCTTGCCGCTGTCAGGATCTCGATGGCCTGTGCCACCGCTTCATGGTCGAGCTGGCTGCGGGCCCAGTCCAGGCTGGTCATGGTGTAGTCGAACACCTTGTCGGTCAGCTCCTGCGGCGTGTCGGTGCTGTCCAGCACCGACTGCGTGGCCGGTACGCCGAGCGCCACGCTATGCGCCAGCTTGAGCTTGAAATCCTGGAATCCGTCGAACCCCAGTGCCGCACAGAAGCGCATCACCGTCGGCTCGCTGACCCCCGCCTTGCGCGCGGTCTCGGCAACTGTCGCGACGAGAGCCGCCTGCGGATCGGACAGAACATGCTCGGCGACGCGACGGTCGGATTTTCGAAGATCCGGCAGCCGGACCAGTATCAGCTCGAGGACGTTCCGGCCGGACGACGCGGTCCGGTCCGAGCTGCTCATGGCCCTGTCATCCCCGATCGACATCGTGCTCCTGCTGCTGCGCCGGATGAATTCCGGACTTTCCTCGGCCAAGCAGAAAGGCGTGTCGCGCGTCGGGCCGTAGAAGTCCAGGCTGCAACTCATGCTCGGCCTGACGCGCGGCCATCGCATCGATCGATGCCGGATCGGCAGTGTTGAATGCGAACATCCCGAAATGATGCGGGATCAGCACCGAGATGTTCGCGTGGCCGCACACGGCGACCGCCTCGTCGAGCGTAAAGTTGCCCGGCACTCCGCCAGCCGCACGTTCCGTATCGCGTCCGTTCACCGGCAGGAGTGCCACCTCGGGCGCAAGAACACGCAGCATCTCCACAAGCCCCTCGTAAGGAATGCAATCGCCGCTGTGATACAGGCGCCGGCCATCCGCCTCGATGCAGTAGCCGAGGAAACGATGCCGGCCCTGTCCGTCCTGCTCCAGTCGCTCATGCGCGGCCGGCACCGGATGCAGGATCAGGTCGATTCCGGGTAGCGGCCGCAAGACATGGCCGGCTTCAGCCAGGATCAGCCGCGATGACGGCAGGCCGAGCCGTTCCGCATGCGCCTGCTCCGATGCCGGCACGACAAACCGGCAATCGGGATGGCTGGCCGCCAGGACCGGCAGCGTGCCGGGATCCATGTGGTCGCTGTGACGGTGGGTGCACACGACCAGATCGACACGTGGAAAAGCGTCCGGGGCGATCGGCGCCGGCATCATGCGCGTATGCGGAAACCGGGTGCCGCGATACTTCACGGCCAGATGGTCGGACAGATAGGGGTCCACCAGAACGACCGTCTCACCGAGACGCAGCACGAACCCGGCCTGCCCGAGCCAGGCCAGTGCAACCCCGTCATTCGGCTCGGCCAGCCAGTCCGCAAGACGGTCCGGCAGGAGAAGCCGGGTGACGATCATCGCATCGTCGGCTGGTTTCGCAGCGCCGCGCGCAAATTCTCGACCGCGGCGATCGTGGCACGATGGACGCTCTCGGCAGTCAGGCCGCCGATATGCGGCGTGGCGATCACCCTGGGATGGGCGAGCAGGCGGGATGGCACCGGCGGCTCGACGGCGAACACGTCGGTTGCATAGACCCGCACGTGCCCGGTCTCGAGTGCGGCCAGCATCGCGTCCTCGTCCACCAGCGCCGCCCTGGCGGTATTCACCACATGGCAGCCCTGGCGCAGGCGGCCGATCACCGGCCGGTCGAGCAGGGCACGTTCGTCCGCAGGCATTGGACAATGCAGCGACAGCAGGTCGGCTTCCTCGAGCACCTGCTCCAGCGGTGCCCAGGCAAACTCGCCCTCAGGCATGAAGCCCGGGTCCGGACAGGGATCGAACACCCGTACCCGCGCATCGAGCGCCAGCGCGAACCGTGCCACCAGCCGGCCGACCGCACCGCAGCCGATCAGGCCGAGTGTGCGGCCCTCGATCTCGAGCCCTGGCCGCCGCTCCCAGTTGCCGGCCTTCAGCGCGGCACTCTGCTCGGGAACATGCCGCAGCGATGCCAGCATCAGCCCGATCGCGAGTTCGGCGACGCCGCGTGCATTGGCGCCTGCGGCCCGCAGCACCTGAATGCCGAGGCGCTTCGCCACATCGAGCGGCAGGTTGTCGGAGCCGGTACCGTTACGGCTGATCACCCGCAGATCGGATGCCGATTCCAGCACCCGCGAACTGACCGGTTCCACCCCGGCCAGCCAGCCGGCGCAACCAGGCAGCAGGTCCAGCAGCGCCGCCTCGTTGGGGGTTTCGCCGGCGCGGCTGAACACCAGTTGGTAGCCGTCCTGCACAAGCGCCTGGAGCGCCGGATCCGGGTTGCGGGTCAGGGAGCGCGGCGTGATCAGGATGCGGTTCACCCGGCTGTTCCTGTCAGCCGGGGCGCACCGCCGGCCAGTGACGACAAGGTGTCGAACGTCGGCCCCGAGGATGGAATTTCGATCGCGAAGACTTCGGCGATCACCTGCGTCCATCCGTGCAGGAAGTAGTTCCAGCCGTCGAAAGTCGTCAGCCCCGACTCTGCCGCCTGGTCTTCGGCCCGGTCCAGGAACAGCAGATCGCCACGATAATTGAGCTCCCACACGATGCTGCCCGGCGGGAACCGCGCCTGCTCCCCGAGCGGCGATCCGGGCCGGTCCTTGCCCAGGCCCGTCGCGTTCACCACCAGCGACCGGTCCGACAGGCTGCGCAGGATCTCGTCGTTGTCGGCCGTGGAACCGGACAGCACGTACTCGACCCGAACGTCGATGCCGAGACCGGCATGGAAGCGTCGCAAACCATCGAGACGGGCTTCGCTGACGTCCGACACCACGATCCGGCCGGGCAGCATGTCGCCCGCAGGCGGATGCATCAGGTTCCAGGTGATGGCAGTCGCGGCACCGCCAGCGCCGATCAGGAAGGCATCCCGGCCTTCCGCGCCGCCTCGCCGCCAGTGTCCTTGCGGTACGACCACATCCAGCGCCAGCCGAGCCGAGATCGGATCCTTCGCATGCCCGATCAACCGGCCATCACGCTTGGACAGGCAGCTCACTTCGTGCAGCGACCCTGCATGATCGTCCAGATCGTCGAACAGGTCGGCGGCTGCATGCAGCAGGTCGATCTTGTGCGCCGTCACCAGCGCGCCCACCGACAGCGGGTCGGCCTTGATGAAGGAAACCACCTCGCGATACGCTTCCGGCGCCGCGTGCAGCGGCAGATCGATCCCACGAATGGCGCAGGGCATCAGACCCAGCGCCTCGGCCCAGCGCGGGAAAATCGTCATGATCGACGATTGCCCCGTCGTGACACCGATGAAATACAAGGTGGGCAGCGTCGCGGCACCGAAGCCCGTCATCACGCAGGCTCCCGCACATCGCGCGCGACGCGCAACGCCTCCTCGGCATTGCGTCGTATGCCGGCCCAGTCGCCGCTCCGGATCATGCCGCGGCTGGCGATCCACGTCCCGCCGACCGCAGCCACCGCGGGTTCACGCAGCCATTCGCCGAGATTGACGATCGACACTCCGCCGGTCGGAATAAAGCGAAGCCCGTGCAGCGCGAATGGCGCCGAAATCGCCCGCAGGAACGGAATGCCGCCGGCCGGCATGGCAGGGAAGAACTTGAAGGTGCTTATGCCGCGCTCGATTCCGGCCTGCAGTTCGGACGGCGTCATCACGCCCGGCACATAGGCAAGGCCGGCTTCGGCCGCGAGGTCGAGCATGCGCGTGCTCAATCCCGGAGCCAGGGCGAAACGCGCTCCGGCTTCGGCGGCGCGATGCAGATCCCGCTGGTCGATGACAGTCCCGGCGCCGACGATCATATCGGGATAACGTTCGGCAATACGCGCGATTACCTCGGCGGCGGCATGGGTCCGGAACGTCACCTCGACCACCCCGAGGCCTGCCTCCAGCAGCGACTCCGCCAGCGCATCCGCTTCGGCGACGCCGTCCACTTCCACAACCGGAATGACTCCGAAAGCCGTGGCTTCACGCAAGGTGGTTTCGAAATCGGTCACCTCATGCCACTCCCGTTCCGGAGGTACGCGGCCGGTAGCGCGGGTTCGGAATCCGGGTCCATCCGCCGGAGCCGTCATCGACGATCAGCTCCCGCATGCCGCCGGCGCTGGCGATGATCTCATAATCTTGGCCGGCATCGGCCGGATAGCAGAACAGCGTGACGAGCGGCTCGGTCCCGACATTGACGCTGCGATGGATCCAGTGCGGCGCCACGTACACCACGCTGTTCGGCGTCATCTCCTCGGTCCGGATCGTGCCGTCGGCAAGCTCCATCAGCATGACGCCATGCCCGGACTGGCAGAAATAGATTTCCGGCCGGTCGCCGACAGCGTGAATATGTCCGCGGGTGAAGATGAACTCGTCACCGACCTTGCCAGGATACAGCATGCTGGTGCCGAAGATGATGTCGCCCGCACGATCCGAGGGGCGGAACTCGTCCACCCGGTAGGCAATCTCGCCACCACGCGTAAGGGCGATGTCGGCGAACGCCGCCTCGTTCGCGAACAGCCCCTGGAGATCGTCGTAGCGCTTTTCATAACGCCGTGTGCGCCCCGTCATCTCGCCGTCGGGTGCGATGAGCACGGAAGCAGGCAGGGGAACCGACATCGATGGACCTTCCAGCGCATCCAAGATGCAACATGATTACGTAGTCCTATTACGTAATTATGGTTTCATGCAACTGCTCTACAATCTATTGCACTGCAAAATACAGGTTTCATGCTTGCCGTCGTGGCCTCATAATGTTGTATTGCTACCTTATAAGAAGGTAACGCTACGGAACCATCCGGCTGTGCCTTCAAGGGAGAACAAGATCCATGAAGACGATTCTTGCGGCTGCGTTTCTGGCCGGCGGCGTGGCCATCGCGGCCGGGTCGCCGGTTGCCGAGGCCAAGACGGTCAAGATCGGTCTGTCGATGCTGACCCAGAACGCGCCCTACTACGCGGCGCTGCAGGCGGCTGTACAGAAGGAAGCAAAGGTGCTCGGCGCACAGGTCGTGACCGCCGACGCCAACAACGACATGCTCAAGCAGATCTCGGATGTCGAGGACATGCTGTCGCAGAACATCGACATCCTGATCATGGACCCGAAGGACGCCAAGGGCCTCGTCGGCGTCACCAAGGAAGCCGTGGCGGCGCATGTTCCGGTGATCATCGTCGACAGCTCGATCGATGCGTCGGCGCCGGTGCTGACAACCATCCAGTCCAACAACGCCGAGAACGGCAGGATGATCGGCGACTGGCTGATCGGCCAGGTCAAGAACAAGGACCTGCATATCGCCCTGCTCAGCGGCGACCAGGGCAACGTGGTCGGCGAGGCACGGCGCGATGGCGTAATGGGCGGCATCATCGAGGCGCAGTTGCGCCAGGTCGGTCATGCCGGCTTCACGGTTGTCGGCCAGGGCTGGGGTGGCTGGACTCAGGAGGGCGGCGTCAAGGCGATGGAAGACCTGATGACCGCCCATCCCGACATCAACGCGGTGCTGGCGGAAAACGACAGCATGGCCCTGGGCGCAATGCGGGCGATCCAGGATGCCGGCAAGGCGGACAAGAACATCCTGATCTTCGCGGCGGCGGACGGCCAGAAGGAAGCGGTCAAGCTGATCATGGACGGCAAGTACGGCGCCACCGGCCTGAACGATCCGGCCGTCATCGGCAAGATGGCGACGGACCTCGCGGTGCAGATCGTCAACAAGAACGCCCCCGCCGACATCGCGAAAATCACCTACACGCCGCCCGTCGCCATCACCAAGGCGAACGCCGCCGAATACTACAAGCCGGACGCGCTGTTCTGAGCCGACCGACATGATGCCGACCGGCACGCTTGCCGACATTGATGGCCAGGAGCGGACCGGAGTCGAGATGACCGGGATCTCCAAGGTGTTCGGCGGCATCAGGGCCCTCGACAACGTGTCGTTCTCGGTAAAGCCGGGCGAAGTGCACGCTCTGCTGGGCGAGAACGGCGCCGGGAAGTCGACGCTGATGAAAATTCTTGCCGGCGCGCACCAGGCAACGACCGGCGAGATCCGCGTCGGCGGGAACAAGGTGACCATCCACTCGCCGCATGCCTCGCGGGCACTCGGTATCGGCATCATCTACCAGGAGCTGGCGCTGGCACCCGACCTGACGGTCGCGGAAAACATCTTCCTCGGCGAGCTGCCGCTTCTGATGAACTTCCGGCAGTTGCGGGCCCGCGCCCGCGCCCTGCTAGACGAGCTCGGCTTCGCCATCGATCCGGGCGCCATGGTGGGCGACCTGCCGCTTGCGTTCCAGCAGGCGGTGGAGATCGCCAAGGCGATGTCACGGCGTGTCCGCATCCTGATCCTGGACGAGCCGACCGCGGTGCTGGCGCCACCGGAAGTGGAGCGGCTGCTCGATGTCGTCAGGGGCTTGTCGCGGCGCGGCGTCAGCATCGTCTATATCTCCCACCGCCTCGACGAGATCTTCCGGATTGCCGACCAGATCACCGTGCTCAAGGACGGCCGTACCGTCGGCACCTACCCGGTGGCCGGCATGGACGAGCATCGGCTGATCTCGCTCATGGTCGGGCGCGAGACGTCGCAGCTTTTCCCCAAGGTGGCACGCACCAGAGGCGACGAATTGCTGCGGGTCGAGAACCTGTCCGCCTCAGGCCTGGTCAGGAACGTTTCGTTCAGCCTGCATGCCGGCGAAGTGCTGGGGATCGCCGGGCTGATCGGCAGCGGACGCACCGAGCTGGCACGCGCGATCTTCGGCGCCGACCGGATGGAGACCGGCATGATTACCGTATCCGGGCGGGCGGTCGTGATCCGCACGCCACGGCAAGGCGTGGCTGCGGGGATCGGGCTAGTGCCGGAGGATCGCAAGAGCCAGGGCCTCGTCCTGGCGTTGCCGATCCGGCAGAACGTGACGTTCACCACCTTGCGGCGCTTCACCAACCGGTTCGGCCTGCTTCGCCGTGGGGCCGAACGCATCGCGGTCGAGGACGTAGCGCGACGCACGACGATTCGTGCCCGTAACCTCGACCTCCCGGTCAGCAGCCTGTCCGGCGGCAACCAGCAGAAAGTAGTGCTGGCGAAATGGCTCGATGCGGGATGCAAGATCATCATTCTCGATGAGCCGACCCGCGGCGTGGATGTCGGTGCGCGCGCCGAGATCTACCAGCTGATCGAGACGATGGCCGCAGCCGGCCTGGGGGTCATCATCATATCGTCCGACCTGCTCGAGGTGATCGGAGCGTCGGACCATATCCTGGTGATGAGCGGCGGCCGGATCAGCGGCGGCCTGTCGCACGACGAGTTTTCGGAAGCACGGATCATGCAACTCGCCTTGCGCAGCGTGGCGCATGTCGGTGCGGGCCATGCGGACCGGGTTTCGGAGGAGGCCTGAATGGCCACGATGCAGACAATCGACGCGCCTGGCGGCGTACGCGCGAAGCGGCACTTCGACGCGAAGTCGTTTGCCGCCAACTACAGCACGATCGCGATTTTCGTGGTCCTGGTGCTGGTCGCGAGCTTCATATCGACCAGCTTTCTCAGCAGCCGCAACATCGAGAACGTCCTGCGGCAGGTGGCCAGCACCGGTGTGATTTCGATGGGCATGCTGCTGGTGATCCTGACCGGCGGAATCGACCTGTCGGTCGGCTCGGTGGCAGCGCTCGGCAGCATCCTGTGTGCCTCGCTGCTCACCACCCAGCCGCTCTGGATCGCCATCCCGGTCAGCCTGGCGGCCGGCGGAGCGCTGGGCGCGGTGGCCGGCTATTTCGTCGCCGTGCGCCGGATGCCGGCCTTCGTGGTGACGCTCGCGGTGATGACCATCGCCCGCGGCTCGGCGCTGATCGTGTCAAAGGGCCGGCCGATCTTCATGGGTGACAACGGCGCCTGGCTCGGCGACGGTTTCAACCGGGGTAGTCTGCTCGGCATTCCCTTGCCCGTCATCCTGATGCTGCTGGTATTCGCGGGCACCGCTTTCGTCCTGCGGCTGACCGCCTATGGACGGCTGATCGTCGCGATCGGCTCCAACAGCGAGGCGGTGCGACTGTCCGGCGTCCGGGTCACCCCGCGCATCTTTTCGGTCTATGTCGTGTCGGGCGCGCTGTCGGCGCTCGCCGGGATCGTCATCACCGCGCGTTCCGGTGTCGGCTCGCCGGTGGTCGGCATCGGCATGGAGCTCGATGTGATTGCCGCGGTGGTGATCGGGGGCGCCAGCCTGATGGGCGGGCGCGGCACCGCGCTCAATACCCTGATCGGGGTGCTGACGCTGGGCGTGATCGGCAACATCATGAACCTGCTGAACGTGCCGGGATATCATCAGGAGGTGGTCAAGGGATTCATCATCCTGATCGCGGTTCTGCTGCAATCCTCGTTCTGGCCGCGCAGGGCCTGATGGCCCGGGATCTACTGCTTGCAATCGATGTCGGCACCGGCAGCGTGCGTGCGGCCTTGTTGACCGCAGCCGGAGAAACGGTGGCCTTCGCGGCTGCGGAACACGAGCAGATCGTGCCGCAATACGGATGGTCCGAACAGCGGCCGGCCGATTGGTGGACCGGCGCGGTCGCGGTGATCCGGCGCGTGCTGGACATGCTGCCCGGTGCGGCCGCGCGTGTTGCCGCGATCGGCGCCTGCGGACAGATGCATGCGACGGTGCTGGTGGATGCAAACGGTCAGCCGGCACTCGAAGCCGTGCCGCTCTGGAACGACAAGCGCAATCGCGAACTGGTCGACACGTTCATGCGCGAGCAGCCCTGGCAGGCGCTGCTGCCGATCGCCGGCAACCCGCCATCGGTCGCGTGGTGGGGCTTCAAGCTGCAATGGCTCAAGGCGCACCGGCCGAAAGCGTATGCACGCACGGCACTGGTACTGAGCCCGAAGGACTGGATCAATTTCAGGCTGACCGGTGCGGTGGCGATCGATGCACCGGAAGCCTCGTGCACCTACCTGTTCGATGTCGGGCACGGAACGTGGAGCGATGCGCTCGCGGAACGGCTAGGACTGGACCCGAAGCTGTTGCCGCCGATCCGCGAACCGCACGAAATCCTGGCCGGAATCTCGCGGCAGGCAGCGGCGGAAACCGGGCTGCACGAGGGCACCCCGGTGGTGGTCGGGATCAGCGACTATCCGGCGGCCCTGCTGGGATCGGGCGTGATCGAGCCTGGGCTGGCATCGGATGTTACCGGCACCTCGACATTGCTGACCTTGTGCACGACCGCACCGGTGCTGGACCCGGTGATCAGCAACGTGCGTGGGGCGCTGCCGAACTGGTCGGCCTTCACCATCCTGGATGCCGGCGGCGACGCGATGCGCTGGGCCAGGCGGGCGTTCCATGAAAACCATTACGATTACGACCGGATCGTTTCGCTCGCGGCCAGCGTGCCGGCGGGCGCCGGCAGCCTGGTGTTCCTGCCCTATCTGAACGGCGAGCGTCTCGGCGAGCGCGCGAACTCCCGGGCGCAGTTCATCGGCCTCACCAGCGGCCATGGCGCCGGGCACCTGCACCGCGCGGTCATGGAAGGCGTCGCTTTCGCGGCCGCGCGTAACCTGCGGATCATGGAGGCGGCCGGCAACCGGCTCGACCGTGTCGTTGCCGCCGGCGGCGGTGCGAAAACGGCGCTCTGGCTCGAGATCAAGGCCAGCCTGTACGGATGCCCGATCCTGACCACGGCAGCGGAGGAAAGCGGCGTGCTCGGCTGCGCGATGCTGGCCGGAACCGGGATCGGGCTCTATCCGGACCTGCCGGCGGCGGCATCGCGACTGGTGCGCTTTACCGGCGAAATTCAGCCCAATCCACGCTGGATGGATACCTATGCACGCCTGCGTCCGGTGTTCGACCACGCCTACACGAACAGCGAACTCTACTGGACCATGCTGGAAGCAGCGGAAGCCGCGGCCGGTCCGCATCCGCAAACCAACCACTAGATCGGAGACCATGTCTTGGCGTCGACACGCTACCTGGACAAATACGACCTGACCGGCCGGACCGCGGTCATCACCGGCGGTGGCCGGGGGATCGGCCTTGCCTGCGCGGAAGCCCTTTCGGAGGCCGGGGCACGCATCGTGCTGCTCGAGCGCGACGAGGACGCGGCGCGGTCAGGCGCTGCCGGCCTGTCGGCATCGGGAGCGGATGTGTCCTGGCGCCTCGTCGATGTCGTCGATCCCGACGCACTCGAAGCAGCCGCCGACGCGATCGAGCGTGAGATCGGCCCGGTCGATATCCGGGTCTGCTGTGCCGGCATCGCCATCAGCGGCGTGGCTGCCGAAGTCGCCACGGCCGAACAATGGCGCCAGGTCATCGACATCAATCTGAACGGGGTATTCTGGTCGTGCCAGGCGTTCGGGCGCGCCATGCTGGAGCGCGGTCGCGGCGCCATCGTCAACATGGGCTCGATGTCCGGCCTGGTGGTGAACCGCCCGCAGGAACAGGCCTCGTACAATGCGTCCAAGGCGGCGGTGCACCAGCTCACCAAGTCGCTTGCCGCCGAATGGGCGAAACGCGGTGTGCGCGTGAATGCTGTGGCACCGACCTACATCGACACGCCCATGACCCGCTACGGCATGCAGGATGAAACCCTCAAGCATGCCTGGCTCGATGCGACGCCGATGGGCCGGGTCGGACGCACCGATGAAGTCGCTTCGGTCGTGCTGTTCCTGGCCTCCGAAGCGGCGAGCCTGCTGACCGGCAGCATCGTCGTCGCCGATGCCGGCTACACCTGCTGGTAAGGATAGAGTTGCATGAACACGTCGTTCTCCGCCGTTACCGGCAGCTTCTCGCCCGACCTGTTTCGGGACCGGCAGGTGCTGGTATCCGGCGCGACCAGCGGCATCGGGCTCGACCTCGCACGCGGCTTCCGGGCACTCGGCGCATCCGTGCTGGCGACGGGAAGTTCGGCGCGCAAGCTCGAAACCCTGCATGACGATCCGCTCAATGACGGTATCCGGTTCGCGCAGCTCGACGTGCGCGACGACGCGGCGATCCGGCAAACGATCGACGGGATGGACCGGCTCGATGTGCTGGTGAACGCGGCCGGCATCGCGCGTCCGCAGGAGGAGTACGAGCTGGCGTCCTTCCTCGACGTGATGGACGTCAATCTCAACGCGACGATGCGCACCGCGATGGCCGCCCGCCAGAAGCTCGGCCGGAACAGCGGCTGCATCATCAACTATGCCTCCATGCTGTCGTTTCTCGCCGATGCCGATGTTCCGGCCTACTGCGCCTCCAAGACCGGGCTGCTCGGCCTGACCCGTGCACTGGCGCATGCGTTCGGCGTCGAGGGAATCCGGGTGAACGCGATCGCACCGGGCTACCACAAGACCGACATGACGCAGGCGCTCTGGTCGGAGCCGCGCCATCATGACGCGATCGCCAACCACGCCGCGCTCAAGCGCTGGGGCAGCACGACCGACCTGATCGGTGCGACCCTGTTCCTTGCCAGCCCCGCCGCCTCCTTCATCACCGGGAGCTGCCTTCCGGTCGATGGCGGCTACAGCGTCGGCGGCACGATCGGGTAATCGCGCCGACCGCATCGATCCGGCCGCCGGTTGCCTGGCAGCCGGATCCGTGAGCCCCTGGCGCCAGTTTTCTGGCGTCTGGAGTTCATCAATGGCCTCTCTCTCGATCGGCGACCGTGTTTCGGACCTGAACGGATCGCACGACGGCGAGCTTGTCGATATCCAGGGCGCCACCGGCTACGTGGTGCAGGCCAACGGCGTCGAGCTCGAGTTTCCGCTGAGCCGGCTGAAGCCCTACGAAACACCGAAAATCGTCGAGACGCGCACCCTGTCTGGCCCGTTGCGCGATACCACTCTGAAACCCGCTCACAAGGCGCTGCTGGCGTCGGTTCCGGCCGACGTGATCGCGGCAATCGCCAGAAGCTACGAGACCGGAGACGAAGGCGCCGCTGCGCGTCCACCATTCGCCAAGCTGCCGGATTCGAAGAAGCTCGACATCATCCGGATCTACCTGCCGTCACTGCCGCAGCGCATCCTGGCTCCGCACATGAGCCTTGTCGTGGCGATGCGCGACCTCGCCAAGCCAGGCCGGTAGCCGCTTCTAGACCATGATCCTTGCCGGCTTGCGCAGGCGCCTGATCTCGGCCGCCTGCCACATCAGCAGAACCGGCAGGCCGATCGCCAGGTCCCGGCCCCGGCGCAGCAACGACAGGCCGAACGAGAGATGCGGGTCGAGGCCGAACAGGCTGCCGAGGGTGATGTAGGCCATCTCCTGCACACCCAGGGCCGCCGGCACCATGAACGACAGCGACAGCACGCCGCTGGCCACGCCCTCGATCGCCATCGCCTCGCCGAAGCCGATCGGCGCGCCCAGCAGCCGGTAGGCAAGCCACACCCAGCCGGCACCGGCGGTCCAGGCGCACAGATGGATCAGGCAGGCGGCGGCAATCCGCCCCGGGTGCTCGTAGAAGCGGTTCAGCCGTTCCTGCAGGCTGTCGATGCCGCTTTGCATCGCGCCCTTCCATTGGCCGGCGACCTGGTTGCCGAGCAGGTCAACGCCGCGCCGGAACAGGCCCGACGCACTGCGCTGTGCCCAGATGAAAATCGCCATCGCCACGGCCATCAGCACCATGCCGATCGCCACCGGCCCGGCGAAGCTGCTCTCCGGCTGGCGGTCCAGCAGGAACAGCAATCCCAGCACGACGAACAGGATCTGCCCGAGCACCTCGGTGGTCACGTCGACCACATTGGCCGCCGACGCTTCCGGCCAGGCGATGGCCCTGGCGCGCGGAGTCGCCGGAAAGCAGGTAGCGCGCATCGCGATCAGGATGCCGCCCAGTTGCGAGAACGGCAGGCAGGTGGTGGCCGCCTCGCGCACCAGTCGCGCCCGGAACAACCGCCCCAGGCCGATGCGTGGACAGGCGACGCTCCATGCGATCGCCAGGATCAGGTCGGTGGCCAACTGGGCTGCCACCAGGGCGGCGAAACCGGCGGCACCGACCGAAACGACCGCCTTCAGGACCGCTCCTGCACCGAGCCAGCCGGTGAAGCCGGTGATCAGCACCAGGCCTATTACCGCCAGCAGGATCGAAACGGTCTTCAAGCCGCGCTGCCCCTTTCTCAAGGCCGGGCACGATTGCTCCGGAGGGTGCGTCTACACCAGCCACACGACGCCAACCATATCACGGGGTGACGAGAAACCGCGCCTTCGGTGCCGGGGCGACGGCAGGCCCTTTGACCGGACAGCGCTGGCAGGGCAACTGTCCGCCAGTTCGCCTTGCTGTCCGGAGCCGTGTCCGCCCATGTCCCTGCCTGTCCTGGTCACCGGTGCCACCGGTTTCGTCGGTTCCGCGGTCGCTCGCGCATTGGCGGTACGTGGCCACACCCTGCGCCTGCTGGTTCGTAAAGGTAGCGACCGGCGCAATGTCGACGGGCTCGACGCCGAGCTGGTCGAAGGCGATCTGGGCAAGCCGGAAAGCTTTGCCCGCGCGCTCGAAGGTACCAGCGCGCTGTTCCACGTGGCAGCCGACTACCGTCTCTGGGTGCCCGACCCGGCCACGATGATGAAGGCCAACGTCGAAGGCACCAGGAGGCTGATGCTGGCGGCACAAGCCGCCGGGGTGGAGCGGATCGTGTACTGCTCTTCGGTCGCCGCCCTTGGCCTGGTCGGCGACGGCAGCATCGCCGACGAGACCACGCCGGTGCACGAGCATGCCATCATCGGCGTCTACAAGCGGTCCAAATACCTGGCCGAGCAGGCGGTACTGGCGCTGGTGCGTGAGCACGGCCTGCCTGCGGTGATCGTCAATCCGTCGACCCCGATCGGGCCGCGCGACATCAAGCCGACTCCGACCGGCGCGATGATCCGCGATGCGGCGGCGGGCAAGATGCCGGCCTACGTCGAGACCGGCCTCAACCTCGTTCATGTCGACGACGTGGCGGAGGGCCACATGCTGGCATTCGAGAAGGGCCGCGTCGGCGAGCGCTACATCCTCGGCGGCGAGGACATGTCGCTGAAGGATGTGTTCGCGCTGGTGTCGGACGTCGCCGGCGTCAAAGCGCCGCGTATCCAGCTCGGCCAACGCGTGCTGTGGCCGGTCGCGATCGCATCGGAGGCGCTCGCACGCGGCTTCGGGATCGAGCCCCGGGTAACGCGCGAGATGCTGGCGATGTCGAAGAAGAAGATGTTCTTCTCGTCCGACAAGGCCCGGCGCGAGCTTTGCTACGCGCCACGACCGGCCCGCGAGGCCGTGGCGGACGCGGTCGACTGGTTCCGCCAGGCAGGCATGATCTGAACCCATGCTGATCCTGGCAATCGCGACGCTGCTGGTCTGGCTCGGCCTGATCGGGCTGCATGGCCGATTCTGGCAGGCCGGGCCGATCCTGCGTCCGGTGCCGGTCACCGACCAGGATACCTGGCCATCCGTCTCAGTGGTGATCCCGGCGCGGGACGAGGCGGACTCGATCGCCGCCTGCCTGACCTCGCTGCTGGCACAGGACTATCCCGGCCCCTACCGGATCGTCCTGGTCGATGACGGCAGCAGCGACGGCACCGGCGCGGTTGCCCGCAGCCTCGGAACCGACCGGCTGACCGTGCTGGACGGGGCCGCACGGCCGCCGGGCTGGAGCGGCAAGCTGTGGGCGGTGGCGCAGGGCGTCGCCGAGGCACGCAGGCTGCATCCCGGCGAGGAAGGTTTCTTCCTGCTGTGCGACGCGGACATCACCCATGCCATCCCGCACGTCACCACGCTGGTCGCCAAGGCAGTGCGGGACCGACTCGACCAGGTTTCGGAAATGGTCGAGCTGAACTGTACGAGCCCGGCCGAACGGGCCCTGGTGCCGGCGTTCGTGTTCTTCTTCCAGCTTCTCTATCCGTTCGGACGGGTGAACGACGCGCGCTCCAAAACCGCCGCGGCAGCGGGGGGCACCGTGCTGATCCGCCGCACCGCCCTCACCCGGATCGGCGGGATCGAGAGCCTGCGCGGTGCGCTGATCGACGACGTGACGCTGGCCACCCGGGTCAAGCGCAGCGGCGGCGCGATCTGGCTCGGCCATTCGATGCTGGCGAAGTCGATCCGGCCGTATCCCGCACCGGTCGATGTCTGGCGGATGGTGGCGCGCACCGCCTATGTGCAGCTCCGGTTCTCGCCGCTGCTGCTACTCGGCACCGTGCTGGGCATGGGTTTGGTCTGGATCGCACCGTTGCTGACGTTGCTCGCCGGCCACGGTGCGGCCCGGTGGATCGGGGGTGCCGCATGGCTGCTGTCGACCGGCTCGTTCCTGCCGACGCTGCGCCGGTTCCGGCTGTCCCCGGCATGGGCGCTGTTGCTGCCTGGGATCGCCCTGTTCTACACCCTGGCGACCATCGGATCGGCCATCGACCATCATCGTGGCCGTGGGGTGGTCTGGAAGCGCCGGGCTTACCGTGACGCCAACAAGGACGTGACCGCCGCATGAGCGCGATGCCCGAAAGGCTCGATACGGTTCTGGATATGATCCCAGGCCCTGCACCGGCGACCGACGTATCGTCCGGCAAGGGCAAGACGGACGAGAACTTCCCGGTCGGATCGATGCTGATCGCGCGGTCCCTGCGGCCGCACGTGCACGCCTATTATGCCTTTGCCCGCGCCATCGACGATATTGCCGATAATGCCGTCCTGCCGGCCGACCAGAAGATCGCCCGCCTGGATGCGATGCAGGCGGTGCTGCTCGGCCAGCAGGCGAGCGGTCCCGATCTTACCCCGGCCGAGATCGCAAGCGCCGCCGGGCTGCGTGCCAGCCTGGCCCAAACCGGCATCGATCCGTCCCGCGGCACCGACCTGATCGTCGCTTTCCGGCAGGATTGCGTGAAGAGCCGATATGCGAGCTGGGCCGAGCTGCTGGATTACTGCCGCTATTCCGCCAATCCGGTCGGGCTGTACCTCCTCGACCTGCATGGCGAGGGCGTCGCCACCCATGCGCCCTCGGACGCGCTATGCGCGGCATTGCAGGTGCTGAACCACCTGCAGGACTGCAAGGCCGACCTGGACGAGCTCGGGCGCTGCTACCTGCCGGAATCGTGGCTGGCACAGGCCGGACAAACCGTGGAGTCCGTTCGCGGCGAGCGCCTGACCACCGGGCTGCGCCAGGTGCTGAACCAGGCGCTGGACCAGGTCGACCGGCTCAACCAGGAGGCTGCACGCCTGCCCGGCCTGATCGCCGACCGGCGGATGCGCCTGGAGGCGGCGGTGATCGTCGGGTTGTCGCATCGGCTGGCGCGCCGGCTGCGGCGGCAGGACCCGCTGGCCAGGCGGGTGAAGCTGTCGCGCGGCGATGTCGGGGTGAGCCTGCTGGCGACCCTGCGGCACCTGTTCTGACGCCGGACCGCATTTCATGAGCCAGACACCGCTGGGCTGCGCGCCGGACGACCTGCAGGTCGTGGAACAAATCGTGCGTCGCTCGGGCACATCGTTCGCGCGCGGCATGAGCGTCCTGCCGCCGGATCGCCGCTACGCGATGTTCGCGATCTATGCCTTCTGCCGGCTGGTCGACGACGTGGCCGACGAGGACCTCCCGTTCGACGCCAAGCTACCCCGGCTGCAGGAATGGCGGGGCCGCATCGCCGGCCTCTACGAGGGCTGTGCCACGGACCCGCTGGACCGGGTGCTGACCGCGTCGATCGAGCGCTACGACCTGCGCGAGACCGATTTTACAGCGGTCATCGACGGCATGCAGATGGACGCCGAGGAGGTGATCGTCGCACCCGACCTCTCCACCCTGGATCTCTATTGCGATCGCGCGGCGTCCGCTGTCGGACGGCTCTCGGTACGGGCTTTCGGCGATGCATCCGCGGAGGCCGACCGGGTTGCCTTCCATCTCGGGCGGGCGCTGCAACTGACGAATATCCTGCGCGATCTCGGCGAGGATGCCGGGCGCGGACGGCTCTATCTACCGCGCGAGGTGCTCACCGAATGCGGCGTGCCGCTCGATCCGGAAGCAGCCCTGGTCTCGCCGGCGCTGCCCGTCGCCTGCCGGATCATGGCGACGAGGGCGAAGCTGCATTTCGTGGCCGCCCGCGCCGCGATGCGGCTGTGCGACCGCAAGGCGATGCGTCCGGCACGGCTGATGGCGGCGAGCTATGCTGCGATCCTGTCGACGCTGATCAAGGCGGACTGGCGCGAGCCGTCCAGGCGCCTCTCGGTGCCGGGCTGGCGCAAGCTGCTGATCGGGCTGCGCGCCCTGGTCCCGGCCTGACCTTGGCCGGCACGGTCCATATCGTCGGCGGCGGACTGGCGGCCCTGAGTGCGGCGCTGGAACTGGCGGAAGCCGGACGCCGGGTCGCGATCTACGAGGGCGGACCGGCCTGCGGCGGACGGGCGCGGTCCTATGACGACAAGCTGCTGGGCTGCCGCCTGGACAACGGCAACCATCTACTGCTGTCGGCCAACGAGACGGTCTTCGCCTATCTCGACCGCATCGGCGCCAGGAACACGCTGGTCGGGCCCGGAGCGCCGATCTTCCCGTTCCACGATCTCGCGGCCGGACTCGATTGGACCGTACGCCTGTCGCCGGGCCGAATCCCGTGGTGGGTATTCTCGAAGCACGGGCGGGTTCCGGGCATGCGCCTGGGCGAGCTGGTCGGCCTGCTCAGGCTGATGCGGGCCGGGCCCAACCGGACCATCGCCGACTGCTTGGAACCAGGCGCCCTCGCCGACCGGCTGATGATACCGCTTGCCGTTTCGGTGTTGAACACCCGGCCCGAAATCGCCAGCGCGGCGCTGATGGGTGCGGTCATGCGCGAGAGCATGGCCAAGGGTGGTGCCGCCTGCATACCGTGGTTCCCGGCCGAAGGCCTGTCCGAAAGCCTGGTCGATCCGGCGCTGGTGCGGCTGCGCAGCCTCGGCGTGACGATCCGCACCGGCTGCCGCGTTGCGGGCCTGGGGCTGGTGCATGGACGGGTCGGCACCATGCTGCTGCCCGAAGGACAGGTCGATCTGGGACCAGGCGACCAGATGATCCTGGCCGTGCCTGCGCAATCGGTCCGTGACCTCACCGCCGGCGTGTTGCCGGACCTGACCGCGCCGGACCAGTTCGAAAGCATCCTCAACCTGCATTATCGGGCGGACGTGCTGGACCAGGTGACCGGCGACCTCGCCCGCGCCCGCTTCGCCGGCGTGGTCGGCGGCCTGGCGGAATGGGTATTCGTCAAGCCGGGCATCTTGTCGGTGACGGTCAGTGCCGCCAACCATCTGGCCGACCGCACACCGGAATCACTCGCACTCTCGATCTGGCGCGAGGTACGTGCGGTGGTTTCGCCCCACTTGAAGCCCGGCACGACCCTCCCCGAAGCGCCGCCGCTCTACCGCGTGGTGCGCGAGAAGCGCGCCACGTTCGCGGCGACTCCGGCACAGGAGCGGTTGCGGCCAGGCTGCCGCACCAGCGTGCCGAACCTCATGCTGGCCGGCGACTGGACCGCGACAGGCTTGCCCGCCACGATCGAAGGTGCAATGAGGTCCGGCTTGGTCGCGGCCAGGGCGTTGACCCCGGTTGCCGGCCGCCACTGACCCGAGCGGATACCGATGATCCAACCTCATCCGTGCGCCCCGGCTACACGCAGGCCGAAGCGGTCATGGTGCTAGGCACCGTGCAAGAGCGAGAGGCCGTCGTCTTCGACGAAGCGGCCGAATTGTCCGATGCGGTGCTGAGCCAGGCGATCGACCGTGGCCGGTCCGCGCTGGGTCGCCGGCAGCAGCCCGACGGGCACTGGCTGTTCGATCTCGAGGCCGATGCCACGATCCCGGCCGAATACCTGCTGCTCGAACATTATCTCGACCGGATCGATCCTGCCGTCGAGGCACGGATCGGCGTGTATCTGCGGCGTATCCAGGGCACGCATGGCGGCTGGCCGCTCTATTACGAGGGACGGTTCGATCTGTCCGCCAGCGTGAAAGCCTATTTCGCGCTGAAGATGCTGGGCGACGATCCGGACGCACCGCACATGGTCCGGGCCCGCGAGGCGATCCTGGCGGCGGGCGGCGCCGAGCGCACCAACGTCTTCACCCGGTTCCAGCTCGCCTTGTTCGGCGAGGTGCCGTGGCGCGGCGTGCCCTGCATGCCGGTCGAGATCATGCTTCTGCCGAAATGGTTCTTCTTCAATATCTGGAACATGTCCTACTGGTCCCGCACCGTGGTGACACCGATGCTGGTGCTGGGCGCGCTGCACCCGCGTGCACGGAATCCGCGCGGGGTCCGGGTGCAGGAGCTGTTCCGGGTGCCTCCTTCCCAGGTGCGCGACTGGATACGCGGGCCGTATCGCTCGGCCTGGGGACCGGTGTTCAAGGCCATCGACACCCTGATCCGCCCGCTCGACCGGCGGATGCCCGCCACGATCCGCAACCACGCGATCAAGGTTGCACGCGGCTTCATCGAGACACGGCTGAACGGCCTCGACGGGCTCGGAGCGATCTATCCGGCCATGGCCAACACCGTGATGATGTACGACGCACTCGACGTGCCGGCGGATCATCCGGACGTGGCCGTGGCCTGGGAAGCGATCCGCCGGCTGCTGGTCGACCAGGGCGACGAGACCTATTGCCAGCCCTGCGTCTCGCCGATCTGGGACACCAGCCTGGCCGGCCATGCCATGGCGGAAGCGGACATGAACGGGCCTCCCGAGGATGGGGTCCCGCCCGTTCCGGCAGCCCTGGATGCGGCGTCGGCCTGGCTGCGCGAGCGACAGGTGCTCGACGTGAAGGGCGACTGGGCGATCCGCAACCCGACGCTCGACCCGGGCGGCTGGGCGTTCCAGTACAACAATGCCTTCTACCCGGACGTGGACGATACCGCCGTCGTCGGCATGCTGCTGCACCGCCACGATGCGGACGGCAACATCGAGGCGCTGGTGCGCGCGCGTCGCTGGATCATCGGCATGCAGAGCACGAACGGCGGCTGGGGGGCGTTCGACATCGACAACAACACCGAGATCCTCAACCACATCCCGTTCTCCGACCACGGTGCGCTGCTGGACCCGCCGACCGCCGACGTGACCGCGCGCTGCCTCTCGTTCCTGGCCCAGCTCGGCCATGCCGAGGACCGCCCGGTGATCGATCGCGGCATCGCCTATCTGCGGCGCGAGCAGGAGCAGGACGGAAGCTGGTTCGGCCGCTGGGGCACCAACTACATCTACGGCACCTGGTCGGTGCTGTGCGCCCTGAACGCGGTGGGCGTGCCGCCGGCCGATCAAATGGTGGTCCGGGCGGTGAACTGGCTGGTGTCGATCCAGCAGCCCGACGGCGGCTGGGGCGAGGATTGCGCGACGTTCGAGGGTGCGGAGCCCGGCCGGTATCACACCAGCCTGCCGTCCCAGACCGGCTGGGCGTTGCTCGGGCTGATGGCGGCGGAGCGGCGCGACCATCCGGCCGTGGCACGTGGCATCGCGATGCTGACCGCGACCCAGGAGGCGGACGGCGAGTGGCAGGAGCAGCCCTATAACGCGGTCGGTTTCCCGCGCGTGTTCTACCTGCGCTACCACGGCTACCGGATGTTCTTCCCGCTGATGGCGCTGTCGCGCTATCGCAATCTCGGCCGCAGCAACAGCAGCCGCGTCTCCCACGGGTTCTAGTCCCGATGACCGGACTCCGCCGGTTGCCCGGGCTCGGCATCGTCGTCGGGTTGAACGCCGAAGCGAAACTGGCCCGGCGGCTGTGCCCCGACGCACTCATCGGCATCAGCGGCGCCACCCGCGCCGGTGCCGACCGGGCAGTGCGCGGACTGGTGGCGCAGGGAGCCACCCGCCTGCTCAGCTTCGGGCTGGCCGCGGGCCTCGACCCAGCCTTGCGTCCCGGCGACCTGCTGGTGCCCGACTCGGTGCTGGTGGACGGGAAACGCCTGGCAACCGACCCATTGCTACGCTCCCTGCTCGGACCTGGATCTGCCGGCACGCTGCTGCATAGCGACGTGCTTGTCGCCAGCCGCGCAGACAAGGCGGACCTGCTCGCCCGGACCGGTTGCCGGTCGCTCGACATGGAAAGTGGCCCGGTGGCACTCGCAGCCGAAGCGGCCGGCATACCATTCGCCGTGCTGCGCGCGGTCTGCGATCCCGCCGAACGTACGCTCCCGCCGGCTGCCTGCATCGCACTGCAGCCGGACGGGAAGCTACAGATTGTTAACCTGTTAAGGTCCATCATGCGCCAGCCCAGCCAGGTACTGGCCTTGCTGGCACTGGGGCGGGATGCAAGTTGGGCAAAGACCGCCCTCTTAAAATCACGAACAGGCTCGCTAGATTACTAACGATACTATAACGATCGCCGGAGGCATCGAATGCCGCAGGAGAAGGACCAGGTGGTCACTACCAGACTACGGATTGCCGAGACAGCGGCTTTGCCGCGCGCCAAACCAGCAATTTTTCTCGGCTACGTCGACTCCTTCTCTGGTGGTATTGCCAAAGGCTGGGCTGTCAACACACGCAGCCCGACCGAGCCTACCCACCTGCATGTGCTGGTCGATCATCAGGAAGTCGACCTGGTCGTGTGCGATGAGCTGCGCGAGGACGTACAGAAGGCGCTCGGTCATCCGACCGGTCGTCTCGGCTTCACCTTCACGCTTCCGCAATCCTTCGTGGACGGCAACCCGCATATCTTGTCGTTCCGTTTCGGCGACCGCGCCATCGTGCCGCAGCTCGATGCGGTCGAATCGGATCTGATGCACGAGGAGTGCGCGTTCACCCTGCACCGGCTCTACGAATTCCAGAGCTACCTCGACGGCATGAAGCAGGGCGCACTGCGCGGCTGGGTACAGAAGCTCGATACGGTAACGCAGGAGCGGACCGGCGGCTGCCACATCCTGGTGACGGCCAACGGCGTGCGTGTGGTGCAGGTGAAGGCCGACCGGTATCGTGGCGACGTGGCGGCCGTTCTGGGCGGCGATCCCAATTGCGGCTTCGAGATCATCCTGCCGAATTCGTTCCGCAGAGGCGGGCAACAGACCTTCCGCTTCGTCGTCACGCCGCACGATATCGAACTCGCCGGCAGCCCACTGACCACCACGCTGGTCGACGACCAGCTCGAGGCCCGGCTGCTCGAGATCCAGGCCAAGGTGGAACGGCTGCACGGCGAGATCGCCCGGCTGCGCACCGACGTCTCGGACATCGTCCCGAAACCGTCCTACAATCTCGGCGACTACGACCGCTGGGCCCGCCGCTACTACGACCGGCTGCGTGCGCGCGTCTCTACCGATCGTGCACGGGAAGCCGGACAGGTACCCGCCGCTCTCCAGCCGCTGGTGAGCATTCTCTGCCCCACATACAAGCCGATGATGTCGGATTTCACCGCGGCGGTCGACTCGGTGATCGCGCAGACCTACCGCAACTGGGAACTCATCATCGTCGACGATGGTGCCAAGTCGCCCGAGGTCGCCGCACGCATCGCCAGATATTGCGAACAGGATCCACGCATCCGCGCCGTCACCCTGAAAAAGAACCTCGGTATCAGCGGGGCGACCAATGCCGGCCTGGCCGACGTCCGTGGCGACTATGTCGCGTTCTTCGACCATGACGATCTTCTGGTCGATGTCGCCATCGAGATGATGGTGAGGGCGGCCCAGTCGACCGGTGCCCGGATGCTTTATTCCGACGAGGATAAAATAGACCAGGCGGGCTACTTCCTCGAACCGAATCTCAAGCCCGACTATAATTACCGGTATCTTCTCGGCTGCAACTACATATGCCATCTGCTGTTCGTCGAGACAGCCTCCTTGAAGACGGTGGGCGATCTGCGTCCGGTTTATGACGGCGCTCAGGACCACGATTTGATCCTGCGGCTGGCCGAGTTGATCCCGGCGAGCGAAATCCATCATGTGCCGGAGGTTCTCTACCACTGGCGCAAGACGCCGAATTCGACCGCGGTCAACATCGGCAACAAGTCCTATGCCATCGATGCCGGCGTGAAGGCGGTGGGCGATCACCTCGAACGCCGCGGCATCAAGGCCGAGGTCAGCTCGATCCGCGGCCTCACCCTGTACGGTGTCAAATGGCTCCAGAAAACCCAGCCGCACGTATCGATCATCATCCCGTTCAAGGACCAGGTGGAGACGACGCAGAAATGCATCGATGCGCTGCTGACCTTCACCGACTACAAGTCGTTCGACATCGTTCTGGTCAATAACTGGTCGGTGACACAGGAGGCTGTGGATTTCTGCCGACGCATCTCGAAGCTCAAGCGAGTGAGCGTCCTGACCGTCGAGGAAGATTTCAACTATTCGCGCCTGAACAACCTGGCAGCCAAGGGCCGCGACGCCGAGTTCTTCTTTTTCATGAACAACGACGTTTTCGTGCAGGACAAGGACTGGCTCAGGACCATCGTCGGCGAGGCTCTCGTAGCGCCGGACATCGGCATCGTGGGCGGCAAGTTCCTGTATCCCAACGATACCATCCAGCATGCGGGCGTGGTGGTCGGGCCGGCCGGGGTCGCGGCCCATGTGCATCGCGGCGCTCCGCTTACCGACTACGGCTATATCGGTCGGGCGATGCTCAGCCACGAGGTGTCCGCTGTCACCGCGGCCGGCATGCTGATCCGGGCCGACCTGTTCCGCGATGTCGGCGGCTTCGACGAGGAACACCTCAAGGTCGCCTACAACGACGTGGATCTGTGCCTGAAGGTACGCGACGCCGGCTGGCGCATCGTCTGGTGTGCCGAGTTCGTGGCCTATCATCACGAGAGCCTGTCACGCGGCAGCGACGACCGGCCGGAACACGAGGCGCGTTTCTACGCAGAAACCCAGACGATGCAGGAACGCTGGGGCAGCCATCCGCTCTACCGCCGCGACCCGTTCTACAGCAAGCACTTCACCGTCGACCGTCAGCCGTTTTTCGACCTGGTCGATCCGGCAGCGGAGGGGGACTAGTTCAGGCTTCGGATGCTGCCGACGAACCACTTCCAGCTCCCTCAAAGGAGCTGGAGGCTGCCAGGTCCTTTGCCGGAGTCGCTATCGACCATGGCAGTTCAACGTAAATCCATCATGAACAAACCGTTATCCCAGGACGGACAGATGGCAATAATGGGTTGCGTCACGATGCAGAGGAACAGCGGAGCCTTGTCGAACGTCCGGTTCAATTACCATGAGTACATCTACAGTTTCAGAAACGTAGCAGGTGTTGGCAACATTCCGGGATCCTTATCATCTTGTGGTTTGTCGTCACGACTTGCAAGAGACCGGCGTAGGGCTCAGTTCTCCCATATGCGGCTGCACATCGGACTCGCAAAGAAAGCTCGATATCCCGCCGTGAAATCCTGAAAATGACTAAAACGGACAAAGTCGGGCTTGTCGTCGTATTGAAGGACGAGGTGCATGATATAGCCGCGTGGCTTGCATGGCACATCGCACTCGGTTTCGATACGATCTTCGTCATTGACGATGCATCGACAGACGGTACCGACCGGGTCGTAAGGAATGCCGGGCTGCATTTCGACATCAGGTATGAAAAAGCGGTTCAGGATGTCGACTTCTTCTATGATCGTCAGCAGAATGAGTATAAAAAAGCAATCACCAGATTAAAATCCGAATTTTCATGGCTCTGTTTTTTAGATGCCGACGAGTATCTGCTTCTAGAAACCGCATCCTCGGTCCCACGATTTCTCGAAAATTTTCTACAGGCGGACGGCATCGCCGTGAATTGGCGTCTGCATGGAAACAACGGTCATGTGTTGAGGCCATTGGTACCGGCTCCGGTCGCCTACCCCAAGCGCTCCCATTCGACCGAGGCTATCAATCGTCACGTTAAATCCTTCGTGCGGCCAGCTCGCGTCGGGCCAAGATGGCAGAACGTCCACTGCTTCGATGTCAGCCCGCCACTTTATGTCAATTCGATCGGAAACCCGGTCAAGTGGAGTTCAACGCCCGGTATCGTTCATGATGAGCCCGTTTTTTCCGGGGCCTGGATCATGCACTTCCAAAGCCGAAGTATGGAACATTTTATCGACCGCGCAAAAAAACGTCGCGACACCTTGATTGTTGCTCAGACATGGAACAACGAGTCCTGGAACGCCGAAAGCGACGATAGCGCGAGCCGATTTTTCCCATCGATGTTCCGGATCTTGGCGAAAATCGAGTTGCAGATCAGTTCCGCATTATGTGGAATGATAATTACCTCCGTGATACCGCCGAATTTTACTCTAAATGATAAAGTCCACCCCGCAAGACCTACGATCAAAGCAGATCCGGCTAGAAATAGAGCTTCGTTGAACATACAAAGAATCGTCACGTATTTCGATACCGCACTTCAGGTTGATCCACGTTCGGATTTGATTGTCCATTCGTCCAAAACTGACCGAAGCCTTGAACATTTGTATTTAATTCGGCCTGTGAATTCCGATACAGATGCACTGCTTATTTGTCCGGCTCAGGGGAACAAGCCACTGCGCCTTCGCGGTGACCGTCAGGCCAGTACCGTCATCCGGATGCAGGTCGGATTGATGCCTAATGGTCTGACAAATTTCCGGTCGCCATCGACTCGTCTTTTTCTGACTGCGGAGCCACTGGGTAGCGGAACTGCAAATCAGGTTTCCTGCGATCGCAAGGTCGTTCAGAATTGGGAAATGTTCAATCTTTTATACGTGGAGCCGGATACGATCGACCGGGCTGTTACAAGGATGGCGGAAAGCTACTTTGCGTTGATCTCATACGGACTGACGGCTTCATCGCTTTGCAAATGGATCAGTGAAAATCCCCGATCGATATCATCGACACTTCTACAGATTCTTCTTCGTCAATTATCCAAATCCGAGCAGCTACATCTCAGCACGTATCTTCCAGCATCCACTCCCCTTGAAACTTTGTTGAACACTTCACAGTATTCCTGATTTTTTCTCTCGGCACAAAAATATTTGGTTGAACGCACGCCGGCACCGTTCATATCAACATCAATCGTTTAAGGAGAAAATTATTGGCGTCGGTTCTCGTGTTGATGATGCAAAAAGATGAAGGGACTCTACTTTTCAAATGGTTCAACCACTATTCCAGGTTGTTCGACATTAAAAACCTGACGGTGATGGATAATGGCTCTACGGATAAATATACGGTCAACGTGCTCAAGCATTTCGAGTCACTTGGCGCGAATGTGCGATGGGAATACACGAGTTACCACGATTTCGATAAAAAAGGTGGTCATTTCCAGAACATCATAAAAAGTTGGGATGCCGAGCGTGATTACGACTTTGCTCTTCCTGTCGACTGTGACGAGTTCCTGGGTGTTTTTACCGATCATCGTGTCAGCGTCGATACCGCGGACATCATGACGGAACTTGATTCTTTGAAAGATGTACAGTGCGCATTACGCATCGATACGTCGTTGTTCAATGTTCCGAACGATCCCGGCTGGTATTCGCCGATACGGCACTTCCACAAGGGATTCCTTCCGTCGAAATCGATTCTGAGACTGGATAATGGCCAGCACGCTCCGGTATCGAAACTAAAGGACGGTCATGTAAGCACCCGGCTCACCTATCTGCATTGGCACAACAGAAGCCTGCCGGACCTCAAGGCGGCTACCATCCGCAAGCTGGAAGGCCGAGTAGACGTAAACGATCCGGCAGCCCTGGAAGAGTATGGCAGGAACCCCTCCCTGCCCGGAAATCATCTTGTGGTAAATCTTTCACTCACCGCCAGGATGTATAAATCTATCTATAACAAGGAGCTTTGCATATCGGTTCCCGATCTGGTGACGGATGCAACCGAATTCCGGGTAAATAGGATCAAGTCGACCTGGTGCGCGACGGATTATCTCGCCAACAATCCGGACGTGCACAAATACGCATTGGGTCCGCTTCATCATTACATTCGAACCGGCTGGAGAGAAAAGCG
Source organism: Janthinobacterium lividum (assembly GCA_050954785.1). Classification (GTDB taxonomy): domain Bacteria; phylum Pseudomonadota; class Alphaproteobacteria; order Acetobacterales; family Acetobacteraceae; genus Lichenicola. The sequence goes on along the minus strand of JBPBQO010000059.1, from coordinate 19,976 downwards.
GGCAATTCTGAAACAGGTCGCCTGAGCCGAACCCGCCAGGCGCCAGGCGCCCTGAACGGGCCGGAGCTCGGGATTTATTCCAGTACGGACAGGCGTGAGCCGTTCGGCTACGCAACGACCTGAACTCAACTGCTACTCGAAACCGGTGGACAGGCTCAAATCCCGCCAGCGATCGATCTCGCCCTGTAGCCGCGCTATCGCCTCCTCGGCGTAGTGAACGGCATCCTTGCCCAACAGCAGATGGACCGGTGGTTCGGGCGCGCGGACAGCCGCGATAATTGCAGCGGCTGCCCGAACCGGATCGCCCTGTTCCTGGCCACCATAGCTCGCGAAGGCACGGTCGGCATCCCGCGCCGCGCCGTCATAGTCCGGCGTGCGATAGGCCGTCATGGCCAGTGACCGGCCGGCAAAATCGGTCCGCATCCCACCCGGCGCCACGTTGGTCACCTTGATGCCGTGCTCGCGCACCTCGTTGGCCAGTGTCTCGCCGACGCATTCCATCGCATACTTCGTAGCACCGTAGACGGAGGTTCCGACCCAGGCAGCCAAGCCACTGACCGAGGTGATGTTGACGATATGGCCGGCGCGTCTCGCGCGCATGGCCGGCAGCATCGCCTGGATAAGCGCAATCGGGCCGAATACATTGACCTCGAACAGATCGCGGATCTCCTCCAGGCTGGTTTCTTCGAGCGCGCCCACCAGCCCCCTGCCGGCATTCGCCACGAGAACGTCGATTCCACCGGTCAGGCGTTCGGCATCCATGACTACGGTCGAAACCGAGACCGGATCGCGCGCTTCCATCAACAGCCCGAAGGCGCGGCCGGGCGCGAGCGCCTCGAAGGCGGTGCGTGTCGCCTCGGACCGCACAGTACCGGCGACGCACTCGCCCTCTGCCAGCACCGCTTCGGCCAAGGCTCGGCCCAGCCCGCTCCCGACCCCGGTAATCAGCCAACGTCGCATGGTCATTCCTTTATCGTAACAGCGTCGATTTAACCGGGACCAACGCCTGGCTCGAATTCCGACCCGCCAGCATGGCGACAACCGCGCCCGGCGTGTGCTTCACGCCCGTCCAGAATATCCTCGGGACCACGGTCCGGAGCAACATGTCCCCGGATTTGCGTCTCAGCCGAGCGCCTCGAGCACCAGGACGCGCAACGGCGCGGCCAGCAATGGCCCGAGCTTCGTACGGCTCTCCCACCACTCGACGAACACGAAACAATTGCCGTCCTCGGTATCGCGATGCGGAACATACTTGCGTCAGCCCGTCTCCTTCAGGGTCGGCGCGACAAGCGCTGCGATGGCCTCGACGACAGCGGCAGCCTGGCTCGGCCGGGCATCGACGATGGCAACGACGCGAACTTCCCGGGTCAGGATGTGTCTTCCGTTTCACGGGGCCGGCCGAGCCATCGATCTTTACGCGTTCGCGCCCTCATGGCGGCCTCGGGCGCCGGCGCTTGAAACCCGCCGCACGATCGGCCAAGCAGGCGGCACCGGACGATGCATGCGACCGGCAGACGGGAGCCTCGCGCCGTGATGACCCAACCCGGCGGTAGCCGACACCTTCGTCCTATCCTGGTGCATGCGCTGCTGCTGCTCCCGTTCGCCGGACTGTTGTGGGTGCCGTTCTACGACCGCGCCACGCCGGCCCTGTTCGGCTTCCCGTTCTTCTACTGGTACCAGCTCGCATGGGTGCCGCTGACCGCGATGCTGATCTGGATCGTCTGGAAGTTCGGCCGCGCATGACCGCCGCTGCATCCGTGCCGACCGCCGGTTGGGCCGGCATTGCCATCTTCCTGGTATTTTTTGTCGCGACGATCCTGCTCGGCGCATCCGCGAGTTGGCGAAAAGGACGCGGAAAAGACAAGGACGGCGAGGAGTGGAGCCTCGGCGGCCGGTCGTTCGGCACCTGGGTGACCTGGTTCCTGGTCGGCGGCGACTTCTATACCGCCTACACGATCATCGCGGTACCGGCGCTGGTGTACGCCGCCGGCGCATACGGCTTCTTCGCGCTGCCCTACACCATCATCGTCTACCCGTTCGTGTATGCGGTGATGCCGCGCCTGTGGCAGATCGCCAAGGAAGGCGGCCACGTCACCGCCGCCGACATCGTGCGGGCCCGGTTCGGCAGCCGGAGCCTGGAACGCGCGGTCGCGGTTACCGGCCTGGTGTCGGTCATCCCGTATATCGCACTGCAGCTTGTCGGCATCCGCACCGTGCTGGAGGCGCTCGGCCTGCCCGGCGAGATCCCGCTGATTGCGGCGTTCCTGTCGCTGGCCGCCTACACCTGGTTCGGCGGGCTGCACGCGCCGGCGACCACGGCGTTCCTGAAGGACCTGATGATCTACATCGTGGTGATCGCCGCGGTCACGGTGATCCCGCTGCATCTCGGCGGTTACGGCACGATGTTCGCCCACGCCTCCGCACATTTGAAGCCACCGCCGGACGGCCACGTTCTGGGTGTCGGCCAGTCCATCCCCTATGCGACGCTGGCGCTGAGCTCGGCGCTGGCGGCATTCCTGTATCCGCATACGCTGACCGGTGTCCTGGCCGCACGGGACGCCGACACGATCCGGCGCAACGCGGTGATGCTGCCGGCCTACACGGTACTGCTCGGGCTGATCGCCATGCTCGGACTGATGGCGCATGCGGCCGGCATCGTCACCACCCACCCCAGCTCGGTCGTGCCGCAACTGTTCCTGACGATTTTTCCCGGCTGGTTCGCAGGCTTCGCGTTCGCGGCGATCGCGGTCGGCGCACTGGTGCCGGCCGCGGTGATGGCGATCGGGGCTGCCAACCTGGTAACGCGCAACCTGCTGCCCGGGCCCGCAAATGCACGGGCGGCACGGACCACCGCGCTGCTGGTCAAGGTCGCGGCACTCGGCTGCATCCTGCTGCTCAACCCGCAATTCGCCATCGACCTGCAATTGCTGGGCAGTGTGTGGATGCTGCAGACGCTGCCGGCCCTGGTGATCGGGCTGCTGCCGCTGGGGCTGACCGCCACCGGCCTGCTCGCCGGATGGGCAGCCGGCATGGCGACCGGAAGCTGGATCGTGTTCGCCGATGGGCTGAAACCGGTGCACGCGCTGCATCTCGCCGGTGCCGGCATCAGCATCTCGACCGGCCTGCTGGCACTCGCGCTGAACCTGGTCGTGTCGTTGGCGGTGTCGCTGCTGGCCGGCCGGCGCGCTACTGGAACGCGCGCCGTATGAAGCTCGACGCGGCGACGCCGAGTGCGGACCCCTCGGCGGTCGACGCCACCGTCTCGCCGCCCAGATAAGGCGCCAGCGCATGGGCCAGGTTCGGCATGGTCAGGGTCTGCAGCCAGATCCTGCCGGGACCGGTCAGCCTGGCCAGGAAGAACCCGTCGCCACCGAACAGCTTGTTGCGGATGCCGGGCAGCATGGTGATGTCGAACGACACGCTGTCCTCGAACATGCCGACATGGCCGGGATGCACGTCGATCGCCTCGCCGGGTGCCAGCAGATGGCTCACCACCTGTCCGCCCAGCATGGTCCAGAACGTGCCGCTACCCGATACCTGTTGCAGCCGGAATCCCTCACCGCCGAATATCCCGGCGCCGAGCGAGCGCTGGAAGCCCAGCCCGAGCGTGACCCCTTCGGTCGCACACATGAAGCCGTGGCGATGCAACATGTAGGACCGGCCAGGCTCGATTCGGTGCTCGGCGATCGTCCCGGGGATCTTGGCGGCGAAGGCGATGAAGCCGGGGCCACCTTCGGCCTTGTACCGCGTCATGAACAAGCCGCCGCCAGCCAGTGAACGCTTCACGGCACCCAGGAAACCGGACGAGCCCGCCCCGGCCGTGGTGGTCTGCAGGGTGACGTTGGGACTTTTCCAGGACAGCTCGCCGGTTTCCGAGACGATGCTCTCCCAGGGGTCCAGCGATACATAGAGCACCGGCAGCGTCTGGCCCTCAATGCGCGTCTGCATGGCGGTCTCCTTCGATGACGCCGCATCTTGCCACCCTGGCAGGCTCGTTGCGCAACCGAAAAGGCGTGCGGCTACCGCTGCACTACGGCACCGACGTTACGGTGGCGGGCTGCCCAGGGGCAGCAACGGTTTGACGTCAACCGTAGCGCAAAACCGTTAATGTCCAGGGTAAAACCTGAGTTTCACGACGTTGTGAAAAGTTACACTCATTTTTGTGGAGGTCGTGGTATTAATGCCCGGGTGAACAGGACGCACTCCATGTATCAGGCACATACAGGCGATCCGCATTTCTACGACCGGGTCGGACCGTTCAGCCTGCGCGCTATCGCATCCGCCGCGCAGGGAACCACGAACGCTGCGGACATCACGTTGCACGGGCTGGCGTCGCTTGCCGATGCGACTGTCGGCGACCTGAGTTTTCTCAACAACAGGAAGTACGAGCAGGCTCTCCGGAACACGAAAGCCGGTGCCGTCCTCGTTCAGAAAGAGATGCTCGACTCCGTTCCGAGCTCGGTCATGCCGATCGTCGTTGAGCGTATCGACGAAAGCTGGTCGCTGGTGTGCCGCCTTTTCCATCCGCTTGCGGAGGCGGTCGCCGGTGTCCATCCGACCGCGACCATCGCAAACAGCGCGTTCATTCATCCGACCGTGGAAATCGGCGCGTATGCGTGCATCGGCGAGCGCGTGACGATCGGGGCGAACAGCCGGATCGGCGCACATTCCGTGATCGCAGCCGGCGTGGTTCTTGGAAACGACTGCTCGATCGGGTCGCATGTCAGCGTGACGCACGCGTTGCTCGGCTCGCGCGTTCATCTGCATTCGGGCGTACGGATCGGACAGGAAGGGTTCGGGCTGTCCAGCGGTCCGAAAAAGCTGTCGCGCGTGCCGCAACTGGGGCGGGTCATCATCGGCGACGACGTGGAAATCGGCGCGAACACCACGGTGGATCGCGGATCGGTGCAGGACACCATCATCGGTGCGGGCACCCATATCGATAACCTCGTCCAGATCGGTCACAACGTGCAGATCGGACGGAGCTGCATCATCGTGGCACAGGTCGGGATTTCAGGCTCCACGGTACTCGGCGACTACGTGCAGGTTGGTGGCCAGGCGGCGATGGCGCCACATCTGTCCATCGGCAATCGCGCCCGGATCGGTGCCCAGGCCGGCGTCATTGCCAATGTTCCGGACGGAGCCGCGGTCATCGGCAGTCCCGCCCAACCGCGGCTGCAATTCTGGCGACAGGTTGCTCTGTTGAAACAACTGGCGATGCGGAGCCAGTCGTCCCACTAGAGATTTATCCGACCAAACAACAAGACGATCGGATGATGCTCTTGGAAATCGAGCGTATCGCTCCCGACGCGGATCCTCTCCTGGGAAACGTTCCTGGTGTCCGCAATGGAGTGGAAAAACCGGCCGCTGAATGGCTTGAGCACGTTCAGCGTCAGCGCGTGCGAGCGGGTCTTGATGTCCGAGGCCAGCGAACTCTCGATCGCCGCCATGTCGGCGAAGTCCATTTCAGCACCATTACGATCGGGATGGCGCCGCGATCGCTCTCCCTGACACGCTGCACCCGAACGTCCAGCACGTTTGGGAATGCCTCAACCGAGCTTGGTAGATCGCCACACGCGTCAGCATCGCCATCCTCGCTCTGGTCGATCGCTGAGCGCGAAAGACCAGCGCTGGTTCACGTGCGCCGGACGAACGACCAGTAAAGCGGATGCCGGCCAGCCGCGAGCGCCTTTGCCTCGTAGCGCGTCGGCGGCCAACCTTCCGGACGCTCTGCGGCCGGCGGCGGGGCGTCGAACACCTCCTGGGCACCCATCACCTCGAGCACCCAGGCCTGGTAGGTGGGATCGTCGCTGGCGACACGCCATGTGGCGCCGGGCTTCAGGACACGAGCCAACAGCGGGATGGTTTCCGGATGCACGAACCGGCGCTTGGCATGCCGGGTTTTCGGCCACGGGTCCGGGAACAGCAGGAACAGCCGGTCGAGGCAGGCGTCCGGCAGCAGCCGAAGCAGCGTCCGGGCATCATCGTCCCAGACCCGCAGCAGGTCGGGCACGGGTGCCGTGTCCTCGGCACCCTCGGGCACCAGCCGCGACAGCAACGAGCAAAGACCGTTCTCGAACACTTCGCAGGCAATCAGCCCGACTGCCGGATTAGCCTCGTGCTGCGCCAGGCTATGCTCGCCGCCGCCGAAGCCGACCTCCAGCCAGAGTTGCTCCGGAACGCGGCCGAACGCCTGCGCCGGGGCGCCGGCATCCGCTTCGGCAAAACGCAGGCGCGGCAGCGTCACATCCAGCAGGAGTTGCTGGCGTGGCCGCAACGGATGGCTGCGCTGCCGACCGTAGAGGCGATCAGGCGGCGGCTTTACCGCCATGACCGTCTTGCCGCCTAGCGGTTGAATGCTTGCCTGAGGGTATCGACCAGATCGGTCTTTTCCCAGGTAAAGCTGTCCGTCGCGGGGTCCGGTATGCGTCCGAAATGACCATATGCCGATGTGGCGGCATAGATCGGACGGTTCAGGCGCAGGTGCTTGCGGATACCGCGCGGGGTGAGGTCGACCACGTCGCGCAACACCCGCTCCAGCCGTGCCTCGTCCACGTCGTGGCCGGAACCATCGAGGTCCACATAGACCGAAAGCGGCTGCGACACGCCGATGGCGTAGGCAATCTGCAGCGTGCAGCGATCGGCAAGGCCGGCGGCAACGATGTTCTTGGCCAGGTAGCGGCACACATAGGCGGCCGAGCGATCGACCTTGGTCGGATCCTTGCCCGAGAAGGCGCCGCCGCCATGTGGCGCCGCACCGCCGTAGGTGTCGACGATGATCTTGCGCCCGGTCAGGCCGCAATCGCCATCCGGACCGCCGATCACGAAGATGCCGGTAGGGTTGACGTAGAACTGGTCCTCGGGAACCTCCCAGCCGGCGGGCAGCACGTCGGCGACGATGCCACGCAACGCCTCGCGGATATCGGCCTGGGCCATACCTTCGTCATGCTGGGTCGAGATCACCACGCTGGTGGCGCCGACCGGCTTGCCGTCGACGTAGTGCAGCGTCACCTGGCTCTTGGCATCCGGCTGCAGGCCACGGCCGCGCGGGTCACCGTTTTTGCGCAGCTCGTTCATGCGGCGAAGGATGGCATGTGCGTAATGGATCGGCGCCGGCATCAGCGTTTCGGTCTCGCGCGTGGCGAAACCGAACATGATGCCCTGGTCGCCGGCGCCCTCGTCCTTGTTGCCGTCGCTATCGACACCGACGGCGATGTCGGCGGACTGGGCGTGCAAGTAGTACTGCACCTCGGCATTGCGCCAGGAGAAGCCGGACTGGTCGTAGCCGATGTCGCGGACAGCCGCGCGGGTCGCCTCGACCAGCAGCTCCCGGGTCACGGAAGCAGGCCCGCGGACTTCGCCGGCCAGCACGATGCGGTTGGTGGTGACCAGCGTCTCACAAGCAACGCGCGCCTCCGGATCGGCTGCCAGGAAGCAGTCCAGCACCGTATCGCTGATCCGATCGGCTACCTTGTCCGGGTGGCCCTCGGACACTGATTCCGACGTGAACAGGAAGTCGCCCTTGTTGCGCATGGTGCTCCTCGCATGGCACGGCCGGATGCGCCTGATGCGGGCAGCCGTCGAAGGTGGGGGGTTTGGCGGAAAGCGCCGAGAGGGTCAAGAAACACTGCGGTCGACCGGGTCAGCGAAGTCCCAGCACGTCCTCCATACCATACAGACCCGGCGAACGCCCATCGGCCCAAAGTGCCGCACGGACCGCGCCGGCTGCGAAGACGCGACGGTCGAACGCGCGATGGGTCAAGGCGATCTGCTCGCTGCCGGAGGTGAACATGAGCGTGTGTTCACCGACGATCTGCCCACCGCGCAAGGCCGCGAACCCGATCGCGCCTGGACCTCGCAGCCCGGTATGGCCGTCCCGACCGCTTTCGCGCACATCATCCAGGCTTACGCCACGCACCTCGGCAACGGTCTTTCCAAGTGCCAGCGCGGTTCCCGACGGCGCATCGACTTTCTGCCGATGATGCATCTCGAGAATTTCGGCATCATAGGTCTCGGCCGGCAACGCCTGCGCCATGCGCCTGGCAAGGTCGAGCAACAGGGCAACGCCTGAAGAGAAATTGGCCGCCTGTACGATCGGTATGAATCGGGCGGCACGGTCGACCGAAGCTTGCGCCTCATGCGAAAGGCCGGTCGTACCCAATATCCAGCCGGTGCCGCTGCTCGACAGGGCATCGGCATGGTGCACAACAGTATCGGCATGGGTGAAGTCGATCACGACATCGGACTGCGCTGCGAGACCGACAATATCGTCGAACAAAAAAATGTCCGGTTCGATCAATACATCGGTGCTACCTGGCCGGACACTGCCACCGGACAAGTCGATACCGGCAAGCCGCACTTCCTGAACGAGAACACGCCCCACACGACCGGCTATTCCGGCGATACCTATACGCACGGGATCGATCGGGAAGATCGGCGGCGCGACCGCACGGATCGCGCCGCCATTTCCTGCCTACGGCGAGGGTGGGGGGGGGACGTCACCGCAAGCATGATTTAGTTAAACTCCGATCACGCTTGGTTCAACAACCATGTCAAGGCTTTGCCTTAACTCACGCAGTTGCTACCGGTATTTTACCGGGATTTGCCCTTACTTCAGCTTCTTCCCTCGAAAAAGTCCCGAACCCGGCTGAAGAACCCCTCCGTTTCCGGATTGCTCTTGTCGTTTTCGCCGCCTTCGGCCTGGAACTCCTCGAGCAGTTCACGCTGACGCTTGGTCAGATGACGCGGTGTCTCGACCGCGAATACGACATACATGTCGCCACGGGCCGCACTGCGCAGTGCCGAAAAACCTTTCCCACGCAGCCTGTGCTGGTCTCCGGTCTGGCTACCTGCCGGGACAGTGAGTTTGGTGCGGGTGCCATCGACGACCGGCACTTCCACATGACCGCCCAATGCCGCCATCGTCATGCCGACAGGCACCCGTACCACCACGGTGGCACCGTCGCGCTGGAATATTTCGTGCGGCTTCACGCCGACATGCAGATACAGGTCGCCGTTCGGAGACCCTTGCGGTCCTGCCTCGCCCTCGCCCTGGACACGCAGACGGGTTCCGTCCTCGATGCCGGCGGGGATATCGACCGAGAGATTGCGATCGCGCTCGACGGTGCCGGCACCGCGGCAGACCTTGCACGGATTGCGCACGACACGGCCACGGCCCCCACAGGTCGGGCACCCACGCTCGACCAGGAAGAAGCCCTGCTGCGCCCGCACCTTGCCGGCGCCATGGCAGGTCGGGCAGGTCTCGGCACCACGTGCCTTGTCCTCGGAACCACTGCCGTTGCAGGCCTCGCAGGTAATCCGGCTGGGCACGCGCAACGGCACCTTGATGCCCGAGAACGCATCGGTAAGGCTGATCTCGACCTGGGCACGCACGTCGGCACCAGCACGCGGACCACCGCCGCCGCCACGACGGCCGCCCATCATGTCGCCGAAAACCTGATCGAAGATATCGCCGAGACCACCGCCGGCCTCGAAGCCGCCAGCGCCCGGCCCAGGACCGCCGCCCTCGAACGCAGCATGGCCGAAGCGATCGTAGGCCGCGCGCTTCTGATCGTCCTTCAGGACGTCATAGGCTTCGTTGAGCTCCTTGAACCGGGCTTCGGAAGCCTTGTCCCCGGCATTTCGATCCGGGTGATACTTCATGGCGAGTTTGCGATACGCCTTCTTGAGGTCGTCCGCAGAGGCATCCCGAGCGACCTCCAAGGTCGCGTAGTAATCCTGCTTGGCCATGTCTACCTCACCGGAGACCAGCCGGCGCCCCGTAGAAGGCACGCCGACCAGTTGTTTCCGTCGTCAATTCCCAAGAAAAAGCGCCCGCCTTCGAACCGAAGCGCGGGCGCCTTCCACACGTCTAGTCTGCGAAAACGATCAGGCAGACTTCTTCTTGTCGTCGATATCCTCGAAGTCGGCATCGACCACACGCTCGCCGGCAGATGCACCGCCTGCATTGCCGCCCTGGCTCGCACCCGGACCGGCAGACGCACCATGCGGTGGCTCGCCGGCACCGGCAGCGCCTGCCGCTTCGCCGGCGCTGGCCTTGTACATCGCCTCGCCGATCTTCATCGACACCTGGCCAAGCCGCTCGGTCGCGGCCTTCACCGCCTCGACATCGCTGCCTTCCATAGCCGCCTTGGTCGCAGCGATCGCGGTCTCGGCTTCCGATTTCTCGGCGGCCGGGATCTTATCGCCGCTCTCGGACAGCGTCTTCTCGGTCTGATGAACCAGGCTCTCGGCATGGTTTCGGGCCTCGACGGACGCACGCTTGGCCTTGTCAGCGTCGGCATTCGCCTCGGCTTCCTTGACCATGCGCTCGATGTCGTTGTCCGACAGGCCGCCGGAGGCCTGGATGCGGATCTGCTGCTCCTTATTGGTCGCCTTGTCCTTGGCAGACACCGACACGATGCCGTTGGCATCGATATCGAAGGTGACCTCGATCTGCGGCACGCCGCGTGGTGCCGGCGGGATCCCCATCAGGTCGAACTGACCCAGCACCTTGTTGTCGGCCGCCATCTCGCGCTCACCCTGGCTGACCTTGATGGTCACGGCGCCCTGGTTGTCCTCAGCGGTCGAGAAGGTCTGGCTCTTCTTGGTCGGGATGGTCGTGTTGCGATCGATCAGGCGGGTGAACACTCCGCCCAGCGTCTCGATGCCGAGCGACAGCGGCGTCACGTCGAGCAGCAGCACGTCCTTGACGTCGCCCTTCAGCACGGCACCCTGGACCGCTGCACCGATCGCCACGACTTCGTCGGGGTTCACGTTGCGGGCCGGCTCCTTGCCGAAGAACTGCTTCACGATCTCGATGACCTTGGGCATGCGGGTCATACCGCCGACCAGGATCACTTCCTCGATCTCGCTCGCCGTGACCGACGCGTCCTTCAGGGCAGCGCGGCATGGGCCGAGAGTCCGCTCGATCAGGTCGGCGACCAGGCTCTCGAGCTTCGCCCGGGTCAGCTTCAACACCAAGTGCTTCGGCCCGGAGGCATCGGCGGTGATGAAGGGCAGGTTGATCTCGGTCTCCTTGGAGGAGGACAGCTCGATCTTGGCCTTCTCGGAGGCTTCCTTCAGGCGCTGCAGAGCCAGCTTGTCCTGGCGCAGGTCGATTCCCTGCTCGCGCTTGAACTCGTCCGCGAGGTAGGAAATTACCCGGGCATCGAAATCCTCGCCGCCGAGGAAGGTGTCGCCGTTGGTCGACTTCACCTCGATGACGCCGTCCGAGATCTCGAGCACGGACACATCGAAGGTGCCGCCGCCGAGGTCGTACACGGCGACCGTGCCGCCGTTACGACGCTCGAGGCCATAGGCCAGGGCAGCCGCGGTCGGCTCGTTGATGATGCGCAGCACTTCGAGACCGGCGATACGGCCGGCATCCTTGGTCGCCTGGCGCTGGGCATCGTTGAAGTAGGCCGGGACGGTGATGACGGCCTGGCTGACGGTCTCACCGAGATAGGTCTCGGCGGTTTCCTTCATCTTGCCGAGCACGAACGCCGCGATCTGCGACGGCGAATATTTCTGGCCACGGGCCTCGACCCAGGCATCGCCGTTATCGCCCTTGACGATGTCGAACGGAACCAGCGCGCGGTCCTTCTCGACGGTCGGGTCGTTAAAGCGGCGACCGATCAGGCGCTTCACGGCATAGAGGGTATTGGTCGGGTTGGTGACGGCCTGGCGCTTGGCGGCCTGGCCGACCAGTCGCTCGCCATTCTCGGCAAAGGCGACCATGGAGGGCGTCGTACGCGCACCCTCGCTATTCTCGATCACCCGGTTCTCGTCACCCTCGCGGATGGAGACGCACGAATTGGTCGTGCCCAGGTCGATCCCGATTACCTTGCTCATTCTGCTCTCCTCGTCAGCGGCAGCGTGCGGCCCGAAGCACCGGACGCGACCCTTTGGAAATATATATCACATCATGTGAACAGATCGCGAAGCACCTTTGGCGCCTCGTCCTGCCCAGCATCGATCCGGCATCGGATGTATTCAGGCAGGGACGCCGCGACAAGCCCCTGCCACGTACTTCTGCACCGACATCCGCGTCCGGATCAGGCAGTCGGCGTCAGACCGTACGGTCGAACACCGTCGCACCCGGAACGACGACCGGCTCCGGTGCAGCCGGAACTGCATCCGAGGCCTTGGCTACCACTACCATTGCCGGCTTCAGCAACCGGCCGTGCAGCGTCCAGGCCGAAGTCCAGGCCTGCATGACCGTACCGTGCGGATGGTCGGCGCTCGGCTGTTCGGCCATCGCCTGATGCAGGTTGGCGTCGAACAGGCTGCCGGTCGGATCGGTGCCGGTAATGCCGTTGCGTTCGAGGATGCCGAGGAACGACCGCTCGACGCTCTCGAACCCTTCGCGCAGCTTGGTCACGATCGGACTATCGCTTGCATCCGCCGGCGGCAGGCTGGACAGCCCACGGCGCAGGTTCTCGGCGACCTCGACCACGTCCTTGGCAAATTTCGTCACTGCATACTGCCGTGCATCGTCCACGTCGCGCTTGGCGCGGGTGCGGACGTTCTGCATTTCAGCCTCGGCACGGAGCCACTTCTCACGCATTTCCTCGACCGAGGTCTCCAGCGTGCGAATCCGCTCGCTAGCCACCTGCATCAGATCGTCCGGCGTGGCAGCCTCGGGATCGCGCACCTCCTCGGCATAAAGTCCCGACCGGTCGAAGACCGACGTGTCGGCGGGAGGAGCGGCGGGGGCAACGCTGGGAGCATCGAAGTTCGGCGCACCTGTGGGGCCGCCTGTCGTCGGGGTCTGATCGTTCGCGCTGTTCATCGTTTCGCCGACATGAAGCTGATTGGTTCGTCCATAGCGCAGAATTAGGTGACCACGTGCGCAGGGACAAGCCGTTGCGGTTCACCTGCCCGTCTCTAGGCCGATAATCTGCATGTTTTTGCGGCAGATTGGCGTCCACCGCGTTTAAGGCCACAATAAGGCCGAACGCAGGAGCCCCATCATGGAGCCGACGAAGCATACGATCGCGCTGGTCGACGACGACCGCAACATCCTGACCTCGGTCTCCATGACTTTGGAGGCGGAAGGTTTCAACGTGCGCACCTACACCGATGGCGAAAGCGCGCTGCAGGGCCTGAACGCCCGACCGGTCGATCTGGCCGTGCTCGACATCAAGATGCCGCGCATGGACGGGATGGAGCTGCTGCAAAGGCTGCGTGCCCGCTCGCAGCTTCCGGTCATCTTTCTCACCAGCAAGGATGAGGAAGTCGACCAGCTCATGGGTCTGCGACTGGGCGCGGACGACTACATCACCAAGCCGTTCAGCCAGCGGCTGCTGCTGGAGCGTATCCGCGCGCTGCTGCGTCGTGGCGAGCTGCTTCGCGCCGAAGCAGCCGGAGCGACGCCCGCCGGGGTGATGGAGCGTGGCGACCTGTCCCTGGACGAAACCCGCCACCAGTGTTTGTGGCGCAGCGCCGACATCCAACTCACGGTGACCGAGTTCCTGCTGGTCAAAGCGCTTGCCGCCCGGCCCGGCCTGGTGAAGTCGCGCGATCAGTTGATCGACGCGGCCTACGGCGAGAACATCTATGTCGACGACCGAACCATCGACAGCCACATCAAGCGCGTCCGCAAGAAGTTCCGGCAGATCGACGAGAACTTCAACCACATCGAGACGCTCTACGGCATCGGCTACCGCTACAAGGAAGAATAGCGAGCGCAGGCCCAACCTCGAATGAGGGTCCTGCCGGCGCGGGCGAAGCCACAAGCTGCAACCGAGGACCACCCGGCGGTTCCGGTTATGCTTCGCCCACGCCAGCGATGGGTTTCGCCGATGATGCGGCGCATCCTGCTGGTCAATGTCGTGCCGCTGGCGTTGCTCGTGGCGACGCTGCTGTATCTCAACCAGTTCCAGAACAGCCTGTTGGAAGCCGAGGTCAGCGCGCTCCGCGAGCAGGCGCGGATCTATGCCGGCGCACTCGGCCAGTCCGCGGTGGCGCCGACACCGCATCACGAAACCCATCATGCGCATTCCGGCCGCGAGCCGCAGGCCACCGACGCACCGTCGTCCGGCGAGGCGTTCATGCTGGTGGAGCAGCTTGCCCGTCCGCTGCTGCTGCGCCTGACCGAACCAAGCCCGAGTGCGCAGGCCCGCCTGTTCGCCCCGGACGGCCAGCAGATCGCCGACAGCCGGTCCGAGACCGGATCCGTCCCGAAAATCGATCAACAGGGCCGGGACCCTGTCCGGGGATTGTCCGGCCACGCGTTCGGCAACCTGCTGGCGCAGGTCTACAACCGGCTGCTCAGCCTGCTGCCATACGGCAGGCTGGTGCCGCAAACCGTCTCGGCACAACCGGCGTCATCCTCCAGCACCCCCAGCGACGCCAGCAACGGCGCTCTGGCCGGAGTGCGCGAGCAGCTCAAGTTCGGCGATCCCGAGAGCTCGGAAACACCGCCGTTCATCCGGCGCACCGCCGACGACAAGCTGCTGGTCACCGTAGCCGAGCCGGTCGCGCATGATGGCCAGACGATCGGCATCATCCAGCTGACCCGCGAGGCACGGGAGGTCGATCGGTCGCTGTTCGCGGTTCGGCTGTCGATCCTGGTTCTGTTCGTGGTGGCGCTGGTCATCACCGTGCTGCTGTCCTGGTACCTGTCGCAGACCATCGCCCGCCCGCTATTGCGGCTGGCCGCCTCGGCGCATGTCATGCGCGAGACCATCGGCCGGAGCGGCAGCGTACCGCGCCAGCTGCTTGCCCGGCGCGACGAGCTGGGCGAGCTCGCCCAGGCGCTGGAGGAAAGCGCGCGCGCGCTCTGGGGCCGCATGGACGCGATCGAACGCTTCGCCGCCGATGTCAGTCACGAGATCAAGAACCCGCTTTCCTCGATACGCAGCGCGATCGAGACGCTGATGCGGATTGAGGATCTGGGTCAGCAGCGCCGGCTGCTGGCGATCATCAACGACGATGTCCGACGCCTCGACCGGCTGATCACCGACATCTCGGATGCCAGCCGGATCGACGCCGAGCTGTCGCGTTCGGTCACCGAACCGGTCGCGGTGGTGCCGATCCTGGCGGTGCTGGCGGAGATCAATCAGGCCACCCGCAAGGACGGCGACCCGATCATGCTGGTCGAGGCACCGACCGCTCCGGCCCGGCCGCTGGTGGTAGAGGCGGTCGAGGACCGGCTGGTGCAGGTGCTGCGCAACCTGATCGGCAATGCCGCCAGCTTCTCGCCGCCCGATGGCCGCATCATCCTGTCCGTGGCCGAGCTTGCGTTGCCGCTTCCGGGCATGATCGAGATCGCCATCGCCGACGAAGGCCCGGGCATTCCGGCCGCGAAGCTCGACGGCATCTTCGATCGTTTCTATTCCGAACGCCCGGCCTCGGAGAATTTCGGCCAGCATTCCGGCCTCGGCCTGTCGATCAGCCGGCAGATCGTCGAAGCGTTACGCGGCCAGCTCGTCGCCGAAAACCGCACCGATCCGGATGGGCGGGTGCTCGGTGCCAAGTTCATCATCAGGCTGCCGAGGAGCGCGTAGCGCTACCTGGCTCCTTTGTCTCCACACCACGCCAGGAGCGCTTGCCGCATGAATCGTCGCCTCTTGCTGGCCGGACTGGCCGGCGGCGTTGCCGGTCTTGCCGCCAGCTCCGGCAATGCCGAGACCAAGCCGGATCCCGCGCATGGTCCCGGCGCGCCCGGACCGCTCAACCTGATCACCGACGTGGCCGGACTGCAGGTCGGCCAGTCCGACGACCCCCGGGCCCGCACCGGCACCACGGTGATCCTGCCGGACGCCCGCGCGGTGTGCGCGGTCGACGTGCGCGGCGGCGGCCCCGGTACACGCGAGACCGATGCGCTGGATGGCTGGAACCTGGTGCGATCCGCCGACGCCGTGGTGCTCTCCGGCGGTTCGGTCTACGGGCTCGCCGCCGCGGACGGAGTGTGTGCATGGCTCGGTGCGCGAGGCCGTGGCTACGAGGCCGTGCCGACGCCGGGCGTGCCGCGCTCGCCGATCGTGCCGTCGGCGATCCTGTTCGACCTCGCCAACCAGGGCGACAAGAACTGGGGCATGAACCCGCCCTATCGCGACCTCGGCATACGCGCGGTCGAAGCAGCGTCGCGCAGCTTCGCCATCGGCACGGAAGGCGCCGGCTACGGGGCGGGCGCCGGAGCGCTGAAGGGCGGGATCGGATCGGCCTCGCTGGTCACCACCGACGGCATGACCATCGGCGCCATCGTCGCGGTCAACAGCCTCGGCTCGCCGGTGGTGCCCGGCTCCAGGCATTTCTGGTCCGGTGCATTCGAGATCGGCAACGAATTCGGCGGACTGGGGCCGAGCCCGGATCGCGTCTCCGGCGAGGATTGGGGCATGGCCAAGATCAATCCGGGCGCCCGCATCAACACCACCATCGCCTGTGTCGCCACCGACGTGGAACTCGATCCGGACGAGCTGAAACGGGTAGCGATGATGGCGCAGGACGGGCTGGCACGGGCGATCCGGCCGGTCCACTCGCCGTTCGACGGCGACGTGGTGTTCGCGCTGTCGACCGCGTGCCGCCGGCAGCAGAGCCCGAACCGCGAGTTCCTGGTGGCCCGGATCGGCGCCGCGGCAGCCGACGTGCTGGCCCGCGCCATCGCGCGCGGCGTTTTCGCGGCCACTCTGCCGCCGGGCATGCAGGGCAAGACCTGGCACATGCTGTAGCAACGGCATGATGACCGGAAGAGACATGTCGCGGCTGGCGATCGGCCTCGGCGTGCCGTTCATGGCGGTGGTACCGACCATTCCCCTGCTGGACCGGAGCGATCTTGCCTGGCACGGCATGCCGATCGCGGTGCTGTGGCTGTTCGGCTGCATCCCGCTGACCTCGGCATGCCTCGCGACCTGCTGGTGGCTCTACGATCGTCACGCTGTCGAGCAGCACGACACCCGGCAGTCGGGCGACGGGCCATGATTCCGGTTTTCCTGGGCGTGCTGCTGCTGTCGCTGGCAGTGGCGTTCTGGTCGCGACGCGGGCACGGCCATCAGAACGCGGCGGACTTCTTTGTCGCGTCCGGACAGTTCGGCAGCGTGCTGTTCTTTTTCCTGGCAGTCGGCGAGACCTACAGCGTCGCTACCATCCTGGGCTTCCCCGGCGGAGTCTACGCGCACGGCACCGGCTTCGTGACGTGGTTCCTGGGTTACATCCTGCTCGCCTTCCCGGTCGGCTACTTCCTCAATCCATTGATCTGGCGCGCCGGCCGTCGTTACGGCGCGGTGACCCTGCCGGACCTGTTCGCGCGTCACTTCGACAGCCGCGGGCTCGAACTGGTCGTCACTCTCGCCTCGATCCTGTTCCTGGTACCGCTGGGCGTGATGCAGTTCGTCGGGCTCGATGTGGTTCTGGGCAGTCTTGGCTGGCGCGTATCGCCGCTGCTGCTCACCGGCCTCGCCGGTGGCCTCGCCTTCACCTATGTCGCCATCTCCGGCATCCGCGCATCCGCCTATGTCGCGGTGCTGAAGGACCTGCTGATGATGGCGGCGATCCTGCTGACCGGCCTCGCGGCCCTGACCGCGATCGGCCCGATCGCCGCCAGGGCCGCACTGGTTTCCGCAAAGCCGATGCCGGGTCCGTCCTCCTGGCACGCCGAGCTGTTCTCGATTTCGACCATCCTGCTGCAGAGCGTCGGCTTCTGCCTGGTGCCGCAGAGCTGCGCCTACATCTTCACCGCCCGGTCGGCGGGTGCCGTTCGCCGGGCGCAGGTGGCAATGCCGCTCTACATGGCAATGTTCCCGTTCCTGTTCGCTGTCGCCGTGTTCGCACTGCATCAGCGTGTCGGGCCGGCCTCGCCCGACGGCGTGCTCCTGTTCGCCGCCCGCCGGCTTCTGCCAGGCTGGGCGTTCGGGCTGGTCATGGCGGCCGCATCTTTATCAGCGCTGGTCGTGCTGAGCGGCATCTGCCTGGCACTTGGTCCACTGGTGACCCGCAACCTGGTGCCCGGCCTCGATGGCGATGCACAGCGACACTGGTCGAAGCTGGTCATGGCGCTCTATCTGGCCCTGTCGGTCGTTGGCGCCGCCGGCTCGCACACGCTGATGGTGGCGATCAACAACCTGTTCTATTTCGGCATAACCCAGACCCTGCCGGGATTGATCGCAATCCTGCTGCTCCGTCGCACCCGGCCGGCCGCCATCGCCATCGGACTGCTCGCCGGAGACGCGGTCGCGTTGCTGCTGCATATGACTGGTGCGCCGGTCGGCGGCATCAACCCCGGCTTTATCGGGCTGCTGGTCAATTGCTCGCTGCTGACTGTCGCCACGCTTGCATGGCCGGGTCCTGAACGAACACCGGTTCATGTCCGGATCACGTGATCCGGTTCGGACCGGACGCATCCGGCGGCTGTTGCCATGACGCTTGGAGAACGAAACCACCAAGCGCACGTTGCAGAGCGGTTATGGACAGGCGGACCAGTAAATGGCGACGATCGGGCAGGCAACTGAGCGTGTCGACGATACGGAATTCGAGACCCATGAGCTGATCAACGCGCGGACCGTCGTCCAGGACGCGAAGCGCGGCAACAGCCTGAACACCCTGTCGACGTGCCTGCTCGTGCTGACCATCCTGGCCGTATTCTATACGCTCTACTTCACCAGCGATATCGTCCTGCCGTTCGTGCTGGCCGGCGTGCTGAACCTGTTGCTGTCCGGGCCGATGCGCTTCCTGCACCTCAGGCTGCATATTCCGAAGCCGCTTGCAGCCCTGATGCTGATCATTGCCCTGTTCGGTGTGGTCGGAGGCATCGGCGCCGCGATTTCGGTTCCCGCCAGCGGCTGGATCAGCAAAGCGCCGCAAAGCCTGCCCGCCTTGCAGCAGAAGCTTTCGTTCCTGAACAAGCCGATCCATGCGCTGGAGGACGGCATGAAGAAGCTCCAGGGCCTGATGGACCAGACCAGCGGGCCCGCAACGGACGTGCGGACAGTCGCGGTGCAACAGTCGAACAGCAGCGGCCTGACCAGCGTCGGCTCGACCATCCTGGTCAGCACGCGAGCCTTCCTCGGACAGTTGTTCAGCATGCTGCTGATGCTGTTCTTTCTGCTCTATGAAGGCGACAGCCTGCTGCGGCGGTTCGTCGAGATCATGCCGACCTGGGCCGACAAGCGCCGCGCCGTACAGATCGCCTCCGAGATCGAACGCAATGTCTCGCTCTATCTCGCCACCATCACGGTCATGAACCTGCTGGTCGGCGTCTTGAACTTCCTGCAATGCTGGCTGCTCGGCGTGCCCAACCCGCTGCTCTGGGGCGTGGTCGCCTTCCTGCTGAACTACATCCCGATCATCGGCCCGTTCACCGGCATCGTGGTGTATTTCTTCGTCGGCTTGTTCGTGTTTCCATCGGCCCTGCACGCGCTGGTGCCACCGGCGATCTATTTCGGCATCCATCTGATGGAAGGCGAAACCATCACGCCGCTGCTGCTGGCCAAGCGCTTCACCCTGAACCCGGTGCTGGTGATGGCATCGCTGCTGTTCTGGGACTGGCTGTGGGGCATTCCCGGTGCATTCCTGAGCGTGCCGCTACTGGCGGTGTTCAAGATCGTCTGCGACCATGTCGAAAGCCTGACAGTGATCGGGCACATCGTTGGCGGACCCGAGACAAAGAAGAAAGGACGCATCAGAAGTGCGATGCCTTTCTCGAACGCCGCCAAATAAAATCCAGGTTTCGGGATTGGCAACGATGGGCGCCTGCTGCGCAATGAGCCGCCGGCAACCGACCGGGTTCAGCCGCACCTTGTTCTTCACCACTTAGGAGTTCCAGGAGTTTGCTCTGCGACCGTAATCTGGCTGGTCAGGGCGTAAAGACCCCTCCGTATTGATCGGGACCCCAACCGTGGGCACATAACCGCTGCAAGACCAGGCTAGTCAGGAACAGGCATTTTCATGAGCGAGACGACACGCGAGGCGATGGAGTTCGATGTGGTCGTGGTCGGCGGCGGCCCGGCCGGCCTGGCCGCGGCGATCCGCGTGAA
>JBPBQO010000058.1:0-61142 GCA_050954785.1 Janthinobacterium lividum | reverse complement strand
AACAAACGCCTGATTTCACATCAGGTAAAGCACACAGGCGTTAAAATTTGGAGGAGGCTCAAGGCCTCTTGTACGCCTGGTTGCGGATGCGGCACTGACCATCGATCTGATGGCCAGTGGCGCGAGTGACGGGGCTCGAACCCGCGACCTCCGGCTTGACAGGCCGGCGCTCTAACCAACTGAGCTACACCCGCAACTGGCGTGAGCGCCGTTTAAAGGCCGGGTCCAAGCGCGTCAAGGCGCGAAGGCAAGCTTTTTCAGGAGGATGTGACCCTGGTTTCATCCCGAAGGAACGAACTATGGATCGGCAGGGGAATGGGCGGTGACGGTTTCGAACCGCCGACCCTCTCGGTGTAAACGAGACGCTCTACCGCTGAGCTAACCGCCCTTTGACCGCTTCCTAAAACAGGGAAGCGGCATAACGCAATTCAGGAGACTGCGTCTTTCAACGTCTTGCCGGCCTTGAAACGGACTGATGTCGAGGCAGGAATATCGATTTCCACCCCGGTCCGCGGATGCCGGCCTTTGGCCGCCTTGCGTGCAGCCGTGACGAACGTGCCAAACCCGACCAGTCGCACTTCCTGCTTGTTCCGCAACGCCTTCTCGATCGCCGAGAATACTGCATCCACGACCTCGCCAGCCTTGGCTTTCGGCAGATCGGCCTCGTCGGCGACCGCAGAAATCAACTCCTGCTTGTTAAGGGGCTTCTCCATAGACGGCCTTCCTTGAATGGTCGTGGCACCACGTCGCATGCCCGTATTTGCGCCCGCTCGTTGTGATGCTGCTACTGGAGACACCGGCACCACCAGACGGACCGGAGATTAACGAGCTTCGTTCTGCTGCGTCAACGAAGGCACCGGGAGGAGCAGGCATAGAGCACCCGCTCCTCCCGCCTGGTTAATGCGGCAAGGAGGGGCTCTGAACAGCCACAGCCGGCGCTGCAACCGGTTCAGCCGGCTCTTCCCACTCGATGGCCTCCGGATTGCGGACCAAGGCCTGCCTGATCACCTCATCCACATGGGCCACTGGGATCAGTTTGATGAACTTCTTCACCGATTCCGGGATTTCCGCGATGTCCTTCTCGTTGTCCTTCGGGAAGAACACCGTCGTGATCCCAGCTCGCATCGCCGCCAGGAGCTTCTCTTTGAGGCCGCCGATCGGCAACACCCGGCCACGCAGTGTGATTTCGCCGGTCATCGCGATATCGCGACGAATCGGGATACCGGTCATGACGCTCACCAACGAGGTGGCCATGGCTATACCGGCGGACGGGCCATCCTTCGGAGTGGCTCCTTCCGGAACATGCACATGGATGTCCCGCTTCTCGAACAACGTCGGCTTGATCCCGAAGCTGATCGAGCGGCTTCGCACATAGGACAGCGCAGCCGAGACGCTTTCCTGCATGACGTCGCCAAGCTTACCGGTCGTTTTCACCAGGCCCTTGCCGGGCAACATGACGCTTTCGATCGTCAGGATCTCGCCGCCCACTTCGGTCCAGGCAAGTCCAGTCACGACGCCGACCATGTCTTCCGATTCAGCCTCACCGTAGCGGTAGCGCTTCACCCCGGCATACTTCTCGAGGTTCTTCTTGGTGATCGTAACCTTCTTGGCCTTGCCGGTAACGATCTCCTTGACCGCCTTCCGGGCCAGGTTGGCGATCTCGCGCTCCAGGTTCCGGACGCCGGCCTCACGGGTATAGGTTCGCACCAGCTCGCGCAGAGCGTCGTCGGACAACGACCATTCGTCCGGCTTGAGGCTATGTGCCTCGGTCTGCTTGGCCAGCAGATGCCGCTTGGCGATCTCCACCTTCTCGTCCTCGGTGTATCCGGGGATGCGGATGATCTCCATCCGGTCGAGCAGCGGCTGCGGCATGTTCAGGCTGTTCGCCGTGGTGACAAACATCACATCCGACAGGTCGTAGTCGACCTCGAGATAATGATCCGCGAACGTGCTGTTCTGCTCCGGATCCAGCACCTCGAGCAGTGCCGAAGACGGATCGCCACGCCAGTCGGCCCCGAGCTTGTCGATCTCATCGAGCAGGAACAACGGGTTCGAGCTCTTCGCCTTCTTCATGCCCTGGATCACCTTGCCGGGCATCGACCCGAGATAGGTGCGCCGATGACCACGGATCTCGGCCTCGTCCCGAACGCCGCCGAGCGACATCCGCACGAAGTTCCGGCCCGTCGCCTTTGCGATCGACTTGCCCAGCGAGGTCTTGCCGACACCCGGCGGCCCGACCAGGCACAGGATCGGCCCCTTCAACTTGTTGGCACGGCTCTGGACGGCCAGGTACTCGAGGATCCGCTCCTTGACCTTCTCAAGCCCATAATGGTCGGCATCGAGCACCTTCTCGGCCTCGATGAGATCATTGCGAACCTTGGAGCGCTTCTTCCAGGGAATCGACACCATCCAGTCGAGGTAGTTTCGCACGACCGTCGATTCGGCCGACATCGGGCTCATGGCACGCAGCTTCTTGAGCTCGCCGGTGGCCTTGTCGAGCGCTTCCTTGCTGAACTTGGTCTTCTTGATCTTGTCCTCGAGCTCGGACGTCTCGTCCTTACCGTCCTCGCCATCGCCGAGTTCCTTCTGGATCGCCTTCAGCTGCTCGTTCAGATAGTACTCGCGCTGGGTCTTCTCCATCTGCCGCTTGACGCGGTTCCGGATGCGCTTCTCCACCTGGAGTACGCCGATCTCGGCCTCCATGTGGGCGAACACCCGCTCCAGCCGCTCGCCGACCGGAAGCGTTTCGAGCAGTTCCTGCTTCTCGGAAATCTTGAGATTTAGATGGCTGGCAATCGTATCGGCAAGTTTGCTGGGCTCTTCGATCTGGTTCAGCGAAACCAGTACCTCGGGCGCGATCTTCTTGTTGAGCTTGATATACTGCTCGAACTGCCCGACGACGGTACGTCCCAACGCCTCGACCTCGCCGCCTTCAGCAGGGGCTTCCTCGGGCATCTCGTCGACGACCGCCTCGAAATGGCTTTCGGTCTCGCGGAAATCGCGAATCCGGGCCCGACGACCACCTTCGACCAGCACCTTGACGGTGCCGTCGGGCAGCTTGAGCAACTGCAGGATCGTCGAGATGGTGCCACAGCGGTAGATGTCGTCCGCGGTCGGATCGTCCTGCGACGCGTTCTTCTGCGCCACTAAGAGGATCTGCTTGTCTTCTTTGGTCACCGCTTCCAGCGCCCGTACCGATTTTTCACGCCCGACAAAGAGCGGAACGATCATATGCGGGAACACGACGATGTCACGGAGCGGCAAAACGGCCAGCGTCGTCTCGCCAAGGCTTCTCGATGAATCGGCATTGCCGGTATCGGCCTGCTTCACCTCGGCAATGGGCTCACTTGATGCCGCATCGGCCACTGCCGACGTATCGTCGGCACTTTCGGTGCCAGTAGTCTCTGTATCGAAGCCTTCCGGCTTTCCGTCGGTGTCTTTCACCATCTTGACCTCCTGAAGGACAGTCCGCGGTCTGACACCCGTAACAGCACGTCAGACCGCTGAAAAATCATGATGTTGCATCATGGCAATTCCATGAAGCATGTCGTCATGGCCACCCGATCCGACAAGAGGTGGCCATGTTGGCGACAGCCGGCCCTACTTCAGGCCGACTGTTCGGCTGGACGCTCCTGTCCATAAACGAACACAGGGTTCGCCTTGCTTTCGGCCACGTCGCGATTGATCACCACCTCGTCGACATTCTCGAGCCCAGGAAGATCGAACATCGTGGTGAGCAGGATCGCCTCCATGATCGAACGCAGTCCGCGCGCACCGGTCTTTCGGGCGATCGCCCGGATCGCGATGTGCTTGAGCGCGTCATCGGTGAAGCTGAGCTTCACCCCTTCCATCTGGAACAGGCGTGCATACTGCTTGACCAGCGCATTCTTCGGCTTGGTCAGGATCTCGATCAGCGCCTGCTCGTCCAAATCCTCGAGCGTAGCCACGACCGGCAGACGGCCGATGAACTCGGGGATCAGTCCGAACTTGAGCAGATCCTCAGGCTCGACCTCACGCAGGATCTGGCCGGTACGACGCTCCTCGGGAGCCTGCACATGGGCTCCGAAGCCAACCCCGGCACCACGGCCACGAGCCCCGATGATCTTTTCCAGCCCGGCGAAGGCACCACCGCAAATGAACAGCATGTTGGTCGTATCGACCTGCAGGAACTCCTGCTGCGGATGCTTGCGCCCACCCTGAGGGGGCACGGAGGCCACGGTGCCTTCCATGATCTTCAGCAAGGCCTGCTGCACGCCCTCGCCGCTCACGTCACGGGTAATCGACGGGTTGTCCGACTTGCGGCTGATCTTGTCGATCTCGTCGATATAGACGATGCCGCGCTGGGCCCGCTCGACGTTGTAGTCGGCCGACTGCAACAGCTTGAGGATGATGTTCTCGACATCCTCGCCGACGTAGCCCGCTTCGGTCAGCGTCGTCGCATCCGCCATGGTGAACGGCACGTCGAGGATGCGAGCGAGAGTCTGCGCGAGCAGCGTCTTGCCGGATCCGGTCGGGCCGACCAGCAGGATGTTCGACTTGGCGATCTCGACGTCGTTGTTCTTGGCGCCATGCGCCAAGCGCTTGTAGTGGTTATGGACCGCGACCGAGAGCACCTTCTTGGCGTGGAACTGGCCGATCACGTAGTCGTCCAGAACCTTGCAGATCTCTTTCGGCGTCGGCACCCCGTCCCGCGACTTCACGAGGTGGGTCTTATGCTCCTCACGGATGATATCCATGCAGAGTTCGACGCACTCGTCGCAAATGAAGACGGTCGGCCCGGCGATGAGCTTGCGGACCTCGTGCTGCGACTTACCGCAGAACGAGCAGTATAACGTATTTTTCGAGTCGCTCGACTTGCTCATGGCCACTCCTACCCCGGGCGGCGGTCGTTTGCCGCTTCGCCTTGGGTCCAGCTGGGAAGACTAGACCTGCCCCAGAAAATTCATCAAGTGCGGAGGATCAGCCGGATCGCCGGATCGTGCAACCGCAGGCTGCACGGCGCTCATGGAACCCGGCAAGCATGCGGTCCTCGACCCGATGGACCAGCTTATCCACCACATGTGTTGAGATGGGATGAAGAGGGCCTCCTGCCAGCCTCACCCAAACTCAATTCCTTCAGCTACGCGTCATGTCCTCGGCCACCGGCACCGGACGATTCTGCAGAACCTCGTCGACGATGCCGAACTGGCGGGCTTCGTCAGCCGACATATAGCTGTCACGCTCGAGCTTGCGCTCGATCTCCTCGAGCGTCTGGCCGGTATGGACCTCGTAGATCTCGTTCAGCCGCTGCCGGAGATAGAGGATCTCCTTGGCCTGGATCTCGATGTCGCTGGCCTGGCCCTGAGCACCGCCGGAAGGCTGATGCACCATGACCCGGGCATTCGGCAGCGCCAGCCGCTTGCCCTTGGCACCGGCTGCGAGCAACAGCGACCCCATCGACGCCGCCTGGCCGATGCAGAGGGTGTTCACCGGGCTGCGGATGTATTGCATCGTGTCGTAGATCGCGAGCCCGGCCGACACGACGCCGCCTGGGCTGTTGATATAGAAAGATATTTCCTTCGTCGGGTTCACGCTTTCCAGGTGCAGCAACTGCGCGCAGATCACCGCGGCAACCTGATCGTAGACCGGACCCGTCAGGAAGATGATCCGGTCCTGCAACAGCCGCGAATAGATATCGAACGCCCGTTCGCCGCGCGAGGTCTGCTCGACCACCATCGGCACCAGGCCGCTATTGTAGATTTCGAGGGGAGAACGGTCCCACATCTGCTCGTATCCTGACCTGAGGTCGCCGATGCCAAGGGCGTAACACCCCGGACGATCCGGCTTCGATTTCTGACGCCTATGGGCTCCCACCTGCCCGTTCGGCGCCACTCTCCAATCAGAACAAGATAGAGATTAAATGCGCCTATGCCAGCCCGGGAGCCTCCGCACCGATTACATGGTGCAGAGGCATGGCAGTTGGAAGCCTCAGAGCTCCGCCGGCGGAACTTCGGCCAACTCTTCCGGAGTCACGATCTTCTCTTCGACCTTGGCGAGTTCGAGCACGTAGTCGACCACCTTGTTCTCGAAGATCGGCCCACGCAGCGTTTCGGCCGCCTGGGGGTTCTGGCGGAAGAAGTCGATGACCTGTGCTTCCTGGCCAGGATAGCGCCCCGCTTCGGCACGCATCGCCCGCACCATCTCGTCGGACGTCACCGTCACGCCGTTGGCGCGGCCGATCTCGGCCAGCAACAGCCCGAGCTTCACCCGGCGCTCGGCGATCTTGCGATAGTCTGAACGCAGCGTGGCTTCGTCCTTGTCCTTGTCCTCGTCGTCCAGACGGCCCGCCTTGAGGTCCTGCTCGACGCGTGACCAGATCGACGCAAACTCGCCCTCGACCATGCCCTCGGGCGCCTCGAAATTGGTCTGCGTGGCGAGCTGGTCCAGCAGGTCGCGCTTGATGCGCATCCGCGACATCTGCTCGTATTCCTGCCTCACCTGCCCGGACAGTGCTTCACGGACCTGCTCCAGCCCCTCGAAGCCGATCTGCTTGGCGAGATCGTCGTCGAGCGCCGGCTCGATCGGGCGCTTCAGCGCCTTCGCGGTCACGTCGAACGTCGCGGCCTTTCCGGCCAGTTCAGCCGCCTGGTAATCCTCGGGAAAGGTCACCTCGATCGTCCGGCTCTCGCCGGGAACCAGCCCGTCGAGCTGCTCGGCGAAACCGGGGATGAAGCCCTGGCCGCCGATCTCGACATTCACGTCCTGGGCAGTGCCGCCATCGAACGCCACGCCATCGACCTTGCCGAGGAAATCGATCGTCAGCATCTCGCCCACTGCGGCGGCGCGCACTTCCTCGATCGTCTCGAAGCTGCGCTGGCGCTTGGCGATATCGGCAAGTGCCTTGTCCACGGTCGCCTGGTCCGGCTCCGCCTTCAGGCGCGTGAGCGACAACTGCGTCAGGTCGGGCTGCGTGATGTCCGGCAGCAGTTCCAGCTCGACGGTGAACTCGAGATCGACGACGCCCGCCTGCTCGAGGTTGCTCACCAGCTCGACCTTCGGCTGGGACGCCTGACGCAGACCGCGCTCGGTCATCAGGTCGCGCGTCGCGTCGTTGACCGTCTGCTCGAGGAGTTCGCCGGTCACGGCAGTGCCGTAACGCTGCTTGACGATCGCCATCGGCACCTTGCCCGGCCGGAATCCGGCCAGCTTCATGGTGCGACCGAGCTCGGTCAGCTTCGCGTGACGTTTGATCTCCAGCTCGCTGGCCGGCACCACCACGGTGAAGCCGCGCTTCAGACCCTGGTTAAGGGTTTCAGTGACCTGCATGAGCCAGGCAATCCTCTCGTGTTCAGACGAAGTGCCCGACGAGACCCTGCTGGGGCTGGTCGCCGGACGGTTGGGGCGGGGCCGAAAGCAGGCCGGATCTGCGATGGCCAAGGCGGGGGTTGGTGCGGGCGGAGGGACTTGAACCCCCATGACTTACGCCACCAGAACCTAAATCTGGCGTGTCTACCAATTTCACCACGCCCGCTTCGGACCCCGGCTTGGACATCGGAGCCTGTAGCCGACCCGCTTCCGCAAGCGCGGGCCTTTAGCTTACGCCTCGAAACGAGGCAAGTCCGCGGCGCTACGCATTCCTGTGTGCAGGCCCATGCAGGTCAAGCCTGCCCACCGCTTCCCGTGCCAGGCGGCAGGCTTGCGGCAGATGCCGTGGAAGATCCTCGGCCAGGAGCCCCTCGCCCGCCAGCGCTCCGGCCTGCCCATGCAGCCAGACCGCTGCCGACGCAGCCTCGAATGGTGCCATCCCCGAGGCGAGGCACGCCGCCGTAATTCCGGACAACACATCGCCCGATCCGGCTGTTCCCAGCCAGGCCGAGGCATTGTCGTTGATCGAGATCCGCCCATCCGGCGACGCCACGATGGTATCCGGCCCCTTCAGCACCAGCACCCCGCCGAACAGGGCAGCCGCCCGTCGCGCCGCACCGGCCCGGTCGTGACCCGGATCGCCGAACACCAGCCGGAACTCTCCCGCATGCGGCGTGGCGATGCTCACGCCGCGCAGGCGATCCGGTTCGTTGGCGGCCTCGGTCAGCGCTCCGGCATCGGCCACCACATGTTTTCCGGCGGCCAACAGCGCCGGCAGAGCCGCTCGTACCTCGTCCACCCCAAGTCCCGGCCCGCACACCCAGACTTTTCTTCGCTGATCCTCGATCAGTCGTTCCAGCTTCTCCTCGTCCACGATCAGGCCGGGTTCGCCGACGCGGTAGATATCGGCGCCATGCTCGGCCGCGATCCGCACCAGCCCGGCCCCGGCCCCGCGCGCTCCAGCCGCCGACAGCCGTGCGGCACCCGTCATCTGCGCCCCGCCGCACACGCTTACGACGCCGCGTGTATATTTGTGCGCCTCCACGCCCAGCTCCGGCAGCCGCCACAGCCCCGGCGCATTGAGCCAGGCGTTCACCTCGATATCCGCATGATGTCCCCGGATGCCGATATCGCAGACCTCGAGCCGGCCCATCCGTTCACGCCCGGGCAGCAGGAAATGCCCTGGCTTGGCCCGGTGGAACGTGACCGTCAGCCAGGCGGTGGGTGCGAAACCGAGGACGGCACCGGTCTCGCCGTCGACTCCGCTCGGCATATCCACTGCCAAAATTCGCCGGGCCGCCGCCAACGTCTCGGCAACGACACCTTCGACCGGCCGCGTCAGACCGGCGCCGAACACGGCATCGATCACCAGACCGACGCGCGCTGCCTCCCGCGCCTCGAACGGTACCACCGGACCGTGCCAGAGCTTGGCCGCCCGCTCGGCATCGCCGCCAGCCCGTGGCGGCGCCAGGCTCGCAACCGAGACAGGCCATCCCTCCTGCGCCAGCAGCCGCGCCGCGACATAGCCGTCGCCGCCATTGTTTCCGGGCCCGCACAGCACCAGCGTGCGACAGCGGGGCCCCTTCCGCATCGCCGCCCGCGCAACGGCCCGGCCGGCATTCTCCATCAACCGGTACAGTCCATCCGGCGATGAGGCTGCCGCGGCCCGATCCACCAGAGCCATCTGCTTCGGTGTCAGCAGTTCCAGCCGATCCGGGATCATGGTCATCAATCGGTCTCCTGAATGCAGGCCAAGGCTGACCGGCCTCGCCCGCCGCCTTGCATCCTCGCCGTCTTGCATCAACGCTTCGAAAACGCGATCAGCACGCAACGCAACGCAACGAGGCCGACCGGCATGACCCCGACCGTGAACACCGAGATGATGACCAACGGTTCAGTCTCTTCAGGAAGCACGGCGCTCTGGGGCCTTGTCCTGGCGGTTCATCTGCTCGGCATGGCGGTCTGGCTGGGTGGCTCCGCCTACGCTCTACTGGTGTTGCGCCCCAGTCTCAGCCTGCTCGACCAGAACCAGCGCAACTCGATCCATCTGCAGACCCTGAAACGCTTCTTCCTGCTGGTCTGGCACGCCATGCCGCTGATGCTCATCACCGGCTGGGCGATGTTCGGGCTCCGGCTCGGCGGCTTCGCCAACCCCGACTGGCACATCCAGGCGATGCAAGGCATCGGCGTCGTGATGGCGTTGATTTTCGTCTACACGTTCTTCGGACCGTTCCGGAAGGCACGCCGGGCGATCCGCCCACAGCCTGCGATATTCGCGACAATCAGATCCCTGGTCAGCACCAACCTGCTGCTCGGCATCATTGTCGTCGTGATCGCGTCGCTAGGCCATAGCTTCTAGACGTTTCGTCGGAGGGCGCCGCTGCCGCCCGGCTAGGCGGCTTCCTCCATTTCGCCACGCACCGGCACCTTGCGGTTCCGCAGGTGCACAGCGGCACTGACCAGGGCCACGTGCGAGAACGCCTGGGGGAAGTTGCCGACCTGGCGCCGCAGATGCGGGTCGTATTCCTCGGCCAGCAGCCCGAGGTCGTTCGACAACCCGACCAGCCGGTCGAACAGCGCCTCCGCTTCGGCATAGCGGCCGAGCACGACGTAGCTGTCCACCAGCCAGAAGCTGCATGCGAGGAACGCGCCTTCTCCGCCACTGAGCCCGTCCGCGGTCTCGTCCGTGCGGTAGCGCAGCACGAAGCCATCGACCAACAGTTCGCGCTCGACCGCCTCGATCGTCCCCAGGATCCGCGAGTCGTCGCCAGGCAGGAAGCCGATCACCGGCAGCAGCAGCAGCCCCGCATCGAGCGCGTCGGTGCCGAATGATTGAGTAAAGCTGTTCTTGGCCTTGCTGAACCCTTCGCTGCAGATCATCGCGTGGATCTCGTCGCGGACCGCGCGCCAGCGCTCGACCGGCCCGGGCAGGTTATAGTCCTCGACGTCCTTGATCGAACGGTCGAACGCCATCCAGCAGAACGCTTTGGAGACGGTGAACTGCTTGCGACCACCGCGCACCTCCCACATGCCTTCGTCCGGCTCCTTCCAGATCGTTTCCAGGTGCTCCAGCAGCCCGAGCTGCAACGACCACCCATAGCTCGCCTGCCGGAGGTTCTCGCGCCGCGCCAGATGCAATGCGCTGATCACCTCGCCATACACGTCGAGCTGGAGCTGGCCCGCAGCCGCATTACCGACCCGTACCGGCACCGAGCCCTCGTAGCCGACGAGCCACGGCACTTCCCACTCCATAAGCTGCCGTTCGCCGGCGATGCCGTACATGATCTGGAGTTGCTCGGGGCTGCCCGCGACGCTGCGATGCAGCCAGTCCCGCCACCGTCGCGCCTCGTCGTAGTAGCCACCGGCCATCATAGCGACCAGGGTCAGGGTCGCATCGCGCAGCCAGCAGAACCGGTAGTCCC
Organism: Janthinobacterium lividum; assembly: GCA_050954785.1. Classification (GTDB taxonomy): domain Bacteria; phylum Pseudomonadota; class Alphaproteobacteria; order Acetobacterales; family Acetobacteraceae; genus Lichenicola. Next base: position 50,376 of record JBPBQO010000058.1, on the reverse strand, counting down.
AGTTGCGTCCGCCGCCGATCTGTTCCGGAAGCGAGGTCGTCGGGGCGGCTACGATGCCTCCGGTCTCGGCAAAGGTTAGGGCCTTCAGCGTCACCAGCGATCGCTTCACCGCATGGCTATGCGGACCGTCATAGGCGCAACGCCCCGCCCATTCCTCCCAGAACGTCAGCGTATGGCTCAGTGCCAGCTCGACATCGATCGCCGCGGGCGCCGGCAGGTGCGACGCGCCATAGCTCATCACGAAGCTGTATCGCTCTCCTTCGTTGACCGTGAAGTGCGACACCGTCCGCATGTCCTCGCCTTCGAGCGGCACCTCGGTTCGCAGCACCACCAGCGCCGGGCCGGCGATGGCGGTGATTCCGGCCTCGTCCGGCAGGCGCGTGACCCACGGTATGGATGTTCCGTAGTCGAACCGCAGCTTGAGCTCGTTGGTCATCTCGACCTGACCGCCGCGTCCCTCGACGATCCGGACGATCGTCGGCGCAGCCGAGTCGACCGGCATGAAGTCGATCAGGGCAACGCGCCCGGTGCGGGTCTCGAAGATCGTCTCCAAAACCATTCCACTGTCGAGATAGGCGCGTTTGCTGGTGACAAACTCGACCGGCGCCAGGAGCCAGCGACCGTTCTCCTCGGTCCCGACCAATGCCGCGATACACGCCGCGCTATCGAAGCGCGGCCAGCATAGCCAGTCGATCGACCCGTTTCGGCCGACCAGTGCACAGCTGGCACAGTCGCCTATGAGGCCATAATCCTCGATCGGGAGCGCGGAATACGGCAAATTCAGCCCCTTGATAAAATTAGGTGTGTGTCAAACGGAACCTGTAATCACGGGTTCCTGCACGGCCGGTAACGAGCGCCCGATCGAAACGAATCGGCTGTTGCAGCGACAGCTGGAAGCTTGACTTTACGGGGCCATATAGGGATACGCAGCACGGCCCAACCTGCGGACGAGCGAGTCTTCGGGTTCATGATGCTGGCGGTCGCTGTTAACAACGGCAACGCAGCCGGGCCGTCAAGAGACCCGCCGACCTGTCCGCTGCATCCGTGGCCGGCTCCAAGCGGCAACATCCCTTGTTCCGCAAACTGACAGGTTCGAGAAAGTTTTGAGCGACACCATAACCGGCGCGACTGACGGTCAGATTGCTGACCCGACCCTGGACGAAGCTGCTCCCAAGCGCAAAGCGCCGCGGAAGCGGGCTCCCTCCAAGCGTGTGAAAGCGGCGGATCGTCCTGTCGAGACTCCGTCCGAACTCGTGGCAGAGGCAGTGCCGGAGACGCCACCTTCTCTCGACGAGAGCCAGGTTGGCGATCTGCCGGCAGCCGAGCCGCAACAGTTGGCAATGCCCGAGCTGACGGAAACCCACCCGGCACTGGTAATAGATGCGACGGATGTATCGGCCGAGGCCGAGTCGCTCGACCTGACCTCTGCTCCTCTGCACGTCGCCAGCGCCGGATTCGTCGCACCACTGCCGAGCGACCCGGAAGACACCGATGCTGTCGTTCGGGAGGACGCAGGTATCGTCGTCGTTCCTCCGGTATCCGAAGCCGAGGCACTGCCACTGTTCTCGTCGCTCGGCCTGTCGGAGCCGATCCAGCGCGCGATCGAGGAGATGGGCTACCGTCACCCGACCCCGATCCAGGCACAAGCGATCCCCTACGTGCTGATGGGCCGCGACGTTCTCGGCGTCGCCCAGACCGGCACCGGAAAAACCGCCAGCTTTACCTTGCCGTTGCTCGACATCCTGTCCGGGTCCCGTGCCCGCGCCCGCATGCCGCGCTCGCTGATCCTCGAGCCGACCCGCGAACTCGCGCTCCAGGTCGCCGAGAACTTCGTAATGTACGGCAAGTACACCAAGCTGACCCATGCCCTGCTGATCGGCGGCGAGAGCATGCAGGACCAGAAGGCCGCCTTGAATGCCGGCGTCGACGTCCTGATCGCCACCCCCGGCCGCCTGCTCGACCTGTTTGAGCGCGGCGGCCTGCTGATGACGCAGACCAAGATACTGGTCATCGACGAGGCCGATCGCATGCTGGACATGGGATTCATTCCCGATGTCGAACGCATCGTCACGCTGCTGTCGCCGAACCGCCAGACCCTGTTCTTTTCGGCAACGATGGCTCCGGAAATTCGCCGCCTCTCCGACGCTTTCCTGCAGAATCCCAAGGAGATCACCGTCAGCCGGCCTTCCACGGTCGCAGCCCTGATCGTCGCCGGCTTGGCCATCGTCGAGGATGTCGACAAGCGCAAGGCGCTTCGCAAGCTGATCCGCGCCGAAAACGTTTCGAACGCGCTGATCTTCTGCAACCGCAAGCGCGACGTCGACATCCTCTATAAGTCGCTCGTCAAGCACGGCTTCTCTGCCGGTGCCTTGCATGGCGATTTGCCGCAAAGCGTTCGCACCTCGACGCTCGAGAAATTCAAGCTCGGCGAGATCAAGCTCCTTGTCTGCAGCGATGTGGCCGCGCGCGGTATCGACATCGGCGGGCTGAGCCACGTCTTCAACTTCGACGTGCCGATCCACGCCGAGGACTATGTCCACCGCACTGGCCGGACCGGTCGCGCAGGTCGTTCCGGGCATGCCTATACGCTTGCGACCCCGCACGACCGCGGCTTCGTAGCCGCCATCGAGAAGCTGACCGGCCAGGCGATTCCGCCGCTCGAAGTCGAGGGGATCAACACCGCTGCATGGTCCGAGGACGATGGCGGCCGTCGTGGTGGCCGTGGTGGCAGGGGCAGAACGCCGGAGAAGCGCTCGGAAACTCGCCCAGAAAATCGTCAGGAGAATCGCCAGGACAACCGGCAGCCCGAGAAGCGCGCCGAAGAGCAGCCAAAGCCCGCGTCCGAGGTCAAGGATCACCGTCGCGAACCCGAGCGGGCGCGTCCACCGGAAGCCGATCGTCCGGTCGAACGCCAACCCGCGCGCCAGCCTCAGCCTCAGGCAGCCGAAGGTCGCAACGACCGGCGGCCTCAGAACGAGCGGCCATCCGGCGACCGTCGTCCCGACCGTGTCCAGGACGCCAAGCCGCAGGATACGCGTCGCGACCAGCGTCATCGTCCGGACGATCTCGGCCCGGCCATGATCGGCTTCGGCGACGAAATTCCTGCCTTCATGCTGCTGCCGACCCGGGCCCGCCGAACCGATCCGGTCGACATGGAGCAGGATTACGCAGACACGGCGCTTGGCCGGGACTGACCAGGTGTCCGACGCCGTGAGGTCGTCCTCCGACCCCACGGCGGAGCCATCCTTCACCGCCCGGATCGATAGCCTCGGCATCGAGGGCGACGGCGTCTCGCGCGAGCGCGGCGCACCGGTTCATGTGCGCTATGCGCTCGGCGGCGAAACCGTATCGGCACGGACCATCGGACGCGGTCGTGCCACCGCCACCGAGATCCTGTCGCCCAGCCCCGACCGTGTCGTTCCGCCCTGCAGCCTGTTCGGCGAATGCGGCGGCTGCGTGCTGCAGCATCTCGACCGTCCGGCGCTGCTGGCCTGGAAGACCGGCCTGGTCGGCGACGCGCTTCGCAACGCCGGCTTCACCCTGCCCGCCGAGATCAAGGCAACCCAGAGCCCACCCCGGACGCGGCGCCGGATGGACCTGGCTGTTCGTCGTGGTCCGGACGGCGTCATCGTCGGCTTGCACGTGCGCGGCAGCGAGGACGTGATCGCTCTGACCGAGTGCCACGTTCTCATCCCGCAACTGTTCGCATTGATCGCCCCGCTCCAGGCCGTGCTGACCCGCCTCCAGGGTCTTCGCCGGGTTGGATCGGCCAACGTGAACCTGCTGGACAGCGGCCCGGACATCCTGCTGTCGACCGATGCACCTCTGGTGCCACGCGACCGCGCAATCCTCGCCGAATTCGCGCTGGCGAACGGCGTACCCCGCATCGCCTGGCAACTCGAAGGCGGCCGCGCCGTCCCCGAAACAGTGTGCAGCATCGCGCCGGCGACCCACAGCTTCAGCGGCGCCACCCTGTCTCCGCCGACCGGCACGTTCCTCCAGGCCACCATCGAGGGAGAGCGCGCGATCACCGATGCGGTGCTGGCTGCACTGCCCGCACGCCTTCCACGCAGCGCGCGTGTGGTCGAACTTTATGCCGGTTGCGGCACCATCAGCTTCCCGCTGTCCGAACGCGCCCGCGTCATCGCCTACGAGGGCAACCCCCTATCGGTCGGCTGTCTCCGCACCGCCGGTGCCGGACGACGCGTCGAGGTGCACCTGCGCGACCTCAACCGTCAGCCGGTCATGGCACGCGACTTTGCCGGCGCCACCGCGATCGTTCTCGATCCACCTCATTCCGGCGCCGGAGCGCAGGCACGCGAACTCGCCACCTCCGGCGTGCCGAACATCATCTATGTGAGTTGCAATCCAACGGCGCTCGCACAGGATGCCAGGCTTCTCTCCGACGCCGGCTACAGGCTGGAACAGGTCACCGTCATCGACCAGTTCCTCTGGTCGGCGCGGGCGGAAAGCGTGTGCCTGTTCACCAAAACCATTCCGACGCGTCGTGGGCCGCTGGTGAGGCCGCCGAGGTAAGGTCAGGGCGCTGCCCTGGACCCGTTGGGGCCGTGGGCCCCAAACCCCGATTTATAAGGTCGGGGCGAACGCACGGAGCGACACGCAAAGGTCGCCGGTACCGATGACCGCTATGCGATCCAGTCCGAGCCAACGCGTAGCCAGCACGAGTTCGGCCATCAGACGTTCCGCCACGGTCGTTGGTCCGTCCGGCTCCAGATGCGCGCTCTGCACCAGCAACACCCGGTTCTGCCGATCCGCCTTGAGATCCACACGCGCGACGATCTGCCCGTCCATCAGGAACGGCAGCACGTAATAGCCGTGAATGCGTTTCTCCGCCGGTGTGTAGATCTCGATCCGGTAGCGAATCCCGAACAGACGCTCCGCCCGTGACCGCTCCCAGATCAATGGATCGAACGGCGCCAGCAACGCCTGCCCACCAATTCGCCGCGGCGTCCGTGCATCGCAATGAAGGTAGGCCTGCTGCGTCCACCCCTGCACACGCACCGGCACCAGCCGGCCCGCCTCGACCAGTTCGCGAATACGCGGATGTGCGTCCTCGGGCTTGAGTCGGAAATAATCCCGAAGATCGCCAGCCGTTGCCACCCCGAGTGCCCTTGCGGATCGCTCGATCAGACTACGCTGCGCATCCGTCTCGTCCGGCGTCGGCGCGTCGATAACGGCACGCGGCAATGCCCGCTCGGTCAGATCATACACACGCTCGAAGCTGCCACGTCTCGTCGTGGTGGTAATCCGGCCCGCCCAGAACAGCCATTCGAGCGCATGCTTGGCCTCGCTCCATTCCCACCATCCACTTTTGCCCCGGGTTTCGGCGACATCGGAGGCAGCGATCGGCCCTTCGGCTCCAATTCGTGCCAGCAGCGCCTCCGCCTCGCCACGACGCTCGCTGGCATAGGGAGCAAGGCGCGACCACATCCCGTGCCCCCGTTCGGCTCGCGCCATCCTCCACCGCAACAGCGGCTGAAGATCGAGCGGCAGCAATGACGCCTCATGCGCCCAATATTCGAATAATTTGGGTGACCGGCCCCAGGCGACCGTGTCGAGCAGCTCGCGCGAATAGACGCCAAGCCGTGAAAACAGCGGCAGATAATGCGCCCGCACCACCACATTGACGCTGTCGATCTGGTGAAGCGCTACCCGGTCGATCACGCGCCGGAGGTGGCCCTGGTCCACAGGACCGACCGGCCGAGGTTGACCGAACCCCTGCGCGGCAAGCGCGATACGCCTTGCTTCCGACGAGGAGAGCGTCTCCTTCAGGAAGCGCCCGCCCTACCGCGTCGGCTTACGGATACCGGTTCGAATCAGATGTGGAAGCTCTCGCCGCAGCCGCAGCGGCCCTTCTCGTTCGGGTTGACGAACACGAACCCGGTGGACAGATCCTTGATCTCGTAATCCATGATCGTCCCGATCAGGAACAATGACGCCTTCCGGTCGACCAGTACGGTCAGGCCACGGTCGGTCACCACCTCGTCGCTCGGTCCCGCAGTCGGAACCCAGTTCATGTCATAGGACAGGCCCGAGCATCCCTTCGTCCCGACGCTGATACGCAGAAGCTCGCCGACATGCCCTGTCTCGTACAGGCTCTGCAGCCGCTCGGCCGCGCGATCCGACAAGGACATCAACGGCGGTAGCGCGCGGCGCTTCGGAGCCGCAATCGTGACTGGATCGGTCTGGGTGCTGTTCATGGCTCTAACTCTCTTCCGCTCAGAACATGTTCAGCGACAGGCGCGCATCGTCGCTCATCCGGCTCGGATCCCACGGTGGATCCCAGACGGTCTCGACATCGCATGCGGTAACTCCGGGAATGGTCATGACCGCTTCGCGAACCTGCACCGGAAGCTCCTGCGCGCTCGGACATCCCGGTGCAGTCAACGTCATCTCGACCTTGATCCGCCCATCCTCGTGCAGGTCGATCGCATAGATCAGCCCAAGCTCGTAGATGTTCACCGGAATTTCCGGATCATAGACCGTGGCGATCGCGCTGATCACGTCATCCTCGCTGATCGCACCAGCCACTTCGCCGTCCGGAGTCCAGGCTGAGACCACACTTTTCGTCTCGACGTCATCTGCCGGTCGCGATGCCAGATTGAAATTCGGCAGCTTTCGCTCGACAGCCTCGTTGCCGTCAGGGATCTGGTTGACCATTATGTCCATCATGGTTCCTTCGCCGACTTGAACGCCGCGCGTAACGCGGACCACGGCAATGTCGCGCATTTCCTACGTGATCTGTAGTCATGTAGGTCGGAGAACGCGAGAAGCAAACCAAGCTGCTCCCGCCCGTCCGGTTCGAGCGCATCCGCGCCCTGCTGCAGAAGCTGATCGAAACGCCCGTAAAGCGATTCGACCCGCGCCTCGTCCAGACCCGTGACGCTATCCGCCATCAGGTCGGCCGATGCCGCGCAGATCGCACAGCCCCGGGTCCGATGCAGGATCGCGGCAACCCGATGATCGGCGTCGAATCGAACCGACACACGCACCTTGTCGCCGCAAAGCGGATTGGTGCCATCACCGGCACCATCCGCCGGGTCGAGCTCGCCCCCATGCAGCGGTCGTCTCGCCCGCTCTACGACAAGCTCCTGGTAGAGCGATGCCGCGGTCTGGAACGAGGTCGCGGCCTCAGACAAGAAAGCGCCTTACCCGGTCCAGCGTATCCGCCAGAACGTCTATCTCGCCCATCGTCGTATAGAGCCCGAAACTCGCCCGCGCGGTGCTGCTGACGCCCATCCGGCGCATCAGCGGTTCCGCACAATGATTGCCGGCCCGCACCGCGATGCCGTTCTGGTCCAGCAGGGTCGCGATATCATGCGCATGCGCGCCCTGCATGGTGAACGAAATCACCCCACCGCGCTCGGGCGCCTGCCCGATCACACGAAGGCCTTCGATGTCCGCCAGCCGTGCCAGCGCGTGCCGGGTCAGTGCGGCCTCGTGCGCCTGGATGACGTCCAGCCCGATCGCCTCGACATAATCGATCGCCGCGCCGAGCCCGATGCCCTCGATGATCGCCGGCGTTCCCGCCTCGAACTTGTGCGGCACCTCCGCCCAGGTGGTGTGCTCGAAACTCACCGAGCCGATCATGTCGCCGCCGCCCAGGAACGGCGGCATCGCCTCCAGCAGTTCGCGCCGGGCCCAGAGCACGCCGATGCCGGTCGGGCCATAGAGCTTGTGGCCGGTGAACACATAGAAGTCGGCGCCAAGTGCCTGCACATCCACCGGACGGTGAACCACGGCCTGCGACCCATCCAGCAGCAGCTTCGCACCGGCCGCATGGGTCATTTCGGCGATCCGCACCGCCGGCGTCACCGTGCCCAGCACGTTCGACATGTGCGTGACCGCGACCAGCCCGACCTTGCCGTCGGCCAGCAGCGCCTCGAATGCCTCGAGATCCAACTCGCCTGCATCCGTGACCGGGATCACCCGCAGCTCGATCCCCGAACGATCGCGCAGCATCTGCCACGGCACGATGTTCGCGTGATGCTCCATCTCGGAAATCACCACCGCCTGCCCCGGCCGCAGCAGCGATCCGTAGCTGTGGGCCACCAGGTTGATCGCATTGGTGGAACTGCCGGTGAACACGATCTCCTCGCGAGAAGCTGCGTTCAGCAGCCGCGCCACCTTGTCGCGCGTGCCTTCGTAGGCATCCGTCGTGCGCTCGCTCATCCAGTGCAGCCCACGATGCACATTCGCATACTGGGTCCGCATGGTATGCGACATCGCGTCGATGACGGCGTTCGGCTTCTGCGCCGATGCAGCGCTATCGAGGAATACGAACGGCTTCCCCCTGATCGTCTCCGACAGGATCGGGAAATCCGCCCGCAGGTAGGACAGGTCCGGTCCGGCCGCATGCAGGGTCGGGATCGTGCGCGACAGTTCGTTCATGTAATCCTCCCAACCCACCAGTGCTCGACCGCACGGTCCAGCACGCCGCGAACCAGTTCGTCCTCGACCAGTGCCAGCGCATCATCGAGGAATGCACGCACCAGGATCGCCCGCGCTTCCGTCTCGGGAACGCCACGGCTGCGCATGTAGAAGAGCTGCTCCTCATCGAGCGCGCCGGCGGTGGCGCCATGGCTGCACTTCACGTCGTCGGCGTAGATCTCGAGTTCCGGCTTGCAGTCGATCTCGGCATTCTCCGAGAGCAGCAGCGCCTGGTTCATCTGGTAGCCATCGGTCTTCTGCGCGACCCGCGCCACGAAGATCTTGCCCTGGAACACACCGCGAGAACGCTCGGTCAGGACGTTCTTGACGGTCTGGCGCGAAATGCAGTCCGGCGCTTCATGCGAAATGACGCTGGTCAGGTCGGCCACCTGCGAACCGCCCAGAAGCTGCGCTCCGTTGACGTGAACCGCACCGTGCGGACCGTTCAGCGTCGCATGCACTTCATGCCGCGCAAGCGACGCCCCGAGCGCCAGGTTGAACCCGTCATAGGCACCGCGTTCCGCGACAGCCACGCGAATGGTCGAGAACGAGAATGCATCCGGTGCATCCTGCTGCAGCCGGACATGCCTGGCATGAGCACCGACCGCCACGCTGAAGTCGGAGACCGTCTCGTGCAGGTAGGTACCCTCGCCCGACGCGATCTCGAACAACGACAGCGACGCACCTTCATCGAGCACGATACGGTGCCGCAAATGAGAGGCAGCCGGCCCGGCCGTGCCGAGCCCGAGCGTCACGATCAACAGGCGTCCGCCATCGACGCCGGCGGGAACGTGGATCGTCGCACCATCCTCGGCCAGCATCGTATTCAGCGCGACCATCGGATGCCGTACCGGCTCGCCGATCTCAGGGCCCGCGAACATCGCACCCGACGCCGTGGTCAACGCTGCCGACAGGACGCCGTTGACGAATACGAGGCGCTTCAAGGCCGCATCGCCGTCGACATCGAGCCCGGCGCAGGTCATCACCGTCCGGAACATCCGCTGGGCCGCATCCACATCGACGGAGTGCCGATCGAACGCAGTGTCCCACACCGGACGCAGGCTGGTATATCGCCACGCTTCGTCACGTCGGCTCGGAAAGCCGTGACGACGCAGCCAGTTCGCCGCCTCATCCCGCGCCGACACGTCTCCGGCAAGCCCATCGCGGGCTGCTTCGTAACGTGCCAGGAACCCCGCCGCGTTGGCAGCCGGCTCGCCTGATCCCAGCGGCAGGATCGCGTTCATGCAGCCTCCGCCAGGAAGCCCGCGTATCCCTGCGCCTCGAGCTGGTGCGCGAGCTCTGGACCGCCGCTACGGATGATCCGGCCGCGTGCCATCACATGCACACGGTCGGGCACCAGATAATCCAGCAGGCGCTGGTGATGTGTGATGACCAATGCCGAGAAGTCCGGCGCACGCAGCGCCTTCACGCCTTCGGCCACAATCCGCAGCGCGTCGATGTCGAGGCCGCTGTCGGTCTCGTCCAGGATCGCGAAGCTGGGCTTCAGCATCGCCATCTGCAGTACTTCGTTGCGCTTCTTCTCGCCGCCGGAGAAACCGACATTGACGTTGCGCTTGAGCAGGTCTTCCGGCATCGACAGCAGCTTCGCCTGCGCCCGCGCTGCCTTCAGGAACTGCATCGAGTCCAGCTCGGGTTCGCCACGCGCTCGCCTGACCGCATTGACCGCGGTGCGCAGGAAGTTGGCGTTGTTGACGCCCGGCAGCTCGACCGGCGCCTGAAACGCCAGGAACACGCCTGCCGCCGCACGCTCCTCCGGCTCCATCGCCAGCAGATCCTGCCCGCGGAAGGAGACCGAACCACCCGTGACGGTATAATCCTCGCGCCCGGCCAGCACGTAGGACAGCGTCGACTTGCCCGACCCGTTCGGCCCCATGATCGCATGGATCTCGCCCGTCGGGATCTCCAGATCGAGCCCGTTCAGGATAGGCTTCGGGATACCCTGGTCGTCGATAGTCGCGGACAGACCTTCGATCTTGACGAACGCACTCATCCGACGCTTCCCTCGAGGCTGATCTGCAGCAGCTTCTGTGCTTCCACGGCGAATTCCATGGGCAATTCCTTCAACACGTCCTTGCAGAAGCCGTTCACGATCAGACCTACTGCATCCTCTTGCGACAGGCCGCGGCTGCGGCAATAGAACAACTGATCCTCGGAGATCTTCGAGGTCGTCGCCTCGTGCTCGATCTTCGCGGTCATGTTGCGGTTCTCGATATAGGGCACCGTGTGCGCCCCGCAGCGGTCGCCGATCAGCAGGCTGTCGCACTGCGTGAAGTTGCGCGCACCCGACGCCTTCGGCATCACTTTGACCAGACCGCGATACGTGCTGTCCGACTGGCCCGCGCTGATCGTCTTGGCGACGATGGTCGAGCGTGTGTTCTTGCCGATATGGATCATCTTGGTGCCGGTATCGGCCTGCTGGTGATTGTTGGTCACCGCGACCGAGTAGAACTCGCCGACAGATCCCTCGCCCTGCAGGATGCAGGATGGATACTTCCAGGTGATCGCCGAACCGGTCTCGACCTGCGTCCAGGAAATCTTGGAACGCGCGCCCCGGCATGCGCCACGCTTGGTGACGAAGTTATAGATGCCGCCGAGGCCTTCCGAATTGCCCGGATACCAGTTCTGCACCGTCGAGTACTTGATCGACGCATCGTCGAACGCGACCAGCTCGACCACGGCCGCATGAAGCTGGTTCTCGTCGCGCATCGGCGCGGTGCAGCCTTCGAGATACGAGACCGATGCGCCTTCCTCGGCGATGATCAGTGTACGCTCGAACTGTCCGGTATTGCGCGCATTGATACGGAAATAGGTCGACAGCTCCATTGGGCAGCGCACGCCCTTCGGGATGAACACGAACGACCCGTCGGTGAACACGGCCGAGTTCAGCGCCGCATAGAAATTATCCGCCGCCGGCACCACGCTGCCGAGATACTGCCGCACCAATTCGGGATGCTCGCGCACCGCCTCGCTGATCGGGCAGAAAATCACGCCAACCTTCGCCAGCGCGGTCCGGAACGTGGTCGCTACCGACACGCTATCGAACACCGCATCGACTGCGATCTGCGGACGCTCCGCATCCTCGCCTTCGGCCGGCTCGACGCCGGCCAGAATGGCGCGCTCCTTCAACGGAATGCCGAGCTTCTCGTACACTGCGAGCAGTTCCGGATCGACCTCGTCGAGCGACTTCGGGCCGGGCTTCTTCTTCGGTGCCGCATAATAATGCGCATCCTGGTAGTCGATCGGCGGATGCACCGGCTTCGCCCAGGTCGGCTCCTGCATAGTGTTCCATGCGGCGAACGCCTTCAGGCGCCACTCCAGCAGCCACTCGGGCTCCTGCTTGCGGGCGGAAATCAGTCGGATGGTGTCCTCGTTCAGCCCCTTGGGCGCGAAGTCCATCTCGATCGCGGACTCGAACCCCCACTTGTAGCTGGACTGGGTAAGCGCCTCGACGGCAGTCAGGGTATCGGCAACAGCAGGCATCAGGGCCTCACTCGGCAGCAGTAATGGCAGGGCCGGATGCAGCATCCGGATAGCGTCTCGCAAAATCGGGCACGGGCCTGTCGCAACAGGAGACATCCATCTGTGCCAGCGTAATGTTGGTCAGAGCCAATCGTATGGCGTCGTTCACCGGGTCCCATCGACCCTGGATCGGACAGGTTCCCTGGGCCTCGCATCCACCGGTAGCGCCATCGACGCATGCGGTCAGCGAGATCGGTCCGTCGATCGCAGTGATCACCGACGCGACCGGGATCGATGCCAGCGGTTTCGCCAGCCGATACCCGCCACGCGCTCCGCGCTGCGATGCCACCAGCCCGGCGGCACACAACGCCTTCAGGACCTTGGCCACCGTCGGCTCTGGAACACCGGTCGAAAGTGCCAACGCCGGCGACGTCGTGACCTCGCCGTGGTGCGACAGACGCACCAGCACGACGACCGCGTAGTCCGTCAGTTTGGACAACCTCAACATGGCACCATGACCCGAATTCAACTCATCCAGGACCGGTGTTGTCCTGTATGGGGGAAATGAGCCCGATACACCCCTCCGTCAAGGTGCAACTGCCTGTTCTTTAACCTGTCTGGCTGCCGAACAACGCGTGCAGACCGATGTACAACAGCCCGCCGACCAGCGATCCCACCAGCGTGCCGTTGATCCGCACGAACTGGAGATCCGGTCCCACCCTCAGCTCCAGCTTGTCGGTGATCGACCTGGTGTCCCAGTTGCCCACCACCTGCGCGATGAAACCGGACATCCGGTCCCGTACCGTCGGCAGGGCCTGCGTCGTGATCGCCACCACCGCCCGGTCGATCCCGGCCCGCACCGCGTCGTCGTTCTCGAGCGCCTGTCCCAGCCGGGCCACCGCGTCCGACACCAGGCGTCTCACCCAGCTATCGTCCTGGTCGAGCTCACCCTCGATCGCGCCACGCGTCCGTGCCCAGACATCGAGGACCCACAGGCGGACGCTTTCATGCGTCACCAGGCCGCGCAGCATCTCGCCCAGATCCCGGCCCCGCTGGGGATCGGTCTCGATCAGGTCGATCTCGTCGCGTATCCAGGCCGTCACCGCCTCGCGCAGTTCCGAATCGCGCGGATCGGTCCGCTCCAGCTCGGTGTTGATGGCGGACAACACCCGGCTGGCGATCGAGCCGCCGATCGCCCATCCCATCAGCCGGCCGCCCTGCTCGCGCACCCGGTCCTCGATCAACTGGTGCAGGTGCGCCTCGCGGCTCTTGAGCAGCAGCTTGATCTGGTCGAGCAGAAACGACAGCACCTCCTGGTGGCGGTCCCCGTCCACCAACGCCCGCAATGCACGCGCCACCACCGGTGCCAGCGCGCCACCGCTCAGCATCCTCGGCACCAGCCGTGCGAGCAGTTCCTGCGCGCGGCCGGCCTCGAGCCCATCCAGCAGATGCGGCACCATTTTCGCCGCCGCCGCCGAAATGAGGCTCGCCGTACGCGGATCGATCAGCATCCCGCGCAGCAGCAACGGCAAGTCCAGTCGGCCCAGGGCTCGCGCGATTTCCGCTTCGGTGAACACGTGGCTGGCGATGAAGCTGCCCAGTGCCCGCCCCAGCCGCTCCTTCTGCGCCGGAATGATGGCGGTATGCGGGATCGGCAACCCGAGCGGGTGACGGAACAGCGCCGTCACCGCGAACCAGTCCGCCAGTCCACCGACCAGCCCGGCCTTAGCGCTCGCCTGGAGCAGGCCGATCCAGTAGCCGTGACCGAGCGCGTAGCTGGACAGGGTCAAACCGGCCATGACCACCAGCAGCCCGGTCGCGCGCCGCTTCTGCCGGGCAAGCCCGCGCCTCGCGACGAAATCCGGATCGTCGGTAAGTCCTGGGGTGATTTCCGGAACCGCGTCCGGCCGTGCAGTCATGACGCTCCGATATCATCAACCTGCCATCGTGCCCAACCACGACCTCGTATCCGGCCGGCATGGAGGCTGCGTCACGATATTGCCGTTCCCTGTCAGACATGGAACGGTATGAGAGGTCGCCGCTCACGGGTGTCGTCATCCCGACGTCCATCATCAGGCCCGCCGTACGGAGCGTGACACGCATCATGAACGATCTGCAGCCGCCTCCGGCCGATCCCGTCCACATCCGGCCCCCGGACCAACGGCTCGACCAGTTGATCGCCCTTGCCGGGCAACTGGTGGAGCGCCAGGAGGAGGACCCGTTCGGCAATCCGGTGCTGGCGATCACGCTGCAGCTCTCACGCCGCCTGGACGAGGGCAGCCTGACCATCGAGGACATCAACACCCTGGTCTGCCGGCTGCGCGACGACGCCTTCGAGGAACGCGCCGCCCGCCTCGGCCGCTATGTCGGCCTCGGCGCCGAACAGGACATGGCTGCTCGTCTGCGTCAGATCGCCGCGCGCCTGATCCGTCCCGACCCGAACGACAGCCCGATCCCCCTGGCGCAGTTCAGGGCCGCGATCCACCGGACCCGCTTCTCCGCGGTGTTCACCGCACATCCGACATTCGCACTGGCGACCCCGGTCTACGCAGCGCTGGCGGCGACCGCGAGCGGCACCCGGACGATGCCCGAAATGGCCTCGCAGCGCCCCGTCGCGCCGACCTTGACCGACGAGTTCGACCTTGCCGTCGAAGCGATCCTGCGTGGCCGCAATGCCATCGACAAGCTGAACGCCGCCCTGCTCGAGGAAGCCGCGGGCTACTGGCCGCAAGCCTGGACCAGCCTGGTGCCACGTCCGTTGATCCTGGCGAGCTGGGTCGGCTACGACACCGACGGACGCACCGATATCGGCTGGTGGGACACGCTGCGCCTGCGCCTGCGCATGAAGCTGCTCCAGTTGCAGCGCCTGCACGATCAACTCGGACAAGCCGACCAGCCACCGGCGTCGATCCTTGGCAGGGTCGCCAGCGCGATGGTCGCCGTCGAAGCCCAGATCGAGGCAGCGCCCGATCGTGCCGATCCCGATCAGGTCGCCGCCTTCTCCCGCGTCCTGATCGATCATCGCGACGAGGCGATCCTGAGCCCATCCGAACTGGACGATGCCTTCACCGCGGCGATCGACGTCGCATCCGAGCCGGACCGGCTGACCCTGGCGGTCGCCCGCGCCGGCTTCGTCTCGCATGGCATGGGTGCCGCCCACACCCATGTCCGTTTGAACGCCACCCAGATCCACAACGTGGCCCGTCAGCGGCTCGGCATCGAGGATAGTCCAGAAAATCCGGCCCAGCGCCGCGCGCTGCTGACCCAGATCAACGACGTCCTGTCCGAGGTGCAACGCATCCCGGTCGATTTCGGCGCCCTGTTGTCCGAGCAGGCGTCGGCGGCCCGCCTGATGATGACCGTGACCCAGATCATCAAGCACATCGACAGCTCGAGCCCGATTCGCTTCCTGATCGCCGAAACCGAGAGCGGCTACACCCTGCTGGTGGCGCTCTGGCTCGCGCGCCTGTTCGGCATCGAGGACAAGATCGAGATCTCGCCGCTGTTCGAGACCCGCGAGGCGCTCATGCAGGGCTCGAGGATCATCGAGGAGGCGCTGCATTCGCGGCACTACCGCGACTATCTGCGCCGCACCGGCAAGCTGTCGCTGCAGTTCGGCTATTCTGATTCCGGCCGCTATGTCGGCCAGCTCGCCGCAACCTACCTCGTCGAGCGCCTGCGCCTGAAAATCGCCGACCTGCTCGCCAAGCGCGGCATGACCGACGTCGAGATCATCCTGTTCGACACGCACGGTGAAAGCATCGGCCGTGGCGCGCATCCGTTCGCCCTCGCCGACCGGCTGGACTACCTGTCGCCCTCCCATTCGCGCCAGGCGTTCCGCGAGGCCGGCATCGCCTACCGCGAGGAAGCGGCCTTCCAGGGCGGCGACGGGTACCTGCTGTTCGGAACCCAGAAGCTGGCCGACGCGGTCATCGGCACCATCGCCACCCACGCCTTCGCGGTGGTGAAAGCCGAGCGTGATCCGATCTACGACGAACCGGACTTCTCCGCCGACTTCTTCGCGGCCATCGGCCTCGGCATGACCGAGCTGGTCGAGGATCCCGGCTATGCCGGTCTGCTCGGCGCCTTCGGCCCGGCGCTGATCGACCGCACCGGCTCGCGCCCGGCCGCGCGACAGAGCGATTCCGCCGGCGGCCCGGCGCGGATCCGTCATCCGCGCGAGCTGCGTGCGATCCCCAACAACGCCATCCTGCAGCAGCTCGGCTGGTGCGCGAACACGCTCCAGGGCCTGGGCATGGCCGCTGCCCGGCACCCCGAGACGTTCGAGGAGTTCCTGCTGAAAAGTCCGCGCTTCCGCCGGGCACTCGACTTCGCGGCGCACGCGCTTGCCCATTCCGACCGCGACGTCCTGCGTGCCATCGTGCTGACGCTCGACCCCGGCGTCTGGCTCGATCGCGCCGCGCACGAGAACGATCCGGCCCGCCGCAATGCCCTGGTCACCCTGTCGGAGGGGCTGGAACGGCTCGACCTTTGGGCGATCACCCAGTCGATGTTCCGCCGCATCCAGGCCGACCATCTGGCCCTTCGCGCTGCCTGGCCGGACGCACCCCGGATGCGCCTGCCGGAAGTGCTGCTGCATGCGATCCGCCTGACCCTCATCGAACGGATCTGGCTGCTCTCGACCCGGATCCCGTATTTCTCGCCCCGCAACGGCTTCACGCGCGAAGCGCTCGACGACCAGGTGCTCCGGCTCGAGATCCCGAACGTGCTGAAGCAGCTTGCCGAGATCTTCCCGCAGGCATCGGACCAGTCGATGCAGCTCGATTTCCGCGAGCAGCGCGGGCCGCGGTCCGAGAACGCCTACACGCGCGAAAACGCGGAGATCTTCCAGCCCATGCGGCGACTGTTCGAATTGGTCCGCGAGGTCAGCGTTGGCGTGATGCACAATGTCGGTGCGTTCGGATAACGCGCTCTCCGCTCATGGCGAGACGACGCTCCTGGCGCTTGACCGAACCGCCTCCGCCCACGGCCACGCCGCTGGTCATACGGCCCGGGATCAGGCGGATCGTGGCCCCCAACCCGGGGCCGATGACCTATAACGGCACCAATACCTGGCTGGTGGACTGGGACGGCGGCGTCGCGGTCATAGATCCGGGCAGCGACGACGAGAGCCATCTCGAGGCCATCCTTGCCGAGGCCGGGCCCAGGCTGTCGCACATCCTGCTGACCCACACCCACCGCGACCACCTGACCGGCGCGGACACGCTCAGCCGTCGCAGCGGCGCGCCGATTTGCGGCTTCGCCATCAGCGCCGATCCGAATTTCGAGCCGACGATCGGGCTCGACGACAACAGCCGTATCGCCGGCCTGACTGCCCTGCATACGCCGGGCCACGCCATGGATCATCTCTGTTTCGCAGGCGATGACGGCGTCCTGTTCAGCGGCGACCACGTCATGCCCTGGTCGACGTCGGTGGTGCCGCCGCCGCCGCATGGCGACCTGATCCGCTTCGTCGGCAATCTGGAACGGGTTCTAGACCGTAACGACCGGCTGATGCTGTCCGCGCATGGCCCGGCGATCGAGCATCCGCATGAACTGGTACAAAGCTTGCTGGATCATCGCATCGCGCGCGAGGCTTCGATCGAAGCCGTGCTCTCGTCCGTGCCGATGCCGTTCGAAACGGTACTGGCACGATCCTACATCAACCTGCGCCCTGAACTGCTCTCGCCCGCGCGCGCAAACCTGCTGTCGCATCTCGGGAAGCTCAAGATCGAGGGGCGCGCCGCACTGACGCCGGACGGCTGGCGAACGACAGGCTGATACCAACTTCCGCTTTGCAGGAGCCTTCACGTTGAAACGAGCTTCCCTTTTCCTGACGGCAGCGCTTCTGGCGTCGCCGATCGGCCTTGCCTACCCAGACCTCGCCCGCGCAGACGACGCCACCATCAAAATCACCAAGTCGGACAAGGACAAGGCCCGGCCGCATTTAACCGCCGATGAGAAAACCAGCGACGGCAGCGTGAATGCCGGCGGTCAGCACGTCGACTACCAAGCCGTAGCCGGCACGCTCATCGTGCACCCGAAGGGCTGGGACGATGCCGCGAAAATCGATGGCGACACCGACAAGGCCGCAGACAAGGTCGGGGACGAGACCAACCCGACCGCTGAAGCGGCGATGTTCTACGTCGCGTATTTCAAGAAGGGCACGCGCGCCGAGAACCGCCCGATCACCTTCCTGTATAATGGCGGTCCCGGCTCATCGACGGTCTGGCTGCACATGGGTGCGTTCGGACCGCGCCGCGTGGTAACGCTCGACAACAGCCATGGTCCGGCAGCGCCCTACCAGTTCATCAACAACGACCAGAGCCTGCTCGACGTGAGCGACCTGGTGTTCATCGATGCACCGGGCACGGGCTTCTCCCGCATCGCCGGGAAGGACAAGGAAAAGAACTTCTACGGCATCGACCAGGATGGCCATGCCTTCTCCGACTTCATCGCCTCGTTCCTGTCCAAGTACGGGCGCTGGAACTCGCCGAAATACCTGTTCGGCGAGAGCTATGGCACCACCCGGTCCGCCGTGCTGATCAACCAGCTCGAGCAGGACAAGTCGGTCGACTTCAACGGCGTCATCCTGCTGTCGCAGATCCTGAACTTCGATGCGAGCGTGGACGGTCCGGAAATGAACCCGGGCGTCGACCTGCCTTACATCGTGGCGCTGCCGACCTATGCCGCCACCGCTTGGTATCATCACAAGCTGCCGGGCACGCCGGGCGACCTGCACGCGCTGCTGACCGAGGTCGAGACCTTCGCCGGTACCGACTACGCAGCGGCGCTGCAGCAGGGCTCGATGCTCGATCCGGCGAAGCGGGATGCGATCGCCGAGAAGCTGCATCAGTATACCGGCCTGCCGGTCGATTACATCAAGAAGGCCAACCTGCGGGTCAATGGCGGCGAGTTCGAGAAAACGCTGCAGGGCGACGAAACCACCACCGGCCGCCTGGACACGCGCTTCTCCGGCCCGACCATGGATCCGCTGAGCAAGGAGAGCGACTACGATCCGCAATCCGCTGCAATCGGGTCGGCCTATGTCTCGGTCTTCAACGATTATGTTCGCAAGGTTCTCGGCTACGGCGACAACAAATACTACAAGCCGGAAATCGAGATCGACAACTGGGACATGAAACACCAGCCGCCGGGCGCTACCTCGCCGATCTCCGCATCGGCCAACGTGATGCCCGACCTCGCGACCGCGATGAAGTATAACCCGAACCTCAAGATCCAGCTCAACGCCGGCTATTACGATCTGGCAACGCCCTATTACGAGGGTATCTACGAGATGCACCACCTGCCGATACCGCAGGCGCTGCAGGCCAACATCGAATATCGCCAGTATGAGTCCGGCCACATGGTGTACGCACACCAGGCGGCACTGCAGCAACTGCACGACAACGTTGCGGACTTCATCCGTCGCACCGACGCGCAGGGACCAGCATCGGCTCTACCCGCCAAGCATTGAAACAGCGAGGGCATCGCAACCGCGATGCCCTCTCCAAGCGTCCCATCCTGAAGCACAACAGAAAAGGGCCGGCCCGTTTCCGGACCGGCCCTTTCGTCGATGGTCTCGAACTCAGATCAGGCGGACTTCGTCATGATCTCGTCGGCGATGTTGCGTGGCACCGGATCGTAGTGATGGAACTGCATGGTGAACGATGCGCGACCCTTGGTCATCGACCGCAGGTGCGAGATGTAGCCGAACATCTCCTTCAGCGGCACCTGGGCCCGGACCGTCACCGTCGAACCGGCACTTTCCTGGTTCTGGATCTGGCCGCGGCGACGATTGAGATCGCCTACCACGTCGCCGACGTGATCCTGCGGCGTCGTGCACTCGACGTCCATGATCGGCTCGAGAATGACCGGAGCCGCCCGCTTCATGCCTTCGCGGAAGCATGCCTTGGCCGCGATCTCGAACGCCAGCGCCGAAGAGTCGACATCATGGTACTTGCCGTCGAGCAGCGTGTATTTGAAGTCGACGGTCGGGAAGCCAGCCAGCACGCCGGTCGAGGACTGGACGCGGATGCCCTTCTCGACAGCCGGGATGTATTCCTTCGGCACGGTGCCGCCGACGACCTTGTTCTCGAACAGGATGCCGGCATTCCGCTCCTGCGGCGAGAACTCGATCTTCACCTCTGCATACTGACCCGAACCGCCCGACTGCTTCTTGTGGGTGTAGGTCTCGATATGCGACTTGCTGATGGTCTCGCGATACGCCACCTGCGGCGCGCCGATGTTCGCTTCGACGCCGTATTCGCGACGCAGACGATCGATGATGATCTCGAGATGCAGCTCGCCCATGCCGGACAGGATGGTCTGGCCGGTTTCCTGGTCGGTCTTGAGGCGCAGGCTCGGATCTTCGCCGGCCAGCTTCTGCAGCGCCAGCGTCATCTTCTCGACAGCTTCCTTGGTCTTCGGCTCGACCGAGATGTCGATGACCGGAACCGGGAATGCCATGCGCTCCAGGATAACCGGGTCGTCAGCGGACGCCAGCGTATCGCCGGTGCTGGTATCCTTGAGGCCCACGAACGCCGCGATGTCGCCGGCCTGCACTTCCTTGATTTCGGCACGCTTGTCGGCGTGCATCTGGAACATGCGGCCGATCCGCTCCTTGTGGTCCTTGGTCGTATTCATGACCTGATCGCCGGACTTCAGCGAACCGGAATACACGCGCACGAAGGTCAGGGTGCCGTACTTGTCGTTGATGATCTTGAAGGCGAGACCCGAGAAGTTGCCCTTCGGGTCGACCTTGATCAGGCGACGCAGCTTGGGGTCTTCGTCCTCGTGGCCTTCCTCGGCCGCAACGCGGATTCCTTCGCGATCGTCGGGGGCCGGCAGGTAGTCGAGCACCGCATCGAGCAGCGGCTGGACGCCCTTGTTCTTGAACGCCGTGCCGCACAGAACCGGACGGAACACGCCGGAGATTGCGCCCGCCTTGATGCAGCGCTTCAGGGTCGCGACATCGACGTCGCCCTTCTCGAAATACTCTTCCATCGCCTCGTTATCGACCGAGAGCGCTGTATCGAGCAGGAGCTGGCGAGCTTCTGTGGCGCGCTCGAGCAGATCTGCGGGGATCTCCTCGTCATGGAACTTCGCGCCGAGCTCGCCGCCTTCCCAGATGATCGCCTTCATCTCGACCAGGTCGACGACGCCGATGAAGGTGTCCTCGATGCCGATCGGGAGCTGCAGCGGCAGCGCGATGATGTCGAGCTTCTCCTTCAGCGTGTCGAACGCACGGTAGAAGTCGGCGCCGGTGCGATCCAGCTTGTTGATGAAGATGATGCGCGGAACGTTGTAGCGGTCAGCGAGACGCCAGTTGGTCTCAGACTGCGGCTGCACGCCGGCCACGCCCTCGATGATGAAAATCGCGCCGTCGAGCACACGGAGCGAACGGTTCACTTCAATGTTGAAATCGATATGGCCGGGCGTATCGATGATGTTGATGCGGTGGTCCTTCCACTCGCACGTCACCGCCGCGGAGGTGATGGTGATCCCCCGCTCGCGCTCCTGCTCCATGTAATCGGTCGTGGTGTTGCCCTCATGGACCTCACCGATCCGATGCGACACGCCGGTATAGTAGAGAATCCGCTCGGTGGTGGTGGTCTTGCCGGCATCGATGTGCGCGGTGATGCCGATATTGCGGATCTTCGAGAGCTCGGACACGCTGGGTTCTCCTCAAACCAAGAAAGCGCGACGAGAGCGAGGCTCCGCGCGCCTTCCAGGGCCGCGGCTGAGCCTGGCGGCCGAAAGACTGATGGGCCCTCACATGCGCGAGATGCCCTTGATTTGCAAGGCCGAAGACCGGTCCCGGAGGCGGTATGCCCCCGGATCGGCCGATAGAGCCTCAGGCCGAGAGAGCGGCCCGCTTCTTCGCCTGGGCGCGCAGGATGCGGCGCTTCAGGGACTGCGCCTCTTCCGGCAGACGACGGTTCGGAGTCGTCAGCAGGAACGCATCGAGACCGCCATTATGCTCGATCGTACGGATACCGTGCGTGGTCACGCGCATACGGATCGAGGTGCCCAGCACGTCGGACAGAAGCGACGTCTCCTGCAGGTTGGGCAGGTAGCGGCGGCGGGACTTGTTGTTGGCGTGGCTGACGTTATTACCCGTCAGCACACCCTTGCCGGTTATCTCGCAGCGGCGCGACATCGTCTCATCCTTAACTAACGAACGCTCCGGCCTGACCGGAGACGAAACACCGAACGACCGGCACAGCGGAGCCCGGCGTCATCTTATCGTGGAGGCGCGGCTTATCGCCAAGTGCCGGTGATTCGTCAAGCTCTTCGTTGGCGAACCAGGCAGGACGTCAGCCCCGCCCGGACTCCCGGTCGTTCGCCGGATGCAGCTCGCCCGCCTGCACGCTGGCGATCGCGTTCTCCAGCATGCGGGTCATCACGGTCTGGTCCATGGTCCGGGCCAGGAGCCCGAGCGACCCGCCCAGTAGCGCCGACGCGACCGCCAGAGGCGGCAGTCCCTCGCCCAGCATGTATTCGATCGCCTTGTCGACGACGGCGCCCGCATGGCTCAGCTCGGCCGGAACCGATCCATCCTGGCCAAGCTTCTGCTCGCCCTGCTGGCCTTCCTGACGCGGATCGAAGCTCATGTCGTTCTCCTGTGCAGCCACCGTATAACCGCGGAATGTGGGTGTGGTGCCGGCTGGGCCAAGGGCCGACGGCCGTGTCAGTTTGTCTTTACCAGTTCGGCACGGTCGGGAACGGGTAAGGATTTCAGTCCCTCAGCAGCCTCGATATGGCCCTGCGCCGTTTCTTCCTCGGACTGCGCAGCCCACATCCCGGCATACACGCCACCGCTGGCCAGCAGGTCGCGATGGGTGCCGCGCTCCGCCACGAGTCCGTCCACCAGCACCAGGATCTCGTCCGCATCGACGACGGTCGACAGGCGATGCGCGATCACCAGCGTGGTGCGGTCGGTCGCCACGGTCCGCAGCGCCGACTGGATCTCCTGCTCGGTATGGGTATCGAGCGCGCTGGTTGCCTCGTCCAGGATCAGCACCCGTGGATTCTTCAGGATCGTCCGGGCGATCGCCACTCGCTGCTTCTCGCCGCCGGACAGCTTCAGACCGCGCTCGCCGACTCGTGTGTCGTATCCTTCCGGCAGGCGCATGACGAAATCGTGCACCTGCGCCAACTGGGCCGCGTGCTCCACCTCCGCCTGGGTGGCGCCGATCCGGCCATAGGCGATGTTGTAGCGGATGGTGTCGTTGAACAGCACCGTATCCTGCGGCACTACGCCGATCGCCGCCCGCAGGCTCTCCTGGCTGTAGTCGCGCACATCCTGCCCATCCAGCAGCACGCGACCGCTATTCACGTCGTAGAACCGGAACAGCAGCCGGCTGATGGTCGACTTGCCGGCCCCGGTCGGCCCGACGATCGCCGTGCGCCCACCCGGCCGCACCGAGAAGCTCACCCCGTGCAGGATCTCCCGATTCGACTGGTAGCCGAACTTCACGTCGTCGAACCTGACCTCCGCCGGCGGCGCATCCTCGAGTCTGGCCGGCAGCAGGCTGGGGACCAGCGGGTCCTCGACCTCCTCCGCCTCGCCCAGCAACCGGAACATCTGCTCCAGATCGACCAGCGACTGCCTGAGCGACGAATACACGAAGCCCAGCAGGTTCAGCGGCTGGTACAACTGCATCAGATAGGTGTTCACCAGCACGAACTTGCCGACCGACAGCTTGCCCGACGCCACCCCCTGGGCCGCCATCAGCATGATCGCCGCCAGGGCCACCGCGATGATGGTCGACTGGCCGATATTGAGCATGTTGAGCGAAACCTGGGTGCGCACCGCTGCCCGCTCGTAGCGCGCCTGGGTCTCGTCGTAGCGCCTGGCCTCGTGGCCCTCGTTGCCGAAATACTTGACCGTCTCGTAGTTCAGCAGGCTGTCCAGCGCCTTGGTGCTGGCCTCGCTCTCCACCTCGTTCATCTTGCGCCGGATGCCGATGCGCCAGCCGGTGAAGGCGATGGTGAAGCCGACATAGACTACCACCGTGGTCAGCGTGGCCATGGCGAAGCGCCAGTCGAACAGCGTCCAGATCACCGCGGTGACCATCAGAGTTTCGATCAGGGTCGGCACGATGTTGAAGATGCCGAGCCGCAGGATCAGTTCGATCGCCTGGGTGCCGCGCTCCACCGCGCGCGTGACCCCGCCCGTCTGCCGGTCGAGATGGAACCGCAGCGACAGCCGGTGCAGGTGTTGAAAGGTCTGCATCGCCGCGACCCGGATCACCCTCTGCTTGACCGGCGAGAACACCGCGTCGCGCAGCTCGCCGAATGCGCCGGTCGCGATCCGCAGCAGTCCGTAGCCGACGATCAGCCCGACCGGCACCGCCAGCATATGGGTCGGATCATGATGCGACAGCCGATCGACCGCTCGCGCATACACCAGCGGCACGCAGATGGTCGCCACCTTGGCCGCGATCAGCAGCAGGATGGCGCCGACCACATGAACACGTGTGCGGATGTCGCCCTGCGGCCAGAGGTAAGGCACCAGGCCGCGTACCGTCTCCAGCGCCGTGCGCCGGGAGGTGGAACCGGACGAGTTGGGAGGAATCATGCCCCGGATGTGGCATTCCACCTCCCTGATTGCAAAGGAGTTCCGTTGCAATCGCCACCTCCGCTGCGGCAGGCTGCGGCATGACCAGCACGATCGCGCCGTTCCTCCGCCACCTCGACGCCTGCAACAATGCCCGCCTGCCCGGCGGCCGTTTCCCGTTCCTGCTGGGAGAGATCCAGGTCGGCTGGATACCGCCCCACATGGCGCACGAACTGGAGCGGCGGGGCGTCCGGAGCGAGGCCGGTCGGCTGATCCTGGACGATCCATTGCTGCTGGAATCGCTTGGCCGAGAGATGTCCCAGGCCGGCCTGTTCCGGTTTCGCGCCGAGCCGTTCGATGTGCGTGGCAATCCGGACGGGCCTGTGCTGGCACAGCTCGACCGCGGCGCCCTGCCGAGCTTCGGCGTGCTGGCCAACGGCGTTCACGTGAACGGGCTCGTCGAGCGTCCGGACGGCACGCATCTGTGGGTCGGACGGCGTGCGCCGAACAAGC
Organism: Janthinobacterium lividum; assembly: GCA_050954785.1. Taxonomy (GTDB): domain Bacteria; phylum Pseudomonadota; class Alphaproteobacteria; order Acetobacterales; family Acetobacteraceae; genus Lichenicola. The sequence goes on along the minus strand of JBPBQO010000058.1, from coordinate 25,367 downwards.
AGCTCGACCCGAACAAGCTCGACCATCTGGTTGCCGGCGGCGTCTCGGCCGGACATGACAGCTGGACCACCCTGGCCAAGGAAGGCGAGGAGGAATGCAGCCTGCCGCCCGAACTGGCGGAACAGGCCGTTGGGGTCGGCACTGTCGATTACGCCATGTCGCGGCCCGAAGGACTGCGCCGAGACCGGCTGCACTGCTTCGACCTCGTCCTGCCGGACGATTTCCAGCCGGTGCCCAATGACGACGAGGTCGCCGAGTTCATGCTGATCCCGATCGAGGAAGCGTTCCGCCTGGTCCGCGATACCGATGAGTTCAAGTTCAACGTCAACCTGGTGCTGATCGACCTGTTCCTGCGTCGCGGCCTGATCGACCCCGCAACTGCGGATGGTCGGCTCCTCCGAAACTACCTGAACGGGTCCGCGCCATCGGCTTGAGCGGATACCACGCGCCGCTTCCTATCCGTGGGTTGTCGGCGGTGCACCGTTGAACATGCCGCTGCGGCGGAAGTCTCTTGGCGTGATGCCAAAGAAACGACGGAATACCTTCGTGAAATAGTTGGCGTCCACGAAGCCGCAGCGTTGGGCGACGGCCTTGATCGAACCTTCCTCGAGACGAAGCAGCCTCGATGCCTCTTCCATGCGCAGCCGCAACAGGAACCGTGCCGGCGAGATCCCTTCATGTTGCTCGAACAGCCGCGAGAAATGATAGCGGCTATAGCCGGACGCCCGTGCAAGCCGTTCGACATCGAGGGACTCACCCGGATTTCCGTGAATCAGCGAGATCGCCCGCTCGATGGCTGCCGGCCGCTTGGAGGCCGTTCGTACCGCACCCCAGGCAAGCAGATCGTCCGCCAGTTGCATCGACATGGAATAGGCAAGTACGGACGCCTGCGCCGGTGTCCTGACGGTTCCGTCCAGCACCGCCAGGCAAGTTTCTCCCAGTCGACGCAAACTCGTTTCCGGCAGCTCCACAACCGGTCCGACTGCCTTCAGTTCCTGCCACATGCGCAGGATTTCACGACCGTTCAGGCAGACCCAGAAAAACTCCCAGCTTTTATTTCGTTCCAGCCAGTAGCGATTATCATGCGGAAAATTCAACAGCATCGTTTGACCCGGACGAAGCGTGAACTGGCGGTTTTCGTAACGAAGGCGGCCGCTGCCGGAAATCGTGTGCTGCAACAGCACGAACGGCACCTCGCCCCGTTTCAGTCCATTCCAATCGTAGGAACGGCCGGAACATGAATCATAGCCGGCGCTGGTCACCATCGCATGCAGGCGATAGCGGCCTTTGGGATAGGCCAGCGACACTGCGCCGACACCGCGCTCGGACAGGGCTTGCAGCACGGAAGTCACCGACAAAGCACGAATTTCCTCTTTTTGGACCCGTTACCGGCTCGCATAGTAGCACGAACTTGCTTGCTGGATAAAAGCTCCAGCGACCAGATGGTCAGAAGGAGATGAAATGAAGGTCGCCGTTATCGGAGCCGGCAGCGTTGGCTTCACCCGCAAGCTGGTGCGCGATATCCTCAAGGTGCCGGCGCTGGCCGAGACCGAGTTCGCGCTGCACGACATCAATGCCGACAATCTCGACATGGTGGCGCAGCTCGTCACCAAGGATATTTCCGCCAACCGACTGCCCGCCCGCGTCACGACGTCCACCGATCGACGGCGAGCACTGGAAGGTGCGCGCTACATCATCTGTTGCGTGCGGATCGGCGGCCTCGAGGCCTTCCACCATGACATCGAAGTGCCACTGCGCTTCGGTGTCGATCAGTGTGTGGGCGATACGATCTGCGCAGGCGGCCTGATGTACGGCATGCGTACGGTGCCCGAGATCCTGGCCTTCTGCAAAGACATCCGCGAAGTTGCCGAGCCTGGAGCGTGGTTCCTGAACTACGCCAACCCGATGGCGATGAACACCTGGGCCGCTATCGAGCATGGCGGGATCGCCAACACGATCGGCCTGTGCCACGGCGTGCAGCATGGCTGGCGGCAGATCGCCGAAGTTCTCGGAGCCGAGGATCCGAACGAGATCGACTATGTCTGTTCCGGTATCAATCATCAGACCTGGTACGTCGACCTTCGCTGGAAAGGACGCCGCATCGGTCGCGACGAGCTACTGGCGGCGTTCGAGCGGCATCCGGTGATTTCGCAGGAGGAAAAAGTACGGATCGACGTGCTGCGCCGGTTCGGCGTGTATTCGACCGAGAGCAACGGTCACCTGAGCGAATACCTGCCCTGGTATCGCAAGCGTCCTGACGAGATCGTCGACTGGATCGACATGTCGAACTGGATCAACGGCGAGACCGGCGGCTACCTGCGCTATTGCACCGAGCAGCGCAACTGGTTCGAGACCGACTTCCCGCGCTGGCTCGCGGAGGCCGGCTCACCGCTTTCGCAGTACGAACGATCCGACGAGCATTGCTCGCACATCATCGAGGCGATGGAGACCGGAAGCGTCTATCGCGGGCATTTCAACGTGCGCAACGACGGGCTCATCACCAACCTCGCGCCGGACTGCATCGTCGAAACTCCGGGATTCGTCGACCGGTTCGGGCTGAACATGGTGGCTGGGATCGAGCTGCCGCTGGCCTGTGCCGCCACCTGTTCCATCTCGGTCAACGTGCAGCGGATGGCGCTGAAAGCGGCGGTCGAGGGCGATCTCGATCTGCTTCGGCTGGCGATGCTGCATGATCCACTCGTGGGCGCAGTCTGCAATCCGGAAGAAGTCTGGCAGATGGTCGATCAGTTGCTGGTTGCGGAAGCACAGTGGCTCCCGCAGTTCGCATGGGCGATCGACGGTGCGAAACAGCGGATCGGCCGGGCGGGACCGAACATGTCACGTGCATCGAGCGGTGCCGCACGGCTATCGGTGCGCAGTGTCGAGGAATTGCGGGCAGCCCAACCTGCCCAAAATGCCGCGGAGTCACCATCCGCACTGACGTCCTGATTTCGCGCGAACAGGACCATCGTGCGTCGGCCATAATCAAGAAACGAACGGGGAACCCCATCATGAAGCTATCCGGAATGGCACTTGGCGTCGGGCTGCTGCTCGGCGGAACCGGGATGGCGCGCGCTGCAGACCCCGTCACGCTGCATTTCTGGGTTGCCTGGGATCCGGCGCTACCGGACGCGAAGATCGCACAGAACGGCATCGCCACGTTCGAGAAGCTGCATCCCGACATCAAGATCGATGTGCAGGACATGAGCTTTGCCGCGATGCACGACAAGCTCATCACCGCGATCGCCGGTGGGCAGCCGCCTGATGTAAGCTGGGGCCTTTCCGAGTGGCTTGGCGAAATGGACCGCATGGGTGCACTCGCCGACCTTACCGATGCCGCCAGCACGTGGCCCGACCGGACTGCCATCTACCCGAGCGTAATTGCCGGCCTCACCATCAACGGCCGTCTCAAGGCGCTGCCGCATTATCTCGGCATCCGTGGCCTGCTGTATCACGCGGACATGCTCGCCAAGGCCGGCATCACGACACCGCCGACCACCTGGCAGGAGCTGATAGACGATGCGCCGAAGATACATACGGCCACCGGCAAGTATGCGTTCGGTGTCGCGGACGACAGCGTCAGGGCACCGCAGGAACTCTTCACCCTCATGGCCCAGAACGACGTGACGCTCGCCGAGCCGCGTCCCGGCGGCCGCTTCCGCAACAACTGGGACACGGACCCCGGACAGCTCCTCCGGATGACCGAGGTCTTGACGCTCTACCAGACCATGCTGGCCAAGGGCGTGATCGCTCCCAATGCGACAAGCTGGGGTTGGGAAGAGCAGGACAACAACTTCGCTCTTGGCCAATATGCCATGGTCATGGATGGCTCGTGGATGCACCTGCACGAGGCGCAATATCCGGACAGCATGCGCGACGTAAAGATCGCATCGCCCCCGAAAATGGCACACGCGGCAACCTATTTCGAGATCAACCCGATCTATGTGTTCAAGGCCAGCCCACACCCCAGGGAAGCATTCGAGTTCGCATCCTACCTCGACAGCAAGGACTATCAGAGCCTTGCCCGGCCCACCGACTCGCCGCGAGAGGATGTAAAAGGCACCGATAAATGGGGCACCGGCTTCGCCGCACTGACTCCGATCGGAAAAACCTTTCCGCCGATCGCGCTGGGACAGGTTTCGCGTGACATGCAGGAGGCCATCGGCCGGGTGCTGCTGCGACACCAGGATCCGGCCACCGTCGCCGCCTGGCTTGGCCGTGCGATCAACAAGGATCTTCGCAAATCCGGCGAACTGGCTGCGAGCTGACATGAGAAGCCGTTTTTCATGAAGGTTTTGGAGAGTTTTTCGGAAACCGGCGCCGGCAAGGAAGCGCGTGCGAAGGTTCGCACGCCGCCCCGGCAATTGACCCGGGCCGCTCAGACACGTCGCACGGCGCTTCTGTTCGTATTGCCGGCTATATTGTTCTTCCTGCTGCTGTCGGCCTACCCGTTGTTGCGTGTCCTGTGGCAGAGCGTCCGCTACGCCAACCTCGTCAATCCATCGATCAGCGGTTTCGCGGGCTTCGACAACTTCCGGACCGTTTTGGAAGATGACGATTTCCTGCCGGCACTCGGCAATACCGCGCTCTGGACCGCCCTGTCGGTAACAGGCGAATATGCCCTCGGCCTGATCTCGGCGCTGGCGTTGAACGCCAACGTGCGCGGCCGGGCGTTTTTCAGGGCGGCGATCATCGTGCCCTGGGTCATCCCGATCGTGGTGGCCGGCCTGACCTGGACCTGGATGCTCACGCCGGAATATGGCGTGCTCAATCTCTGGATGGTTCAGGCGGGGTTGATCCACGCGCCGATCGCCTGGCTGGGCCAGACCGGCACTGCCTTGCTCGCAGTCACCCTGGTCAATATCTGGCGGTCGTTCCCCTTCTACACGATCAGCCTCCTGGCGGCCCTGCAGGCAATTCCGGCCGATCTGCACGAGGCCGCGGTGATCGATGGCGCCGGGTCCTGGATGCGCTTTCGCGTCATCACCCTGCCGCACCTGCGTGTCGTTTCGCTGACCCTGATCGTCATCCACATCGTCTGGACCGCGGTCAATTTCGACTTCATCTGGGTGATGACGCAGGGCGGTCCGCTGAACAGTTCGGAAACGCTGCCCATCATGATCTATCGCTACGCACTCCAGAACTTCGATGTCGGTGCCGGATGCGCCCTGGCCACCATGATGATGGGCTTCATGGCGAGCGTGTTCTTCATGCAGTACTACGGGATGCGCCGCATCGCATCGAAGCAGTCGGGGGGAGCCTGATGGTTATCGGAAAGAGGGCGCAGCGCATCAACAGCGTGATGGCGTATAGCGTGCTCACCGGCTTCACGATCTTCTGCCTGTTTCCCTTCGTCTGGATGCTCGACACCGCGCTCAAGCCACTGCATGAGGTGCAGAGCCTGCATCCGAGCCTGTTGATCCTGCATCCGACACTCGACAGCTTCCGGCGCGTCCTGTTCGAGACCAGCTTCCCGATCTATTTCCGCAACAGCCTGATCGTCGCCGGCAGCGCCACGCTGCTGACCCTGATGATTGCAGTATTCTGCGGCTACGTGCTGAGCCGCTGGCCACATACCGGCATAGCTCGGACGGTGGGCTCCGCGCTGCTGCTGTCGCAGATGATCCCGGGTGTGCTGCTGCTGGTTCCGCTCTACATGCTGATGCGGCAGTTCGGGCTGCTCAGCAGCTACACCGGCCTGATCATTGTCTACTGCACCTTTACGGTGCCGCTCTGCGTCTTCATGCTGAAAAGCTTCTTCGACGCGGTTCCGGGCGAGATCGAGCAGGCCGCGGAAATGGATGGCTGCTCCCGGACCGGGTTCATCTACCGGATCCTGTTGCCGCTTTCCGCCCCGGGGATCCTGGCCGCCGGAGCCTTCGCCTTCATCAATGCCTGGAACGAATTCATGTTCGGCTACGTGTTCATCAACGATGACGCGCACCGGACGCTGACCCCCGGCATCATGATGTTCAAGAGCGCACATGTCACCGACTGGGGCGGACTGATGGCAGCCTCCGTTCTGACCGTGGTCCCGGTTGCTGCCTGTTTCCTCTATTTGCAGCGCTTCTTGATCGAAGGGTTGGCCTCGGGTGCGGTCAAAGGATGATGCTACGGTTCTTGACCGTCCTCAGAAATCACATGAACAAAATCTGAATATAGCAATTGCAGAGGCTTGCATAAGAAGCCTCATGTAACACCATATCTAGGCTTGCTCATTAATTCTGTAATAACAGGATGTTGTCTACCGTTTTTCATCCCGCCAAGCATCGGCCACCCTGATCGATCGGAACTCTAAACACTTCCCTCAGAACCATTACGTTCGCTATACGTTCTCATCATCGAATGAGTTTGGAGCGATCGTTGGCTACCCGGTTGGAACGTCACGCGGAGGTTGTCGCAAGCTTGCGCATCCAGATCGGCCGGATGGGCAACGTGCCCGTTCTGGATGGATCGGACCGGGCTCGTATCGGGTTCGGACTGGATGCGATCGATCGTCGCCTTCCTCATAGCGGTCTACCCACCGGCGTCCTGCACGAGGTGATGGGGCAAGGCCCGGATACCGAACACGGTGCGACGGCCAGCCTGCTGATCGCCGGCCTGCTGGCCCGGATCGACCCGACCCGCCCAATTCTCTGGGCGATGCAGCGTAACGACCTGTTCGCTCCCGGCCTTGCTGCCGTCGGCCTGCATCCGCGCCGGCTGATCCTGGCCCAATGCGGCAAGTCGGTACTTGCGGTCATGGAGGAAGCGCTACGCCATTCCGACCTCGTAGCCGTGGTTGGCGAGCTTGAGGGACATCTCGACCTGAACATGTCACGCCGCCTGCAGATCGCAGCAGAAGCCTCTGGAGTTACGGCATTCCTTATCCGGCGTAGCCGTCGGTTCGACGATCCTGCATTGCTGACTCCGAGTGCCGCCGTCAGCCGCTGGCGGGTGGCGACACTTCCACAAACCAGCGCCAGCTACTCCCTGGATACCCTCTCCGGACGCCCGCTGTGGCGGCTGGAACTGCTTCGTTGCCGTGAGGCGTCCTTCCCCTTCAACTGGATCGTGCAGTCCTGCGATGCCCAAGGTCGTCTCGCCGAAGCCACTCTCGACGCTGCTTCACGTCAGGACAGGCTCCATGCGCCGGATAGGCTACCTCTGGCTTCCCTACTGGCAGACCGACCGGCTCATGCGCGAGGCATGCTCAGGCAAGCCTGAATTTTCCTTCGACGGACCGGTCGTCACCTGGGTCCAGGATGGCCCGCGCATGACCGTGTCCGCCGCCTGCGCCAAGGCCGGACGCCTCGGCCTGTTTCCCGGAATGAAGCTTGCCCAGGCGCAGGCGATGATTCCTGACCTGGCAGTCGTCCCAGCTCGACCGCATCAGGACAACGAGGCCCTGGCAGCGCTCGCCGAATGGTGCCGCCGCTACAGCCCGTTCACCCGTCCGGAGCCGCCCGACGGCATCTGGCTCGACCTGACCGGCTGCACCCATCTCTTCGATGGCGAGGCTTCGCTGCTGGCCGATCTGGCCGCCCGCATCGCCCGGACCGGCCTGTCCGCGCGCACCGCCATCGCCGCGACGCCGGGAGCTGCTCATGCGATCGCCCGCCACGGCATGCATCCGTTCGTCCAGGTCCCATACGACCAGACCCGTTCCATGCTGGCACCGCTTCCGGTCGTGGCATTGCGGCTCGATCCGGAGCAGACGACCCTGCTGCACCGGTTCGGCCTGCACACCATCGGCGAACTCGACGCAGTGCCGCGTGGACCACTGACCCGAAGGCTCGGTGCGAGGGTGACGCTGCGGCTGGACCAGGCCTTCGGCCGCAGCGACGAGCCCATCCACCCGGACCTGCCTGTCATGCCGTTACAGGAACGGTTGGCCTTCCTCGAACCGCTGATGACCCCGCATTCGCTCCAGGCTGCCAATGCCGTCCTGGCTGCCGCACTCTGCCGGACGCTCGAAGCTGCCTGCCTGGGTGCACGCCGGCTCGACCTCGTCTTCATCCGGCTGGATGGCTCGTCCTGCGTACAGACGGTGGCGCTGGCCCGTCCGTCGCATGACCCGCGTCATATCGGCCGCCTGCTCGACGAACGGCTGGAACAGCTCGATCCGGGCGAAGGCATCGAGACGATGTGGCTGGTGGCTCGCCTCGCCGAACCGGTTTCGGCAGACCAGTCGGTGCTGCGCACGCTGGCCCACAACGCCCTGAAATCGGAGGCGGAGATGCTGCGCGATCTCGCCCCGCTGATCGACACGCTGCAGAACCGGCTCGGTGCCGGCCGGCTGTGGCGTCCGGTGCCGGTGGAAAGCGACGTGCCGGAACGGACCGTCCGCAGGCAGCCCCCGCTGGACATGAGCAATCCACGTCCGGCGCATGCACGCTCGTCCGAAAGCTGGCCCTCTGAAAGCTGGCCTGCCAGCCTGCCCCGCCCGGTCCGGCTGATCGATCCGCCGCAGCTGGTCAGCGCCATGGCCGGCCTGCCCGATCACGCGCCGGTCGCCTTCACCTGGCGCAGCCGGCGTCATCGCGTGCGGCATGCCGACGGTCCGGAGCGGATTGCCGGCGAATGGTGGATCCGCGCCGGCGAGATGTTCGCGGTGCGCGATTATTTCCGCGTCGAGGACGAGGATGGAAGACGGTTCTGGCTGTTCCGCCGTGGCGACGGCGCCGACCTCGGCACCGGCGACCTCACCTGGTTCCTGCACGGACTTTTCTAAAATTACCTGTCGGCGCACTCTGGCCGCTCAAGGAAAAACATCGAGAAGGACGTATTCCCCATGTCACGCATCGTAGAATTCACGACAGCCGGCGGACCGGACGTCCTGCAGTTCCGGGATGTCGACATTCCCGCACCCGGTGACGACGAGGTGCGTATCCGCGTCAAGGCGCTCGGCCTCAACCGCGCCGAGGCGATGTGGCGCCAGGATGCCTACATCGAGCCGGTCACCTTCCCGGCACGCCTGGGCTACGAGGCCGCCGGTACCGTCGAGGCAGTCGGCCGGAACGTCAGTGGGATCGTGGTCGGGGATGCCGTCAACACCATCCCGGCTTTCTCGATGAGCCAGTATGGCATGTATGGCGAAGTCGTTCTGGCACCATCCTATGCTGTCGTAAAGCATCCGCCATCGCTGACCGACGAGGAAGCGGCGTCCATCTGGATGATGTTCATCACCGCCTACGGCGCGCTGATCGAGGATGCCAAACTGACATCCGGGGATGCGGTCATCATTCCGGCTGCATCCAGCAGCGTCGGCATCGCCGCGATCCAGCTCGCCAATCTCGTCGGTGCGACCAGCATCGCACTGACCCGGACGGCAGCCAAGCGCCAGCAGTTGCTCGATGCCGGCGCCACGCATGTGGTCGTCACCGAAGAACAGGACCTCGTCGCGGAAGTGCACGCCATCACCGGCGGCAAGGGTGCGCGCGTCGTGTTCGATCCGGTCGGCGGACCCACCCTATCCAAGCTCGTCGCCGCGATGTCGTTCCAGGGAATTCTGTATCTCTACGGCGCCCTGAGTACGGATGCGACGCCGCTGCCGGTGCTCGACATGATCGGCAAGATGCTGACCATCAAGGGCCACAACATCTGGGAGACCAGCGGCGATCCGGTGCGCCAGAAGGAAGCGGTCGCGTTCATCCTGAAGGGCTTCGAAAGCGGCCGGTTGAAGCCGGTCATCGATCGGGTTTTCCCATTCGATCAGATCGTCGAGGCGCACCGCTATCTCGAAGCCAACGGCCAGTTCGGCAAGATCGTCGTCACCGTCTGACCGAGCGCCGTTGCCATCTGGTCGATCAGCACACCCCCCTCGGATCTGGTTGAAACTGGTATCAAGCACCGGTTCAGGCTACCGAGTGGGACGGACGAGAAACCGAAACCTACATGTGCTAGCAAAGGTGATGGCCGACAGCGATTATTCTGACCTTCGCGCTCTGCGCTGCATCATCGATCAAGGTAGTTTCGTTGCTGCGGCAAGAGATCTTCGGGTATCGCGCTCCGCGCTGAGTGAAACGATCCGGAGGCTTGAAAATCGTATCGGCATCCAACTCCTGAACCGAACGACGCGCAGTGTCAGCGCGACACCTGCAGGTGAGCGTTTGGCCACACGATTCGGGCGGGCGTTCGAGGAGATAGAGGCAGCCCTGGGCGAGGCCAGTGCGACAAGCGGTGAAGTCGCTGGTCCGGTGCGCGTTCACGCGCAACGCCTTGGGTATGAGTTGTTTCTACGACCCCTCTTGCCCGACTTTGTGCATCGGTTTCCTCGAATCAGCGTGGAGGTTCAGATCGACGATGCCAGCGTGGATATCGTGTCGGAGCGATTCGACATCGGAATACGGCTTGAAGAGTTGCTGGATCAAGATGTTATCGCCTTCACACTTCAACCATCCGTACGCCAGATTGCTGTCGCGGCACCGAGCTATCTCGATCAACATGGCCTACCACACCATCCTCGTGAGCTACGGGATCACCTTTGTATCGTCTTCCGCTGGCCAGGTCATGCTGCCCTGTATAGCTGGGAGTTCTTTGACAACGGCTCGTGGTTTTCTGTACCCGTTTCCGGCCCATTGATTTTCAATGACCAGCGAGCCGCGCTTGAGGCCGCAATTGCTGGCGCGGGCATAGCGTTCTGGGTCGAAAGCGAGATGCAACCCCACATCGCTGCCGGTCGCCTCCTACCTCTCCTGACGCACTATTCCGCTACCTTTCCCGGCTTCGCGCTCTACTATTCCCAGCATCGCCATCGGTCGGCAGCGGTGAAGACACTGATCGAGGCAATCCGCGAAGGCGCCAGGCAGTAGGGCATTATACCTCTCTAACCGAACAACCCATACGGAATGTTCGGTATTAAGTCACGGCAGTGGCGGCCCTACTTGATGAACGACATCATAGGAGCTTCATCATGGACATACAGAATATCGCGACCGGGGATTTTGCCGGAAAAGTCGCGATCGTAACGGGGGCGGCAAGCGGAATCGGCCGAGCTACCGTGGAATTGCTTCATGCGCGCGGCGCATCGGTCATCGCCGAGGATCGTAATCCTGAGGTCAACACGCTGGCTCGTTCCGGCATTGTCCCGCTCATCGCAGATGTGACGAAAGAAGGAGCCGCCCAGCAGGCCGTGGCGGCTGCCATCGAGCAGTTCGGCCAACTGGATATTCTCGTGAACAATGCAGGGATAATTATTAATAAGCTAGTCATAGACATGACTATTGATGACTGGGACAGCATCTTTGCAGTCAACATCAGGGGGGTTTTTCTTCATTCGCGCGAGGCCATGCGTGCTATGATCCCCAACGGTCGCGGCACGATTATCAATGTTGGTTCCTACGCATGCTTCCAAACCTTTCCGACGATCGCTGCCTATGCCGCATCGAAAGGTGCTCTTGCGCAGTTTACCCGGACGCTTGCAGTGGAAGCGATCGAACACGGGATTCGCGTAAACGCTGTCGGTTCTGGTGATACTGTCACGAACATTCTTAATCATATCCATGAGGACGGCCCATCGGCACTTGCGAATTACGGCAAACATTCTCCCATTGGGCGTGCTGCTCAGCCAGAGGAGATCGCCAATGTGATTGCGTTCCTCGCCTCTGATCAGGCCAGCTTCATGGTAGGATCGATCGCGATGGCCGATGGCGGCAAAAGCATCGTGCTGCCATCCTGAACGACCCATGTTCGCTTCCTTGCGCAAAACGCTGGAAGCGGGTGAGATTGGCTGGACGACCAAGATTGGGGCATAAGCAATCGATAGCGGTCGGACAGCCTGTGTCTGGTCTCCAGGATCGCGCAGGGCCCGATTGGCGAGTACCCGCAACGGCACATTGTGCGACCGCAATCCAACCGCGGCTTGGCAGGTTGATACAGCCGCGCACCGATCGACACTCCCACCCCCGTCGAGCAGCATATTCTCGACATGACCGACCGGCTCGCCTCGGCCGGACCGATCGCCGCTGGACGCGCTGCCGTCGACAGAGAGCCAGGGCAGCCCCGCCACCCCATACCGATCATCGATACAGCAGGATATGTTCTCTTTTTGTTCCATTCCCGGATAGGTTGCGCTAGGGTTTGGCCAGGTACGGTCCTGGCAGGTATCCCATCATGCGCACCGTCGAACTTCAGGTCACCACCAACTACTCCTTCCTTCGTGGCGCCAGCCACATCGAGGAACTGCTGGTGACGGCACGCGAGTTCGGGCTGGACGCGCTTGCCGTCACCGATCGCAACAGCCTGGCCGGCATTGCCCGAGCCCATAAACGCGCCACCGAGGCCGGTATCCGGCTGGTGGTCGGCTGCCGGCTCGACCTGCGCGATGCTCCGTCCCTGCTGGTCTACCCGACAGACCGCGCCGCCTACGCCCGGCTGTGCCGGTTGCTCAGCATCGGCAAGTCACGCGCCGGCAAGGGCGCTTGCGATCTGGGCTGGTCCGATCTGGAGGCCTTGAACGAGGGCCTGATCGCCATCCTGCTTCCGGAACGTCCGCTGGAAGCGCTGGACGACACCCTGCCCGCCGAGCTCGACCGCCTGCGCGCCTGCTTCGGCGACGATCGCAACGGCCCCCGCGCCTGGTGTGCACTCACCCTTGAGCGCCGCCCCAACGACCGCGCCCGCCTCGCCCGGACCGAGGCGCTATGCCGTTCCGCCGGCATATCCACGGTGGTGACCGGCGACGTCCTGTATCACGCACCCGACCGGCGCATCCTGCAGGACGTCATCACCTGCATACGCGAGGGCTGCACCATCGAGGCAGCCGGATATCGCCGCACCCGCTCGGTCGATCGTCACCTGAAGAACGAGGCCGAGACGGTGCGCCTGTTCGGCCGCGATCATCCCGACGCGCTCGCCGCGACCCGGACCATTCTGGATCGCTGCCGCTTCAGCCTGGACGAGCTCACCTACCAATATCCCGAGGAAAGCGAGACCCCAGGCCTGTCCGACCAGGAGGATCTGGAACGGCTGGTCCATGAGCGTCTGCCGCTGGTCTATCCGGACGGCATCCCGGACACCGTTACCAAGCAGGTCGCGCACGAACTCGCCCTGATCCGCCAGCTCGATTATGCGCCCTATTTCCTGACCGTGAACGCCATCGTGCGGTTCGCCCGCTCGAAGAACATCCTGTGCCAGGGCCGCGGCTCGGCCGCCAACTCGGCGGTGTGCTTCGTGCTCGGCATCACCTCGATCAATCCGGTCGACAGCAACCTGCTGTTCGAGCGCTTCATCTCCGCCGATCGCCACGAGCCGCCCGACATCGACGTCGATTTCGAGCACGAGCGCCGCGAAGAAGTTATCCAATGGATTTTCGAGCGCTACGGCCGCGACCGCGCCGCCCTGTGCGCCACCGTCGCCCGCTATCGTTCGAAAGGGGCCGTGCGCGAGGTCGGCAAGGTGATGGGCCTTCCGGAGGATGTGACGGCGCAGCTTGCCGGCCAGGTGTGGGGCTGGAGCGAGGAGGGCATCAGCACCGCCCAGGCCGAAGCGGTCAATCTCAACATCGAGGATCGCCGGCTACGTCTCACGCTTCTGCTGGCCAGGGAGCTGATCGGTTTTCCACGCCATCTGAGCCAGCATCCGGGCGGCTTCGTGCTGACCCGCGACCGGCTCGACAGCCTGGTGCCGATCGAGCCCGCCGCGATGGCCGATCGTCAGGTCATCGAGTGGGACAAGGACGATATCGACACGCTGAAATTCATGAAGGTCGACGTGCTCGGCCTCGGCATGCTCGGCTGCATGCGACGCGCCTTCGATCTGCTCGCCCTATATCGCGGCCCCTCGCTCGACCTGTCGACGATCCCGCGCGAGGACCGCGAAACCTTCGACATGATCTGCCGTGCCGACACGCTCGGCACCTTCCAGATCGAGAGTCGCGCGCAGATGGCGATGCTGCCGCGCCTGAAGCCACGCGAGCTGTACGACCTGGTGATCCAGGTGGCGATCGTCCGGCCCGGCCCGATCCAGGGCGACATGGTGCATCCGTATCTGCGCCGGCGCGACGGACTGGAAAAACCGGAATACCCCAAGCCGAGCCTGGAACGCGTGCTGAAGAAAACCCTCGGCGTACCGTTGTTCCAGGAACAGGCGATGCAGATCGCCATTCATTGCGGCGGCTTCAGCCCGACAGAGGCCGACCAGTTGCGCCGCTCCATGGCCACCTTCAAGGTGACCGGCGGCGTCGGCAAGTTCAGGGACAAGCTGATCGAGGGCATGATTCTCAACGGCTTCGAGCGCCCGTTCGCCGAACGCACCTTCAGCCAGATCGAGGGCTTCGGCTCGTATGGTTTTCCCGAGAGCCACGCTGCCGGTTTCGCCCAGATCGCCTATGCCAGCGCCTGGATGAAATGCCACCATCCGGACATTTTTTGCGCAGCCCTGTTGAACGCCCAGCCGATGGGTTTCTACGCGCCGGCACAGGTGGTGCGCGATGCGCGCGAGCACCGCGTTCCGGTGCGGCCGGTCTGTGTCGATGCCAGCGCCTGGGACTGCACGCTGGAACCGGCCGATGGACCATATTTTGCCGTCCGCCTTGGTCTGCGCATGGTGCGCGGCCTGTCGCGGACCGACGCCGATCGCCTGATCACCAGGCGCCGCGACCGGCCGTGGCACTCGATCGAGCAGCTCCGGCAACGTTCCGGCCTGTCGCCCTCGATCCTGGAAAACATCGCACAGGCGGACGGCTTCCACGCAATGGGCCTGGCCCGGCGGGACGCACTCTGGATCGTCCGCGGGCTGGGCGAAGCACCGCTGCCGCTCTTCGCCAACTTTGCGGACTCCGTCGACCACGAACCGGAAACCATTCTCTCGCCGCTCGGCGAAGGCGGCGAGGTGGTCGCCGACTACCGCATGACCGGCCTCAGCCTGAAGCGACACCCGCTCTCATTGTTGCGCCCTGCCCTGCAGGCTCGTTTTCTGCAGCCCTGCAGCATTTTTGCGACGGCGCGGAACGGAAGCAGGGTCGGCGTCGCCGGCATCATCCTGGTGCGGCAGAAGCCCGGTTCCGCCAAGGGCGTGATGTTCATCACGCTCGAGGACGAGGCCGGGATCGCCAACCTGGTGATCTGGCCGGACCTGTTCGAGCGCCAGCGCAGCCTGATCCTGTCGGCCGGCATGATCGCCTGCCACGGCCGCGTGCAGCGCGCCGGCGAGGTCGTGCATCTGGTCGCCGAGCGCCTCGAAGACCTGACCCCGATGTTGCGTGATCTCGAACATGCCCGAACCTTCCGGGATGGACGTCGCGACCGCGACCAGGGCTCCGCGCCGATCAAGGTGCCGACACGCGATTTCCGCTGACATCATGCCGGCCACACGAGCAGCCTGGCCGGCTCGACTATCGCGCCCCGCTCACTGGGCGCGGGCAGCGCGCAAAGCACGCAGGCGCGTCCGTGCCTTGCGCAGCATGATCCGGGCATCCCGAACCACGCGGGTCCTGCGCCATGCCATCGAACCCGATGCCGCGGCGGGTCCGCGTTCCGGCGCGTCGCCGCTGGCCTCCAGCACATAGACCGCCGCCCGACCGGTGTCGGCAGCATCGAACGTGACATGCCAGCCGGTGGTCCGGGCCATCGCCACGAAGTAGTCGTGGGTGAACCCGAGTTCCATCCAGCCGAACCGGCGGATGCAGAACACCGACAAAGCATCCAGCCGCGGACCCCACGGATACGGGATGCCGTTCATCGGCGCCCCGACGATCGGCTCGCCGCACAGTACGATCCGGCCACCAGGTTTCAGCTTCGCATGCAGCCGGATCAGCAACTCATCGAAATCGAATGCATGATGGAATGCCTCGTAGAAGACGATGCAATCGAACTGCTCATCCTCGAAGCCGCTGCCGAAAACGTTCTGCTCGGTCTGCACCGAAAGACCGAGATGTATTGCCTGCGCATCGATCGACGCGAGCGCCACCGCATCGATATCCACGCCGCAGGCCTGGTATCCCAGCCGTGCCAACATCAGCAGGATCTGCCCGCTTCCCGGTCCGTATTCCAGGACCGAGCCGCCCTGCGGCAGCTTCAGGTGACGGAAGATCCGGCCCCACGCCAGCAGATGTTCGGAGGCCAGCGCAACGTCGCGGAACGACCATGGTACCAGGCCGGTCCAGAGATGCTCCGGCAATGGCGTCGCCGGGGTTTCGTCACGCGGCGCCTGATATCCCTGTTCGGCCCGCCCGCGCAACGACAGATAGAGTGCCATCGCGGCCTGCCGGTACTCCGCCGAGAACGGGTCCATCCCCAGCATGCGGCGCGCTTGCGGGACATCCAGTTGCAGGCTGGATAATCGTCGATATTGCGCTGCGTCCGGAACCCCGTCGCCGATCTCGGCAAGAAGGACATCGAACGCCGCATTGGCACTGCGTCCCGTCATCATGCTCGACATTCCGGACAATCTATCCATTGCTTGCAACGATCGCCAACGTCGTCAGGTGGCGCGTGATGCGCTTCGTCCGAGCAGCAACGCCGTCAGCAATCCCGCCCCGAGCAGCACCGCGGCGAACCCTGCCACCCCGCTCCAGCCACCGTTACTCCAGAACCAGCCCCCCGCCGATCCCATGAAGCTCGAGCCCAGATAATAAGCCAGCAGATACAGCGACGCGGCATGACCCTTGTCGACCGTGGCACGATGGCCGACCCAGCCGCTGGCGATCGAATGCGACACGAAGAACCCGATCGTTATCAGGGCCAGCCCACACAGGGTGGCCACCAGCGATCCGGACAGGGTCAGCACCAGCCCGGCCAGTCCCATGACCGGCCCGGCCGTCAGCACGGGTCCACGTCCGAACCGTGCCGAGAGTCGGCCTGCCAGCGGCGAGGCTATGATGCCGAACAGATAGACCATGAACACCGCGCCGGACTCGCCCTGGGTCAGCGAGAACGGCGGCTGCAGCAGGCGGAAGCCGAGATAATTGTAGACCGTGACGAACGCGCTCATTGCCAGGAAGCCGGTCAGGAACAGGCCGCCCATTCCCGGGTCGCGCAGGTGCAGCCCCCAGGCATGCAGGTTTCGATGCAACGCCGAGGAGGTGGCCGTATCGGGCCGCCGCGGCGTCGAACGGGCGGCAGGCAGCAGGACCAGGAACAGCACCCCCGCGAGCAGGCACGACACACCCGCCGTCAGCATGCCGTAACGCCAACCGACATGCTCGGTGACAAATGCCGTTCCGACCCGCCCGGCCATGCCGCCGAACGCCGTGCCACCGACATACAATCCCATCGTGGCGCCCAGGTCGGAGGGATGGATCTCGTCGGCCAGGTGCGCCATCGCAACCGCCGGCACGCCGCCCAGAAGCAACCCCTCCACTGCCCGCAGGACCAGCAGCGTGTGCCATCCCGGTGCGAACGTCACCGCGATGTTGCATAAGGCCGCCAGGATCATCGACGCGCCCATGATCCGTCTTCGTCCCAGCCAGGTCGCCAGCGGCGTGGTGCACAGGATCGAGACCGCGAGGAAGCCGGTGCTGAGCGACAAGGCCAGCGAGGCACCAGCCGGACTGACATGGAAATCGTCGCCGAACACGGTCAGAAGTGGCTGCACGCAATAGAGCAGCGAAAAAGTCGCAAACCCTGCCAGGAAGAGTGCGATGCGCAGCCGCCGGTAATCGGGCGTTCCGCGCGTTATCCTGCTGGTGCTGTTCGGAGAAGGTGAGTCTGGCATGCCTGTGCAATGGCACCAAGCATCGGTGGATGCCATTGCACACGTACGTATGGCAACGATGTCCCGGACCGGCGGGACCCCGCAACCATTCGGACCCCGCGGGCCTTAACCCTGGCGATGCCGCCCCGACCCCCGCCGCCTGCCCGGCCGTTCCAACCGATAGGTTTGCCGTGACCGTCCCGCCAGCAACCGGAACGCCCCTCCTGACCATCGGCTACGAGAGCGCCCGCTTCGACCAAGTGCGCGATGCGCTGACCGGAGCCGGCACCCGCCTACTGATCGACGTTCGCGCCATCGCCGCGTCGCGCCGCGCCGGCTTCTCCAAGCGCATCCTGGCCGGCGGACTGGGCGAGGCCGGGATCGAATACGTCCATCTGCAGCCGCTCGGCACGCCCAAGGATGGCCGCGACGCCGTGCGACGCGGCGACGTCGGCACCATGGTGCGGATCTTCCAGGCACATATGGAAGGCGACCGTTCGCAGGCGGCGCTGCAGGAGGCGCGGGCCCTGGCGACCGAGCGCCGGGCCTGCCTGCTCTGCTTCGAGCGCGACCACACCCATTGCCATCGCAGCCTGGTAGCCGACATGATCGTCGGCCAGACCGGACAACCGGTCCATCACCTGCTCGCCTCGATCGACATCCCCGAGCCGGTCCGAACCAAGCGCATCCGAAAGACCCCGACATGACCGACCAGCCGACAACGCCTCCTCCCGTCGCACGCAAGGACCCGCGTTCGATCGAGCAGCTCGGCCGTGTGCGTGTCGACCCGTATGCCTGGATGAAGGACGAGAACTGGCAGGCGGTGCTGCGCGATCCGTCGGCGCTGCGCGGCGACATCGCCACCCATCTTCGCGAGGAGAACCTCTATGCGGAAACGCTGCTGGCCTCGACCAGGCCGCTACAGGCAACGATCCTGGAGGAAATGAAAGGCCGTTTGAAGCAGGACGAGACATCGCTGCCGGTACCGGACGGTGCCTGGTCCTACTACTCACGTTACGAGCCCGGCGCGCAGCACGCGATCCGTGCACGCCGGCCACGCGATACCGAAACCGGCGAGGAAATCCTGCTCGACGTGCAGGCCCTGTCGCAGGGTCACGACTACTACGTCGTTGCGGCCGCGCATCACTCTCCCGACCACGCGCTCTATGCCTATGCCGAGGATGCCCAGGGCTCGGAAGTCTACCGCATCCAGGTCAAGGACCTGTCGACCGGCGAGACCTTGCCCGGCCCGGTCGAGAGCTCGACCGGCGACTTCACCTTCTCGCCCGACAGCGCTTGGCTGTTCTGGACCTACCGCGACGAGCATGGCCGTCCGACACGCATCTATCGCCGGCCGTCACGCGGCGGCGAGGATATGCTGGTCTATGAGGAAACCGATCCGGGCTTCTTCATCGGCGTGCATCTGAGCGAGTCGCGCGGCTGGATCATGATCACCTGCGGCGACCAGGAAACCACCGAGACCCTGCTGATCCCCGGCGACGATCCCACGGCCACGCCGAAGCTCGCAGCACCCCGCCGCAAGGGCGAGCGCTACAGCCTCACCCACTGGCACGACCGCTTCATCGTCCACACCAATGCCGGCGACGCGATCGACTTCAAGCTGATGCAGACCCCGGTGAACGATCCCGGCCGCGACGCCTGGCGCGACTGGGTACCGCACCGGCCCGGCCACTTCATCATCGGCGCCAGCGCATTCGCCGGACATCTCGCCTGGATCGAGCGCAAGGACGTCAACAACCGAATCCTGGTCGTTCCGCATGCCAACGCATCCGACACCGACATCCGGTCGGCCGCCACCGAGATCAAGGTGGACGAGGCTGCCTACCTGCTGTCCCTGGACGGCTCCTACGAGTTCGACACCACTACACTCCGCACCAGCTACCAGTCCCCGACCACGCCGCGCCACTGGTACGACAACGACATGGAAACCGGCACACGCACGCTGCGCAAGGTGCAGGAGGTGCCCTCCGGCCATGACAGCCAGCTCTATGTCACCAGGCGGTTGCAGGCGACCGCTTCGGATGGCGCCGACGTGCCGATCACCGTGCTGATGCGCCGTGACACCCCGGTCGACGGCACGGCACCGCTGCTGCTCTACGGCTACGGCTCGTATGGCCATGCGATCGAGGCCGGTTTCTCCACCCGCACCCTGAGCCTGGTCGATCGCGGCTGGATCTACGCCATCGCCCATGTCCGCGGCGGTTCCGAGAAAGGCTGGGGCTGGTTCCTGGACGGACGCGGGCCTACCAAGCCTAACAGCTTCAGCGATTTCGTCGCGGTCGCGCGGCACCTCGCCGCTGAAGGCTACGGCTCGGAAGGCGGCATCGTCGCACACGGCGCGTCCGCCGGCGGCCTGCTGATGGGCGCTGTCGCCAACCTGGCACCGGAGCTGTTCGCCGGCATCGTCGCCCAGGTCCCGTTCGTCGACATGCTGAACACCATGTCCGACACCAGCCTGCCGCTGACCCCGCCCGAATGGCCGGAATGGGGCAACCCGATCGAGGACGAAGCCGCCTACGACCTGATCGCCAGCTACTCGCCCTACGACAACCTCCGTGCCGTCGCCTACCCGGCGATCCTGGCGATGGGCGGCCTGTCCGACCCGCGCGTGACCTACTGGGAGCCGGCTAAATGGGCCGCCGCCCTGCGCGACGCCAGCACCGGCACCAACCCGGTCCTGTGCCGGATCAACATGGAATCCGGCCATGGCGGCGCGTCCGGCCGGTTCGACAGCCTGAAGGAAGCGGCTCTGGTCCAGGCCTTCGCGATCTGGGCCTGGGAGCGGCGCGGCGCGTCTACCTGACCGGCACCAATCCGGCGGCCAGACAGGTTTTCGGCCTGTCGCCGCCGAACCATGCGTCGATCAACAACCCCACCTTGTCGAAACCGTTCGCGTCCAGTCCGCCCTTGATATCCCGGAACGGCCCGGTGACCAGCACCGGCACCACCACGCGCGAGCCAGCCAACCCAGCCAGTGGATGCAGTTTCAGCGCCACCGTCTCGGCGCCTAGATCCACCTGCCCATCTCCGGACAGTTGCAGATAGCCTGTATCGATTGCGATCGTGTCGAACCGACCGATCCCCTTGCTGAACGAGCCGACCAGGCCAAGGCATCGGACCATTGTTTCACCCTGCGCCGGCACCTTGATGCTCAGTGCCTGCAGCGAAGCGCCCGCCAGCTTCGTCAAGGCGGCATTGCTCATCCGGCCACCGACCATCGTCACCGTTACAGGCCCGTCCAGGGACGCCGCCAACGCATGAAGCGAACGGCCCGTCGCGTGCAGATCGGCGGCGATCTTCAGCGATCCATCCGCCGGTCCGGGCAGGCCCGCCTCGCGCTCGACCAGAACGAGCGGAATGCCGGCCGCGTGCAGCGCCAGCGTCACCGGAGCATGATCGGTCGATCCATCCGCCGTCAGCGACCCGTCCACCTGCCCGTCCGGCAGCCTCGCGTGCATCCGCCCGACCATCAGCTTGCCGCCCTTCAAAGTCAGCGCCAGGCTCGCATCCTGCCAAGCCTGCCGACGCAGGGTCAGCACATCGATAGTTGCCGCAATGTCGATCGCCGGGCCACGCAGGCTGTCCCATGACAGCGGCACATCGGAAATGACCGGTCCGGTTGCGGTGCTCCCTGCATCGTTCGGTGCAGCCTTGCCGTCCGGTGCGGCCTTGGTTGCCGGCAACACCGCGTCGAGATCGAGCCGCGCCCCATGCAGACGGCCATTCAAGGAACGGGCGGTTCCCAGACCCACCACCATGTCGCCACCAAGGTCGGCCTCGGCGGCTGCCAAGCTGGCACCGTTCAGACTGAACGAGCCGATATCCGCCGGTATCGCCAGCCGCCCGGTCACCGAGACATTCGTCAGAGCCGGAAGCCCGGGCATCACGAGAGACCGCAATCCGGACAGCGCCGGCGTATGCGCGACAAACGCCGCATCCAGTCCCGCGAATTGAAGCGCGTCGAGCGTCGCCTGTCCCTTGAGCCCAATATCCTGCCCGGCAAGGTCCGGCGTCCGCAGAACGAGATCCAGCGGCACACCGACCTTTCGATCCGGATATTTCGGCACGCCGACCGAGCCACTCACGGCGAAACCCAGCTTCGCCAGATGCCCGACGCTCGAAACCCTGGCCAGGCCGCCTGCATCCGCCAGCGAGATGTCGACCGTTCCCAGCGTCAGACCGGACACCAGCGCCTGCAGATCGGCGCTGCCGACACGCAGCCTGGTTTGGCCGATGACCGGGAGATCCCCATGCGCCGGGCCGTTCACAAGATGCGTAGCGACCGTCATCCGGTGCAGCGGCGGCAAATTCATTTGCGGCAGCAGCGCATTCAGCTTTTCGAGTGCAGGAACATCGGCAGCGATCTGCAGGTCGTATGCCCCGCCGAGATCCATCATGCCCTTGGCCGAGGCAGTCGCGTCGTACGCCGCGAACTCGAGCTGCGTCTTCCACGGATCGCGCAGGCCTCCGGTCGGCAGCGCCGCCACCTTCAGGCTGAACGGCTGGTAATCCGAATAGACCAGCACACTGGAGAACGACAGCTTCCCAGTGTCGGTCGGCTTGCGGAAATCGAGCGTGCGTATGCCGACGACCTTGGTCCGTGCCGGAAACCGGAACGTGAGCATCCCGTTTCGGACGATAACGTGCCGGAATCGTAATATCGGTCCAGCGTCGGGTATATGCTCCGAGGCTGGCGCCGCCGACTTTTTCGAAGTTGATCCGGGAGCAGCGGCGGCCTGGAATTCCCAGTTCGGTTGGTCTCCCACCTGCTCGAACAGAATATTCGGCCCAACCAGGGTAAGCGTCACGATTTCCAGTTCATGCCGGAGCAGTGCGGGCAGCGAGATCTGCGCCTCGATCCGTTCGGCCCGCGCCATGTCCGGTCGCGATCCGCCCGGAAGGTTGGCCAGCTTGACGTCGTTGACCTCGAGGGTCGGCCAGAGCGACCAGCCGATCCGCAACGGGCCATTCAGGCTCAGGGTCCGTCCGGTTTGCCGAAGCACGAGGGCTTCCAGCCGGGCCTTGATGGCATCCGGGTCGAATGCAGCCAAGGCGATACCTGCCCCGGCGACAGGCAGCACGATCAGCAACGAGAGAATGGCCCACACCCAGCGCCGAGCCCGCATTCCCTGCTTCCTTGCCTACAGACGCGGGAGAGCGCCGTTCCGGCGACGCATATCGCCCCCATCCTGTTACGGGAAGTCACAGTTGCAATGCTGCCCGCCCATTCCGCCTGACCATGGGCAGGTGCGCGATGGGCCGGCCTCGCGCCCGCTGATTGAAAACAGATGGGGAAATGCCAAATGGCGCTCGACCACGACGTCGACGGTCTGCTCGACACCATCACCCTTCCCGATGACCTTCGCGCCGGCGTCTGTCCGGGACTGGAAGCGGCGATGGCGGCATTGGCCAACGAGACCAGCCTCGATGCAGAAGCGCGCGCGCGTGCCGTTGCGCAGTTCCGCAACAATCTCGACCGGCTGTCGCAGATCGCCGCGGACCGGCAGCGCCATCCGGAAATCCGGGATGTCAGGATCGAGCGGCCGGTGTTTATCCTCGGGCTACCGCGCTGCGGCACCAGCCTCCTGCATGCGCTGATCGGGACCGACCGCACCGTGCGCACACCCCTGTCATGGGAGGTCGCAGCACCCTCACCGCCTCCGGACGTCGCGACGTTCGACACCGATCCGCGCGCGAATGCGTTCGACGATTATGTCGATGCGAACTTCCAGGGCAAGTGGGCCGATGTGCGCAAGGCGCACCCGATCGGCGCACGGATCCCCCAGGAATGCGGCATGATCCTGGAAACCGCGTTCCAGAGCCTCAACCTGACGATGCTGTTCCGGCTGCGCGACTATTATTCCTGGTATCTTCAGGCCGACACCCGGTTCGGCTACCAGGTCCACAAGCTATGGCTGCAGCACCTCGCGTGGAAAAATCCGCGCAGGCGTTTCGTCCTGAAGGTGCAGGAACACATGTACCATCTTCCGGAGCTGCTCTCGGTCTATCCCGATGCCGTATTCGTGCAGCCGCATCGCGACCCGGTCACGGTCATGGCGTCGATATCCCGCCTGATCGAAGTGATTCGCAGTGTCGTGTTCGAGCATCAGGATCGCGCGGAACTGGGTGAGGAGCTGCTGCACCTCTGGCATGACGGGCAGGTTCGCATGATGGCGTATCGGAAGGAACATCCCGACCTGCCGATCCACGACATGCGCTACAAGGACATCGCCCGCGACCCAGTCGGCGCGGTTCATGGCATCTACGACTTCGCAGGCATCGATTTCACCAGCGAAACCGAGACCGGCATACGCGCATGGCTCACCGACAACCCATCGGACAAGCACGGCCGGCACAGCTACACGCTCGGCGATTACGGCCTGACCGAGCAGCGCGTGCGCGACGTCTATGCCGACTACATCGCGACCTACTCGGAGTTCATCTGATGATGACCTGGCGTGAATACCTCCAGCGTGCCGGCGACGCCGACACCCTGCTGGACCTGCTCGGCGATCGCAACGACGAGTTGCTGCAGCAGGAAGCCTGCCGGTTGTTCTTCCTCAGTCTCGCGACCGGCTACCTGACCACCTTCGCCGATCCCGATCTGCCGGATTTCGTACCGGCAGTGAACACGATCCTGAATTCGAGCTCGGCGAACCCCGACTTCGTCTACTACCAGGCGACGATCGACGGGACCGGCACCTATCGCATCTCCGGCGAGCGCGGTCAGGCGCTGTTCGTGCTGCTGGACATCGCCGCCGGCGGCCTCGGCGTCATGGATGAGCTCGGCCCATCCCTCGGCACGATCGACTTCGACAGCCTCACCCTCGGCACCGACGGCGCGTTCGACCTGCTGCTGTCGACCGCGCGCCCGGACGCGTGGACGGGCGACTGGCGGCCCCTCGATCCGAAGGCCCGGACGCTGGTCATCCGCCAGGCCTCCTACAATTGGGGAGCCGAGAAGGATGGCCGGTTCGCGATCGAGCGCATCGACAAGCCACTGGCGCCACGCCGGCCGGATGCCAGCGAAATCGCCCGCCGCCTGGAGCGGCTGGCCGGCCATCCCAAGCGCTACGCGGGCCTCTGGCTCGGGCATATGGCGGGCCAGCGTGCCAAGGGCCTGGTCAACCGTTTCGAGCATGACGACTGGGCGGGCCGCGGTGGTGTCGTCGGCCAGCATTATTTCCAGGGCCTGTTCAGGCTGGAGCCGGGGCACGCACTGATCTTCGAGACCGCGCTCCCGGACCGGGTTCGCTACTGGAACGTGCAGCTTGCTGACCCGCTCTGGAATGCGATCGATTGGCTGAACCGCCAGGGCAGCCTGAACGGTGGCCAGGCTCGCCTCGATGCCGATGGCCGCTTCCGCGCAGTAATTGCACTGGAGGATCCCGGCGTGCCGAACTGGCTCGATCCGGGTGGCTGGAACGACGGATCGATCATGCTGCGCTGGACCGAGGCGAGCTCCGGACCGGAACCGTCCTTGCGATCGGTTCCGCTCTCCGAGCTGCGTGCGGAACTCCCGGCGGAGACCCCGGTGGTCGACCCGGATGAACGGCAGCAGTCGCTACGGGCCCGCCGACGTGGCGTACAACTTCGACGACGCTGGTAACCCATCGCGGCGGCAGCAGATGGCTGCCGCCGGACCCGTCATCGTCCGGTCAAAGCAGTGCGGAAACCAGCCGACCGGTCTCGTGATCCTCATAAGCCGTTGTCAGGCGCAAATGATTGAGGAC
>JBPBQO010000057.1:0-1598 GCA_050954785.1 Janthinobacterium lividum | reverse complement strand
CTGTAGAGAACGCCCCGCTCCTCGAGAAGGCGCACGGCCTTGCGGACGGTATCCCTGCTCACCTCGTGGCGCTCGGACAGGTCGCGCTCGGAGGGCAGTGGGTCGTTGTCGCGCAACATTCCGCGC
This sequence comes from Janthinobacterium lividum, assembly GCA_050954785.1. GTDB lineage: Bacteria > Pseudomonadota > Alphaproteobacteria > Acetobacterales > Acetobacteraceae > Lichenicola. The sequence continues at coordinate 1,472 of JBPBQO010000057.1, read as the reverse complement.
GTTATCGTCGCCTGGAGTTCGTCCGCCAGCAATATGTAGCGGGGTAGAGCCGGCGCGGGGGATGTCATTATGGCTTCTGAACCTTCGGGCTTAGTAACGGTCATTATTGTATGGTACGTACCACTCGTCAATCACAATTGCTCAGTGGCGAGGCAGTCCTGAGCGCACCGCAGCACGGGGATAGCTCGATCTCGCGCCATCGGCTGAGCTACGAACTAATGGCGCGCCTGGGACAGTGCCCGTGCTGCGGCCGCATCCACCCGGTGACTTCAGAAGACATGTTGAAAGCTGGATGGCTGAATGGGCCCGGGTTCCGTGGAGGCCGGTTGGTTCAAGTCAGGCCGGGATAGCGGCCTGCTCGGCGAGATGCCGGTAGTAGTTTGCCTCAGCCTCGGCAGGCGGGATGTAGCCGATCGGCTCCAGCAGTCGGTGGTGATTGAACCAGGACACCCATTCGAGCGTCGCGAGTTCCAACGACTCCTTCGTCCTCCAGGGTGCCCGGCGATGGATCAATTCGGCTTTGTAGAGGCCGTTGATCGTCTCGGCAAGGGCGTTGTCGTAACTGTCGCCTTTGCTGCCAACGGACGGCTCGACACCGGCCTCCGCTAACCGCTCGCTGTAGCGAATCGACACGTATTGCGAACCGCGATCGGAGTGGATCACGAGACTGCGATCGCGCTCCGGCTGCCGTGCATACAGTGCCTGCTCAAGAGCGTCGAGAACAAAGTCTGTCGTCATCGAACTGCTGACACGCCAACCCACGATGCGCCTGGCGTAGACGTCTATGACGAAGGCCACGTATTGCCAGCCTTGCCAAGTCGAGACGTACGTGAAGTCCGAGACCCAGAGCTGGTTCGGTCGGTCGGCCTTGAACTGCCGGTTGACCTTGTCCAACGGACACGGCGCCTTGCGGTCGCTGATCGTCGTTCGCACAACTTTGCCTCGCATGACGCCGCGCAGACCGAGGCGTCTCATCAGCCGTTCGACAGTGCACCGAGCTGTCGCCGTCCCCTCACGAGCCAGTTGCCGCCAGACCTTCTCGGCGCCGTAGACCTTCATGTTGGCTTCCCAGACGCCCTCAATCAACGGCGCCAGAACGTCGTCGTTCTGCGCTCGTGCGCAGCGCCGTTGCGGCTCGCGTCGAAGCGCTGCATGCCGTCGATACCCGGACGGGGAAATCTGCAGTACCTTGCAGATCGGCTCGACCCCGAATGTATCGCGGTGCTCATCGATGAGCTCCCTCAGGACTTGAATCGGCGGTCGAGCTCCGCCTGGGCGAAAAACGCACTGGCCACCTTGAGGATTTCGTTGGCCCGGCGCAACTCCTTATTCTCGCGTTCAAGGTCTTTGATGCGCTGGGCTTCGGACGTCGTGACGCCTTCGCGCACGCCGGCATCGATCTCCTGGCGCTTGACCCAGGTCAGCAGCGTCTGGGGCACACAGCCAATTTTGGGCGCGATCGATTCGATCGC
>JBPBQO010000056.1:0-1693 GCA_050954785.1 Janthinobacterium lividum | reverse complement strand
GAAACGGGCGATGCGCGTCGCGGAACCCGGATCGATGGCCGACGCTTTAAATCGATGAAGCGGCAGCCGTTCGTTGTCATGTCCGAAACCGATCGGTTTCGGACAACGCGTAGGCATCAACAAACGGCGGTCGGGGAGGGGCGGGCATGTCGACTCTTGAAGTCAAGCTCACCAGCGTGACGCAGACCTCCTCAAAAAGGATCGTCTTCATAAATGGCGCTACCTTATGGAAGGCAGACCAAAGCGCCTCACGCCCGCATTTCGTCCTAACCTGATGGACATGTGAACGGCCACGGACGCAACGTATAGAGCGCTCGGTGATAACTAGGCTCACCTCAGAACAGAGAGCATCTCATGACTACATCCAGGGCTGTTCAGTTCTCTCAACTGAAGCGCAACTTGGTGAGGGCTTGATACCCACCGAGAGCGGCGGCGTATCGGTCTTGTCGGACGGATCGGATCTGGTTGAAGCGAAGTATGTTGGCGGCGAAGCTGCGGAGCCTCGCAAAGATACCGGGGTTGGTTCGGATACCCGCGGCATCGCGGCGACGGTCAAGAGCGCCGCTGCTTGTCCTTCTTCAATTCCTGTAAGAAGGTGCGATCAAGGCGCTGCTGCGCTTGGGTGGCGCCGCCGTCAAACCACAGCTGGAGCGGAGTGCGGACGATACATATTCATCATCTCAACTGCGGGACCGACTGTCCGCTGGGCGGAGCCCTGTTCGACGGGCGCAGCAAAGGACCGCTGGGACGCATCGTCTGCCACTGCCTGCTCATCGAGACAGATGGGCATGGCCTCGTGCTCGTCGATACCGGCTACGGCCTGCGTGACGTCGACCACCCGCATCGCCATCCTAGCCCCCGGATCACCCTGCCGTGGCGGATGATGCTCAACATCCGCCTTCATGAGCGAGAGACGGCGATCCGCCAGATCGAGGCGCTGGGCTACCGTGCAGAAGACGTCAGGCACATCATCGCCACGCATCTCGACTTCGATCATGCAGGCGGGCTCGAGGATTTCCCCAACGCCACGGTCCACGTCATGGCTCGCGAATATGACGACGCGACCGGACCCCGGGCCGGTGTGGTCGCCCGCAATCGCTGGCGCCCGGCGCAACTCGACGGCGTGCTGCAGTGGCAGCGTTATGGCGCGCATGGCGAACCCTGGTTCGGCTTCGATGCGGTACGCGATCTTGTGGGGCTCCCGCCAGAAATCCTGATGGTGCCGCTGCCCGGGCACACTTGGGGCCATGCCGGCGTCGCCGTTCGGAAGGACAATGGCGGTTGGCTGCTCCACGCCGGTGACGCCTACTTCTATCGTGGCGAGATGCGTCAGGCGCGCCGGCAGTGCACGCCGGGCCTGCGCGCCTATCAGCGCCTGATGGAGGTGGACGCACAAAACCGGATGACCAACCAGGAGCGGCTGCGCGCACTGTCGCTGGAACGGCGGCACGAGGTGACCGTCACTTGCACGCACGATCCCGTTGAGCTGGAACAATGCCAGGCGGGTACGCCTTTGTAACCGACACGCCGCTGGCGGTGCCCCGACTTGGAGAGACGAGAATGAGCAAGCTCAGCAGCGAAGAACGCGATCGGCTCGACACGAGATCGTTCGCGTTCCCGGAAGAGCGCAAAGAGCCGCTCGAGAATGCCAGCCACGTGCGAAACGCCATCGCGCGGTTCAATCAGATCAAGA
>JBPBQO010000055.1:0-1722 GCA_050954785.1 Janthinobacterium lividum | reverse complement strand
CGGGATGAACACGGCCAGCGCCAGCAGGTAGGAGGTGAGCGCGATGCTCATCTCGGGCGCACGTACGTGAAAATCCCGCGCCATCGTGGGCAGCGCCGTGGCGAGGACGGTCGCATCGAGGTTTTCCCATGAACATCGCGCATGCGACGATCAGCGCCACGGTGCGATAGTTCGCGCCGGGCAGCGCGCCGCCTTCGTGATCGGCGGTTTGCGCGATGCCGTCGCTGGCGGGAACGATCCCGTCGCGGATCTCGCTGTTGACCGAGGCGATGCCGCGACGCCGCGGCCGCAGCAACTGGCGAGGATCGAGCGTGGTGGGAAGGTGTAGATGCATCGCCGATGATTAACTGGCTGCTTGCCCGTCCGTCCCGCGCCCATTGGCGACCGGCTGGCGGTGCGCAAACAGCACGGCCGCGAGGCTGATCAGCGCGGCCCCCGTCAACCACGCCCCGGGAATGGCCAGGTTGCCGGTGCGGCCGATCAGCCAGGTGACGATGAACGGGGTGAACCCGCCGACCGCCGTTGCAAGACTATAGGCCAGGCTAAAGCCCGACGCCCGCACCGACGGCGGCACCACCTCGGTCAGATAGACCACCATCGCGGAATTGTAGCTCGCATAGATGGCGGAGAGCCAAAGCTCGACAGCGATCAGCTTGCCGATGCTGGGCTCGTGGACGAGCCACGCCATCGCTGGATAGGCGGTCAGGACCGCGAGTACGGTGCAGGCGATAAGGATGGGCCGGCGTCCGATCCGGTCGGATAGCGCGCCCATCAGTGGCAGCCAGATGAGGTTCGAAAGGCCCACACCTGCCGTGACCCAAAGATTGGCGCGCTCCGGCAGGTGCAACAGCTTGCCGAACGTCGGCGTGTAGGCCGTGATCATGTAGAAACTCACCGTCGTCATCAGCACCAGCGCGACGCCGCCGAACACGGCCCCCCGTCCGGCCCACAGCGACCGGGCGATCTCACGCGAGGAAAGCTTCTCTCCGCGTCGTTCGAACTCGTCACTCTCGCGGAGATGCCGGCGCAGCAGGAAGATGAAGGGGACCACCGCGCACCCCAGGACCAGCGGGATGCGCCATCCCCAGGCGGCAAGCTGCGCGGCACCCAGCACCGACGACAGGGCGACGCCGACCAGCGCCGCGACCACCACGGCGACCTGCTGCGACGCGGACTGCCATGAGACATAGAAGCCCTTGCGGCCCGGCGGCGCGATCTCCGCGAGATAGACCGATACGTTGCCCAGCTCGGCACCCGCCGAGAAGCCCTGCAACAGGCGGCCGAACAGGATCAGGACGGGGGCAAGCACGCCGATCGTTGCATAAGCCGGGGTCACGGCAAGTGTGACGATGCCGATGCTCATCAGCGCCAGCGTCAGCAGCAGCCCCTTGCGCCGGCCATAGCGATCGGTGAACGATCCCAGGATGACCGCCCCCAAGGGCCGCATCAAGAAGCCGACGCCGAAGGTCGCCAGCGACTTGAGCAGCGTGCCGAGCGGATCGTCGCTTGGGAAGTACGCGGCACCGATGGCGGCGGCAAAATAGCCGAACACCATGAAATCATACATTTCGAGGAAGTTGCCGCTCGCCACCCGCACGATATCGGCTGCCCTGCTGCGGGGCTCGGTCAAGGGACGAGTCAGGGTCATGGGTGGTCCAAACGTCGGGGCGGTCAATGGTTGCGAGCGACGCTGCCGGAAGGCGGATACCGCCGCCGCCGCTA
>JBPBQO010000054.1:0-1806 GCA_050954785.1 Janthinobacterium lividum | reverse complement strand
AGCGAAGCGGAACCGGACGGCGGCAATGGCGGCGTCACCGTCTCGGGAGCCGGTTGTCGGTAGCCGAGGCTGCTGTGTGGCCGCACGGTGTTGTAGTGCCGTCGCCAGGCTTCGATCAACACCTTGGCTTCGGCGAGGCTATAGAAGATCTCACCATTGAGCAGCTCGTCGCGAAGCGAGCCGTTGAAGCTTTCGTTGTAGCCGTTCTCCCACGGTGAACCCGGCGCGATGTAGAGCGTCTTCACGCCGATCTTCGCCAGCCATTCCTGCACGGCGGTAGCGATGAACTCGGCACCGTTGTCCGATCTGATATGAGCTGGCGGTCCTCTGGCAATGAACAGATCGGCGAGAGCGGCGAGCACGTCCTCATGCTTGAGCTGGCGCGCAACGACGAGCGCCAGGCATTCCCGGCTGGCCTCGTCGATGATCGTGAGGATGCGGAACTTGCGACCGTCATGCGTCCGCTCTTCGACAAAGTCATACGCCCAGACATGCCCCGGATACTCCGGTCGTAGCCGGATGCACGAGCCGTCGTTCAACCATAGCCGACCGCGCTTCGGCTGTTTTTGCGGCACCTTCAGGCCTTCTCTGCGCCAGATACGCTCGACGCGTTTGAGGTTCACCGTCCAGCCGGCATGGCGCAGCAACGCCGTCACCCGGCGATAGCCATATCGCCCGTACTGCTTGGCCAGCGCGATGATGTCTTCCGTCAGCGCCTTCTCGTCATCAGCCCCGCGCGGTACCTTACGATGCGTCGATCGATGTTGCCCGAGCACCCGGCAGATCCGTCGTTCGGATACCGGCAGCTCGCGCCGCAACTGGTCGATGCACCGCCGTCGCCGCGCGGGGCTTAGAAGTTTCCCCGGGCAGCCTCCTGCAAGATCAGCTTGTCGAGCGTCAGATCGGAGATCGCACGGCGAAGCCGCAGGTTCTCCTTCTCCAGATCCTTCATCCGGCGAGCCTGGTCGGTCTTCAGGCCACCATATTCCTTGCGCCAGCGGTAGTAGGTCTGCTCGCTGACAGCGATCCGCCGGCACGCCTCGGCGGCCGTCCCGCCCTGGCCCAGCACGATCTCGACTTCACGCAACTTGCCGATGATCTCTTCCGGCTTGTGCTTCTTGCTCGGCATCCGTCGTCCCTTTCGTGATCCAGACTATCATAGTCGATGGACCACTCGGACGGGGGCAGATCACTGGCGGCCGTCGCGATCCTCGCGGTTGGCGTCATGTACCTTATCAATCCAAGAAAGGCGACGCAGAGCTTTGGCCTGCCGCTCCCCGAAGATGGCGCGAACATCGTCTGGTGGCTGCGCCTAAAGGGCAGTCGCGACATCGTTTCAGGATTGGTCGTGTTGGCATCGATGATATGGGGCGGCTCGCGCATTCTCGGCATCATCGTTCTGGTCGAAGCACTCATCCCGCTTGGAGACATGTCGCTAGTCCTTGCCGCAGAGGGATCGGCGAAGCGCGCCTTCGGCATTCATGGACTGACGGCGGTGCTGATGATCCTGGCAGCGATCCCTCTAATCGCGGAGCGTTCTTGAACGCTGCAATCCTTTCGGATTCCGCTCCGTGTCTCCGCATTAATAGAACCCTGCCGTTCCACGCCTCAGCCCACCGAAACCCAACATAGCTAGCCCGCCTTGGCTGGCCGGACCGTGCATTAACGGCAATCGGCCCAGTATCCGTCATCCACGGGCTTTTTGCCGCCCTCCAGAAGCGGACGCCCAGTCATTTGACTTCAAATGTCTCCGGGTCGCGCTGGTCCGGTGGAAGTGCCTGGATGATGCAATCTAGAAGAGCCGTC
>JBPBQO010000053.1:0-2041 GCA_050954785.1 Janthinobacterium lividum | reverse complement strand
CACGCGACCTAGCATTACAGTTGCGTATTTGATTGAAGTCTGAATCAATGGGTCTTCATGGCAGGAGACCGTGGATGACGGGTGCATCGATTGAGACAACGCTGGAGCTTTGGGCGACTTCGCTACGTGACGTGAAGGCGCGGATGCGGGGTTTGTTCACGCAGGACCGTGTTGCGGCATCCGCGGGGTTATTCCTGGACGGGCTGCTAGGCGACGAGCGGCGCAAGACGGGCTGGATGCGCGCGGAAGCGGCTGGCGATCCGGGACCGTGGCGACAACAGGCGATCCTTGGCCGCGGTCGGTGGGACGCTGACGCGCTGCGTGATATCGTATGCGACTATGTCGTCGAGGCGCTGGCTGCCGAGGATGCGGTGCTCGTGATCGACGAGACTGGCTTCCTTAAGCAGGGCAAGGCGTCGTGTGGTGTCTCGCGCCAATACACAGGGTCTGCGGGCAAAATCACCAACTGCCAGATCGGCGTCTTTGCCGCCTATGTCTCGCACCGCGGTCATGCCTTTATCGACCGGGCACTGTACCTGCCGAAGAACTGGACCACCGACAGCGCGCGCATGGATGCGGCCCATGTTCCAATGGAGACGCGGTTCGCGACCAAGCCTGCCCTGGCGGTGCAGATGATCGCACGTGCGATTGCAGCCGACGTCCCGTTCGCCTGGGTCGCCGCTGACAGTGTGTACGGCGTCGGCGACGTCGAGCAGGCGCTACGCAAAGCTGGGAAAGGCTATGTCCTCGGCGTTGGCTCCAACCATCACTTTGGCTCCTGGGTGGGAAAGCCCGCTGTTTTCGGCACTGCAGGTGAGATCGCGCAGGATCTCGATCCTGCCGCATGGCATCGCCTGTCGGCAGGCGAGGGTACGAAGGGAGCCAGATTGCACGACTGGGCCTATCTCGAACTCGCCGACATCGAGGCTACCGATTACGGCGAAGGACGCCCAGGAGTGTGGACCCGCGGCTTGCTGATCCGACGACATATCGCGGACGGCGAACTGGCGTTCTTCACGACCTGGTGCCCGGCTGGGACCGGGATCGACGCCCTTGTGCAGGTTGAAGGCCACCGCTGGGCGATCGAGGACAGCTTCGAGACGACCAAGAACGAACTCGGCCTCGACCACAACGAAACCCGGTCCTGGCATGGATGGCATCGCCACGTATCGCTGGTCATGCTTGCGTTCGCCATGATGGCAGTGATCCGCCACCACGCAAACGAGGTGACGCCCCCAAAAAGAATGCGCACGACACTCCGGCGCTGATCCGCTGGTCCATACAAGAGGTTCGACGCATTGCCATTCGGCTCGCCCAGCGCCGTATCGCGCCCGCCCACATCATCGCATGGTCGTTGTGGAGATGAGCGCACCAAGCCGCCGCCCGCCACGCTCATCTCAAGTCACGAATGCAACTGTAATGCTAGCGATGAGGCATATTGCGGCGCCACGCTAACGAGTGACGACCCTTCTTCGGCATCGCTGTGTCATCGATGACGAGAAAGGCGCCGGCCCCGCCAACCAGCCGGTCGGCTTCCTTCAGCAGCGCGGCTTCGAGCGGAGCACTGTCCCATATCCCCGCCGCGACGAAATGACGAAGCTGATCGTAGCCGGCTTCGCCGCCTCGTGCGGCCATCGACCGCACGCTTTTGCGGTCGCCGGGACCTATCAAACCGGCGATGTACTGCGGGCACAAGGCCGACCGCTCTGCTTCATCCTGACGCTGTGGCAGGCTCACGACGTGAAGGGCTTCAGCCCTCTGTTCGCGATGTTGGCTGACCGGGTCGACGCGCTGCTCGCCGACAAGGGCTATGACGCAGATACCATCCGCGCAGAACTCGCCGAGGCGGACGTCGAGGCGGTTATTCCAACCAAGAGCACCGCTGGATACCGATCCCGCATGATCGCGAGAAATACCGCTGGCGGAACCTCGTTGAGCGCTTGTTCAACAAGCTCAAGAACTGGCGCCGTGTCGCGACACGCCATGACAAGACCGCCGAGTCCTACCTCGGCTTTGTCGCCCTCGCCTCAGTTACGCTGTG
>JBPBQO010000052.1:0-2242 GCA_050954785.1 Janthinobacterium lividum | reverse complement strand
TATCCGACGACTTTATTGCAGTTGCATAGCGAGGCGCTGGGCGCGGTCGCCGAACTGGTCATGGACGGGCGGTGCAGCGTCGGCGTCATGGGAACCTACCCGATGATTCCGCTGTCGCTGGTATCCGAGCGTCTTCTATCGATCGAAATGGTGACAGTAGTGGCGCCCACCCACGCGTTTGCGAAATGGCGGGGACCGATACCGCTGGATCATGCGGAAACCGAAACTCAGCTCGTGCTAACTGACCGGTCCAAGCTGACAAAGGGTGTCGACCTCGGCGTGTTGAGTAGCAAGAGCTGGCGGCTTTCCGACCTTGGCGCGAAGCACTCGTTCCTGGTAGCGGGCCTGGGTTGGGGCCACATGCCACTGCCGATGGTCAGTGCTGATCTGGCAGCAGGTAGGCTCGTTGAAATCCTGTTTGAAGGGCCTGGGCCCGGCATTTTACCAATGCAGGCGATCTACAAGTCTGACGTTCTGCCGGGCCCGGCCGCACAATGGATGCTCGATCGCATTCGTTCGGCAGCCGTCCCCCAGCGCCGCGCTCGGGATGGCATTGGAGCGTACGGCGCGGCGTAACTGGTGTCGCTCGTTCACCGGCGCTTGCCAACGCCGTGTCAGGGACTGTCAGGATTTCCGTGTGCGGGCGGGCGGTTGAACATTACGCCGCCATGGCTCTGATGAAGCGCTCGCCGAAGATGACGGCGAACTGAGCCTTGGCCATGGTCCACTCACGTGGCGGCATCTTCCACTCTTTCTCCGACCGGTTCAAGATCAGGTAGAGTAGCTTGGTGGCGGCCTCATCGCTGGGGAAGTGACCCCGGGCGCGGATGGCCCGCCGAAGCTTCGAGTTCAGCGCCTCGATCGCGTTCGTGGTGTAGATGATCCGCCGGACTTCGTCGGGGAAGGCGAAGAACGGGATGACCTCGGTCCAGGCGCGCCGCCAGCTCTGGCCGATGGCGGGGTAACGGGTACCCCAAGGGCCCGCCTCGAACGCCGTCAGCGCCTTTTCGGCGGTATCGGCGTCGGTGGCGCGGTAAACCTCCTTCAGTGCCGTCGCCAAGCTCTTGCGGTCTTTCCAGGAGACAAAGTCCATCGAGCCCTCGCAGCAGGTGAACGATGCAGGTTTGTACGATCGCCTCGGGGAACACCGCGGTGATCGCGTCGGGAAATCCTTTCAGGCCATCGACGACGGCGAGCAGGATGTCCTCGACGCCGCGGTTGCGAAGCTCGTTCATGACCCTGAGCCAGAACTTGGCACCCTCGTTCTGCTCCAGCCATAGGCCCAGCACCTCCTTGGCGCCATCGGCGCGCACACCCAAGGCGATGTGGATGGCCTTGTTGCGGACCATGCCCTCGTCGCGGATCTTCACCCGCAGCGCGTCGAAGAACACCAGCGGATAGACCGGATCCAGCGGCCGCTGCTGCCAGGTCGCGACTTCGTCGAGCACGGCGTCGGTCACCGTGCTGATCAGGTCGGGCGAGACGTCGATGCCATACAGATCGTGCAGATGCCCCACGATCTCGCGGGTGCTCATGCCCCGCGCGTACATCGACACGATCTTCTCGTCGAAGCCGGGGAAGCGGCGCTGGTATTTGGCGATCAGCTGCGGGTCGAAGCTCGCCTGGCGGTCGCGCGGTACGTCGATCGCCAACTTGCCGGTATCGGTCATCACGGTCTTCCGGCCGTAACCGTTCCGGGTGTTGCCAGCGCCGCCATCGCCGGCGAGGTGATGGTCCATCTCGGCGTTCAAGGCGCGCTCGGTCAGCGCCTTCTTCAGAGAATCCAGCAGGCCGCCTTGTTCAAAGGCAGCGCTGGCCGCGCCGCCCGCCAGCAGCTGATCGAGCAACTCGTTCGGTATCGTCGGTTCTTTGCGTCGTGACATAGGGGAAACTCCTCGTACCCATTATGCCCGCCCGCACACGGAAATCCTGACAGTCCCCGCGCGCGCGGAGGGCGGCCCATCCGGCAGCCCCGCCAGCGACGGCGAACCCGACGATCTGCTCGGCGATAGGCGCAACGGCGCTCGCTGCGGTGTCCTGGTCGATCCAGCCGCGGTGCGCGAGATAGCCGCCTGCGATCGTTAAGCCATGGCGGACCATGGCTCCAGCGACGGCGCGCTCGGCGCCAGCCACTGGCGTCGGCTCGCCGCTCACGACGCCGATCCCGTGATGCACTGCCCCCGCTCGCGCTGCCGACGCAGCGTCAGCCCGCGCACCGCCGCCAGGTTCCCGCCCACCCGCG
>JBPBQO010000051.1:0-2341 GCA_050954785.1 Janthinobacterium lividum | reverse complement strand
TAGATCTCGACGCCGAGTTCCTCGGCCTGCGTCGCCAGCCAGCGGCAGACGTTGCCCAGGCTGACGATGTAGTTGCCGTGGTTGTTCATCTGCGGCGGCGTCGGCAGCCTGAAGCTGCGCGTCTCGGTCAGATACAGCATCTCGTCGGTGGTGGCGGGCGTGTCGAGCGGGGCGCCCTTCTCCTTCCAGTCCGGGATCAGCTCGTCGAGCGCGCGCGGCTCGATCACCGCGCCGGACAGGATGTGGGCGCCGATCTCGCTGCCTTTCTCGACCAGGCAGACCGACGCGTCGGGGGACAGTTGTTTCACGCGGATCGCCGCGGCCAGGCCGGCCGGGCCGCCACCGACCACGACCACATCGAACTCCATCGCCTCGCGTGTCGTCTCGCTCATGAAAAATGCCTGTCCCTGACTAGCCTGGTCTTGCAGCGGTTATGTGCCCACGGTTGGGGCCCCGATCAATACGGAGGGGTCTTTACGCCCTGACCAGCCTCTGGAATGACCTCCGGCACGACGGTTCGCACGATCGACGCGTCGAGCTGCTCGTAGTCATGGAGGCCGATAGTCTCGTAGAGTTCGGCGCGCGTCTGCATCCGGTCCACCATACCGTGCGTGCCGCCGTCGCGACGGATCGCCCGGAACAGTTCCTCCTGCGCCTTGTTGGCGACGCGCAGCGAACTCACCGGCCAGATCACCATCGCGTAGCCGAACTCCTGAAACTCCCGGGCGGTAAAGAACGGGGTGCGGCCGAACTCGGTCATGTTGGCCAGCAGCTTCACGCCCGGCATGCGGGCAGCGAACTCGCGGAACATCTCCGGCGTGGTCATGGCCTCGGGAAAGATCGCGTCGGCGCCGGCTTCGACATAAAGCCTGGCCCGGGCCACGGCGCCGTCCATGCCCTCCGATGCGGCTGCATCGGTGCGGGCGATGACGACCAGATGGCGGCGCGCCTTTACCGCCGCGGCGACCTTGGCGGCCATGTCGGCGGGGGTGGCCAGCTTCTTGTCGTTCAGGTGGCCGCACTTCTTCGGCAGTAACTGGTCCTCGAGATGGACGGCGGCAGCGCCGGCATCCTCGAAGGTGCGGACCATGTGCATGACGTTGAGTGCCTCGCCATAGCCGGTGTCGCCGTCCACCAGTACCGGCAGCATCGAGGAGCGGCTGACCTGCCGAACGAAGAAGGCGACCTCGTCCACGGTGATGATGCCGACATCGGGTAGGCCCATCGAGGCGGTCATCGCCGCACCGGACAGATAGCAGGCCTCGAACCCGGCCGCCTTCGCCTGGAGCGATGCCTGGCCGTTATGGGTTCCGGGGATCTGCAGGATCTCGTTCCGCTCCAGCAGCCGGCGAAAGCGCAGGCCGGCGGGTTCGGTGGACAGGTCGGAGGCGAGCAGATAGGGCATGAGGTCTCTCCGGAGGGGCCGCCCGACGAGACGACCAGGCCGCTCCCGATTGGCTAAAGCTTGAGTCGGTGATGCCGGCCAGCGAACCGGCCGGATATCGTGTTGAATTCGTAAACGTTTGGATCAGGAGCGGGCGGTCATCGGCACGAAAACCAAGTTTTCCGGGCCGACATAGTTGGCAGACGGGCGGATGATCTTGCCGTCCTCACGCTGCTCGATCACGTGCGCCGACCAGCCGGCGGTGCGGGCAATTACGAACAGCGGCGTGAACATCGCCGTCGGTACACCCATTGCCTCGTATGACACGGCCGAGAACCAGTCGAGGTTCGGGAACATTCTCTTGGTATCCCACATCACGCTCTCGATGCGCTCGGCGATGTCGAACCTGGCCAAGCTGCCGTTCTCATCTGAAAGCTCGCGGGCAATCTCTTTGATCACCACGTTGCGCGGGTCTGAAATGGTATAAACCGGATGGCCAAAACCGATCACCACTTCCTTCTTCTCGACGCGTGCGCGGATATCGGATTCGGCTGCGTCCGGGGTGGCGTAGCGGGCCTGGATATCCAGCGCCACCTCGTTGGCGCCGCCATGCTTGGGGCCACGCAGCGCGCTGATACCGCCGGTGATCGCCGAATACATGTCCGAACCGGTACCGGCGACGACACGTGCGGTGAAAGTCGAGGCATTGAACTCATGCTCGGCATAGAGCACCAGCGAGGCATGCATCGCCGCAACCCAGCTTTCGGGCGCCGGTTCGCCATGAAGCAGATGCAGGAAGTGGCCGCCGATGCTATCATCGTCGGTCTCGACGTCGAGAACCACGCCGTTGTGGCTGTAGTGATACCAGATCAGCAGCATCGACCCGAGCGAGGCCATCAGCCGGTCGGCGATGTCACGCGCACCAGCCGGGCTGTGGTCGTCTTTTTCGGGCAGCAT
>JBPBQO010000050.1:0-2558 GCA_050954785.1 Janthinobacterium lividum | reverse complement strand
CCGAGCCGCTCGAACTGGCCGCGCTGCGTCGCCACCCAGCCGCTGGCATAGGTCCGGCATTCAGCGCGGAACTCGGCGACCGGGACCGCGTCCTTGTCGAGCTTCTTCGCCCGATACGCCTCCTCGACCTTCCACTCGATCGGCAGGCCGTGGCAGTCCCAGCCCGGGACGTACGGCGCGTCCTTGCCCAGCATCGACTGGCTGCGAACGATCAGGTCTTTCAGGACCTTGTTCATCGCATGGCCCATGTGGATGTCGCCGTTGGCGTACGGCGGGCCGTCGTGGAGGATGAAGCGTGTCCGCCCGGCGCGTTGCGCGCGGAGCTGGCCATAGACGTCCTCGGCCGCCCAGCGCGCCAGCCAAGCGGGCTCGGCGGCGCTGAGGCCGGCCTTCATCGGGAAGTCGGTTCGCGGCAGGAAGACCGTGTCGCGATAATCTCTAGCGGGGGAGTCGGACATTGGACGGACCGTCTAACCGCCGACGTGCCTCGGCGCAAATGCTCGTGCGCGGCGGGGGTGCCCGGCGGGCAGATCGGCGGCTAAGTTCAAAATAAGTTCACACAGAAACGTGAGTTCTTTTCGCTTCGCTTTCCCCGCGGCCACTGCTGTATTCGCCATGATCCTGGCGGCCCGGGCCTCCCGGATCAGCGCAGGGGGTGTTGGCGTGAACCACGAAGGAAGCTGCCACTGCGGGACGATCCGCATCGTGATCGAGGGTGATCCCGACGATGCTGGTGAGTGCAATTGCTCGATCTGCCGGCGGACCGGCGCATTGTGGACCTACCGCTCGCCCAGCCAGGTCGAGGTGACCGGGGCCGGCGTCGGCTATGTCCAGGGCGACGCCTGCCTGACCTTGTGGCATTGCGCGACGTGCGGGGTCGTCACCCACTGGAGCCCGCAGGACCCGACGTACGACCGGATGGGGATCAATCTCAGGCTGTTCGATCCCGCTTTATGGACTGAACTGCCGCGCCGGATAATCGACGGCGCAAGCTGGTGAGGCCACCGGATATACCGGCAGATTCAGGTGCGCGCGGGGACGCCCGTCAGGCCAATCGTCGGCTAAGTTCAAAATAAGTTCACACAGGCGCGTGCGTTTTTGCGTTCGCCTCCCTGCGGAACGCGCGGCGAAGATGTACCGATGAGAAAGAGCACGCACCGCCCGTTGGCGACTGGCGCAAGTCTAACGCAAGTTGCGCCCTGTAGGACAGAAGATTCTGTGGCAGCTTTCGCCCCGGTAGCGGTCGCAAGCCTGAGCCATCTCGTTCTGAAAGCGGATAGACTTGTGAACCCGCACGCTTGAAGTCGTCGCAGGAGCCGATCACTTCGACATCCTCGATCCCGGCACCGCCAACGGCGCTGCCGTCGTCGACTTCATCGCAAAATCGGTCCGCGGCAGGGAGACCGCGCGATAGTCGCCGGCAGGGGCGATCGACATCGGCTGGACCGTCCGACCGCCGATGTGCACGGCGTAAATGCGGGTGCGGCGAAGCGGCCCGGCGGGCAGATTGTCGGCTAAGTTCAAAATAAGTTCACACAGACGCGTGTGTTTTGCGTTCGCTCTCCGGGGGGCGCGACGACGATGCACCGATGAGAAAGAACACGTCGCCCGGTTGCGACGGCGGGGAGGCTAGCGCAGGCCGCCCACTGTAGGACAGCGGTTTCGGCGGTGGTGTTACCAAGAGATTACAATTGTCTGGCTGATCCATATCCACTAGGCGTGCATATGCTCGATTTCGGATATGTTACGTGAATGCAACGACGATCGGTGCGAGCAATCTGTTGTTGCGAACGCTGAGCACCGCGGATTTTGCTCTCCTTGAGCCGGGCCTTGAACTTGTTCACTTCGACCTCGGACGGCGCCTGGTCGAACCGGATGAGCCAATCGTCCACGTCTGGTTCCCCGAGACCACGGTCGTGTCGGTCATCGCGACAACACCCGGAGGCCGGAAGTCCGAGGTCGGCCTGACAGGTCGCGAGGGAATGGTCGACATCGGCCCGATCAGCGGGTCCGACGTTTCGCCCTTCGAATGCCTCATCCAGGTCTCCGGCTCGGCGTGGCAATTGCCGGTCAAGACATTACGTGGCTTGATCGAAAATGAAGCCGCGGTGCGTTCGGCGCTGATGCTCTACCTGCACGCTTTCGTCATTCAGGTGTCGCACACCGCGCTGGTCAACGTCGCGCATTCGCTCGACCAGCGGCTTGCACGCCTGCTCCTGATGACCCACGACCGCATCGACGGTCCAGTCATTTCGATGACCCATCAGCTGCTGTCGACGATGCTCGGGGTCCGTCGCGCCGGGGTAACGGTGGCGATACGTAAACAGGAGAAAGACGGGCTGATCCGGACGAAGCGATCATCGATCGAGATCACCAACCGGGCCAAGCTCGAAGCGCTGGCAGCCGACGCCTACGGTCTCGCCGAAAAGGAATACTGCCGGCTGCTCGGCGCCGATTTCCGACGCAAATCCGCCGCCGGACTACAAAGCCAGGCCTGATCCGCGAGGTTGCCAGGCCGACATCGCGAGGTATTGGCGCGCTTCACCGCGCTGCCGACG
>JBPBQO010000049.1:0-4749 GCA_050954785.1 Janthinobacterium lividum | reverse complement strand
GCGATGCCAAGCGCGCCGTGGCGATTGCGCTCCGCAACCGCTGGCGCCGCGCGCAACTGCCCGAGGGCATGCGCGACGAGGTGGTGCCGAAGAACATCCTGATGATCGGCCCGACCGGTTGCGGCAAGACCGAGATCGCCCGCCGGCTCGCCAAGCTGGCCCAGGCGCCGTTCCTGAAGGTCGAGGCCACCAAGTTCACCGAGGTCGGCTATGTCGGCCGGGATGTCGAAAGCATCGTCCGCGACTTGGTCGAGGTCAGCCTCAACATGCTGCGCGACCTGAAGCGCCGCGACGTGCAGGTGCATGCCGAGAAGGCAGCCGAGGATCGGTTGGTCGATGCGCTGGTCGGTGCGAGTGCGTCCGCCGATACCAAGTCGAAGTTCCGCCGCATGCTTCGGGACGGCGAGCTCGAGCAGAAAGAGGTCGAGGTCGCGGTCAGCGAGCCGAGCGGTCCGCCGGGCGGGCAGATGGACATCCCCGGCATGCCGGGCGGCAGCGTCATCAATATCGGCGACATGATGAAGGGGATGTTCGGCAAGACCGCGCAGCCCCGCCGCATGCCGGTCGAGGCGGCGCGGACGGCGCTGGTTCGCGAGGAGGTCGACCGGATGCTCGATACCGACAGCCTGACCCGCGAGGCGGTGGCCCATGCCCAGGACCATGGCATCGTGTTCCTGGACGAGATCGACAAGGTTTGCGCGCGCTCGTCCGAGGGCGGGTTCCGTGGCGGCGACGTCAGCCGGGAAGGGGTGCAGCGCGACCTGTTGCCGCTGATCGAGGGCACCACCGTCACGACCAAGTACGGGCCGGTGAAGACCGACCACATCCTGTTCATCGCATCGGGTGCGTTCCATCTGGCCAAGCCGGCCGACCTGCTGCCCGAGCTGCAGGGACGCCTGCCGATCCGGGTCGAACTCCAGCCGCTGACCCGTGACGATCTGCGCCGGATCCTGACCGAGCCCGAGCATTCGCTGCTGAAGCAGTACAGTGCGCTGATGGGCACCGAGAAGGTGGTGCTCGACTTCAGCGAGGATGCGATCGATGCGCTGGCCGACCTTGCGGCCGACATCAACGACCGGGTCGAGAATATCGGCGCCCGTCGCCTAGCGACGGTGCTGGAGAAGCTGCTGGAAGATATTTCGTTCTCCGCATCGGACCGTCCCGGGGATAGCGTCCGGATCGATGCGGCCGCGGTGCGCGACCGGGTCGCCCCGCTGGCGCAGAAAGGCGATTTGTCCCGCTTCATCCTGTAACCGGCGAGGTACGCCGGGACTTCCGGTCCCGGCGTACCGTGTTCAATCCGCCGCCACGACGATGTCGCTGGGTGCGGGCCGGCGGGTGAACCAGACCACCACGATCATCGCCAGCGCCATCCAGCCGCAGATCCAGAACAGCTCTACTGAAGATAGCAGATAGGCCTGGTTGACGATCTGGCGCATCACCGCCTCGGCGGCCTGTAACGCATTCAGTCCCATCGCCTGGTATTGCCCGGTCGCCTGACGGTAGGCGGGTGAAAAATCATTGCCCGCCTCGACCAGCCGCGATTGGTGCAGTGCTTCGCGCCGGTCCCAGAAGGTGGTGATCAGCGAAGCGGCGAAGCTGCCGGCGGTGATGCGCGCGAAGTTGGAAATCCCGCTCGCGGACGGAAGGCGCTCGGGGGGAATGCCACTCAGCAGGATGGTCAGCAGCGGCACGAAGAAGGTGGCCATCGCCACGCCCTGCACCAGCAGCGGCAAGGTGAGGGACCAGTAGCTCGCATCCGGCGGATAGTACGAACGCATGAAGAAGCTTGCCGCGAACGACAGGAAGGCGACCGTCGCCAGCCAGCGCGGATCGACCTTGATGCGGCCGACGACGAGCACCATCAGCACCGCCACCGCGCCGCTCGGCGCCGCCACCAGCCCGGCCCAGGTCGCGGTGTAGCCCATGTATTCCTGCAGCCAGAGCGGCAGCAGCAGGTTGTTGGCGAACAGCAGCGCGTAGCCGAGACACAGCGCCAGCGTGCCGAGCGCGAAATTGCGGTCCTTGAACAGGCTCAGATCCACGGCCGGCCGCGCGTCGGTCAGCTCCCAGATCATCCAGGCGATGAAGCCGACCACCGCGCATACGGTGAGCACCACGATCATCGGGTTGTTGAACCAGTCGCGGTCCTTGCCGAGATCCAGCACGGTCTGCAGGCTGAACACCCAGAAGGTCAGCAGCAGCAGGCCGACCTTGTCGACCGGGATCTTGCGCGTCGGCGTCTCCCGGCTGGCAAGAAAGCGCCAGCTCAGCGATCCCGCGATCAGGCCGACCGGCACATTGATCAGGAATATCCAGCCCCAGTAATAATTGTCGGAGATGTAGCCACCGAGCAGTGGGCCGAGCACCGGCGCGGTCAAGGTCGTCATCGACCAGATGCTCAGTGCGGTGCCGCGCTTGTGGGCCGGGAAGATCGCGATCAGCAGGGCCTGGCTGCCCGGGATCATCGGACCTGATACCGCGCCCTGCACCAGGCGGAAAAAGATCAGCGACGGCAGGCTCCATGCGATCCCGCACAACAACGACGCGATGGTGAACAGCGCCACCGATACGGTGAAGGTCTTCACCACCCCGAAGCGCCCCATCAGCCAGCCGGTCAACGGCACGGTGACGCCATTCGCCACGGCAAAGCTGGTGATCACCCAGGTGCCGTTGTCGGTGCTGACGCCGAGATCGCCGGCGATCGTCGGCAGCGACACGTTGGCGATCGAGCCATCGAGCACCTGCATGAACGTGCCCAGCGCCAGCGCGATCGACGTCACCGCCAGTGCCAGCCCGGTCAGCGGCGGCGGCTGCACCCTGGTCGCCGTTCCGGCGGCGCCGCTCATCAGGGATGTCCCATGTTCGCCGCGATGATCTCGTTGATCCGGGCGTCGGTCCGCGGACCGCCATCCAGGCTCTGCTGGATCCCTCCGGCCGGGGCCGCGCTGCCGCCGACGAACGGGCCCGAGCGGTCGGCGGTCTGTACCGTCACGTCGACCGACAGGCCGATACGCAGCGGGTTTACCTTCAGCTCGGCTGGATCCAGCGCGATCCGCACCGGCACGCGCTGGACGATCTTGATCCAGTTGCCGCTGGCATTCTGCGGCGGCAGCAACGCGAAGGCGCTGCCGCTGCCGGCACCGACGCCCAGCACGTGGCCGTGGAAGATCGTCTTGCCGCCATAGACGTCGGCGGTGATCGTCGCCGGCTGCCCGACCCGCAGATACTGGAGCTGGGTCTCGCGGAAATTGGCATCGACCCAAAGCGAATCCAGCGGAATCACCGCCATCAGCGGCGTCCCGGCCGCGACCTTCTGGCCGAGCTGCACCGTCCGCTGTGCCACCATCCCGCTGGTCGGTGCGATGATTTCCATATGGCTGCGGTCGATCGCCGCACGTCGGACCGTCGCGATCGCAGCGAGTACCTGCGGATTGGTGGCGAGGCTGGTGCCCTCGATCGTGCTGGCCGCCTGTGCCCGTCTGGCTCTCGCAAGGTTGAGTGCCGCCTGCGTCGTGCTGACCGCATCGCCGGCATGGCTCAGCTCCTCGCCGGACACGGCACCCTGCGCGGCCGCACCCTTGCGACGAACCAGGTCGTCGCGCGCCTTGGACAGGTCCGCCTGCGCCTGGGCGATCTCCGCATCGGCTTCGTCCACCTGCGCCTTGTTCGACCGGACCGCGCGCACCGCCTGACCCAGCGCCGCTTCGGCGGACGCGAGCTGCACGTCGGTCGTGGCCGGGTCCAGCTCGATCAGCTTTTCGCCACGTGTCACCGCCTGGGTGTTGTCCGCATGGATGGCCAGCACCGTGCCGCCGTCCCGTGCCGTGACGGCAATGATGTTTCCGCCGACATAGGCGTCGTCGGTCTCCTCGGCCGAAGGCGCCATCAATCGTGTTGCCAGGTAGAGACCTCCGGCGACCAGCACGACGAGCGCCAGGATGAGGAAGCCGATCCGCCGCTTGTATGAGCGGCGCGCCGGCAACGAGATTTCGGCCGTTCGCACCGCGGCGACTGGCGTGACAGTGTTCATGAACTCGTCTCGATGAAAGGGTGTCTGGCCTGGGTCATGAGTGCTGCTGCACTGCGTGCGCCGAGGCGGTCGCGAGGGGGGGCCTGAAGCCGCCGCCGAGTGCCGCGATCAACTGCACGCGGCGGGTCAGCGTGTTGGCCTGGAGATCGACCAGCGTCTGCTCGGCCTCGAGCAGACGGAAGCCGCTATCGATGGCGTCGAGCCTGGAGCCGAGCCCGGTGGTGATGCGCACCTGGTTCAGTCGCACGGTGTCGCGCAGGCCGGCGACCACCTGATCCTCCTGGGCGAGATCGACATCGGCCGACCGCACCTGGGTCAGCGCATCCGCGGATCCGCGCACCGCGTCCAGCACACTGGAATTATAGTCGGCCACGGCCTGGTCCAGATCGGCGGTGGCGCCGCGATAACGGGCCCGCAGCCTGCCGCCCTCGAAGATCGGCACATGGATCGCGCCACCGCCGCCGAAGGTGGCCGCCGCAGGCCCGAAGAACGGGCCTAGCCCGATCGCCGACAGGCCGACCAGCCCCTGCAGGTTGATGTCCGGCAGGAAATCCGCGCGCGCCACCCGCCGGCCGGACAAGGCGGCATTGATCCGCGCCTGTCCCGCCAGCAGGTCCGGCCTGCGCCCGAGCAGGTCGGCCGGCAGCAGGTCCGGGACCGCCGGCGGCCGGTCGAGCGCCAGCGCCGGCGGCGTGACGGCCGCATAGAAATCCGCA
>JBPBQO010000048.1:0-6035 GCA_050954785.1 Janthinobacterium lividum | reverse complement strand
ATATGGCCGGAGAACTCGTGCCCGCAGATGATCGGCATACGGTGCGCGCCCTTGGTCAGCATGCGCGGTATGTCCGAGCCGCATACGCCGCAGGCGGCAACCTTCACCAGGACATCGTCGCGACCGGCGACGGGCATCGGCACGTCCTCGACGCGGATATCCCCCGGGGCATACATGACAGCTGCGCGCATCTCTGTTCGTTCCTGACTGGCGCGGACGATCCTGCGATCGTCCGCGTGTTGCGGCGGTTGGCCGCGACGTTATTTCTGGTGGGCGAACAGGCTGCCGGTATCGAACTGTCCGACGGACTGCTTGTCGATAAGAACCGTGCCCGCGTCGATGAACGGCGCGACCTTCTGTCCGGCAGCGACCTTCTGCGCGGTCTCGATCGTCACCTGGCCGAGACGAATCGGATCGTTCGATGCGGTGGCGACATACTGGGTGCCGTCGGCGATGTCCTTGACCGCCTCGGACAGGCCGTCCACGCCGGCGACCAGCACGTCCTTGCGATTATTCTCGCGCAGCACCTGAAGGGCGCCGAGCGCCATGTCGTCGTTATGCGCGTAGATCGCCTTCACATCCGGGTTGGATTGCAGCAGATCCTGCATCGCGGTTACCGCGTTCGCGCGCACATATTCTGCGTACGGACCCAGAACGATTTTGAACCCGGCTGCCTGCACCGCCTTGTTGAATCCATCGCGACGCGCGGCCATCACCGTGCCGCCGGCATCGCCCTGGATCTCGATGATCTTGGCGCCGGGAGAGGATTTCAGGTGTGCGGCCATCGTTTCGCCGACGATCCTGCCCATCGTTTCATTGTCGCGCCCGACATAGGTTGCAACGCCGCCGTGGATCGCACGATCGACCGTCATCACCGGGATATGCGCGTCCGATGCTGCCGAAAGAGCCGGTGCCACCGCATCCGGATTGACCGGATTGATGATCAGCACCTTCACGCCCCTGGTGATCAGGTCCTGGATGTCGTTGTTCTGCTTGTTAACGTCGCCGTTCGCGTCCAGCACGATCAGCGTGTCGCCGGAGGCCTTGGCGGCAGCTTCCGCGCCGGTTTTAAGCTGCACATAGAAAGGCGACTGCAACGTTGCCTGGCTGAAGCCGATCAACAGCCCCTTTGCATGCGCGCCTGGGGAGGCGACGCCAAGTCCGGCGGCCAGTGCAAAAATTCCGAGCCCCGTTATTCCGAGAGCCCGACGTCCCAAGAAGTCACTCATAATCGTTTCCTCACATTCGAGCATTTTTCGCTCTTATGGGACTAGCGGTAGGTAGCCAGCCCAATGCTGTCAATGCTGAAACGACATTGTGCAGTGCAGAATAAGACCAGAAAGTTAATCGATTTCAGTAATGACGGCCGTAAACGATTGTACCGATGCGAAATGCGCCGGCTTCACCTGACCGAGCTTGCTGCTGTCGATCACCAGAAAGGATCGAAGCGCTCGATCAAGCACCGCGCGTTTAACCGGTACCTCGGTAAAGTTCGAGCAGCTTGCGCCATGCGCCTCATGTAGGCCGCCCGCAGATATGAAAGCTTTGTTAATGCCCAGGTGCTGCAGGCTGCGCAACGCCTCCTCGGACAGGAACGTTACCGATGCCGGGTGGAACAGCCCGCCCAGTAGAAACAACTGCGCTCGGGCCAGCCGGCTCGCGGCATTCGCGACGTTCAGCGCGTAACAAACAATGGTGATTTCGGATTGCGCGGGCAGCGCCGCGAGCAGATGTGGCATGGTCGTGCCGCAATCGACGAATATGGTGTCGCCCGGCTGGACCAGGGAGGCCGCCCGGCGTCCGGCCTCGGCTTTCGCCTGGATATGGATGTCCTGTTCGGCATCCAGCGTATAGTTCGACGCTGTCGAACCGTTTCGAACCACGATATAGCCACCGAGCAGTTCGAGCCCGCTGCCGGCTTCGGTAAGATCGCGTCGCAGCGTCATGGTCGACACGTCGAGTGCCCGGGCGGCATCGCCGAGCCGGAGTGCGCCATTTCCGGAAGCAAGCGCCCGCAGACGCTCCAGTCGCACGACACGACGGCCTGCGGCCCCGGTTTCTGGCGTCGGTGGCCCGGGGTTCGAAAATGGAGGCTGAGTCATGGGGTCTCCGCAACACCCATCCGCTTGACTGGAACATGGGCGATGTGACCAGACTACCAAATGTGAGAGTTTTAACAAACGGGCGCTGGCGCCACGTCTGTTGCATCGAGGATATCGTCATGGCCGACGCCATTTCTGCTGCCGATCTGGCTCTGCTGATCGACCACACCATCCTGAAGCCCGACGCGACCCAGGCGCAGGTTCGCCAGTTCTGCGACGAGGCGAAGACGCATGGTTTCCGTTCGGTCTGCGTCAATTCCATCCATGTGCCGCTGGTCGCCGAACAGCTTCGCTCCAGCGATGTGCGCGTCTGCGCCGTGGTGGGTTTCCCGCTCGGCGCGATGCCTTCCACGGTGAAGGCGATCGAGACCAAAGAAGCGGTTGCCGCCGGCGCTCAGGAGATCGACATGGTCATTCCGGTCGGTGCACTGAAGGAAGGTCGGCGCGACGTGGTACTGGCCGACATCGTCGCCGTCCGCGCAGCCTGCAAGGACCAGGTGCTCAAGGTCATCATCGAGACCTGCCTGCTGACCGATGCCGAAAAGCGGCTCGCCTGCGAGCTTTCGGTGCAGGCCGGTGCGGATTTCGTGAAGACTTCCACCGGCTTCTCGACCAGCGGTGCCACCACCGACGACGTGGCGCTGATGCGCTCGGTGGTCGGGCCGTCGCTGGGGGTGAAGGCATCCGGCGGTGTTCGTACACTCGAGGCGGTGCATGCGATGGTCGCCGCCGGCGCCAACCGGATCGGCACCAGTTCGGGCATCGCCCTGGTGACGCAGACCGCGCCGGTTGCCGGCAGCTACTGACAGCGCCGAACACCCCGGATTACCATACGAAAACGGTCAAGCGCGGCGTACTCAAAGCCGGCAGCCAACAGGGATGAAATTCATGATCAAGGTTACACGCCGCAACTTCTCGTTGATGGCCACTGCAGGCGTCGGTGCGCTCGTCGCGGGCGCCGGGTTCGCACAGCCCGCTTTTGCGGCCGAGGCCGTCGATGCGGCCGCGGTGCCGAAGGATATCACCGCAAAGGCCACCAAGAAATATTCGATCGCCACCGTCGTGAAGCTGGACGGCATCGCCTGGTTCGACCGCATGCGCGTCGGTGTGAAGCAGTTCGGCACCGATACCGGCCATGATACCTGGATGGTCGGCCCGAGCCAGGCCGATGCCGCGGCACAGGTCGGTATCGTCGAGACCCTGATCGCCCAGGGGGTGGATGCGATCTGCATCGTTCCGTTCTCGGTCGAGGCAGTCGAGCCGGTGCTGCAGAAGGCGCGCGACCGCGGCATCATCGTGATCTCGCACGAGGCGTCGAACCTGCAGGCGACCGATTACGACATCGAGGCATTCGATAACCATGCCTACGGCGCCAAGCTGATGGAGAATCTGGGTCAACAGATGGGTGGCCAGGGCAAGTATGTCGCCACCGTCGGCAGCCTCACCTCGACGTCGCAGAACGAGTGGATCGATGGCGCCGTCGCCTATCAGGTCAAGAACTTCCCCAAGATGAGCCAGGCGACGCAGCGTATCGAGACCAACGACGACGCCACGACCGACTACAACAAGCTGAAAGAGATCCTGACCACCTATCCGGACCTGCGTGGCGTGCTGGGCGCACCGATGCCGACCTCCGCCGGTGCCGGACGGCTTATCGCCGAGCGTGGCCTGAAGGGAAAACTATTCTTCGCCGGTACCGGGCTGGTGTCGGTTGCCGGCCAGTATCTCAAGGATGGCGACATCGACTACATCCAGTTCTGGGACCCGGCGATCGCCGGCTACGCCATGAACATCCTGGCAGTGATGGCGCTGTCCAAAAAGCCGATCAAGCCTGGGCTGAATCTCGGCCTTAAGGGCTACGAAAATATCAAGAACAACGATCCGAAGCGGTCGAACGTGCTTGCCGGCCAGGGCTGGGTCGGAGTCACCAAGGCCAACATGAGCGAGTACAACTTCTAGCAGGTCGTTCCGGTCATGACCGTCCCGTTACTCGAACTGCGCGATGTCGCCAAGCACTTTGCCGGTGTGAAGGCGCTCGACGGCGTGTCGCTCAGCATCGGCGCCGGCGAGATCCATTGCCTGGCCGGCGAGAACGGGTCCGGCAAGTCGACGCTGATCAAGGTGATCTCGGGCATCAACGCGGTCGATCGGGGCAGTATCCTGATCGACGGTGTCGATGTCGGCGCGATGACGCCGCGTCAGGCGATCGCGCTCGGCGTGCAGGTGATCTACCAGGACTTCTCGTTGTTCGGGAACCTGACGGTCGCCGAGAACCTGTCGATTGGCGCCGAGCTGCGCAACCGGCAGCGCATCGTCAACTGGCGTCGGATGCGGGCGCATGCCGAGGCTGCCGTCCAGCGGCTCGGCGTGCATCTCGATCTCGACGCCACCGTCGACAGCCTGCCGGTGTCGGGACGCCAGCTCGTTGCCATTGCGCGCGCATTGATGGCCGACCCGCGGCTGCTGATCATGGACGAGCCGACCACGGCACTGACCGGACGCGAGGTTGCCACCCTGTTCGGCGTGGTGCGCGACATCCAGGCGCGTGGCATCGCGATATTGTTCGTCAGCCACAAGATGCGCGAGATGCTCGACATCAGCGAGCGGCTCAGTGTGATGCGCTCCGGGCGCGTGGTCGCCAACGGCCCGATCGCCGATTTCGACGAGCGGGCGATCACCCGCGCCATGACCGGCAGCGACATCGCCGAGGAACCCTATTTCTGGCAGCCGCCGGCCGGCGCGCAGGCGAGTCCGCTGCTCGAAGTAGACGGCCTGACCGTTCCGGGCGAACTGCAGGACGTGTCGCTGCGCCTTATGCCGGGCGAAATCGTCGGCATTTCCGGCCTGCTCGGCTCCGGCCGTACCGAACTCGCGCTGGCGTTGTTCGGCATGCGTCCACGCTATCGCGGCACCATCCGCCTGGATGGAAAGCCGATCCGGCTCGACAGCGTGCGCAGCGCGATCAAGCAGCACATCGCCTACGTGCCGGAGGATCGGCTCACCGAGGGCCTGTTCCTGTCGGAAACCATCGACCGCAACATCATCGCGAGCTCGCTCGACATGCTGAGCCGGTTCGGCCTGATGCGCACGCGTGCCGCCAGCGATGAAGCCGCCCGCACGATCAGGGACATGACCATCGCCACGCCGACCGGCGATCGGCCGGTCACGCAATTGTCCGGCGGCAATCAGCAGCGCGTGGTGATCGGACGATGGCTGCTGCAGGAGCCTCGATTGCTGATCCTGAACGGCCCGACCGTCGGCGTCGATGTCGGCTCGAAGGCGGGCATCCACCGCACCATCCGGACCCTGGCCCGCGAGCGCGGCCTCGGCGTGCTGATGATTTCCGACGATCTTCCCGAGCTGGTCGGCAACTGCAACCGCATCCTCGTCATGCATCGCGGCCGCCTGGTCGAGGAGTTGGCCGGGCACGAACCGTTGCACGAGCGTGAGCGCCAGCTTTCCGAGCGCCTGAAGGCTTTGACATGAGTGCTACGATCGCGGCTCCCGCGCGCACGGGCGTGCTGCGCCAACTGCTGCGCCGGCCGGAGATGGCCGTTGCCCTCCTTGCCCTGGTGTCGATGCTGATCATCGGCCTGATCAACCCGGCCTTCTGGGACGCGGCCAATCTGTTCAGCTTGCTGCGCGCCAACGTCATTACCGGCATCCTGGCGCTCGGCGTGATGATCGTGATGCTGTCCGGTGGGATCGACGTGTCGTTCCCTGCCTTTGCCATCGCCTCCATGTATTTGACCATCAAGGCGATGATCGCGCTGCCCTATGACGGCGTGCTGCTTCCCTTCATCATGGCGACCGCGATCGGCCTCACGCTGGGCCTGATAAACGCGGTGTTCGTGCACGGCCTGCGCATGATCCCGCTGATCGTGACGCTCGGTACCGGAACCGCGGTGCGCGGCTTCCTGCTCGGCGCGGTCA
>JBPBQO010000047.1:0-12371 GCA_050954785.1 Janthinobacterium lividum | reverse complement strand
GGTAGATGAAGGTTCGGTCGTCGACGATGTGGCGGAACCCCATGCGGAGCGCCCGCATGCAAAAATCGTTCTCCTCCCCGTAGCCGCGCGGGAAGGCCTCGGCATCCAGCAGTCCGACCACATCGAGGCAGTCGCGGCGGATGTACATGCAGAACCCGTTGCCGGTCGGAGCCTCCGGATAGATGACGCCGGTGCAGCCCTGTATCAGGCGGTTGAGCCGTTCCGGATCGAGCCAGTCACCGTAGATGTTGTTTCCGGTTTCCGGGACCGAGAACGCACCGGAATTGTTCGATATCGCGGTGACGGTCGCGACGTTCTGACCGGTATAGGCCGCCTGGCGGAGCTTCTCGAGCCAGCGGCTGGTGACCACCGTATCGGAGTTCAGCAACACGACGTCCGATCGGCCAGCAATCCTGATGCCGACATTGATGCTGCCGGAAAAGCCGAGATTGGAGGCATTGCGGATGATCTGAACGTTTGGCCGCCCTTCCCATAAATCCAGAATACGACCGATTTCCGGATCCGGGCTGCAATCGTCGATCAGGATCAGGCGCGCCGCAGTGGTAACGCGCCGCTCCAGGGAGGCAAGGCAGCGCCGGAGATCGTCGGCGGCATTGTAGATCGGCACCACGATGCAGATCGGCAGGTTCTTGGCCTCGGCCTGGACGTGGATGAACCCGCTATTCGCCGGCCGCACCGGGGGCAACGTCAGGATGCTGTCGACCGAGCAGCCGAGGCCGATCCCGCTCTCGTTCATAACGGCGCTGACCTTGCCGGACGGCAACGGACCCGGCGAATTGACAAACTGGAAGCGAAAGCCGCCGCCGACCTCGACGATACCTTTTTTGACAAGATCCTCGCGATAATCCGACGATTTGACGGTGATGTATCGAATACCATCCCAGAGAATGTCGATCTGAGCCGGAATGGAAATATCGCTTCCGGCTGCCCAGCCCACCATCATCTCGTTCCGAAACGCCTCGATATAGCCTTTACCTCGTCTAACCACCGTAAAATCTATTTTTGCCGCAGCCACCGCACCGGATAACAATGCGACGTAGTAGAGGCCAGCCGACAGTCGGCCCTGCACGATTTCCGGCCCCGTGTAACGTTTTTCACGAACCGACGTTTCGATCTGGGCGACCGTCACGGTGAACGCGTTGGGCGGCATGTGGTGGTCCGGCAAGCCGAAATCGCCGCAGATCTCGAAATTCTCGGAAATATCGCTTTGCTGCAGGACCAGAGGAAGTACGAGATCCTCGTTGATCGAAAGCGCGGATTGCCTACGTCCCAGCCAGATCGCCGGATCGATCAGAAACCCGTCGATGATCCCGGAATCGTTGGACACCAGGGATGCGCGCGGACTGAACGACTGCAATGGCTGGTAACCGGACTGGAGAATGCCTTGGATCCCGTCCGCGTCCTCGACGCGCACTTCCGGCACAGCGGTAAAAATCTCGTCGGTCCTTACGAGCAGGACGAAGCTGCAATCCCCATCGGCAATGCCCTTGCGCGCCAGATCGGCCCGATGGAAGAACCGTCCGATCTCGATCCTCTGCTGGTTTCCGAACATGACCTGGATCGGGAGCTTTGCTGCCGTTTTTTCCGAGCTTGCCAGCCAGCCGGCCAGGATAATGAAGCCGTCTCCCTGCTCCAGTCGGTCGATAAAACCAGTTAGCCTGCTGCTCGAAGACGCCGATCCCAAAATGGATGTCATGCTCATGGTGAACGCCTCCAGCGACTAATGATGGATTCGCAAAAAGATAATTGCCGGTCGAAACCAAGTCGGCAGCTATCGAATAAAATTAAATGGTGACATGGCGGACAAGGAGTCACATCCGAGCGGTAGCGCAAGACGATGCTCGGTTGCCTCCATAATCGTCATGTCGATCCCTAGGTCAGTGGGACAGGCGCCTGAGAGAACCGTACATAACCGCTGCCAGTCACCGAGATTCGTATTTCGTTCTCATGTTGTTTGGAAATGCCACTTACGATTTATCGTTATTTACAGTAAAGAGTCTATCGATGATACAAATTTATGCCATAAATTAGATCATTCTACTCTTCTAGAGTAATACAATAAACATACGCATCGATCATTTGTTGGTAGATTTCACGACGATGCTGCATTAATCTATTTTTAATAAAATAAAACAGAAGTGTTCGGTAAAATATAAAATGAACGTCTTTACGTTTTGTATGATGTTTTCTTGCCCCAGTCTAAAAATATGTTGTTACACAGCACACTCAGACACATATGAAAAACAATTATAAAGCTATAGTGTCCGACTGAAAATGTACAGGTTGATTTCAAGCGGTCACCATCGGTAGAGGATTGGGTGAAAATTTATTCCTCGCGGTGGAACTTGCGTGGTTGGCCACTCGTTCTTGTTAATCAATTGCGCTGTGAATTGAAATTTTATTTAATCTCGGCAAGAGACTTACAAAGGTACGCAAGTACTCCGCGTTATTGACGGTAACAGGTTTCTTCGAATCGCTAGCCTAGTTGTTGGGTGGAGGTCGATTTAGGGTCTGCGAGACAGGGTACAGTCGGGATGCATGTCGTCACGCTGAGCTTGAGGAACGCGAGCACTCGGGTCCCAAGCTGATGCGGGCGCGCATCCTCTCACGACCGATGTCTTCAAGGCTGGCAAGGCGTGGCCCGATAGCCAGATCGCCTCGGGTCCGGACACCGGAGTGATGATGGTTGTGCGCGTGCGTCAGCAACTCGTCGAGCAAGGCGTCGATGGCATGCTGGCCAAGCGCTAGCCGAACTTGGCGAGGCCGCGCATATTCGATGGCGCCAGCGAAGCCAGACTGATTGAGCTCGCATGCTCGACACCACCGAAGGCTATGCCCGATGGACGCTGTAGATGCTGTCGGGCAAGGTCGTCGACCTGAACGACCAACAGGTGATCCCACTGGACGCCAATGCCGCCTTCGTGGCTGCCATGGAGGATGTCATCTAGGTCCGGTAACGGCTGCATGATCCCGACCGTTCGGTAGTCTGTGTGGACGAGACATCCAGACAGCTCATCACCGATGACGCGCATGCCGATCCCACGGCACCACCACCGTGTTCATGATGTTCGCGCCGCTGTAAGGCTGGCGGGGCATGAAGGTGGCCTACGAGCAGGATCGTGCTCGTGCAGGACATCCCGGCACCACACGCCCGAACCCCAGTTGGCCGGAGAGGGCTGAAAGCGAATTCGGCGTGCTGTCGTGTCAGTGCCTCTCCCGGCGCATCGCCGACAAGAGTAGCCCGATCAAGGGCATCGCGGCTTGGCAGATAGACCCAACAAAAACCACACCAGGGCGGACCGGCAATTCGCCACCGCCAACACGCGTATCAGACTGAAGCGCTTACCTGACGTTATGAATGATGGGCGGCACTAGCCGTGCTTCGACTTGCCGACAGCCCGTCCGACGGTCACCGCAAGGCCGGTGCTGATCAGCCCGATCATTGCCGGCAAGATCCAGGCAGGGCGCACCAGGAACGGCATGACGACGATATGCCATGACGGATGGAATGCCGCCCCGGCATCGCTCATCACAGGTTTCAACCATGATGCCGCGGTCTGATCGAGCCGGCCGAGCGCGCCTGCCAAGGTAAGATCGAACGGTGCCAGCGCTGCAATTGCAAATGCGCCCACGAAGCACGCGGCTGCCAGGGCTACGAATACCCGGTAGACGATCAGCCGGCCTTTATATGGCTTTATATTGGCATTACGGGATGTCAGGTTCAGGACAGCATCACTCCGATACGGACCTGTGAGATCGGGATCAGAATTTTGTCGACAAGGCTATCGAGCCAAAGTTGAACAGGCCTGACTTGGCCCCCTTGAACTCCTGGGTCTGCCAGGTCTGGGTGTAGGTCAGACGGAAACCGTGGAAGATCAGCGCCGCGCCGCCTTCGAACTCGCCGACGTCCCAGACCTTCGACACGTGCGGCTCGCCGCTACGGAACGTGCTTCCCTCCAGAGTCACGTCGTAGGCGACCGCCTGCCCGTCCGCGCCTGCGAAGGCGTACCACGCGAACCGGCGCGTGCCTTTGTAGGCATCCGAACCATCGAGCCCGGGCGAGATGCGCGGCGTGCCGAAGTCGCTGTCGAGCCCCTGGCCGATCCGGACCGTGCCGCCGATCTGGGCATAGGTGCGATAGTCGCCGGCGGCACCGCTTACCGTCGGCAGCACGTCCGCGGATATGCCGTATCGGGTGACCAGCGGCAGCCGCCAGGTCCGCCCGGCCTGGATCTGCAGGATCGGCTGGTTCGGCAACTGGCGTGACCAGCCGTGATTCAGTGTGTCGCCGATGATGCTGTGGAAGCCGTTCTGTACTTGGTAGCCACCGGCATAGGAGCCGACCACGCCGGCCTGGATGCCGGCTACCGAGCGTGTCATGTCGGTATCGCTGATCAGGTTGACGGTCGCCAGCAGCACGCCGGCATAGGGTCGGTCACTGCGACCGGCTGCGCTCGAATGTGTATCGGGCCCAGCGAAGGTGTAGAATCCTGTGTTCTGTTGGGTGTCGCGCGGCGTGAAGATGGATTGCTGCAGCCCGATGGCGATCCGCTGCACGCCCGGGCCCCAGATAAACCGGTTCAGGTTCGAGATCACCGCCGGCTGGTTGTCGGTGCCGGAGGTCCAGCCGAGCCGGAGACCGCTCGTGTAGTATTGGTCCGACGTTCCCTTCAAGGTCGAGACGGCGTCGTTCTCGACCTGCGCGGTCCACGTCCCGTAGGGGTCCTGCTGCGGCTCCGCCGCTGCCGGAGTCGGCGACACACCAAGCGCCAGGCCGATCGACACTCCAAGAACGGGAGCGATGGCTCTTGTGCGGATGGTCATGCTGCGCATCATTATGCTCACTACGTCATGGCTTGGATGGTTTTCTCATAAGGGCTTCGGCGCTGTGCGGAAACCCCTGCCCCGCGACCCGCCAGCGAACCCTCCGGTCGCTTCATTATAAGGAAGCACGATGAGCCAGCCCTATCCGCGCGATCTGGTCGGCTACGGACGGACGCCGCCGCATCCGCGCTGGCCGGACAAGGCCCGCATCGCCGTGCAGTTCGTCCTTAACTACGAGGAAGGCGGCGAGAACTGCATCCTGCATGGCGATGCGGCTTCGGAAGCATTCCTATCGGAAATTACCACCGCGCAGCCGATCCAGGGCGCACGCAACATGAACATGGAAAGCATCTACGAATACGGCAGTCGTGTCGGGGTCTGGCGGCTCATGCGTCTGTTCGAGGAGCGTGGCCTGCCCTTCACCTCGTTCGCGGTGGGCATGGCGATCGAGCGCTATCCCGAGCTGGCGCATGCGATGATCGAGGCGGGTCATGAGATTGCCAGCCACGGCTATCGCTGGGTCGACTACCAGCATGTCGATATCGCCCGGGAGCGCGAGGATCTGCAACGCGCGATCGCGGTGCATACAGCCGTTACCGGAAGCCGCCCGCTCGGCTGGTATCTCGGTCGCTGCAGCCCCAACACGCGGCAACTGGTCGCCGAAGAGGGCGGCTTTCTATACGACGCCGACTCCTATGCCGACGAGCTGCCGTTCTGGGATCACGCCCATGCCGCCCGGCGAAGCGGTCGACCGCAGCTCGTCGTGCCGTACACGCTCGATGCCAACGACATGCGTTTCGCGACGCCCGGAGGATTTTCCACCGGCGAGGATTTCTTCGACTACCTGCGCGACAGCTTCGACATGCTCTATGCGGAAGGCGAGCTCGCACCGCGGATGCTGTCGATCGGCCTGCATTGCCGGCTTGCCGGACGACCGGGCCGGGCAGCATCGCTCGCTCGTTTCCTCGATCACATCCAGCAGCACGACCGGGTCTGGATCTGTCGCCGGATCGATATCGCGCGCCACTGGCACGACCACCATCCGGTCGAGCCCGTATCATCCAAAGAGATCGGCTAAACCCACTGATCGACCCGTAATGCGCCGTAAAAACTACACGATCGGGTGATGTATGGTGGTGGTCCGTGCAGCACCGATCGTGCTATGCCATGGTCCGATCCGTCAAGCAGACACGCCTTGGAATGCCAGGGCACCTTGATGATCGTTCGCTTGCCGACCCATTCACCCGGTGTGCCTGTCGCCAGGTGCAACCTTTTAGACCTCGGGATTACGACCGTTGAGAAGTAACAGAACCGACCGCAGCCCCCGCTCCCCACGCCGCGGCGGCTTCGATGATGATTTTGTCCCCACGCCCTCGCCGTCGTTCGGTGATCGCAACAGCGGCGGTCCGCCGCGTCGTCCCATGGGCGGCGCCGGTGGTGGTGGCGGCGGTGGTTCGCAGGTCATCGCGTCCGGCCCCGAGATCAGCGCCAGCGTGAAGTGGTTCAACAGCGAGAAGGGCTTCGGCTTCGTCGAGCTGGCGGACGGCTCGGGCGACGTGTTCCTGCACGCCAACGCCCTGTCGCAGTCCGGCCACGACTCGGTCAGCCCGGGTGCGACGCTCGGCGTTCGCATCGGCCAGGGCCCCAAGGGTCGCCAGGTCGCCGAGGTCATCTCCGTCGACGAAACCACGGCGCAGCCGGAGCGTCCGCGTTCCGCCGGTGCCGGCTTCGGCGCACCGCGTGCTGCCGGTCCGGCCGGCGCCAGCGGTGGCTTCCGCAGCGGTCGTGCCGCACCTGACCTGTCCTCGGCCGAAGAGACCCGTGGCATCGTCAAGTGGTACAATGCCACCAAGGGCTTCGGCTTCATCACGCCCGATACCGGCGGCAAGGACATCTTCGTCCACGCTTCCGCGCTCGAGCGGTCCGGCCTGTCCAGCCTGAACGAGGGTCAGGCAACCCGCGTGCAGGTCGTTCAGGGCCAGAAGGGTCCCGAGGCTGCCGCGATCAGCCTCGCCTGACACGAAAACATCGGCGCGGTTCGCCGCGGCTGATGGACATGACGACGCCTCCCCCGTTCTGCGGGGGAGGCGTTCGTGTTTCCGGCGCCGGATCAGCCGGCTCGCGCTGATTTATTGC
Source organism: Janthinobacterium lividum (assembly GCA_050954785.1). Lineage (GTDB taxonomy): Bacteria > Pseudomonadota > Alphaproteobacteria > Acetobacterales > Acetobacteraceae > Lichenicola. The sequence continues at coordinate 5,390 of JBPBQO010000047.1, read as the reverse complement.
AGCGGCTCGACCGGAAGCGACCATAGCAAACCGCCTTGCTCAGCCAGCGCACTGCGCCCACGCGGCAGGTCGAGATCGGAGCCGCTTCCGACGTTGCGTTGATAAATCTCCCCGGCATTGCCGACTGCGGCCACCGCATGTTCGAACGCATCGTCCGAGATGCCCAGCGTGCCGCCGATCCAGGGGATTGTCCCCATGAGGCGCCGCACCACCGGGTCCGTGCTCTGGCTCAGCGTAGCGAGGTTGCCTTGCGTCATGCCGTGCGCTTCCGCCTGCTCTACCGCCCAGACCGTCCAGTTCACCAGCGCGGCCCATTGCAGGTCGTCGGCTCGATAGGTCGGGGACATCGGATCGATCGAGAGCGTGTCCGGCAGGATCGAGAATTCCGAAGCGCGCTTGTTGAAGCTCGCACGCACGTTGGCCATCCACGAGATATCGCCTGTGATGGCATCGCAATGGCCATTGAGCAGCGCGATATCCATCTCTCCCCGTTCGGAATAGGGAAACCTGTTTTCCCGTTTCTTGAGGTGCGGCTCCAGCGCGTCGTAAAGCGTCTGCTCGGGCGGGGATGCATTGATGAAACAGACGTTGCGGCCGCCGAGGTCGCCCAGCGTTCTGATCCCGAGCCGGTTGGCCACCAGAAAACCCTGACCATCGATCAGGATCGGCGGTCCATAGGCCAGGTGGTAGACCATGCCCAGAATAGGATTGGGCGTCGCGCCGAACAGCACGTCGGTTTTACCGTCATGCAGGGCTGCAAGAGCCGCCGGTTCGTCCGATGACGCCACGAACCTCGCCTTACGGGCATCGCCGAAAATCTCCGCGGCCATCGCCCGGCAGTAATCGGCGCCGAGCTTCGAAACGTTGCCGTGCGTATCGGCTTCGGAAATGTCGTCCTCGTCGAGCACCACGCCACAGACGAGCGTTCCGGCCTTGCGAACCCGTGCAAGGGTCTGACCCGTCGGCATGGCGGCACGTGCGCCGCCATCGGGAACACTCGAAGCAATGGTCGGTGTCGGCGTGTTGCGGGTGGCGCCGATGGCAGGATGGGCAAGCAGCGCTATCGCCATGACGGCAAGCGGCGCTTTCAATGAGCTTTTCAAGTTTTACGCTCCGTACAGGACGAAGGGGAACCGGTCGCAACCGGCTCCCCGTTTCGGCAACCGGGCCCGAAGCAATCAGGGCGTCCAGGCACCCGAGGTCGGAATGCCCGGGGTAAGCGCCGGACGTGGGTTGAAGTCGGCCGGCGCCGGGTCGATCAGCTTGTTCCCGGCATAGTCGGTCGGCACGATATTGAGCATGTAGCAACCGCCGGCGGCGTACTGCGGCAGGCTCGGCTTCTGGCCCGGCAGGATCTCGGCATAGGACGCCGGAAGCGGTGCCGTGATGCCAAGCAGGCGGGAGTTGTCGAATGCTGCGAGCATGTCGCCGATGTCGGGAACGTTGGCGTCGGCCGGGCCCATGTAATCCTGTCCGAACTGGGCCTTGCCGAGCCTGACGCCACGCTTCTCGTCGGGCAGGTCGGCGAGCGGGGTCAGGTCGAACAGCTCGTTGATCAGCTTGATGACCGAGCTGTGCTCGGAGTTCTGGCTGATGATCGCGTGCGCCTTGCCGTAAGGCGAGATCACGATCGCCGGGATACGCGAGGACGGCTCGAGCGGATTGCCCTCCGGATCGCTGACGCGGGTCGTGTTGGCCTGGTGATCGTAGAGACCATCCGTTTCGTCGTAGGTGATGACGATCGCGCTGTCCTTCCAGTACGGGCTGGCGGCGATCGCATTGACCTCGTCGGCCAGCAGTTGCTCGCTGATCTGCAGGTCGGAATAACCGGGATGATCGTCGCTGCCCGGGAATGCCGCCCGGACCGCGCTGTTCGGATCGACCGGCACCAGCCCGTCATTGTTGGCGTAGCCGCCACGCACGTAGGCGACGCCGCCCTTGGACGGAAACTTGCGACCCTGGATCGCGCTGAAAAAATCCTGCAGTCCGAACAGATGGTTCTGCGCCACGGCAGGATTGTCGGCGATATAGCCGAAATACTGCGGTGCGTCGTGATGGATGATGTAGGAGCTGTGAAGCGGCACGGTTGTCGAATCCGTCGGTTCCGCATCGTAGCCTTCCTGGAACCACGCCCAGTCGGTCGGCTTCTTGCCGTCGCCGGCGATGGTCTGGATATCGTGCTGGATATCGGCGAGGTCGAGCGCCGGGTTCTGGTCGCTGGCGACTGTCTTGAGGATATCCTTGCCCATGAACGATAGCGGCAGGCTCGCATAGGTCTGGTTGAGACCCGGCGTGGCCGGATTTTCATCGACCGGATTGTAGGGCGGCTTGATCGGCGAAGTGTCGAGATCGGAGCCCGGGAACGGGCCTGGATCGGCGACGATCGGCTCGCCGCCGCTTTCCGCGACCACCGGACTTGCCGTGTTGCTGCTGGCTTCGCCCGGGTGCAGCGCCCACTGGGTGAGACCTGACTGACCGGCGATCAGGGCAAGCGCGTTCGGGGTGGACGGAGCCGCGACGGTCATGTGGAAGTTGTCGAACATCGCGAACCGGTCGGCGTATTGCCACAGGTACGGCGCCGTGTCGCAGTCGACATGCCCCATCGCGAGTTCGCCCATCTGCTTCTGCACCAGGGTGGGGTGCGAGCTCGGCGCCAAGCCGGTGCTTTTGCTGACGATCGTGCCTTTCGCGTCGGTGGTCAGCCCTTCCTCGTCCAGTGCGAACCGGTCGTTCTGCGAAATGCCGTTCACGTAGTGCTGGCTGTTGTCGATGCCGCTATGCGAATGGTCGGTCGATGCGGTGTCCGCCGGATAGATCGGTACGGTCTTGCCGGATGCCGTGGTGACGGTCTGCGGAATCAGGAATGGCGAAATCGTGCCGACGGTACCGTCGATGTTCACAATCTTCTGCCTGAAGCCCGGAGTGTTGGCAGCCGACTGCGTGAACAGGCCATGCGCACCGGGAAACGTGCCGAAATAGAAATCGAAGGAACGGTTCTCCTGATACAGGACGAACACGTATTTCACTCTTTTACGCAGCAGCGCGATCTTGTCGGCGGTGGTCAGCACTGGTTGCCGCGCCATATTCGTGGCGAAGCGCTGCACGAGATCGCTGCTTCGCGGCGCGATCGTAACGTCTCCACGCGCTTCCTGGGCAAACACGACAGTTGGCTGCAGCATCGCAACGGCTATAGCGAGAGCGCAGGTCGACCTGCACCAGTTTTTGAAAGTCATCTAGTTCCACCACCGCAGGTTGGATCGATTATTTCTGGCGCTGCGTCACCGCAGCCGGTGGTTCTTTTGAAACAGTTTGTCGAAATCGACTATCGAGGTTTTGTGAAGGTTTCGGGTCGGTCTCGTGGATCGACTACGTGGCGTGGGCGTGCGGCGCGAAAATCAGCATGATTGCGGCGAGATGCATCAGTACCGCCATCAGCACCAGCAGATGCCAGATTGCGTTGTGGAATCGCAGCCGTTCCCAGCTATGGAACACGGTGCCGAGCGAATAGGTCAGACCGCCGCCCAGCAGCAGATACAGCACCGTCGGCGGCAGCGAGGCGATCAGCGGCCGGAGCACTGCGACCAGCAGCCAACCCATGCCGAGATACAGCCATAGCGACACCTTCTGGAACCGCTGGAACCAGAACAATGTCAGCACCACCCCGACCAGGGCGAGCGCACAGACGACGATGAAAAGCGGCAAGCCGACGTTCGGCGGCAGCGCATGGAGGGCATAGGGGGCATAGCTGCCGGCGATCATCACGAAGATCATCGACCGGTCGACCAGGCAGAGGGTCGCCTTGAGAGGGCTTGGCGGGCAAAGATTATAAGCTGCAGAAGCCCCGAGCATGCAGAGCACGCCGACGGAATAGATGATGAGGGCCGAAGCACCGGCGAAGTTCGTAAGGGGAAGACTTCGAGCCAACAGCCAGGTCAGGCCACAAAGAGCCACCACTATGCCAATGACGTGGATGATACGATCGACCGCCGCTTCATCATCGCGGTAGCTGGGGAAGATCATGGATAGATCGGAATGCCGACTTCGAACCGTCGCAGGGTCGACGGGACCGTCACCGGACGCCGTCATTCCCGTCTCTACGGCCTGATTTTCAGGCAAAGCCGCATGATCAGGACGCAGACGCGAGCTGCACTTCGTCGATCACCCGCTCATGGCTGTCTCGAAGGCTTTTGACCCGGTACTGATAGCCTTGATTGGTCACGGGCATTGCACGGACAACCGTATAAACGCCACGTGTGATGTTGTTGTCATACTTGCCGGGAACGAACGAGACGCGGTCGCCAATCCCGAACTTCGGCACACTCATGACGTGTCCTTTCGACGGCCCCACAGAAGCGGGGCCGTCTTGTCCAGCGAAATTAGCTCGCCTGGAGGTTTCCGGCAGAGACCTTGCCCTGCTGGCCACGCTCGAGCTCGTAGCTGATCTTCTGGCCCTCGTTCAGGCCGGTCAGGCCTGCACGCTCAACGGCAGAAATGTGTACGAAGATGTCCTTCGAACCATCGTCGGGCTGGATGAATCCGTAGCCCTTCTGGCTGTTGAACCACTTCACTGTACCTGTTGACATCGCAAGTCTCCTTGATAGGCCTGCAATCCACGACGATGTGGACCGCTCCACTTTCCGATTGGGAGACTTTGAAGTCGACGTGCGTTACTACGTAGGGATCGTATCTTCCCGGCCGAAAAGACAGCCGATAGAGCGAATATAAAGCCCTCTCCGGAAAATACAATCGCCAACTCGCCACTACGCCGGTTCGAGGCCCAGCTGGTGCCCTCCGACGGCTGTGCCCGCCAGGATCAGATGCCAAAATTCATCCAACATCTCCGCCATCGTCCCTCGCTGCTGACCGGCATCGCCGTCGCGATCATGGTGGCGCTCCTGGTCGGCACACGGCTGCGGCCGGTCACATCGGCCCTGATCGGCTGGAATGTCGGGATCCTCGCCTATGGCGTCGTGTTCCTGGCAATCATGTGGCGCACAACCCCGGAAAGCCTCCGGCGCATGGCCGGGCTGCTGGATGAGGGACGATGGGGCATCCTCGGCGCTACCGTGGTGGCGGCGATCGCGTCGCTCGGCGCAATCGTGTTCGAACTGGCACAAACTCATGGCAAGGCCCATGTCGGCCCACTCGCCGGACTCGGCGGCATGACCGTGCTGCTGTCCTGGTTCTTCATCCACACGATTTTCGCGACGCACTATGCGCACGAGTTCTGGCGGCGCGGTGGCCTGGCGTTTCCCGGCAACGACCAGCCGAACTACTCCGAATTTTTGTATTTCTCGTTCTGCATCGCAGTTGCGAGCCAGGTCAGCGACGTCTCCACACAGACGGCGTCGATGCGCAAGCTGGTGTTGGCTCACTCGATGGTGGCTTAC
>JBPBQO010000046.1:0-13131 GCA_050954785.1 Janthinobacterium lividum | reverse complement strand
ATCGCGCGTTCCGGCCGAGATGCGACGGTATCTGGACTGGTTCAACCATGGCAGCCTGAGCCTGGATCCGCTGCTGCGCGCCGGGTTGGCGCATCTGTGGTTCCTGACCATCCATCCGCTGGACGATGGCAACGGACGCATCGGCCGCGCCATCGTCGACCTGGCGATCGCGCAGATGGAGCGCACCGGCAGCCGGTTCTATGCCTTGTCGGCGCAGATCGAGCGCGAGCGGAAGGGCTACTACGACACGCTGGAAGCCGCCCAGGGCGGCTCGCTCGACATCACCGCCTGGCTGGTATGGTTCGTCGATTGCTATTCAGGTGCGATCGAGGCGGCGGAACGCTCGACCGCCAGGGTGCTGGCACGCGCGGCCTTCTGGCAGGCCCAGGCCGGAACGGCGCCCTTCAACGAGCGCCAGCAGGCGATGCTCGGCCGGCTGCTCGACGGGTTCGAGGGACACGTCACCGCCCGCAAGTGGGCGTCGCTGGGCCATTGCTCGGCGGACACGGCCCAGCGCGATATCGCCGGACTGGTCGCGCGCGGCCTGCTGATACGCAACGAGGGCGGCAGCCGCTCGACCAGCTACCGTTTCGTGGCGACCTGAGACGGGCCAAAAGCTTGCCTCGCACACGGTTTTTCGCTAGACGCGCGCCTTCGCGCTTGGCGTTTCGCCTGGAAGCGCATGTCCACACGCTGGCACCCCTGGAGGCCGGCGCGTTTCCATTCAGGAGCAGACAGTGACCAATTTTACAACGATCGAGGCTTCGACGCGCGCGGAGGCTGGTAAGGGGGCGGCGCGTGCAACGAGGCGTGAAGGGCTGGTTCCGGCCGTGATCTACGGCGCGAGGCAGGCGGCGACGCTGATCGCGCTCGACCCCCGCGTGGTGATGCGCGAACTGAACAAGTCCGGCTGGCGCTCGCGCCTGTATGAGGTCAATGCCGGCGGCGACGCGTCCGTCCGTGCGCTAATGCGCGAAGTGCAGCTGCATCCCGTGACCGACCGTCCGATCCATGTCGATTTCCAGCGGCTGGCAGCGGGCGAGCACATCAAGGTCGCCGTTCAGGTCGTGTTCATCAACGAGGACACCTCGGTCGGCATCAAGCGCGGTGGCGTGCTGAACGTGGTTCGCCACACGATCGAAGTGTCGGTCGACCCGGATCATATCCCGGCCAACTTCACCGTCGATCTCGCCTTGCTCGACATCAACGACAACGTGCGCTGGTCGGACGTCAAGGGCGTCGAGAACGTCAATCCGGTGATCGCCGACCGCGATTTCGTCATCGCGACCGTCGCGGCGCCGACCGTGGCGACCGATATCGAACCCGCGGCTGCAGCCGCCGCCGCACCTGCCGCACCGGCGAAGGGTGGCAGCAAGGCGCCGTCCAAGCCCGGAGCAGGCAAGCCGGCAGCAGCGAAGCCGGCCGCCAAGCCCGCCGGCAAGAAGTAGGCCGCACGGACCCTGACGCCGATGCTGCTCTGGACCGGACTCGGCAATCCCGAGCCTGGGATGGCGCGGCAGCGGCACAATATAGGGTTCATGGCGATCGACGCGATCGCGCGCCGCCACGGTTTCTCGCCGTGGCGGAAGCGATTCAAGGGCGAATTCTGCGAAGGCCAAATCGGCGGCATCAAGGTGCTGGCTCTGAAGCCGCTCACCTACATGAATGCGTCCGGCGAAAGCGTTCAGGCAGCGGCCGCCTTCTACAAGCTGTTGCCTGAAGCCATCACCGCCTTCCACGACGAGCTCGACCTGGCGCCCGGCCGGATCAGGGTGAAGCGGGGCGGCGGTGCTGCCGGGCATAACGGCCTGCGGAGCATGGATCGCATGCTCGGCACGCCGGATTATTGGCGGGTGCGTCTCGGCATCGGCCACCCCGGCTCCAAGGAGCGGGTAACCGGCCACGTGCTCGGCGACTTCGCCAAGGTGGATCTGCCCTGGCTCCAAACTCTGCTGGACGCGGTCGCGGATGCGGCACCGCTGCTGGCGGCAGGGTTGCCGGATGGAAAACCTGAATTGTTCATGACGCGCGTCGCCCTTCTCGTGGGCGATCAGGGCTCGAAGGATCAAAACTGATGGGCTTCAATTGCGGCATTGTCGGACTGCCGAACGTCGGCAAATCCACCCTGTTCAACGCGCTCACCGCAACGGCGGCGGCACAGGCGGCGAACTATCCGTTCTGCACCATCGAGCCGAATGTCGGTCGTGTGGCGGTGCCCGATCCGCGCCTGCAGGCGCTGGCCACCATCGGCAAGTCGCAGAAGATCGTGCCGACCAGCCTCGAGTTCGTCGACATCGCCGGTCTGGTGCGCGGCGCCTCGCGCGGCGAGGGTCTCGGCAACCAGTTCCTCGCCAACATCCGCGAGGTGGATGCGATCATCCACGTGTTGCGCTGCTTCGAGGACGATGACGTCACCCATGTCGAGGGTTCGGTCGACCCGATCCGCGATGCCGACACGGTCGAGACCGAGCTGATGCTCGCCGACATGGACAGCCTGGAGAAGCGGCTGCTGCCGCTGCAAAAGAAAGCCAAGAACAACGACCGCGACGCCCAGGCGCAGGTCGCGATCATGGAGCCGCTGCTGGAGGTCCTGCGCACCGGCCAGCCGGCCCGCACCGCGATCCCCAAGGGCGAGGAGGAGGCGGTGCGCCGGCTCCAGCTCATGACCAGCAAGCCGGTGCTGTATGTGTGCAACGTCGAGGAAAGTGCGGCCGCCACCGGCAACGCCCAGTCCGAGCGTGTCGCCGCCAAGGCGCGCGCCGAGGGTGCCGCGATGGTGGTGGTTTCCGCCGCGATCGAGGCGGAAGTGAGCCAGTTGCCGGAAGCCGACCGGACCGAGTTCCTGGAGGGCCTCGGCCTGTCCGACAGCGGCCTGGACCGGGTGATCGCCGCCGGCTACCGGCTGCTGGGCCTGACCACCTATTTCACCGTCGGCCCGAAGGAGACCCGAGCCTGGACCATCACGGTTGGCACCAAGGCCCCGCAGGCCGCCGCCGTGATCCACAACGATTTCGAGCGCGGCTTCATCGCCTGCGAAACGATCGCCTTCGACGACTACATCGCCTTCAAGGGTGAAGTCGGCGCCAAGGAAGTCGGCAAGATGCGCATCGAGGGCCGCGAATACCTGGTCAAGGACGGCGACGTCCTGCTGTTCCGCTTCAACGTTTGAGTAAGAAGGACGCTCGCTCAGAGCGTCCGATACATGACGAACGCGTCGACATGGCCTCGGGTCGGATGGCAAAATGCCGAGGGCAGCGTGCCAACGATTCCGAAGCCCATCGCCTGCCATAGACGTACGGCCCGGGTGTTCGTGCTGACGACGAAGTTGAACTGCATCGCGCGATACCCTTCGAGCGCGCATGCCCGAGCGAGTGTTCGCACATGAGGCGCGCGACACCCCGTCCGGTCGCTGCTTCACTCGTCATGTAGCCGCAATTGCAGACGTGCCGTCCGCCGTCTGCCTGGTTCGACCGCATGGAGTATGTGCCGAGAACGATGCCGGCCTGCTCGGCGACGAATGTCTCCTTGTCCGGCCCCATCCAGTACTCCAGCATCGCCGCTTCGCTCATGTCGGTGTCGAGCGTGTGGTCGTTCCGTCCCGGATCGTGGGCTGGATGATGGCGTCGGCGTCGTCTGCTTTGGCTGGTCTCACGAGCATGTCGAGAGCCATACCTCTCCCGTCTCCGACCGAGTTCTTCAGCGCTTGATCGGCCCGGCGCGTCCGCTTCGCACCGGTGCCCGGAACCCGTCCAGCGCCACTGCCCGGCCGGTGCGGGCAACCAGAGTGAGGCCGGAGCCCTTGCCGACCCGCATGTTCGGTTCGGCACGTTTCGGCTCCTCGTTCTGGCCGGCCTGCACCGACAGGATCAGGAAGCCGTTTTCCGCGCGCCGTTCGATCTCGACGATCCGGCGGCCGTCGAACGGGCTGCCCTCCTCGACCGCGACCACATGCAGTTCGAGCCCGAGCCGGCGCAGGCCGGTCGCGGCATCCTGGTTCTCCGACGGCCGGCGCAGCGCCTCGGACAGTTCCGGATAGAGAATGATCTCGGCGATGCGTTCCGCGCCGATATGGGTTGGCAGCACCACCCTGTCGGCGCCGGCCTGCAGCAGCTTGCGCTCGGTAGACGGTGCCTCGCCACGGGCGATGATCGTGAGCTTGGCGTTCAGGCTGCGGGCGCTCAGCGTGATGAAGACGTTGGCGGCATCGTCGGGCAGCACCGTGGCCAAGGCACGGGCGGTCAGGATGCCGGCGCGCTGCAGCGTCTCCTCCTCGGTGGCGTCGGCGTTGAGGCACAGGAACCCTTCCGCCTGTGCGCCTGCCATCCGCTCGGCGTTGCGTTCCAGGATGAGGAACGGCACCCGGCCGGCGACCAGTTCGTGCGCCAGCATCTGGCCGATCCGGCCATAGCCGCAAATGATGATATGGTCGGAAAGATTCTCGATTTGGCTCTTCATGCGTCGTGTTCCCAGGATCTCGTTGAGCTGGCTGAAGGTGATGAACTGGACCAGCGCACCGGTCAGGAAGATCGTGCCGGAACAGCCGAGAACGATCAGGCCGAGGGTGATCGCCCTGAGCTCCGGCCCCTGGATCGCGTGCACCTCGTCGTAGCCGACGGTGAATACCGTCAGCACGGTCATGTAGAGCGCGTCGCCGAAGCTCCAGCCGACCGACATGTAGCCGGTGATCGCCAGCGCCATGACGACCAGCACGAAAACGATGCCACCGAGAAGATTGCGAGCCGGCTTGCCGAGCGGCGAGTTCATGCGTGACCTGCGAGGGTGCCGGTGAAACGATCTGAGCCTGGATCGAGACGCGCGAAACCACCGGGACTTCGGCTCGGTCGGATCTGCTGGCACTCGCCGCCGCGTCGCCCGGACCGGTGACTGGGCCGGTCGGGCTGGCGGTCCTCGGCTCCTTCGCTCCCCTGCATTTCTGGCTCCGATCCCGCTCGCGGCACGCAGGCGCAACATCTGGCCGACCCTGCACTAGGGCGACTATGGCCAGTATCAACAGGAACTCGCCGACGTCGATGCGGAACTGCACCGTTTTCGGCCGGATATCGTGATGCTGTCGTTCGATAGCCTTCATGTGATTGCCGGCCTCGATGTCGCCGCCGACCGGACCCGCGCGGACGCGGCGCTCCAGGACAAGCTCCCATGCCTCTATGGAGGCCGGTCATTGGACGGGATCCTGGGTGCTGTCGTGATCCGGCATCCTGACCGCCAGGAACAAAATGTCTTCCGGTCATTCCGTCGAACCAGGCTTTCCCCGATCATGCGGAGCAGGCACATGGTGGACACCTTGGCCCGTTTGCCGCCGCATGACTTCGTGCCGGCAGCGAGCTACATGGCAATGACCAGGGCGTGTGACCGCGTCCATCACACGCGCCTACCATCATCCAGGAGAGCTCGGACGTGGCGACGGAAGCAGAAGTCCATGCGGGCCTTGCCGAAATGTTCCACCGCAGGTCCGGCAACGATACCGTCGACCGGACGCCGACCATCTCCGTCGATCAGGGGGCCGGCCAAGGTTCCCTCGAGAGGATGACCATTATCGGCGCCGGTCGGCAGTCCAACCGGGTCGAGCGGCGAAGGCATGGCGACGACCTGGCCGAACTGGTGCGAGCCAGGGCCGCTTGAAGCTGGAACAGCGGTCGGAGGCAGAAGCATTGTCGAACCCGGACGAGAGCTGGATCGCCGGAGCGACCGCCAAGGCGCGTATCGCGACCCGTGTGCTGGCGCAGTCGAGCGGCGAAACCCGCAATCGCGCGCTGACCCTGGCGGCGGCGGCGATCCGCGCCCGCAGCGCATTCATCCTGGCCGCCAATGCTCTGGACGTCGCGGCCTCGACCGCCAGCGACGCCTTCCGCGACCGGCTGACCCTTAACCCGGCACGGATCGAGGCGATGGCGCGGGGCCTCGACGAGATCGCCGCACTGCCCGATCCGCTCGGCCGCGTGCTGGCGGAATGGACCCGGCCGAACGGCCTGCGGTTCCGCCGGGTGGCAACGCCGGTCGGCATCATCGGCATGATCTACGAGAGCCGTCCCAATGTCGGGGCCGACGCTGGCGGGCTGTGCCTGAAATCCGGCAACGCGGTCATCCTGCGCGGCGGTTCCGAGAGCCTGCGCAGTGCGCGCGAGATCCATGCCGCGATCGTCGACGGCCTGGTGCAGGCCGGCCTGCCCGAGGCGTGCGTGCAGATCCCGCCCGATGCCGATCGCGCCCATGTCGCCGCCATGCTCGGAGCTGCCGGTCTGATAGACTTGGTCATTCCGCGCGGCGGCCGATCGTTGGTCGAGCGGGTGCAGCGCGAGGCGAGGGTGCCGGTGCTCGCCCATGCCGAGGGGCTCTGCCACACCTACATCCATCGCTCGGCCGACCCCGACATGGCGCGCGCGCTGATCGCCAACGCCAAGATGCGCCGCACCGGCGTGTGCGGTGCGACCGAGACGCTGTTGATCGACGAGGCGATCGCCGGTTCGCTGCTGCCGCTGATCGTCGACGATTTGGCCGCGCTCGGCTGCGATTTCCGTGCCGACCAGGCCGCTCGCGCGATCGTGCCGGACCTCGCCGCCGCCTCTCCGACCGATTTCGATACCGAATGGCTGGGCCCGGTGCTGTCGATCGCGGTGGTGCACGATGTCGATGCCGCACTGGCGCATATCGCGCGGCACAGCAGCGCGCATACCGAGGCAATCGTGACCGAGGACGAGGCGGTGGCGCGCCGGTTCCTGGCTGGCACCGATAGCGCAGTGGTGTTGTGGAACGCGTCGACGCAGTTCTGCGACGGCGGCGAGTTCGGCTTCGGTGCCGAGATCGGCATTGCCACCGGGCGGGTGCATGCACGCGGCCCGGTTGGCCTCGAGCAGCTCACGATCTTCCGCTATGAAGTGATCGGGTCCGGCCAGATCCGACCGTGAGCCGCATTCCCCCCGCCGGAGACACGCGCTGCCTCCGGGTCGGCCTGCTGGGCGGGTCGTTCAATCCCGCGCATCACGGCCATCTGCTGGTCGCCCGGCAGGCGCTGGCGCATCTGCAGCTCGACCAGGTGTGGCTGCTGGTCTCGCCGGGCAATCCGCTGAAGCCGCGCCACGGCATGGCACCGCTAGCCACGCGCCTGGCCGGTGCCAAGGCGCTCACCGACGGGCGGCGCATCATCGCCACCGACATCGAGCGCATCATGCGGACCCGCTACACGATCGACACCATACGCGGCCTGAAGCGGCGCTTTCCCCGGATCCATTTCGTCTGGCTGATGGGGGCCGACGGGCTTGCCGAGCTGCCGCGCTGGCGGCGCTGGCGGGAAGTCGTGCGCGAGGTGCCGATCGCCGTGCTGCCGCGACCGTCCTACAATCACCGCGCTCTTGCCGGCCGGGCCGCGCTGATGCTGCGGCATGACCGGCGTCCGGCCCGCGAGGCGCCGGTCCTGGCCGACCGGCCGGCACCGGCCTGGGTGTTCCTGACCGCCCCGCAGACCGACATTTCCGCGACCAAGCTGCGTCTGGCGAACGGTTCTTCCGGGACTGCCTAGGGGCCCTGCGCAACGCAATGCTTGGCCCTGGGGCCGGAGAGGCCGATAAGGCGCACCAGACCATCATTACCCAGACCATTCATGATGCAGGCCGTGATCCAGGATCATGTCCGGCAGGAGACCGATCATCGCCAGGAAGCCCATTGCCGAAACCGGCAAGCCCACCCGTGCAGCCGGCGCGTCCATGCCGTCCGCATCCCTCGCCGAAGTCGCCAAGGCTCCTGGCACCGCGCGCAAGAAGGCTGTCGTTGCCGGACCGCAGGGCGCGCGAGGCCGCAAGGTCGTGCGCGAGCCGCTCGATGTCGCGGCATTGGACAAGTATCTCGGCGTCATCACCGAGAGCCTGGCCGACGACAAGGGCGAGGACATCGTCACGCTCGACCTGACCGGCCGCGCCTCGTTTGCCGACCGGATGGTGATCGCGACCGGCATCGCCGACCGCCAGATCAGCGCCATGGCGACGCATTTGGAGACCAAGCTCAAGGAAGTCGGCCTCAAGCAGCGCGTGCTGATCGAGGGCGCCGGTAGCTCCGACTGGGTGCTGCTCGATGCCGGCGACATCGTCGTGCATCTGTTCAAGCCGGAAGCACGGGCGCTGTACGGGCTGGAGCGCATGTGGGGCGCCGACCTCGACGAGCCGGCCGAGGCCGAAGCCGAAGCCGAGCAGCCCGTCAGTCTGTAAGAACGGCCTCCGACCGCCATGCGCCTGATCGCGGTCGGACGGCTGAAGGACGGCCCGGAGCGGGCGTTGCTGGAACGCTACCAGCAGCGCCTGAACCCGAAGCTGGAGATGATCGAGGTGCCGGAGGGCCGGGGCGCCCCGGTCGAGATCAAGCGTCGCGAAGCGCAGGCACTCCTCGCGTGCCTGCCGACGAATGCGCTGGTGGTGGCGCTCGACGAAGGCGGCGAACGTCCAGACAGCGTGACGTTCTCGCAGCGGCTGGAAGCGTGGCTCGGCAGTGCCCGTCCGCTCTGTTTCCTGATCGGCGGCGCCGAAGGCCTGGACGCGACGGTCATGGCTCGCTCTGACGCCAGCTTGTCGCTCGGCTCGATGACTTGGCCGCACATGCTGGTGCGTGGGTTGCTGGCGGAACAGCTGTATCGGGCGCGGGCAATCAGTACGGGACATCCGTATCATCGGGCAGGGCGCCCTTGAAACTCTACCATACTGTTGAGTTCCGCGATCGCCACCGCCATCTTATTGTTGCCAGCGCTCGTCGGTACGATGTCATGGACCTTGATCTTGGCATTAGCCAGGACCTAGTTGCTCGCGCAGCATCATGCTTGCGTCTACATGTGGCATGTGGCTTGCTCCAATACGTAAACGGCTTCGAGGTCCTCTCTGGCCGCCAAAATGATTCGGGGGAGATCGCCCATGGTATTTGATACGAAGACCCCCGTTCCTGTTGCTCGTTTCGCCTGGATTTTAGACGGCATGTCCCGGGGGCCGGATGACGTGTTTGACGAGGACTTGGGCCACTTCACTGAGGCAGCAGTCATTCCTACTCGGGGCGCCGTCGTGCCTGAATGGCTCCTTGTCGTGCCCCGAGCACCTTGCTTGTCGGTCGCAGAAGTGGATTTTACTGCGCGAGTGCGCTTGCTTGCCGTTGCGGACAAAGTTTCGGCCGGAATGTCAGCGCAGGCGGGCGCATTCGTAATGTTTGAGCATGGCCCCGGGCACCCAAGAACGGCTGCGGGTTGCGGTGTTGACCAAGCCCATCTGCATGTCGTCGGCGGGGCTTCTGACCTTCTCGATCGCTTGAGCAAATTGGTCGGTGAGGCAGAGTGGTCTGCCGTGGACCATGCTGACCCATGGTCGACCGTACCGCCGGGCTCTGACTACCTTATGATCCGCGACAAGGATCGGGCATTTCGGGCACTTGTCGGGTCCCCGATCTCCCAGCGCCTTCGTCGCGCAGTAGCAGATGCATTAGGACGTGGACAGGAGTGGGATTACCGGTTGTATCCGAACTCGTCGAACGCCAGGCAGACGAAGGAGATCTTTCGCGGTGCTTTCGCCCACGCTACCGCCTGAGCGCGCAAACTTATCTAAACAAGAAAATTTACATCATTCAACCGGAGACCAACACCTCACCGACGCCCGGATCCAAGGAAACTGGTCAAGCCGTTATCCCCGGCGGGCTTGGACCCAGATAATAATTGAGTTCTGCTACCTTGTCGCTGGTCTAGTAATGGCCCTCGCTCTTCTCTACCAAATTGCCGTTGCCGCGCATGCTGTTAATGGCCCAGGCTTATGGCTGAAACCATTCGATGGTTCGTCCCGTCACACTTTAGCACTTGGAGCCGCCGCCGTTGGCGGCGCATGTGGTGGGTTCGCGTTCGCGCTCAAGTGGCTATACCACACCGTTGCGCGAGGATGGTGGAACCGTGACCGCGTTATTTGGCGTCTAGTGGTTCCATTACTGTCCGCGACCTTCGCATTGTTTACCGCGCTGATGATTGGCTCAGGGCTCATGCCAATCTTCAGCACCAAGATTACTGATGGACCGCGGAACGGTGCTGCGTACGGCTTCTTCGTCGGGTTTTTCTCTGATAACCTACTTGCTGCCCTCCAGAAAGTTGCTGATCAAATCTTGGGAACACTTGGGGGCAGTGAGAGTAAGCCAGGAAAGCGACCAGAATCCTGACTGGAGCAGTTCCAACAACTTCTGCCATATTAGATCCGCCAAAGGGGACAGAATGGTTTGATGATCCAGCTATTGTTAAAATAGTTGGCTCTAAAGCACGCGGGCTGTCATTGCTCCCGGCTGCGTGGCGACCTCCTTTCGTCGTGTTAACATCTGAGGCCTATGCCGGCTGGATTACGACAGTTTCCGGATCAGACGCAGTGTTATCAACGGCAGCCTCTGCTATCGAGTTGGCCTCCCGAGAATGGCGGCGAAATTGGCCGCGTGGCCTCATTCTACGATCGAGTTCGGATACCGAAACACTGGCCGACCGCGGGGCCAATGAGTCAGTTCGACTGGCAGCAGACTTTAGCGTGTCTCAGGTTGAGGACGCCCTTGAAACGATGTTCCGCTCTTTCCGTGAGCTAGGGCCGGGGCGCTTGGCCGTTGTCGTCCAACCTCTCGCGGGAGAGGGGATTATGGGGCATTTCTCGAACGAGCGCCGAGTGTCGAAGACGATCAACCACTGGCGCTTGGAAACGCTAACACCGAACACCAACGAGACGCGGTTGAACTCGCAGCGCGACAATGCCCCGGATCCGTCTGCACCACTAAACGCGCGGGCAAGTTCGCTAGTCCGCATGTTTGGGAGCGTTGGCAGGTGGGTTACCAGGTTGGGACGGGGTCCTGGACACTTGGAATGGATACATGATGGCCAGACCTTGTGGCTGCTCCAACTCGATTTTGAGTATGAGCAGCCTGATGATGGCGTCGATCCAAACGCTTGGTTGCGTGATGCCTACTATTTACCAACGGGAGTGCTCCCACCAAGCTCTTCTCTCGCTGCAGTGGATCTTGATGCTGCCGCGGTTCCAGGACCATGGCGCAAAGTTGAGAACGCTCGGCGGTTTTCGGCGACGCGTCGAGAACCTTATCCGCCACTCGCAGCAATTACGGGCAACCGTCTTCTCATGGCGGTTGCTGGCTGGCGGGAGGCGCTAGAAGCCGATCTGGAGGCATTCGCTCATGGCCGAGTTGTATGCCGGACGGATTGCCGGACAGAAAATGTAGCTCGCGAAAATCTTCCGCGCACGAATACGGTCTCGTCTGTGTCAGCGGTTGACCACATGTTAGGCTTCTTAGATCAAATGGCGGAGGCTGGCGCATCTGCTAGCGATGTCTGCTTCCTTGTTCACAAGTTCATACCAGCCCGCTCAGGCGCCTGGGCAAGGGCGGACCCAACTTCACCGGTAGTACGTGTTGACGCCTTGTGGGGTGTCCCTGACGGCCTTCAGTACCTACCACATGACACGTTTGACGTTGATGTGCAGCAGGGGGCTGTCTCTGCCGAGCGCCTGCGCTACAAGCCGCGATTTATCCAAGAGTGTAACGACGGGAGTTGGCAGGAGCTTAAAGTGAGGCGTGCGCTGGCGAGGACTCGAAGTCTATCGACAGTAGATGCCGTTGCAATCGCGATCGCCTCCCACGCAATTGCATTGCGGGCGGGCAGGCCGCTGTTGGTAATGTGGTTTTGCGGAATCCCAGCAGCCCTAGGTATCGGCACGAACCTACCCTGGTTCAGTATGCCGCCTAACCCCACACCAACCTTGTTGGGTGGAACAGTTTCTCCGCGCTGGCCTCGTACAGTCCTGTGTAACCTGGGCGACGTGAATGCGGCCCTGGTTGACGGGGCTGCCAGGACCGTCCTGCTGCTGGATCCCGAGCTAGCACTATTCCGAGACGGAGATTTTCTATCGAAGGTGATCCAACTTGCGAAGCGCGACCATTGCCCCGTGCAACTGGCCGGTTCCACCCTTGCCCACGCTCACTATCAACTTGAGAAAGCCGGCGTAGCAGTTGTGCCTGCCGATGGGCCGGCCCGGTCCCGAGCACGCGGTAAACGCAGCTTCGCGAAGTTGGTGCGGGATAACCTGCCTGCCCAAATAGCCAGCGGTGGGGAGGTGGTCGTGCAGTCGCGCTTACCGCGATCCGAGATGAGGCGCGCACTGGTAGCAAAACTTCTAGAAGAAACGCAGGAATTGCTGGCTGCGACTGATCCCGACGATGTAAAGGCGGAGTTAGCCGACCTCCTTGAAGTGGTGCGCGCTATGGCGGCCGTTACAGGGGTCGGTTGGGAGGAAGTAGAGACCGCCGCAAGCGAGAAGCGTGAACGGCGCGGCGGCTTTGAGGGTGGTGCCGTCCTGGTTGGGACTGAATGGCCAGCCATCGATCGCACCGTGCAGAGGGCTCCTCTAATGGTTACGCTGCGTAGTCTTGGAAAGGTCGTATCCGATGGGCTGCGCGGGACCGTGTCCTACAACGCTTTGCTCGCGTCCAAGGATGGCTTGGAGGTCCATGTCGGCACGCGCCGGATTGGTGTGCGTCTAACACGTGATGGAATCGTTCTTGAACTTGGGAGTGTTGTTACTGGTCCAGCAGCGCAACTCGTGTTGCCACTTGAGGTCATCTGAAGATAGGTCAAGCAACGAGTTTGGTGCTTCTGTGACTGCTTTGACACCCTAGCCGCGAAAATTAATTCTGCTGCGGCGCCAACACATGTCAGCTTTTAAAACATTGGTAAGGGACAGCTCAGATAAGCATAAAGCTATGTTACCGCCAGAGCTTAGGTATATCGTAACAACTTGGAACTGACGTTAGTCATGTAGCTGCTGGAGCAACTGCTTGCTACGGACGCCTTTACGACGCGGTTACATTTATAAATATTCAGTCTGATTTTATTGAAGAGCGGTCGATCGAGTTGGTGTGGCGGAAGTCCACTGTTAATCGATATCGCATTCCCCGTCGTGTGTAGAACAACGTGATCTGCCTCGGTCCAGGGGTGGTGGGGACGACTGTCCCCTCCCGGGTCCCGGGCAGAGCCCTGACCTGCTTCAACCCTTCAGCGCGTTGATCATCGCTTCGCCCAGCAGTGACGGGCTGGATGCGACGTGGATGCCGGCCGACAGCATC
>JBPBQO010000045.1:0-13513 GCA_050954785.1 Janthinobacterium lividum | reverse complement strand
TACAGAATCATCGTCGTTATCCGGAAAATAGTCGATTTCTATAATGTGCTTCGCCCTGAAGCACTGACCGAATGGGTTTAGCAGACTCTAGGCGTCTATCCCAAAAAAGACGTTAACGATTATTATGCCAGCAATAAGAAGTGGCTTTATGCGGTTACGCTTAGCGAAAATATTTAGCAGCTACGGTGACTATACGTAAAACATAGATGTTATGAATCAGTCTGGTATATAAGCATTGGAAGCGTTATGCTTCGTGCGTAGTCCCAATTCTACTGACCTTGTTCTATAATTACTGCAAGTCACCTGAAAGTATGACTGTTGCCGCTGTGTCAACAAACAGATGGACAGTAGCCCACTTACCGCCTGTTTTAACTAGTCCCCTAAGAGAATGCGCCGTCTCGCCAGGCCCGGCGCTGAATGTAATCGTTGCATTCGACTCCTGGATGACTCCGATGTTACAGCCTAAGGAAAGGCCGGTCGGGACAGTCCACGTTGCTGCTGACGCTCCCGTAAACCGAATCATGGTGTTACAATCTGCCGGTGTAAATTTGTAACCCGATTCAATTTTCGTCGTGACGACCTTCAAGACCGGTGTCTTACCTCTAATTACGCCAGCAACGTTGAAATTTCCCTTCTGGTCGAGGGTCGCAAGCACGAGCCCGGCAAAATTGGTGAATGTCTCCACCCCGTTGACGTTCGCACGGATCACCCTGTGTTCTCCCGAATTGTCGGGCTGCGTCATCTCCACACCGGTATCGCTGACGGCGTAATTCATTATGCCTGCATGATTATTCATGATCAGGTTTCCCCAGCGGCCGGATGTACTGGATTGATCATGAGCGTAGATTGCTGCGGTGTGAGCACCAATATTCGCAGACATTGAAAGTCCAATATGAACATTGTGAAGTCCGTCTTCTACGCCCTGTTGAATATCGCTTTGAGATCCGGTGTTGATGGCCCCATCCGGACCGAGTTCCGTCGAGACATTTTCGGACGTCTGAATGAACCCCGAATGATACGGCGCGATAGTAAATGTGTTCAGGGCAAAGGTATCGTTGGATTGTGTTTTTGGACCACCACCTTTCGCGCGTAGGAAGAGAGCGCCAGTACCGCCCGGAATAGTGGTAGTCTTCCAATCCTGCTTAGTGGCCGTTATCGTCACCGCATTATCTTCGACTATTCCTTTGCCGCTTCCTAGCGGAGCTGCTGTGATTCCAATCATCGTGTTAAAATTGTTCTGTTTTGCATGGTCGCCTGGCATCAGGCCATACCATCCCTTGAGTGTGGCGACCTCATAGTCAGGCTGGCCGATCAGCAGGTCGCCGTGAGCATTTGGACCGTTCAACTCATAGCCACAACTTCCAGGCAGCGCCAGATGGCTGGTGCTGCTAAGTGCTGTGCATGTTGTAGCGGTAGAAGGCGACGCGCCACTTTTCGCCAAGGAAGTTGTGTCGGCGCGAACGCATGCAGGCGACGTTGAGACGCAAGTTTGTGCTATAGCACTTGCCGAGAGATACCCCACCGAAGCAATTACCGCGCCACCTAGGATGGAACACTTTCTGCTCCGTATGACCGGCGCGAAGGCGCCTCGTCGAAAGGAGGTTCTTAGCCACGTGAATATTAAAGGACAAGACATTCTAAGCAATTCTGTTCAGGCTTGTTTTGACAAACACTATAGCCTCCAGTAATAAATGACGATCTCAACTCCTAAATATGGAATTGGTATATAGGCAGAGTTTATCTAACTTGGCGTTATTAGTTACATAAATACGTCCGCCGCAAGAGCACTAAATTTGACTGTAGGTCCCCAAACCTGGGAACATCCGGAAGAAACGGTTCGACCGTGCTCTACGCACCCGGCATTTTCGAAAGTACGTTCTCTAGCTTATCCAGAGCAGATAGTAGAACGCGCCGCAAGAAGTCGGATTTACGCTCACGACCACTCAGATACTCTATATAATCAGACACGCTCTCTAGTTTATGTAGGAGAACAGCCTTCGCGGCAGCCTGTTCTTCGGTCGTTTTAAACGTAGAGGCTATTGATAGCATATGCAAGCTGATGGCGGATCTTCCAGAAACATGATCTCCGAATTGTTGAATGTTGCCGGAGAGCAGGAATGTGCTGACCTATGATTATTTATGACGAGTGACGAGTATGGTACAATCTGCCGAGACGATGTAGGATATAGACGTTGATGCCGTTCCAGTCGGACCGGGGGGTGCATGCTGGGCAAAGTTCAAGCTACCCTGATGTTACTGGGTTTCCCATTAGTGGAAGACGAAAAATCATGGCGCGTTGCGACAACGCTGGCATGTCTCAAGATGGTGGACTGCTCGGGTTGCGCGATGTCGGACAGCGGTTCGCCGTTGTTTCGCGCCTTCTTATCCATATTAAGCTAAGCTTCCGGTGGTATTCCAAAATTTGAGAACATTATCCTTCTTGAGCAAATGCATAATGACTCTAGATTTTTTTAGCAGCTTTCTTTTAGAATATAATAGAATATAATAGAATATAACAGGCGAAGGAGTTTGAATAGTGAATTTGAGGTTGCGCGCAATTTGCTGACTTCTTGAGGGCATGAGTAATGTGGTGGATCAAACTATTATTCTTTGGGATCGTTATATCAGTCATAACACCTTATACGATTTTTCTAGCTTTTACAGAACTCACTAAACAAGCCAAGCTTAGCATAGTCAGCCTTGGGGCGACTGGTCTGATAGTTTACCTGTTAATAGGTAGAAATCGTCTAGGAAGAGCTACGTTAGTTATAAACAATTTCGGAGATACACATTTAACACTTGTCATTGCTTTAGTGTTATTTACTGCTGCAGCAATACCAATTTTAAACCGTGTTTGGCTTAAACACAAAGTCGGTTCATTAATTTGGGGACGAAGTGTAGATCCGGCTCTGCATCTAAAAAATTCGACAGACTATTTATTATCTAGAGGCTGGAGTGTGGTCCATAGAAGAAGTTTAGTTACAAGCCGAATCTACAGCTTCAAGAAAACAAACTTATCATTTTCAGCAATATTCTTTGACGGCTCAATACCGTTTTCAAGGTTCGTAGAATTGTTATGGAAGTCTGGTGCCACTCCGGCTGGTAACTATGTTCTCATAGCTGCACATGATATAGATAATGGTTATCTAGATGGAGGCATATCAAAAAACATAAAAGTCATTAACTACAAGAGCTTAGAAAATATTGAAACTATAATATCTTTATCAATGGAAGACTTTCAAGAAAAATATAGGTCAATTACTCAAAATTCGCATGAAATCTTTGCAAGATAAGCAATACTACAAGTAAAATAAGCTTATGGTAAACATAAAAGAATCCGTTATATTCGCTAAATCATCTTTTCAAGATCCGATTTCGGGATGTTGTCACTAGGATACACACATCTTTCGTAAGGATCCCGTCTTTGCTAAACGGTTAGACAGACGACTGTATACGCTAGATCGAGACCTGTAGACTATTGAGAATAGTGGTTGCTCGGAAGATCGAAGGACTGGTGGAGTTGCATCCTGCAGCACTCGCCCAACGCTACGTCGCCCTTGAGTGGTTCTCTGAAAGTTTCTACGGCACGATCTACCCAGACGTGCTCGGCGCGGTCCTAGAGGGGCCATTCTGCTTCAGCTACGGACGTTCCCTTGCTTCGGCGCCGCTGAACACTGCTCCCATACTGGGACGTCGGCTTGGTCCGCTACGTCCAGTTCCCGCGCGTCCAAGCCGAACTCGAACGGCAGGACCATCCACACGCCTTCACTGACTAGCTAACTCCGCCAACCTCGTCCTGAACGATACCGTGCCGGCCACGAAGCTGCCGGAGCCCAGAGCAGACAGTTGTTCCGGCGCTTGGCCAAAGCCACATTGTTGCAATTCGCTTGCCTCGGGCTGGACTTCACCTAGGCTGTTTGTGCAATGAAGAGCACAATCATCACCGCCATCCACACGAGGAAGCGGGTCAAGCCATTGCCATTTCGTCTACCTGGGTGAGAGCCTGCTCATCGTCGCGTTGGTCCGAGCCTGTTCATAGTGACCGAGCTTGCCCAGAAGGGTCTCGATAGCCTTCAGGCCTGTGTCGTTCTTCCAGGTCAGGGTCACGTCGTCATAGAGCGTTACCGAACCGGGCCTGTTCTCGATGTACTTGCTATCAACCCGCATCTGCATCGCAGTCGGATCGAATGCGAAGCCGGGATAGATGTTCTTTCCCTCGATTACGATGATCAACGCACCATCATCCAGACCGCTCAGCGTCACGTGTCCAAGAATTGCCATATCTACCCCGAAAGTCGATCCGATCTAGCATCGATCTCCAGCTTTATATCAGGATCAACCGGGGTTTCGTTAAAGAAGTGCAGCGTGCAGCCGAATGGAGCCGGTTCGATGTATCCTGGGATGCGGACCAGCATCGCCACCGTGCCATTCTGCCGCAGCTCACGCAGGCCGGAGGGAATTTCGCCCGGCAGATGACCTCGACGATGCTTACCATCTCAGGCTTCGTGAACCGAGGTTCGCATCATGATTTGCCTGTCTCCGCCCCTTGGTCGGACGACAGCGCGTTCAGCGCGAGAGTGGGAGCAAGTGCCGGCAGGGCAGGCGCCATGATGTCGTCCAGCGCCTGGAGTTCCCCGCACCGGGAACAGCCGGAGCGTCTTCATTCAAGAATGAAAAGCCATAGGCGCCTGAAGCAGACCGGATACAACGATGAATTGCGTCTTTGAGAGGAGCCATGCAGGGGGGTGGTGGAGCTGAGCGGGATCGAACCGCTGACCTCCTCATTGCGAACGAGGCGCTCTCCCAACTGAGCTACAGCCCCGCCGTGCAGGTCGCGGATAAATAGCCGAGGCTCTGGGCAAGTCAAGAGCCATCCCCCCGGGGCCCGGCAAAACCCGAGACACCGTTGCATGGCCGAACCCGGGCCGTTAGTTTCACACCCAGCCCACACCTTTAAGGACCATGCCGTGATCACGGCCATTTTCGCCCTGCTCTACCTCGTCATACGCATCTACGTCGCGGTGCTGCTGATTTCCTGCCTGTTCAGCCTGCTGTTCGCCTTCGGGGTCCTGGACAACCGCAATCGCCTGGTCCGCACGGTCGGCGAGTTCCTCTATCGCGCCACCGAACCCGTGCTCGCACCGGTGCGCCGTATCCTGCCGCAGTTCGGCAATGTCGATCTGAGCCCGCTGGTGGTTCTGCTGGTCGCCCAGTACCTGCTGGTGCCGCTGCTGGTCGCGGTGGAAACAGCCATCCTGACTCATTCGACGCAGCAATTCTTTTCGTGACCGGAGGGCCCAGGCCTGCACGCCCGCGCGTCGCGGTCCTGATCCCCTGCTACAACGAGGAAGTCGCGATCGGCCAGGTGGTCCGCGATTTCCGGGCCTCGCTGCCGTATGCGACCGTCCATGTCTATGACAACAACTCCACCGACCGCACCCGCGACGTCGCCCGCGCCGCCGGCGCCGTGGTCCGGATCGAGGCGCTGCAGGGCAAGGGCCACGTGGTCCGCCGCATGTTCGCCGACATCGACGCCGACCTCTACGTGCTGGTCGATGGCGACGGCACCTACGATGCCGAGTCCGCCCCGGCGCTGATCGGGCTCCTGCGCACCGAGGGGCTCGACATGGTGAACGCGGCACGGGTGACCGACCGCACCGCCGCCTACAGGCGCGGCCACCTGCTCGGCAACCATGTGCTGACCGGGCTGGTGAACATCATCTTCGGCAAGCGCCTGTCCGACATGCTGTCCGGCTACCGCGTGTTCTCGCGCCGCTTCGTGAAGTCGTTCCCGGCCCTGTCGTCCGGCTTCGAGACGGAAACCGAGCTCACCGTCCATGCGCTCGAACTGCGCATGCCGATCGCCGAGCTGCCGACCCGCTATATCGAACGCCAGGAGGGATCGACCTCGAAGCTGCGCACCTACCGCGACGGCATGCGCATCCTGCGGACCATCGTCATCCTGATGAAGCAGGAGCGTCCGCTGGCCTTCTTTTCGGTGATCGCCATCGTCATGCTGCTTGTCGGCCTGGGGCTCGGCATACCGGTCGTGCTGCAGTTCCTGGCGTCCCGCACGGTGCCGAGGCTGCCGAGTGCGGTGCTGGCCCTCGGCTTCGTGCTGATCGCCTGCCTCAGCTTCGTCTGCGGCCTGATCCTCGACAGCGTCACCCGTGGCCGCCTCGAGTTCAAGCGGCTGGCCTACCTGTCCTATCCCGCACCGGAGGTCGATCCCGGCAACGCGTTCTGACGCGCGCCGCCACCGGTACGCTGCTTGCTGGATGCCGGTGGCCATTCCGGCATCGCAGCGCGCACGCCCAAGGATCCGTGACTCATGACCATGCCGACGCGCTACTGGCACGAGCTCTCGTGGCCGCAGTTCCGTATGCTCGATTTGGATCGCACCGTCGTGGTGCTGCCGATCGCCGCGATCGAGCAGCACGGACCGCATCTGCCGGTGTTCGTCGATGCCTGCATCAACCAGGGCATTCTCGGCCACGCGCTGGCACAGCTGCCCGATACCAGCTCGGTGCTGGCGCTGCCGATGCAGTCGGTCGGCAAAAGCGACGAGCACCTGGCCTTTCCCGGCACACTCACCCATAGCGCCGATACGCTCACGACGCTGCTGATCGAGCTGGGTGAGAGCGTGCATCGCGCCGGGCTGCGCCGGCTGGTGCTGTTCAACTCGCATGGCGGCAATCCGCAGGTGCTCGACATCGTCGCCCGTACCTTGCGCATCCGCCACCAGATGTTCGTGGTGTGCGTGAGCTGGCCGCGCCTGGGCCTGCCGCCCGGCCTGTTCGACGCCGAGGAGCTGAAGCACGGCATCCATGGCGGAGACCTCGAAACGTCGGTGATGCTGCATCTGCGGCCCGACCTGGTCGATCAGACGCGTGCCCGCAATTTCGTCCCATGGACGGTCGAGATGGCGGACCGCTTCCAGTATCTGACCGCCGAGGGCCGTATCGGGTTCGGCTGGCAGACCCAGGACCTGCACAGGGCAGGGGCCTGCGGCAACGCCGCCGCTGCCACCGCGGAGAAAGGGCGGATCGTTGTCGAGACCGTGTCCGAACGGCTGATTGCCTTCCTGGACGAGGTGGCCGCCTATCCGCTGGATCATATCCGTTCGGATATCGACGCCGACGCGTAGAATCGGAATTGCACTTTACCCATGGCGGTTAAGCTGCTTGCCTCATCGGCCACGGGGGAATAAAGCCCCGAAAAACAGAGGAGATGCCCTTGGATCGTTTGCATCCGCACCGATCGTCCCGCTGCACATGAGCAGCTCGACGCTTCCCGATCCGGCTTCGGCGAGTATCGCCATCGTCGGTGCGGGTTTCAGCGGCACGTTGCTGGCGCTGCATCTGCTGCAGCGCAGCCCGCCACAGACCCGCGTCATCCTGATCGAGCGCAACGCGCAGTTCGGCCGGGGCGCTGCCTATTCCACCGGCAATTCGAGCCACCTGCTGAACGTGCCCGCCGGCAAGATGAGCGCCTTCCATTCCCGGCCGCTGGACTTCCTGCACTGGCTGCAATCCCTGTCCGAGGCCGATCTGTGCGGCATCGTGCCGGGTCCCGGCACCTTCGTGCCGCGAAACATGTTCGGCCGCTATATCCGCAATCTGGTCAATCTCGAGATGAAGGTGCCCGAGCATGGCGACCAGCTCGAGCTGGTGCGGGGCGACGTCACCGACATCGAGCCGAACGGCGGCGGCCTGACGCTGACGCTCGATCGCAACCGGACCATCAATGCCGACCGTGCCGTGCTGGCGACCGGGAATTTCCCCCCGGCGGCGCCTCCGGTCGAGGATCCGGCCTTCTACGACAGCGCGGCCTACAAGCCCGATCCCTGGGGCCCGGACACGCTGGCCGATCTCGATCCGGACATGCCGGTGCTGTTGATCGGAACCGGTCTGACCACCATCGACACCATCGTCTCGCTGCTCGACCAGGGTCATCGCGGACCGATCACAGCCTTGTCGCGGCGCGGGCTGATGCCGCATCGCCATGCCGCCGGCGGCGCCGGTTCGGCGCCGGAAACAGACTCCTTCCCGACCAGGCTGAACGTGCTGACCCGTGCCCTGCGCAACAGCAGCCTCAGGCAGGCAGCGGCCGGCGGAAGCTGGCATGCGGTGATCGACGAGCTCCGCCCGATCACCACCGAACTCTGGCAGGCGATGTGCACCGCCGACCGGCAGCGGTTCCTGCGCCATCTGCGTCCGTGGTGGGACACGCATCGTCATCGCGTCTCGGGCCCGGTCGCCGACCGGATCGAGGAGGCGCGTGCCAGCGGCCAGCTTCGGGTCCGCGCCGGCCGCATTCGCAGCTACCGCCAGGATCGGCCCGGTGCCGAGGTCGAGGTGGTGTTCCGGCCACGGTTCGCCGACACGCTGGACAGCGTGACGGTCGGCCGGGTGATCAACTGCGCCGGGCCGGATGCCGACTACAGCCGGATCCGCGATCCGCTGGTGCGCAGGCTGCTGAGCAAGGGGCTGGCACGTCCGGATGCGCTTTGCCTGGGCCTCGACGTGACCACCAATTGCGCGCTGCTCGGCCGGGACGGATCGATCTCCCGCCGGCTGTTCGCCGTGGGCCCGGTCACCAAGGGCACGTTCTGGGAAATGACCGCCGTTCCCGACATCCGCCAGCAGGCCGAGTTCCTGGCGGGGCAACTGGCCGCCCTGGTCCGCCCCAGGCCCGTACCGACCTAGACGCCCCGGCGTGTGGCCGGGCTGGGCCCGGCCTCGAACCTTTACGGCTGTGTCGGGGATTTCCCGATCGCGGTCACCGCCGGGCTGATCGTCGGCGCCGGCAGACTGCCATGACCGGTGGTGCTGCTATCCGTCGGCGGCAGCTGGCCAACCGTATTGTTGGCGTTCGGATACCAGTCCGGAACCGTCGCACGCCTGTCGTTCCGCACCGCATCGACATCGGTCTGGCGGATCTGGCGATAGAGCGAGCGCTGGGTGGCGTAGAAGTCGAGTGACTGCTCTCTCAACTTCTTGAGGTCGTCGACATGCGGCGCGATCGCGTCAACCGCGGCAAGCCCGGTCGAGATCGTGTTCAGATGGTTGATGCCGTTGAACGCGACCCAGGTGTAGGGGCTGATCACCGTGTCGACGCCACGGCCGAAGCCGTCGCGTACGCCGGATGGTCCGAACACCGGAAGATAGAGGTACGGCCCGGCCGGAATGCCCCAGAGTGCCAATGTCGTGGCGCCGTCCGCCGAGTGGTCCGGATAGCCGATCGACTTGGCCACGTCGAACACGCCGCCGATGCCGACGGTCGAGTTGACGATGAAGCGGACGAAGGTATCGCCGGCACGACGTGGCTTGGTTTCCAGCACGTCGTTGGCGAGCTGCACCGGCGCGGCCATGTTGTTCAGCACGTTATGGATGCCGGTGCGCACCGGGGCGGGAAATATGTAGTTGTAGCCGCGCGCTACCGGGGTCAGCACGTAGGTCAGCAGCCCGTCGTTGAAGGCGTAGAACACCCGGTTGGTCGGCTCCAGCGGATCGTTGTTCGCCTTGTAATCGGCCCGGGCATCCGGATCGCTGGCGGGCGGACGTGTGGCGCAGCCACTGACCGAGAGCGAAGTTATCAGCATTGCTGCCAGCGAGACGGAAAACGGGGCAGCCGAGGCCATGCCACGTCGAACAGGCCTCGAGCCTGTCCGTGCCGCCCGGATCAACTGCCGCATCGTGCCTCCCTTGTCATCGTCGCCGCGCACGCGCGGAGTCTCATGCGTAAATTCCTGCGGCATGAGTAGGAGCTACCGTCGCCGCCGGGAAGAGCAGCCGGGCCACAGCTCCGTATGAAGCGACATGACGCCGGTGTCGGTCCGCGCAGTTACACCCTGAACACGTAGTTCGCGCCCGGCTTGCGCTCGATGTCGGGCGGAAAGGCCGCGCGCTTCTCGTCGAAGTAGCGTCGGCGATGATCGCCTGCATCGGCCCGGTTGTAGGTGAGGTACAGCACCCGGCGCGACCCGTCGGTCAGGTTCGGCTTGGACGCATGCGGCACGAAGCTGTCGAAGAAAATCACGTCGCCGGGCTCGGTCGGAACCGCGACCAGCCCGAGCTCGTCCTCGGACAGGGGAGTCCATTCGGCGCCGATCAGGGCATGCGCTCGAGGTGCGGTGGCGATTTCCAGGCAGCCATTCTCGATCGTGGCCGCATCGATGGTCACCAGGGCGGTCACGAAGATCGGGGCATACACGGTCCAGCCGGCCTGCTGGTCCTGGTGCGCCTTGAAGCCGTCGCCGCCCGGGTACTTGAAGTTGATCTTGTCCTTGAACAGCACCGTCTCGCCGTCCATCAGCACCGACAGCCAGCGGCTCAGCGCGCCATGCCGGGCGACACCGTCCATCACGGCATCGTGGCTGCAGAAATCCTCGATCCGCTGCACCACGCGCTGGCCCGACTGCAGCAGGCTGTCCTCGTGATAGACCATCTGGCCGCCGACGACCTCGGGAGCCGCCGCGATCTCGCCGGTGCGATCGACCAGCGCCCTGGTTTCAGTAGCTGAGAAGAATCCACGAACGACGAGATACCCGTCGCGACGCATCGCCTGGATCTCGTCGACCGTCGGCAGGCGCGCGCCGGCGCAGTCGACACCCGGCCGGGGCTGGAACGCCGCGTTCATGCGGCGACTCCATCCATCAGGGGCAGCAGGGCTTCGGCTTTGGCCACGTCTTCCATGAAGTCGATCTCCGTCCAGGGTAGCCCGCTGACGTCCTCGAACCCGAACGTCGGCGAAGCCGATCTTTCGGGCCGGGCGGCGTCCTCGCGGATGAGGGCCCGAATCGGCTCCTCGTATTCGATCGAACGACCGCCGCCGGAGACGGTCGCATGCACGCGCAGTGCGAGGCGTGCGGCGACATCGGCCGAGAACCGGAAGAACCCGACAGACTCGCCGTGCCACAGATGGGGTGCGTCGGGCTGCTTGGCGAAGTCCACGATTCGTCCGTCGGCATCCACGCAGATCTTGACCGGCTCGTCGCCGGGCTCGATCTCGCGGTCCAGCAGCAGCGCGGCCGGATGAGTGCTGCCGAACAGCCGGTCGATCAGCACCTGGTCGTAGAGCACGTCGGCATCCATCAGCACGACCGGGCCGCCATTGTCCACGATCGCCCGCCCGGCATCGAGGGATACGACGCTGCCTTCATGCCAGTCCGGATTGTGGATCAGGCCGACGGAGTCGCGTTGCCCGAGCCGCTCGAGCTCGGCCTCGATCAGGTGTGCCTGATAGCCCACGACAAGACTGACCCGCCCCGCGCCGGCACGTGCCAGCCGTTCGAGATGGCGTTGCAGCAGCGTGCGGCCGCCGAACCGGAGCAGGATTTTCGGGATGCCGGAACCGGGGCCGTTTGCTTCCGAAAGCCGGCGACCACGTCCCGCGGCGAGGATCAGGACCGGGGGAGGAGCCCAGGCATGGGAGGGGTGGCTCATCGCTTATTGTGGCCGATCCGTGCGGAATGATAGAAGTGTTTAACGACAATTACATGACACTCCGATGAGGATCGCGCAAATTGACGACCGGAACTGAGCCGACCCGCAGCATGATGTTGCGCGATCTCGATGGTACAAGTTCCGGTGCATCCAGCACTCAACAGTCCCGAGCGCCTGCCTCCCGCTTTGCCCGGCTGCGCGCCATGCTTGCCGGACCCGATCTTTCCTTCCTGATGGAGGCGCATAGCGGCCTCTCGGCCAAGATCGTCGAGGAAGCGGGTTTCCAGGGTATCTGGGGCTCCGGCCTTTCGATGTCCGCAGCACTCGGCCTGCGCGACAACAACGAGGCGTCCTGGTCCCAGGTGCTCGAGCAGGTCGAGTACATGGCCGACGCCACCTCGCTGCCGATCCTGCTCGACGGCGATACCGGACACGGCAACTTCAACAATGTCCGCCGCTTCGTGCGCAAGCTGTGCGAGCGTGGCGTCGCCGGCGTCTGTATCGAGGACAAGCTGTTCCCCAAGACCAACAGCTTCATCGGCGAGGCCCAGCCGCTCGCCGACATGGAAGAGTTCTGCGGTCGTATCCGCGCCGGCAAGGACAGTCAGACCGACGACGATTTCTCGATCGTGGCCCGGGTCGAGGCGCTGATTTCCGGCCATTCCATGGACGAAGCGCTGCGCCGTGCCGAGGCCTATCACCGGGCCGGCGCCGACGCGATCCTGATCCATTCCAAGAAGCGCACCGCCAACGAGATCATCGGTTTCATGGAGCGCTGGGGCAATCGCTGCCCGGTGGTGATCGTGCCCACCATGTATTACGGCACTCCGACCGACGCCTTCCGCAATGCGGGCGTGTCGACCATCATCTGGGCCAACCATCTGGTCCGCGCCTCGATCACCGCGATGCGTACGACGGCCGCCCACATCCATGCCGACCAGAGCCTGACCCAGGTCGAGGGCCGCGTTGCCAGCGTGAAGGACATCTTCGCGCTTATGGATAACGACGAGCTGGAAACCGCCGGCGACCGCTATCTGCCGGTGACCGGCGGTCCGGGCATGACCGATCCGGCCCTCGCCGAAGCCACGGGTGCCGCCGGCGATCTCGCGGCCACCGACGCACCGGTGCGCGGCATCGTGCTGGCCGCGTCCCAGGGCGAGGCGCTCGGATCGCTCACCGCCGACCGGCCGAAATGCATGGTCGACGTTCGTGGCCGTCCGCTGCTGAGTCAGTTGCTGGACACGCTGCGCCAGAGCGGCGTACGCGACCTCGCCGTGGTTCGCGGCTTTGCCAAGGATGCGATCAGCACCGAGACGGTCCCCTCGGCCGGGTTGACCCTGCTCGACAACGACCGGTTCGCCACCACCGGCGAAGTGGCATCCTTGCTGCGTGCCGCCGACCGGCTGACCGGCGAGACCGTGCTGGTCTATGGCGACGTGCTGTTCCGCCGCTACATCCTAGATGCGCTGATGGGCGTGGAGGCGGATATCGTCATTGCCGTCGATGCGCTGCGCCAGCGGGCCGAGGGCCAGCGCGGCGCTCATAATCCGCATCCGCGCGATCTGGTGCTGGCCGACAAGCCGTTCTCGACCAGCTACCTCGACGATGCGCCGGCGATCCTGTCGGCGATCGGCAGCGTGGCCGGCGGCGACAGCATGGGCGAGTGGATCGGCCTGGTGCGGCTGAGCGCACGTGGCGCTGCCCTGGTAAGGGCCGAGCTCGACCTCATGCAGGCCGACGGCTCGGCCGAACATGCCGACATCCCGGCGCTGCTCGCCCGGCTTGCCGCCAAGCATCCGGTTGCGGTGCACTACATCACCGGGCATTGGCTCGATGTGGACACCATGACCGACCTGGCGGACGCGCGGAACTTCTCCTGATCCTGGCAGTCGGAGGTGTCGGGCCCATATACGGGTTCGACACCAACCGGAGGCCGTCATGCGCCGTCTGATCCTGCTGGTCCTTCCTATCGTGACCGCGTGCGCGGCCTCACCGGTCCGGGAAGCGCACGAAAGCGATGTGCGCTGCATCCACCGGCTCTACGATTTCCCGACTCGCTCCAGCCC
>JBPBQO010000044.1:0-15220 GCA_050954785.1 Janthinobacterium lividum | reverse complement strand
CGATACAAGGAGACATTCACGCCGGTGCCCGAAGACGCGGTGCCGATGAATCCCGAGCTGGCAGTGCAGCTTGAGCGGAGCATTGGATTAAAGATCGCCCAGTATCGGCAGAGCCAAGGCTATACCGCCAAGGACGTCGCCGAACGCCTAGGTGTCCACCAAAGCCAATTGTCAGCGATGGAGGTCGGCAGACGGCGGATGACACTTCCTGTCCTATATAGAATCGCAAGCATCTTGCAGGTTCCGATCAGCGAACTGTTCCCGACCAGCGGCGAAGGACCACTGACAATCGCTGTCCTCGAACAACTCGCGCAAGACGTGCATATGGCCACCAAGGCACTACTGCGAGACAAGGGGGCCGACACCCTTATCACCGTGCCTCTCCTTCGTCAGATCGTAGAGTTAATTCTACGGAGTCTTCCGACTGGGTCATAGTCTTAGCCATCTTATTAAAGATGGACGAATTGTAATGTTTTAATTGGTGCTACACTTCGTAATCTGACGTAACTGTCTATTAACGAAAACAACGCGCTAAGCCGAGATATGTAAATGACAGCCTGGTTTTAGAGGGCTTGCCTCCGGTGAATCGTTCCCCGTAGCTTCTCAGCAATGATTTGCCATGAGGCGGGGAATGTTCACCAACCGCGGAACAACATCGACCAGCGGAATTTCAACGGGCCGCGGTCTTCCGATCGTCTTCGACGTAGACAGCTATACCAGGGCCGCTCCCCGGAGCCTCCCAACTACTCCGGCTGTTGCGCAGGACCTTATCCTGCGCGGCCTTGTCGCGCGCGACCTCGCTCCGACAGTTATTTGCGAATTGCTCGGGATCGAACAGAAGGAGTTGAATCGCAGGCTTTTGCTTTGTGGACTGACACGTCCGAAAGATCGCAAGGTCCGGAAGCGGAATAAGAGTGGCTGGCTTCTCAGCGAGGAGCGCGCCCTGATCCGCTACTGGGAGCGAGACTATACCACGTCGCTGATAGCAGAGCTCCTGTCACGTTCCACGAATTCGGTGCAAGCGAAAGCGCGCCGTTTCGGGCTCCACTCTCGCGATCGCCGGTCGCTTATTTCCAACGCGCCGTCGCGGGAACCCTGGAAAGTGAAGCAGACCAAAGGCAGCAACAAGCGCGCCAGCTTGACTGACGATGCTCTGCGCGAAATTCGCGAACGTTGGGTACGCCGGCAGAGCGCGGAAGGAATTGTTTTCGATCTTGGGCTCGACATGACACCTGGGGCGCTGAGCGCGAAGGCCAGTCGCGTTGGCCTGCCGCATCGCGGTGGCCATGTGTGTCTGATGATCGATCGGACAGGCGCTCCGGATGCAAAGCTGGAGGCGAATGCCCAGGAACTGAAGTGCGATATTTCCGGCAAGATATTCTTCGGAACCCGCCACCAGCGCTGGTCACCGACCACCAGAAACTCGGAGACGCTCCGGTCCATCGTCAACGCGGACAGTTACGGTCTTGTCGCCTGATCGGGAAAGCCTCTCGAGAATACACTGCCGCATTTTCAAAAGCGCAGGACATGCTCCTACTATGAGAAACCAATCCGCCGCAATTACACGCCGCCTGAACGATCCAGACTTTATCATGGACGTCTCGAGGAAAGGCCTGTTGGTTATTGCGCTCCAGTCGCTGGCTATTCTGGTCTTGATGGGAAACCTGCTTTGGACGGGCCATCACCCCCCGGCTGTTCACTATTTCTACACAGACGGGAAAGGCACGCCCCGGATCGTTCAGCCGCTCGATGAGCCGGTGATGAGCGACGCGGATATGCTGACATGGACCGCAGACTCCGTGGTTGCTGCCTTTACACTCGATTTTCGGCATTACCCGAAGCAGATGGCCGACGCTGCGCAACATTTCAGCGTGCAAGGCTGGAATTCGTATGGCGCTGCCTTCATCGCTTCTGGAAACTTCGAGAAGCTGAAACAGGCGCGCCTTGTGGTTTCCGCGGTGCCCGAACGCGCTCCGATTATTCATAACCGCGGTCTCGTCGGCGACACCTACGAGTATGAGGTACAGTTTCCGATGATGGTGACATACGAGAACGAGAACTCGGTCATGAACCAGCATCTCATCGTGACTGTACGGATCGTGCGCACGCCGGACCCAAAGCATGCCGACGGCATCATGATCGACCAGATCAACCTGCCCCCTGCCTGAAGGAAAATCCCTGTGTCGAAGAGCGCTTTACTCGCAGTCGCGATGGCGGCGTGCGTCTGCACAGGCGCGGCTTGCGCACAGACAACGCCCGTTCCGCAAACCCCTCCTCCAGCTGGTCAACCAGCCAGCGACCAGGCCTTTCAGGCGGCGGCGGGCGGAGAAGAGGGCATTCCTCTCACGCCAGGCATGATCACCGACCTGCAGCATCGCTATAATCAAACACAACGCGCGACGGCCCGAGTTGATGACCCGGCGGCTTTTGTAGCGCCTGTGAGTCGGTCGGTCTTTGTGACGCTCGGGCCCGGCGGGGTGACAAACATCGTTCAAACCATGCAGGGCTTCCCGTCGGCGATCACCTTTGTAGATTCGACGGGAGAGCCCTGGCCGATCGCCTGGGATCTGAACAGCAGCCCCGTTAGCAAGAACGGTGGCAATTCCACAGGAAGCCCGGCCGTGCGTGCGGTCGGCCTTGACGTCTCGGTGCCGGTCAAAGGGTCGAACGTGCTGCAGATCACGCCCATGGCGCAGTATTCGCGCGGTGGTGTGCTTGTCACCTTGCAGGGCGCCCCGAAACCGATCGCCTTCATGATTATCAGCGGCAGAGGCCGCTACGACGCCGACCTGACGGTCCGGGTCGGTAATCGTGGCCCTGGCGCCAAGGAGCAGGTTCTGACCCGTCAGGACACGCCGGAGACCGGCTCTCCCTACCTGATGGCGATGCTCGACGGCGCTCCGCCTGCTGAAGCCGTGCCCTTGCAGGTTTCGGGTGTTTCACCCGACGAGGTCAGGGCCTGGCGCATGGGCGATCATGTCTACTTGCGCACCCGCTACACGCTGATCTCCCCTGAGTGGACCAGCTCCGCGAGCGAGGAGGGCACATCGATTTATGCCCTGCCCAATACCCCCGTCGTTCTTTTGTCCGCCGATGACCACACGGTCTCGGCGCGTCTGTCGGAGTAGACGCCATGGCAAAGCTTCCGTTCAGAGGCGTCTTCGGGGGCGCGGCCGGCGCCGGACCTCGGCGAATTGCCATCATCGGCGCGGTCGTGGCTGGAATACTGGGTGTTTCGGCAGTCGTGCTGCTTGCCGAGCACCATCACGCAGCCACCACGGTGGTGGGAACAGCGCCACATGCCAACGCGCTTCCCGGCGGCCAGCACAGCAATCCCGAATACGAGCGCAATGCCCGCGAACAGGCGCAGTTCGAGAACGACCGGGCGCAGAAAGGCGGCAATTCATATATTGCACCGATCGAGGGGCATGTGGAGACACCAGCCGCAGCCCAGGACCCAACGCTGGCGGCACTCGCCGCACGACCAGTCCCTTTCGTTGCTCATGCGTCGACGGCTCCCAATCCGTTCGTCGATGCCACACCGGTTCGTGCCATGCCGGTGGCGACCGCACCGCAGGCGCCGAAAGTCGACCCCAACCAGGTCAAAGTCTACGGCGCGGCGATGCGAGACTTATTCGCAAGCATGGGCGCGGTCGAGCCTGCCGTCGAAGTCGTTCAGGCGCCATCGTCCGGAAGCAGCGGGCAGACAGCAAGCGACGGCAGCGATGTCCACCAAGCGGCCGCGCGATCTCCACTTTCGGGTTCGTCATCTGGCGATCCGACGATGGCGCGCAAGCTGCCAGGGCGTTTACTGGTTGGTGCTGGCAAGGCCGTCTACGGAATGAACAAGCTGGCAGTCAGTTCCGACCAGGGCGGCCCGGTCGTTGTTACGGCAGAGTCCGGTCCCATCGCTGGTGCCGAGATGATCGGCTCGTTCCAGACCAAGGGTAACCGCCTCGTCGTCGTTCTGCAAAGCATCAAGCTGGTCGATGGTCAGCAGAAGAAGATTACCGCGCTCGTTATCGCGCCGGACAGCATGGAAACGTCTGTCGCGACGTCTGTCGATCAGCACTATGTCGCCCGCTTCGCCCTGCCCGTTGCAGCGGCATTCGTGTCCGGCCTGGGACAGGCGATCGCACAGTCGGATACCTACAGCCAGGCGAGCGCGCTTGGGGGCGTGACGAGCTACACGCATCTCGACACAGCCAAGATCATGGGTGTGGCGGCAGGTTCAGCCGGCCAGCAAGCCGGCCAGATCCTCAACAAAATGGCACCTACCGGCCCGACCGTGAACCTGGCAGCAGGAGCAAATGTCGGCGTGCTGTTCCTGGAAGATCTGACTGACGACGCTCCGTAACCCGCGAGTTATTGGCACATGGTTTACATATGCTCTTGCCATGCTGCGTCTGCGAACATTTCCCGGGCGGGTGCAGCATGGACACGCATATCTCTACACTCAATGAATATACAGAAGACCGGTCCGACGACGGTGACCAGGCTGAGCGTCATGAGGAAATTGCGCGGTCCGCACCAACAGGACACGCAAGACGTGTCGCGATTCCGGGTGAAGGAGAGCAGGTCGGTCCTGTTCCGCTGACTGCTGAAGCGCCGACGATCGACCCATCTCACGCGCGTGTGGTAGATGGCGCCAGGCAATCAAAAGATCCGAAACCGCTGGTCATCGGCGGGTTGGCCCTCGCAGGTGTCACGGCGATCGGTCTTTATTTCGCTTCGACGCATCATCGTCATCCCGTGGCACTCGTGCCGTCGATCAATCCGCCGGCTCATGTGTCGCCTTCCATCGCGCAGGTGATGCTTCCGCGGGCGAGGCTTTCCCCCGCTGTCGTCGCGGTAAAGCCACAGGAAGCTCAGGTGCAACCGCAGGCGGATATGAGCAGCCTGATGGCGCTGCAGAATAGCCCGCCTGCCGACGCCACGACGACATCGGCTGCGCATACAGCCCCACCCGCCCCTGTCGCAATCAAACCACCGCTTCCGGCCGTTGCCGTCGTCACAGATCCGGTGCCGGTCATTCCCGCCACCGGCGCCAAGCCAATAAGCCAGCAGCAGCAGGCAGACGTGCTGCAGATGCTGACCAGACTGGCGGCCGTCGTGCGTGACCTGAGGCTGGAGAACGGCATCCGCCAGCAACAGATCGACCTGTTGTCCAAAACGACTCACGACAGGCTGGATGATTTCGAATCCCGTCTGTCGTTCGCAGAAGCGCACAACGCGGTGGACGGCGCCGTAAATGCCAACGCCTCCCTGCCAGCTGCCGCGAAGTCGGTCCCGGTCAGCACTCGATCCGTGGCGCAACCTGGCGTGGCACCGCTCGCGCAGGCAAACATCGTGCCGGTTTCGGTGCAGGCGGTCGCGCCGATTGCCTTGAGGAACCTCAATGAGTATCGCCTGCAGGCAGCCTCGCCCGGGCTCGCCGTGCTGCAGGTATCGGCGACAGGGCTCAGTGAGCCGGGTATCCTGCAGGTCGCCGCCGGGGACAGTCGGTATACTCGCTGCTCGGCAACGCCAACCTGCAGATCCTCATGCGTCTCCAGGAGGGCGGCGAAACCCGCAAATACATAGAGCAGACCGCTGGAGACACCCACGTTACGCAGGCCTCGGGCTTCCGGGCAGATGCAGGCGGCAACTATCGGGACGGCATGAACGCCGACGTGCGGCGAACGAGCCGGGTGGACTGGAACGATCTGCGCAACCTGATCGAAGGCGAAGCCATCGTCCTGTTCGGCAAGCAGCGCATCTACACCAAGCTGTTCACGGCGATGCCCGATCCAAACGGCATGATGCATGTAACCCGCAGCCTCACGCTGCCACCGCCGCCGACCCAGACGCTACGCGAGGAGCGGGCGCGGATCGAGAAGATCGCCGGCCGGCTCGCCAGGGACATGGCGGTCGACCACGGGGAGGAACGCTCGATCGGGCCAGTGATCGACACCCTGCTGTCGGGGTTCGGCGCAGCCCTGCAGGATGGCAAGAGCGTGGCTGACAGCGCCATGGCCGCCGTGCATGGGGTTCCGCCCCAGACCGTGCCGATGACGGTGGAGGCCGAGTTCGCGAGCGCGACCGGACAGGATGAGGTCGGACCGCACGACTTCGACGAGATGCTGTGGTCGGCCGGCGGATCGATCGGCAAGCCTGCCCCGCTTGCCGCGCCGAACAAGACCAACCAGGCGATGATCGCGCAGCTCAGTCGGATCGAAGAACTGCTGGGGCAGGACCCTGCAGATGCGCGCATGGCGGCGCTGCAGGCTGTGGGTGAGCGCGACGCGGCGTCAGTCCTGCGCCTGCCAGTGCTGCCGCCAATGAATGACGATGTGCTGATTGGGCACATCGACGCGCTGATTCGAATTCTGGACCAGCCTACGGCCGAGAAAAAAGCAGCCTGATACCTGAGCGTTTTCATCATCCTCTCCCACCGTTGCCTCATGATGAACCTGGGCGGAAATGACCTGATGGACGGAATGACGGCGCAGTCGGTGCGCCCGGCGATCGCGGACGTGCTGCGTACCAGCCTGACGCCGGAACAGTATGAGGCGGCCACGGTTGACGGCCCGGTCCTGGTTCTGGCCGGGGCCGGCACCGGCAAGACGAAGACCCTGACGGCCGCCGCGGCCTGTCGCATCATCGACAAGGGCATCCTGCCGAGCCGGTTGCTGGCGGTGACCTTCACCAACAAGGCCGCCGCCGAGATGACCGGCCGCATCCGGAGCTATCTTGGAAGCGGTCCGATTCCGTCCTGGCTAGGCACCTTCCATGGTCTCGCGGCGCGCCAACTCCGCCTCGAGCCGGAGATCGCCGGGCTGCGTCATGGCTTCGACATTCTGGATGCCGACGACAGCAAGCGACTGCTCAAACGCGTCATGAAGCACACCGGGATGCTGGAGTGCGGGCGAGATGGCGATGCCCTGCAGTCCATCAAAACGATGTGGAAGCAGATCGGCGCATACAAGGACACCCTGGTGACGCCCGACGCGGTGGGTGCTTATGTCGATGAACAAATTGCATCCTTTGCAGCAGCTGGCGATCCGCTCGACCCGCTGTTCATGCGCCAGAGTGTTCGCATCTACCGCGAGTATCAGCGCCGCCTGCGCGAATGCAACGGCGCCGATTTCGGCGACCTGCTGCTCTGGCCCACCACCACCATGCAGGCAGACGAGGCCTATCGGCAGCGCTGGGCCGGCCGCTTCGACGCCGTGCTCGCGGATGAGTATCAGGACGTCAACCATGCACAGTTTCAGTGGCTGACCCTGCTGGCCCGCGATCATCGCCGGCTGTTCGTCGTCGGCGACGACAGCCAGGCGATTTATTCCTGGCGCGGCAGCGATGTACGGTTCATCCGGCGTTTCACGGAGGATTTTCCGGAGGCGAAAGTCGTGCGCCTGGAGGAAAACTTCCGCTCTACTGGCCACATCATCGCCGCCGCCAATGCGGTCATCTCTGTCGACACGAGCCGACTTGGACAGGCGCTCTTTACCCGCAAGCCCGCCGGCTCCCGCGTCGAGATCGTGGGCTTCCGGAACGGGGAGGCCGAAGCGCATGGCGTCGTCAACGAGATCCGCCGGCACAACGCTCTTGGTGTGGCGTGGGAGGAGATGGCGATCCTCTACCGCGGCAACGTTCTGAGCCGTCCGTTCGAGGAGGCGCTCATGCGGGCGCGGGTGCCGTATGTCATCATCGGCGACGTCGGCTTCTACCAGCGCGCCGAGATCAAGGGCGCGCTGGCGTTACTCCGCCTCGCGACGATGCCCGATGACCGGCAGTCCGACGAAGCGTTCCGGCGCATGATCAACACTCCGGCTCGCCGGATCGGCGTCCAAGCCATGAACCTGATCGAGGACGAGGCACGCCGGCGCCAAGTCTCCCTGTTCGCGGCCGTGCCGACCACAGCACTGGGCCCGGTCGTCAAGCAGGCAGCCGTGGCCTTCGTGGACGCTGTGCTATCCGTGCGAGAGGATCTCAGCGCGTCTCTGGCAGACCAGATTTCCCTGCTGGTCGACGTCACCGGCTACCGGAAAATGCTGCGTGAAAGCCGAGCTGAAACGACGGAGGGCCGGCTGGAGAACCTGCAGGAGCTGATCGTGCTGGCCGGCGGCTTCCACAGCACGCACGAGTTGCTGGACCACGCGACACTCTCGGGCCAGGGCCTGAAGGAAAGCGAAGGTGGTCGTGTCCAGCTCATGACCCTGCACAAGGGCAAGGGTCTGGAGTTCGGGCACGTCTTCCTGCCGGCGTGGGAGCAAGGGATGTTCCCATCGCCGTGGGCCGACTTCGCGGAGGAGCGTCGCCTTGCCTACGTGGCGATCACGCGCGGCATGAAGCGCGTCACGATCTCGCACTGCGAGTTCAGGCGCGGACACACGCAGCCGTCATGCTTCCTGGCGGATATACCCCTAGCACACAGCATGATTGGCAAAGCACCGCGCTGAACGGTAGCGCCTGATTAGATCAATAAGTTTGTAGCCTGGGAGCCATTTGATGGGAAT
Source organism: Janthinobacterium lividum (assembly GCA_050954785.1). GTDB lineage: Bacteria > Pseudomonadota > Alphaproteobacteria > Acetobacterales > Acetobacteraceae > Lichenicola. The sequence continues at coordinate 6,719 of JBPBQO010000044.1, read as the reverse complement.
CGAAGACCGCGACTGGTACCGCGAGGGCGCCAAGCGGCGGGCCGAATCTGCGACGAGGATGCCTGTATTTTCGATCCCGCCCGCGAGGTCGAAGCCTGGAAACCTGCGACGGCAGTCCAGCAGTCCGCTGGCTGGGATCCTGTTCGGTGCCGTCTGTATCAGCGCAGTATTGTGCCTGCCGACGGGCTCGAATTTGGTGTCCAAGCCAGCCCGGGGACCCGCCTTCCAGCCGGCGCCTTATGCGTCGGTCGACGGCGCCCATGAGGCTCCGTTTCCCGAGTCCGGGACGGTCTATGTAGACCAGAGGATTCCGCAAGCACTCTTGACGAATCAGGTCGTTGTGACTTGGCCATCCGGTGTCGGTTCGGCATATAGAGTCCTCAGGCTAAGGGACGCTCAAACTGGGTTTCCTGTTGCCACCGGCTACCTTCTTCCGGGCGGCAGAGTGACTTTGCCTGCCCCGCCCGGCACCTACGTGCTTTGGATTGCGAGCGGAGGTCGGTGGTTTGGCAATGAGCAGCTTTTCGGGAGCAACACCGGAATTGAGTTCTTCAAGTCCCTTCTGCTTCTGACACGAGGTTCGAACGGCATCATGAACCAGACGGTCACTCTGAATAGTCCGTTTGGCAACGTGCCCATGGTGCCGGCATCACCCGCAGACTTTTGATTCCAGATTCTATGAGCTTGAAGGGCATCTAGCGCGCGTCGGCGCCATCTATGCGTTAATTTAGGAGACCTAAACTATGAACACTGCTCGACGTCTTCTACTGGTAGCGGCCTGCGTCACAACCTTGTCCGGTTGCGGAAGCAAGAAGGACCCAAACAAATCTAATTTTAGCGAAGCTATAAAGGCCTCGCTTGCCAAGGATGCTGATGTCTGTTTGACGGAACCCGGTCAGGCATGGCCAGTAGATGTACGGGATGGCGATATCGCGATGTCTCAGGCTATGGGCGCTGGAACGCCGGTCCAAATGGAGGCCTTGCGAACAGTTGGCCTCGTAGGCGAGCAGTCAGCGGTCGTTAGTGTAAAAGCATTATTCGGTCCGATGATACAACAAGTTGGCGTACACCGCTACACTCTGACTGAGAAAGGTAAGAGCTATATCAAGAACGTTAAATCGAGCAACCTTTTCGACACAAGCACTGCGCTTCAGCCTGCGATTTGTGTCGGCAAGAAGACGCTGCATGAAGTGCAGAAGTGGGACGGACCGATGCGGCTTGGTGATTACGCAGAGGCTACGGTCTACTATAGCTTCGAGGTCGATGACCTCCCGAATTGGGCAAAAATTCCTTCCTTACAAAAGGCCTTTCCTGTGCTCCAGCAGATCGGTAGCGGTTCACCCGTGAATACTCAGGCCGTTCTGAAGCTGACCAGCAACGGCTGGGAGGTAAAAGGCCTCGAGTAGCCTCGTATGCTCAGCGGAAGTCTCGTGTCGGTACCTTGATGCCAGCGGTGATGTGGAGGTCCGGGACAATGATATCGCGGACCTTCCGGCCTCCTGGCGCAGCACCAGGATGCGTCGCTCCATCACCGCGGCCATATTCGACCAGGAAGGGCGCATCCTGATCGCCCACTGACCGCAGCAGCGTCGTCAGGTCCTCCAGCCGGTCCGTCACGACGTGGATCACCTCGCCCTCCCGCTGCACCTTGCCGTGGCAGGCGATCATCCCGGCTGACAGTACCAGCCGGCACTGCTTCTCGAAGCGGTCGGGCCAGAGGATCAGGTTGGCCACCCCGGTCTCGTCCTCGATCGTGATGAACATCACACCCTTGGCCGAGCCCGGCTTCTGCCGCACCAGCACGATCCCCGGCACGATGACGCGCCGGCCGTCCCGGACGTGCTGCAAGCCCGCGCATGTCACCATCCGCAGCGTCTCGAGCTGCGGACGGATGAAGGAGACCGGATGCGCCCGTAGGCTGAGACCGGTGCTGCGGTAGTCTTCCACCACCTCCCGGCCGTCCTTCATTCGGGCCAGCGGAACAGGAGGCTCGACCAGCTCCGGCTGTGGTCGCCGGCCCAGATCCGCTGCGGCGAACAGCGGCAGCGCCTCGTCCGCCAGCCCCTTCACCTGCCATAGGGCCTGCCGGCGATCGAGCCCGAGTGCCTGGTAGGCGTCCGCCTCCGCGAGCTTCTCCAGCGCGGTGGCCGGGAGGTCAGCCCTCCGCCACAGCTCCTCGATGCTGGCGTAGAGCGTGCTGCCACGATGCGCGACCAGCCGTGCCCCGTGCTCATTGGACAGCCCCTTGGCCATCCGCAGGCCCAGTCGGACCGCGAAGCCAGGCCGCCGGTCGGCGCGCGCCTCGAGCGTGCAGTCCCATCGGCTGGCGTTGACGCAGACCGGACGCACCTGGACCCCATGCTCCCGGGCGTCCCGCACCACCTGGGCCGGCGCATAAAATCCCATCGGCTGGCTGTTCAGCAGCGAGGCACAGAACACGTCTGGATGGTGGCACTTCATCCAGCTGCTGGCATAGGCGATCAGCGCAAAGCTGGCGGCGTGGCTTTCCGGAAAACCATACGAGCCGAACCCCTCCAGCTGGCTGAAGGTGCGCTCTGCGTAGCTGCGCTCATAACCCTTGCCGACCATCCCCTCGATCAGCTTGTCCTTGAAGTGGCTGACGCCGCCGGTGAACTTGAAGGTCGCCATCGAGCGCCGCAGCTGGTCCGCCTCGCCCGGGGTGAACCCGGCGCATTGGATAGCGACCTGCATCGCCTGCTCTTGGAACAGTGGGATCCCGAGTGTCTTGCCCAACACTCGACGCAGCTCGTCGGTCGGGTAATCGACTGGTTCCTTGCCTTCCCGCCGGCGAAGGTACGGATGCACCATGTCGCCCTGGATCGGCCCGGGCCGCACGATCGCCACCTGCACCACCAGGTCATAAAACGTCACCGGCTTCAGCCGCGGCAGCATACTCATCTGCGCCCGGCTCTCGATCTGGAAGGTGCCGAGCGTGTCCGCCTTGCGGATCATCGCGTAGGTGGCCGGGTCCTCGGCTGGGATGGTGGCTACGTCCATCCGGATGTCGTGGTGCTGCTCGAGCAGCTCGAACGAGCGACGCATGCAGCCAAGCATGCCGAGGCCGAGCACATCGACCTTCATGAACTTGAGCGCGTCGATGTCGTCCTTGTCCCACTCGATCACCTGCCGGTCCGCCATCGCCGCCGGTTCGATCGGCACTAGGTCGTCCAGCCGATCCTGGGTCAGCACGAAGCCACCTGGATGCGTGCCCAGCTGGCGTGGGAAGCCGATCAGTTCCTGGGCCAGTTGCAGGGTCAGGCGCAGCCGGCGGTCGGCGAGGTTGAGGTTCAGCCCCTCGAGGTGGCTCTCGTTCACCCCGTCATGCGACCAGGCCGAGACCTGGCTGGCGAGCATGCCGGTCACGTCCTCGGTTAGCCCCATGACCTTGCCGACGTCGCGGATGGCGCCGCGCGATCGAAAGCGCATGACAGTGGCGCAGAGCGCGGCTCGGTCGCGGCCATAGCGCTCGTAGATCCATTGGATCACCTCCTCGCGCCGCTCGCTCTCGAAGTCGACGTCGATGTCCGGCGGCTCGCGCCGTTCGGCCGAGATGAACCGCTCGAACAGCAGGCCAGAGCGCACCGGATCAATGGAGGTAATCCCAAGGACGTAGCAGACCGCGGAGTTGGCGGCAGAACCGCGCCCCTGGCACAGGATGTCTTTCGACCGAGCATAACGGACTATGCTGTTCACGGTCAGGAAGTAGGGTGCGTACTCCAGGTCCTTGATCAGCTTGAGCTCATGTCGAAGCTGCTTGGCGACGTCTGCAGGTAATCCATGCGGGTAGCGCAGCGGGATGCTGTCGCGCACTGCCCGCACCAGCGCCTGCTGCGGCGTTTCGCCCGGTACATCCGCCTCGTCCGGATACTGGTAGCGCAGCTCCGCCAGGCTGAAGCGGCAGCGGTCAGCGATCTCGACGGTCCGCTGCAGGGCCTCCGGGTAGCTGCCGAACAAGCGCCACATCTCGTCCGGCGCCTTGAGATGCCGGTCGGCGAAGCGCTCGCGCCGGAAGCCGACATCGTCGATCGTGCATCCCTCGCGGATGCAGGTGACGACATCCTGCAGGATGCGACGTCCAGGCTCATGAAACAGCACGTCGCCGGTGATCACGGTCGGCACCCGCGCCGCCTGCGCTAGGTCGTGCAGCTGGCGCAGCCTGACAGCATCACCCGGTCGGCGCCGGAGCGTCAGGGATAGATAGCAGCGGCCAGGGAAATCCGTCCGCAGCCGGGCGAGTTCCACCGCGAGGCGCTCGTCAGGGGCATCCGGAAGAAGGATCAGCAGCAGCCCCTCACCCAGCCCGACCAGATCCTTCCAGGAAAGATCGCAGCCACCCTTCCCCGTTCGCCCCTTCCCCAGCGTCAGCAGCCGGCAGAGCCGGGCGTAGGCGGCGCGATTGGTCGGGTAGATCAGCAGCGGCAGGCCGTCGCGCAGCTCCATCCGGCAGCCAACGATCAGCCGGATGCCGACCTCTTCGGCCCGCGCATGACCACGCGCGATGCCGGCAAGCGTGTTGTGATCGGTGATGGCGATCGCCGACAATCCCAGCTCTTTAGCCGCCAGGAACAGCTCCTCGACATGGCTGCCACCGCGCAGGAACGAGTAGTTCGACGTGACCTGCAGCTCGACATAGTCGGGCATGAGCGGCACTCAGTCCGCGTTCGGATGCCGATGCTGACTGGTGGATGGCGCAGCGGCGCCGGGTCGCTTCATGACGACGAAGCCCGAGCGCTCGAGGTGGTCCAGAAGGTGCTCGGATGCGATGCGGGCCATCGCGTCGTCCGCATGGCGGACGCGCTTGCGGCCATTGTAGCGCAAGGCAAACGAGATGCTTTCTTCGACCTCCTCCCGCGTGGCAATGCGAAGTTCGCGTTTTTCGTCGTCGCTCATGATCTTGGTGCCATCAGAAGAAGCCGTGGAGGAACCAGGACAGCCCTCCGGTGGTCGGGTCGATCCCGTCGCCCTGGCGGAACAGCCAGAAGCGCCGTCCGTCCTGGTTCTCGACGATCCAGTAGTCGCGCACCGCGACGAGCTCGGCCGAGCGGCGCCACCACTCCCCGGTGATGCGCTCAGGGCCGTCGGCACGGACGACGCGGTGCCGCACGCGGCGCCAGGTGAAGGCCTTCGGCGGATGGTCGGGCATCATCGCCAGGGTCTCGACCGGCTCCGGCCGATCCAGCAGCCGCACCGGCCGGGGCCACGGCGAAGCCTGGATGGCTGGCGCCGGCGGCGCGTAGATCGACACCGGCTGCTGCGACCGCTCCGGCACGTCGCTCTCGACGGTCTGCAGCCGGTAGACCTTGTCAGCCCCCAGCCGGTTGACCAGCCGGTCGATCAGCTCGGACAGATCGGCTTCGTCCTTTTCGCCCGGCGCCAGGCCGCCTCGGCGCTGTTGGTAGGCCAGTGGTTCGACCAGCGGCAGCACCAGCCGCATCGCCTCAACCCCTGGCCCTGGATCGACGTCCTCGACCCGTTCATCGAGCAGCCGCGCCAAATGCCGGACATCGCGCACCGGCCGCGACGTGCCGATCCGCACCACCTGCACCGTCGCGTCGACACGCTCGAACACCAGATCCAGCCGGCGAGCGCCCTCGCCGCGCTGCTCCATCAGCGTGCAGGCCTCGCCGACCAGCACCAGGATCACCGTCACGAACGCCTCGGCCGTCGACAGCGGCTCCACGAAGGTGCGGCGGATCGAGATTATCTCCGGCGGCAGCACTGGCTTGATCGGCTCGCGCACCCGACCAAGCGCCTGATCCAACCGGGTCAGCAGCCCGTTGCCGAAGCGGCGTGCCAGAGGTCCTCGGGGCGTCGTCGCCAGCTGCCCGATCCGGTCCAGGCCCAGGCGCCGGAGCCCAGCCGCCATGTCAGCATTGATGCGCAAGGCCTCCACCGACAGCTCGGCCAGCGCTTCGGCATGCGCGCCCGGCTCCATCACCACGACCGGCTCGCTGCCGTAGCGCGCCAGAGCATGCGCCGCACCAGGCGTATCGGCGATCGCCACCCTTCCCGTCAGCCCGTGCTCGCCGAGATGCTCGGACAGCAGGGCGAGCATCGGCGCTTCGCCGCCATGCAGGTGCGTGCAGCCCGTCGCGTCGATCCAGACGCCGTCCGGTGCGTCGGCCGCTGTCATCGGCGACAGCCCCAGGCACCACGCGGCCAGCCGTTCCAGCGCGTCGGCATCCTCGGCCGGCGTCGCATCCATGATGGTCAGGTCCGGCACCATCGCCTGCGCGTGAGCCAGCGGCATGCCTGCCTGCAGGGAGAGTCCACGGGCTGCGCTGCAGGCGGCAGTGATGACCATCCGCCGGCCGTCATGACCGCGTGTGACGAGCGGCGCATCAGCCGGCAGCGCGGCGCAGCGGTGCCGCCGCAGTCGATCGGTCGGCCAGAATGGGAGCCAGAGTGAGACGACCCTGCGCATCGGGCGCCTCCACGGTCCAGGTTGCGGGTGCGGCGGCTCGGCAGCGAAGCAGCTCGAGGTGCCATAGCGGCCGGCCGACACCAGGCACGTCCGAAGCGTGGGCAAGCGGAAGAGGCGACGGAATGCCGCTGATCCGCCAACGGCTCGATGCCGCGGTGGGTGCTATCAGCGCCGGATCATTGAAGCGGCGGCTGCGCCGCAGCACCAGGCCAAGCACGTCGGACGCTTCGGCCGCCAGCTGCAGCCGGCGCGATGCCACCAGGTCGAGCTTGCC
>JBPBQO010000043.1:0-20009 GCA_050954785.1 Janthinobacterium lividum | reverse complement strand
GTGATGGTGCCGACGGTCGAGCGCGGGCTCCGCGAGGTGGTCTTCTGCTCGATCGAGATGGCCGGCGACAGGCCGTCGATGGCGTCGACGTCGGGCCGCTCCATCTGGTCCAGAAACTGGCGCGCGTAGGCGGAGAGGGTTTCGACGTAACGGCGCTGGCCCTCGGCATAGATGGTGTCGAAGGCGAGCGAGCTCTTGCCGGAGCCGGACAGGCCGGTGATGACCGTCAACTGGTCGCGCGGAATGTCGACGTCGATGTTCTTGAGGTTGTGCTCGCGCGCGCCGCGTATGCGGATCGCGGCGTTACGGGATGGATGATGACCGGACAGGTCGTTGCTGGAACCGTCGGCCACGGCCATCGGAGCACTCCTCTTTGCCAAATCGCTCTCCTCGTTCATACTATGTTCTTGTTCCGCTCGGATAGTCCGGCGGGGTAGACACACGATCTCTGACCACGGACCAGACAGCGTGGGAACGTGCCGGACCGCTCAGGCGGCCCGGCCTTCGTAAAGACAGGAAGTTGCGATGGCGGGCAGCGTCAACAAGGTGATTCTCGTCGGGAATCTCGGGAAAGACCCCGAGGTCCGGAACGCACAGAACGGCACCAAGATCGTGACCTTCACGCTGGCGACCAGCGAGACGTGGAACGACAAGGCCTCCGGCGAGCGCAAGGAACAGACCGAATGGCACCGCGTGGTGATATTCAACGAGCACCTTGGTGGTATCGCTGAACGTTTTCTGAAAAAGGGCAAAAAGGTCTACATCGAGGGTGCATTGCAGACTCGGAAATGGACCGATCAGTCCGGCGTGGAGAAGTACACGACCGAAGTCGTGCTGACGCGGTTCCGTGGTGAGCTGACGATGCTCGAGTCGGGCCGAGGAGACGAAGGCGGCGGCGACAGCGGTTATGGCGGTGGCGGTGGCGGTGGCGGTGGCGGTGGCAGCTATGGCGGCGGTTCGCGGCCGGCAAGCGGTGCGCGTGCTGGCCGGAGCCCCGGCGGTTCGCCGGCTCCGGGCGGCGGTGGCCAGGGTGGCGGCGCGGGCGGTGGTGCCGGCGGTGGCTGGGAACCGTCCGGCAACGATCTGGACGACGAAATTCCGTTCTGAGACAGGGCGGCTGCCTGACGGTGGCCGCAGTTCCGTGCTGGCCGCGCGCATGCTAGAGTTTGAGACGTGACGCGGCTTCGGCAACGTCGCCATGACCCCGCGTGCCAGACCGGTTTGCCGGCGCAGTCTGCGTCCGGCAGTTGCCGCGTCGCCTCCTGACTGACGGATCCCAATTGAGCGATAGACCCGAACCACCGGTGCCGCCGAATCTGCCTGAGATGGACGAGTCCGAGGTGGATGAGCCCAACGTCGGCCCGACCATGATGGATCCGCCGAACGACCCGCCCGGCCTGGCCGGCGGTGGCGGCATGGTGCCGGGGATGGTGCCGATCACCATCGAGGAGGAGATGCAGACCTCCTACCTCGCCTACGCGATGTCGGTCATCGTCAGCCGTGCGCTTCCCGACGTGCGCGACGGGCTCAAGCCGGTGCATCGCCGCATCCTGTACGGCATGCGCGAGAGCGGGTTCACCCCGGACAAGCCTTATCGCAAGTCCGCACGCGCCGTTGGCGACGTGATGGGTAAATATCATCCGCACGGCGACAGCTCGATCTACGACGCCATGGTGCGCATGGCGCAGTCCTGGTCGATGCGGGTCAAGCTGATCGACGGACAAGGCAATTTCGGTTCGGTCGACGGCGATAGCCCGGCGGCGATGCGCTACACCGAGGCCCGGATCGCCAAGGCGGCGATGTTCCTGCTCGACGATATCGACCGCGATACGGTCGATTTCCAGCCGAACTACGACGAGAGCGAGGAAGAGCCGAAGGTTCTTCCGGCCGCCTATCCGAACCTGCTGATCAACGGCGCATCCGGAATCGCCGTCGGCATGGCGACCAATATCCCGTCCCACAATCCGGGCGAGATCATCGACGCCACCCTGGCCCTGATCGCTCAGCCGGACATGTCGCTCGACGATCTGATGAAGATCGTGCCGGGTCCCGACTTCCCGACCGGCGGCATCATCCTCGGCCGGTCCGGCATTCGGTCCGCCTTCGAGACAGGCCGGGGTTCGATACTGATCCGGGCACGGGCCGAGATCGAGGATATCAGGCGCGATCGCAAGGCGATCGTGATCCATGAGATACCCTACCAGGTGAACAAGTCGACCCTGCAGGAGCGCATCGCCGAGCTGGTGCGCGCCAAGCAGATCGAGGGCATCTCCGACATACGCGACGAGAGCGACCGCTCCGGCATGCGGCTGGTGATCGAGATCAAGCGCGATGCCACGCCGGAAGTGGTGCTGAACCAGCTCTACCGCTTTACCCAGCTACAGACCTCGTTCGGCGTGAACATGCTGGCGCTGAACAACGGCCAGCCGCAACTGATGGGCCTGAAGGACGCGCTGGTCGCCTTCATCCTGTTCCGCGAGGAGATCATTCTCCGGCGCTCGCGCTTCGACCTGAACAAGGCGCGCGATCGCGGCCATCTGCTGGTCGGGCTGGTGCTTGCTGTCGCCAATATCGACGAGGTCATCAAGCTGATCCGCGCGTCTCCCGACGCGGCAACGGCACGCGAGTCGCTGATAGCGCGCGACTGGGATGCGGCCGAGATCGAGCCGCTGCTGTCGCTGATCCATGACGAGGGCAACGTCGTCATCGACGGTCGCGTGCACCTGACCGAGGCGCAGGCGCGCGGCATCCTCGAATTGCGGCTGCAGCGCCTGACCGGGCTGGAGCGGGACAAGATCCAGGCCGAGCTGAACGACGTGGCCATCCGGATCAACGAGCTGCTGGACATCATCGGCAGCCGGCCGCGCCGGCTCGAAGTGATGCGGGACGAGCTGGCGGTCGTGCGGGCGGAAATCGCCGTGCCGCGCATGACGGAGATCTCCGACGTCGCCGGCGACCAGACCGACGAGAGCCTGATCGAGCCGGGCCAGATGGTGGTCACCATCACCCGCGACGGCTTCATCAAGCGTACGCCGCTGGAGACGTTCCGGGCGCAGAATCGCGGTGGACGGGGACGTACCGCATCCGGCCGGCGCGGCGACGACATCATCACCCGCAGCTTCAATGCCCACACCCACCAGTGGGTGCTGTTCTTTTCCTCCGGCGGCAAGGCGTTCCGCGAGAAGGTCTGGCGGCTGCCCGAAGCCAGCCCGACGGCGAAGGGCCGCGCGCTGGTGAACCTGCTGCCCGAGCTCGGCGGCGATTCGATCACCACCGTGCTGCCGTTGCCGCAGGACGAAACAATGTGGGAAAGCCTGCACCTGGTGTTTGCCACGGCGAGCGGCAACGTCAGGCGCAACCGGCTCAGCGACTTCCGCAACGTGCGGTCGTCGGGACTGATCGCCATGAAGCTGGACGAGAGCTGGGGCGATAAGGGCGACCGGCTGATCGGCGTCGCCACCTGCCGCGATGGGCAGGACGTGATGCTGGCGACCAGGCTGGGCCGCTGCATCCGCTTCCAGATCAGCGACGACACCCTGCGCGTGTTCGCCGGGCGCGACAGCTCCGGCGTGCGCGGCATCCGGCTGGCCGAGAACGACGAGGTGAACAGCCTGGCGGTGCTGCACCACATGCAGGCCGACGTCGCCGAGCGTGCCGGCTACATGAAAATGGCGGTGGCCAAGCGCCGGACCGAGACCACGCCCGAGGATGGCGAGGCGGCGGTAGCCGAGATCGAAGCGGAAGCCGACGGCGAGGAGGGCGTCGTTGCGACGTCGCTGTCCGCCGAGCGGTTCGCCGAGATGGAGCAGGGCGAGGAAATCCTGCTGACGGTCACCAATGGCGGCTTCGGCAAGCGGACCTCCGCCTACGACTATCGGGTCAGCGGCCGTGGCGGTCTCGGTATTGCCAACGTCACGCTGTCTGCCAAGAACGGCAAGGCGGTGGTCGCGACCCTGCCGGTGCTGCACGGCACCGACGTGATGCTGGTGACCGATGTGGGCCGCCTGATCCGGGTTCCGGTCGACCAGGTGCGTATCACCGGACGGCAATCGATCGGCGTCACGCTGTTCCGCCTGGGCGGCTCCGAGCGGGTGACCAGCGTCTTCCCGGTGCTGGAGGACGAGGTGCCGGAGACGGATGCGGCGGCGGTGGAGGACGGGACCATCGGCCTGATCGAGACGCCGGAGGCGGAAGCCGGCATCACGCCGGATATCGACAGCAACCCCGACACCGAGGATGGAGACGATGCCTGAGCCGATGCCCCATGTCGGGCTTTACCCGGGAACGTTCGATCCGATCACCCGCGGCCATCTGGATGTGATTGCCCGGGGTGCCAGGCTGGTCGAACGGCTGGTCGTCGGGGTTGCTGCCAATATCGGCAAGCAGCCGCTGATGGATCTGGCGGAACGGGTCGAGTGCGTGACCCACGAGGTGAAGCCGATCGCGGCGGATACCGGCACCGTTATCGAGGTCGTCGGCTTCGACAAGCTTCTGGTCCAGTGCGCCCGGCAGAACGGCGCGAACGTGATCATCCGCGGTCTTCGCGTCGTGACCGACTATGATTACGAGACCCAGATGTTCGGCATGAACCATCGTCTCGATCCGGGCATCGAGACGATCTTCCTCATGGCGACCGAGCGTTACCAGTTCATCTCCTCGCGACTGGTGAAGGAAATCGCGCAGCTTGGCGGTGACATTACGTCGTTCGTACCAAGCTTCACGCATAACAGGATCATCGCCAGGCTGCGCTGATTCGGTTGATGCCAGACTGATCAAGGAAACAGACATGTCCGAAACCACCCCCGCGTCGGACGCGGACACCATCATCCATCTCGAGCTCAAGAGCGGCCGGGTGGTGATCAAGCTTCGTCCGGACTTGGCGCCGCAGCATGCCGAGCGTTTCCGCTCGCTGGCAGCCGAAGGCTTCTACGACAACATCGCGTTTCACCGCGTCATCGACGGCTTCATGGCGCAGAGCGGCGATCCGACCGGAACCGGCAGCGGCGGCAGCAAGCTGCCCGACCTGAAGTCGGAATTCACCAACAAGGCGAAGTTCGTGCGCGGAACGCTGGGCGCTGCCCGCACCGGCAATCCGCACAGCGCGAACAGTCAGTTCTTCATCATGTTCGCGCCGGCGCCGAGCCTGGACGGACAGTATTCCATCTTCGGCGAAGTGACCGAAGGCATGGAGCTGGTCGATCAGATCAAGCGTGGCGCTGGTGGAAGCGGCGTGGTATCCGACCCGGACCGTATCGTAAGCATGCGGCCGGCAAGCCAGACGGCCACCTGACACGATCCGGAGGATGACTGGCATCTGCGCCTGTCATCCTCCATCCGCCAAGGCGGGCCGGTAGCTCAGCGGTAGAGCATTCGACTTTTAATCGAATGGCCGTGGGTTCGAACCCCACCCGGCCCACCATTTTCGTGACTAAACATGCCTGACCCGGTGTCCGGAATCAGCTTGGCAGGTTCTTCACCGGCACTTCGTGCAGGGTCAGTTGAACCGTTTTCCCGCTCTGCCACGCATTCGCGCCCGGAACGACGGTCGGCGATGGAATGTCGCTACGGTCCTTCCTGAGGGTCGCGGTCGATGCGTCGAAGCGCTTGTCGCGATCGGCAAGCATCTGCTGGTTGACCTGACCGTCCTTGACGAAGCCCATCATCAACTGCGGAATACCGGTCGGGAAATCCTTGTACCGATCGACCTGCCAGGTGTGCCAGGTCTTGCCGTAGGTCGTGACCAGGCTTTCCATAAAGGCATGCCCGGCCAGTTCGGGCACTCCGGGTGCGATCAACTCGCCTGATTTCACTTCGTAGTTATGGCTGTGCCACAAGCGTTTCTCTTCATCCGGCAGCGTTTTGAAGACGCGCTCGCTGACGATGTACTCGATGCCGATGAGCTTGGCGTTTTCGAGGTTGGAATCGTAGATCACGCACTGATGAAAATCTTCGGTCACGTGGGTACAGAAATGGTTTGCTTCCACCTGCCGGCCCATATCGTCCGCATAGAAGTGGAAGCCGTTCAGGAACGCGCTCATCGCGTTGATCGGGTGCTTGGACTGGATCGCATCGGCGGCCGTGTCCAGCATGTGGCTTTTCGCCGAGACGGGCGCGCCGGGAACCGGGGCCTCCTTTTTCTGGGCAAGAGCCGGCCTGCCGAAGATCGTAGCGAGCGGGGCTGCAATGGCTGTCGCGACGAGGGTGCGGCTGAAGCAGCGTCGGCAGGTGAGATTATGCATGAGCGACATGTCGTAAATCCCTAGACGAAGTGCACCACGGCCGCATTTTTGTAGAGCATGTAGATGGCCATAAGACAGACGAGGCCAGCAAAGATCCGGTTCAGCGTTGTTTTTTGGCTGGAGAGACGACATGCGATCCGCATTCCGATCCAGCCACCGATGAAGCCACCGAGGGTATATTCGGCGGCAACCGGCCAGTTTATCAGACCAGAGAGGGCGTAGTTCGTCGCCGTGGTCAGGCCGAAACTGCCCACCGCCAGAAGCGAGGACCCGACGGCGAACAGCATCGGCATGCCGGTCGAGAAGAGCAGCGCCGGCACGATGAGGAATCCGCCGCCGATGCCGAAGAAACCCGAAAGCACACCGACCGCCATGGCCGAGCCGGCGATCTTCGGGATGCTCTTCCGGTTGCAGTAGCGATGCCCGATCGGAACATCCTGCAGCGACTGGCCAGGTTTTGATCGGAACATCCTGATGCTCACGACCATCATCAGGATGGCGAACAGGAACAGCAGCTTCTTGCCGTCGAACGACTTCCCGAGCTCGGATCCGATGAAGGCACCGAACATGCCGATGATCGCGAACAGGCCGGCGCTGCGCCAGCGGACGTTTCCGGCCCGGAAGTGCGTCGCGAAATTGGTGAATGCGCTGGCCGACACTGCCAGGGCGCCGGTGCCGATCGCCTGGTGCGGTCCAAGGCCGACTACGTAAAGCAGCAACGGCGTTGCCAGGATCGAACCGCCGCCACCGAGGAGGCCGAGCGCGAAACCGACGCAACCACCGCAAAGAACCGCCAACAGAGGTTGGAGCAACGACATCAAGCCGACCGGATCGGTCTCGCGATCACGAAAGGGCTCATCCCGTGCCGATCCGTGCGAACACCGCGGCCTGTTGCTGCAATCGGGATACCGGCCGGTGGACGGCGCCCGGCAATGTCTGTTCACCGCCGAAGCCATGCAGAAGCGCTTCGATCAGGTGGCGTCGTTCGTCGTCGGCAAGGCTGTAGATCATGTTGCGCGACTGACGCTCGGCACTCACGACACCTGCGTCGCGAAGCTCCGCCAGTTGCTGGGACAGGTTCGGCTGGCGCAGCCCGAGCTCGATTTCCAGTGTGGCGACGGTGCAGGAGCCCTGGAGCAGTCGCATCGCCACGGCCAGGCGCATCGGGTTGGCCAGGGCCCGCAGCATCGACGCAGCAGCCTCAATGTCGAACGGTGGCTCGAAACTCATGGGCGGCGCTTCGATATGTCGGACAGCGTCTTGGAAGAGATCGTGCGGTAGTACCAATCGCCATCGGCCCCGCCCGCCTCGAGAGCGTCCGAGGCGTTCATCGGCAGCGACAGGATGACGTCCTGTCCCGGCTGCCAGGCTTCCGGCGTGGAAACCCCATGCGTGTCGGTCATCTGCAGGGCGCTCACGAGACGGAGCAGCTCGGCGACGCTGCGGCCCGTGGTCATCGGATACCAGGACATCGCGCGGATAATGCCGTCGGGATCGATCACGAAGATCGCCCGCACCATCGCGGAGTCGCGGGCTCGTGGTGAGATCATCCCGTAGGCCTGGGCAATCGCCATGGATGGGTCCTCGATGATCGGGAACGGTATGACCACGTCGAACTGCGCGCGGATGCTGCGTATCCAGGCCAGGTGCGAGAACAGGCTGTCGACCGACAGCGCCAGGAGCGCGCAGTTCAGGGCCGAGAACTGCTCCGCCGCGTGGGCGAAGGCCACGAACTCGCTGGTACAGACCGGCGTGAAGTCGGCCGGATGCGAGAACAGCAGCAGCCACTGGCCGCGGTAGCCGGAGAGAGACCTGTCGCCCATCGTGGTGCGGGCATGAAAGTCGGGGGCCGAATCGTGCAGCAGGGGTGGGCCGATCCGCTCCGGCGCGGGCGCGTCGCTCATGTCGGGTGCCGGTCGAGCCAGGCGAATCCAGCGGCGAGATCGACCTGATGCTCCTGGGCCCATCGCGACGCGTCCGGTCGCGTCAGCTTGCCGTGCCTGATCTGGCTGAGTGCCCAAAGTATCGCCGAACGGTGGCCGGACGCGCAGTGCGCGTGCACCGGGCCGGAAGCCGTGTCGACGGCCTCGGCGAACCGGTCGACCTCTTCCGGTCGCAAGGTCGCGAGCTTCACGGGGATGTGCCGATAGGCGAGCCCCGCCTGGTCGGCCGCGACTTTGCCCCCGCCGCCGAGAGTTGGCCGGGCGCCTCACCATCCTGGCGGTTGTTGATGACCAGCTTGACGCCTTGGCGAGCAAGTTCCGCAAAATTCTCTGCTGCGAGTTGAGCGGAGACGGTCATCCCGTCTGAGAGTGTCTTGCGATCCATAAGAGATCGACGCTCCTTATTAATAAGAACTAGGCTAAGTGTTTAGTTATTAATTTGCAAGTGTTGCTCGTGTTGCGGCAAGCGTATGCCCGACAGGAGACGAACCATGAGCGAAGCCGCATTCGACATCGTCATCATCGGAGGTGGAGCCGCCGGCATCACCGTCGCAGCCCAGATGAAACGGCGTCGCAAGACCTTGAGCATCGCGCTGGTCGAGCCGTCGGACACTCATGCCTATCAGCCGGGATGGACCCTCGTCGGTGCCGGTGTGTTTTCGATGAAGCAGACGCAACGTCGCGAGGAGACGCTGATTCCGGCGGGCGTGACCTGGTTCCAGGCCCGCGCCGAAACATTCGAGCCCGAGCAGGATACCGTCATCCTGGCCGATGGCCGGCACCTGACCTACGGCTCGCTCGTCGTCTGTCCCGGCTTGCAGCTCGACTGGAACAAGATCGAGGGTCTCGAGGACGCGCTCGGCCGCAACGGCGTCTGCAGCAACTACGCGTCGGACCACGCCGAGTATACCTGGCGCTGTATCCAGGGACTGAACGGCGGCACTGCCTTGTTCACCCAGCCGCCGATGCCGATCAAATGCGCCGGGGCACCCCAGAAGATCATGTACCTGGCTGCGGACGCGCTGCGCCGGAACAAGCGGCTCGATCACGTCGATGTCGAATTCTGCCTGGCCGGAGACGTGCTGTTCGGTGTTCCGTTCTTCGTTCCGGCATTGCAGCGCACGGTCGACGAATACGGCATCAAGGTGAATTACGGGCATACGCTGAAGGCGGTCGATGGCCCTGCCCGCAAGGCGGTGTTCACGACGACCGGCCCGGACGGACAGACGCGCGAAATCGTCCGCGACTTCGACATGCTGCATGTGACTCCGCCGCAGAGCGCACCGGACTTCATCAGGAACAGCTCGCTCGCCAACGAGGCGGGGTGGGTGTCGGTCGATCCGGCGACCTTGCAGCACACGCGTTTTCCGAACGTGTTCGGGCTCGGCGACGCTGCCGGGACGACCAATGCCAAGACGGCCGCCGCAGTACGGCTGCAGGCGCCGGTGGTCGTGCGGAACCTGCTCGCCGGCATCGACGGGAAAAAGCCGACAGCTTCGTATGACGGCTACGGCTCGTGCCCGTTGACGACGGCCTACGGCAAGGTGGTCCTCGCGGAGTTCGGCTATGGCGGCAAGGTCATGCCCAGCTTCCCGATCGACCCGCGCGTGCCGTGCTTTAGTGCCTGGCTGCTCAAGCAGAATTTCCTGCCCTACATGTACTGGAACTGGATGCTCAAAGGCAGCGAGTTCGACATCAGGCATCGGGAACGCTCGTTCGAGAAGGCGGCCTGATCGTGACGGACGTGTCGAGCCTGGCAAGCACGCGGCCGGACGTAACAGGCTTCCACGATGCCCGGACCTCCAGCGTGCAGTATGTCGTGACGGACCCGGGCACCCGTCAGTGCGCTATCGTCGATCCGGTCCTGGATTACGACGAGAAGTCGGGCAGCACGGCGACACGATCCGCCGATGCCATCCTGGAACATGTCCGGGCGTACGGACTGACGGTCGCGTGGATATTGGACACGCATCCGCATGCGGACCATTTCTCGGCTGCGGGATATCTCAAGGATGTAACTGGCGCGCCGACTGCGATTGGTGCCCGTGTCGTCAAGGTGCAGCGTCTCTGGCGGGCAATCTACGACCTTCCAGATTCATTCCGGACCGATGGCTCGCAGTGGGACCGGCTGTTCGAGGATGGGGACCATTTCCGGATCGGAGGGCTGGATGTCCGTGTCATGCATTCGCCCGGCCATACGCTCTGCTCGGTCACCTATGTCGTCGGCGATGCGGCCTTTATCCACGACACCCTGTTCATGCCGGACAGCGGTACCGCACGGACCGACTTTCCGGGGGGCGATGCAGCGAAGTTATGGCGCAGCATCCAGGCGATCCTCGCACTTCCGCAGGAGACCCGGCTCTTTACCGGGCACGACTACCTGCCAGGCGGCAGGCCGCTCGCGTTCGAGAGTTCGATCGCGGAGCAGAAGCGGGCGAACGCGCATCTCCGGGCGTCCGACGAAGCAGCCTTCGTTGAATTGCGCACCGGTCGCGATCGGACGCTGCCCATGCCGAGGCTCATCCTGCATGCCCTGCAGGTGAACATACGGGGCGGCCGGCTGCCGGACCGTGACGGGGACGGAAGACGCTTCCTGAAGATCCCGCTCGACGGACTCGGCGCGCCACCCTGGGACTGAGGCGCTGCCAGGCACCGGCCTCCGGCAGATCCGATCTCTAGGCCAGCTCGGCCGCGGTCGCCGCTTCGGACATCGATGCCTCGTGGCTGAGGTATGCCGGGATCACCGTCTCGGGTGGTCCTTCGAGCTTGATCGAACCCTGGTCCATCCAGAGCACTCGGGTACACCAGGCCGATACGACATCGAGCTGGTGTGTCGAGATCACCAGGATCTCCGCCTGCTGCACGAGTTGTTCGAGACGACCCTGCGCCTTCAGCATGAAGTTGGTGTCCCCGGCGAGAAACCACTCATCCATCAACAGCACGCGCGGCCGGATCGAGGTCGCGAGTGCGAATCCGAGCCGGACCACCATGCCGGAGCTGTAGGTCCGCACGGGCATGTCGAGGAAACTGCCGAGATCGGCGAAATCCTGCACATCGGTTTCGATGGCACGGATGCGACGAGGCGACATGCCGGCGTGCAGGCCACGCAGGGTGATGTTTTCCCGGCCGGTCAGATCGACGTTCATGCCGAGATTGGTGTCGAGGAGCGTGTTGATCTCGCCCCGTATGACGACGCGGCCGGCGATCGGCTCGTAGATGCCGGCCAGCGAGCGCAGCAGAGTAGTCTTGCCGGCGCCGTTGCCGCCGACCAGTCCGAGCCGGTCGCCGGGCTTCAGCGAGAACGAGATGCCGCGGAGCGCCTGCACCACCATGCGCTGTTGCTGGTCTCGCTCGAATCGGCCGGTGGTCGCCTTGGCCAGCGTCTTGCGCAGCGTGCGGGCGCTTCCGTGATAGAGCGGGAAGGTGACGTGCAGGTCGTGCACCTCGACGCTTGCGCCCGTTCCGACGCGAGCGTCGGCTTCGTTGTTTGTGCCGATGAATGGGCGCATTGCCATCAGAGCCAGTAGGCGAGACGGGCGCGCACACGCATGAACAGCAGCAGGGCGGCAACCCAGAGCGCCACGCTGTCACCGATCGCCAGGTTCCAGAGATGCTGCGACGCATCCTCGCCCAGCAGGGGGCGGCGGACAATTTCGATCAGTGCGTAGAACGGATTGAGTTGCAGCAGCGCATGGCCGTGGGTGATCATCTCGGGTTTCCAGATGATCGGGCTGATGAAGAAGAATATCTGCATCAGGCTGCCGATGATCGGCGGAATATCGCGGTAGCGGGCGCCCAATGTGCCGAGCAACAGGCAGGCGGCGATCGCATCGAGCAGCCACAGTGCCGCGGCCGGCAGCGCCCAGAATGCATGCATGCCGGGCCAGATCCGGAAGATCGCGAAGACGACCACGACAACGATGACGTTGTGAAGCAGCACTAGGATGTTGCGGACCAGCACCCGCGCGGCATGCAGTCCGAACGGCAGCCGCATCGAACGGATCATGCCTTCCGCCGAGGTGAAGCAGGTCGTTCCTTCGTTCACTACGCTGCCGATGAAGCCCCATAACACCAGCGACAGTGACAGGAACGGCATCAAGTTCGAGATATTGGTGTGGAAGAGCGTCGTGTAGAGCAGGCTCATCGCGGCGATCATGACCGAGGTCGACGCGGTCAGCCAGAACGGCCCCAGCAGCGAGCCCCGATAACGCAGCTTCACGTCGAGCCAGCCGAGCGTCAGGCACAGGCGCCACAGCCTGGCACTCTCGCCAAGATCCTGCAGAGCATGGCGCAGCCGGGCCGATGCCGTCTCAGGACTGAGGTCCAGAACTGGTCCAGGTTCAACAGTTCCGTTCACAGCCGTCATGAACGGAAGCTCCAATCGATGAACGGACCGGACGGGCTAGAACCGGGCGGGAAAGCTGCTGGCTAGCAAATGGTGCCCAGGGGCGGATTCGAACCACCGACACTGCGATTTTCAGTCGCATGCTCTACCAACTGAGCTACCTGGGCATCGGTCCTGCTGGACCGGCGAGGCAGCCAGTCCGTTGGTGGCGCAGGCTTTAACCCAGCCCGTCTTCGGGATCAAGATGCCGAACGCCGGTCCGTGACGCGCTATCGGTATCTGCGGCCAGATCGTCCGGATCGAGTGCGGCGCCGGGGACGCGATACTGCCCGGTCAACCAGCGTCCGAGATCGGCATTCGCACAGCGCACGGAGCAGAAGGGTCGGTGGGCAAGTTCGGCAGGTCGGCCGCACATCGGGCATTGCGCCGTAAGGCTCGCAGCGATGGTCGGTGCCGGCGCGGCCGGGTCTTGTGGGTCAGTCATACTCCAGCTTCCAGGCAAGGGAGGGCAGGGATGGGTCCATACGAATCGAAATGGGTCGTCCGGCCCGGCGTGCCAACGCCTCCCGTGCCGCGCCATCGCGCTCGAGCGCCGTCGCCACGCCCAGGCCGGCGACCAGGCGCGGCAACCGATGCGGCGGCGTCGCGATGTGGTGCATGGCTTCACGCAGAGCCGCCAGCCCTGCGGCATGCGGTCCGGACAGCAGCTCGTGCAACGGCGGATGGATTCGGGGCCGCAGAATCTCGGCGAGGCCGAGTGCCGTGAAGCCGAGCAGGCGGGGCTGCAGTGGATCGAGTGCCAGCGCGGCCTCGATGTCCGGGCGCAGCGCAGCCCGCTTGCGCGACGCGAGACCGGCCAGGTCGACCATGATCGCGCCGGACAGGTTGCGCAGCCGGAGCTGGTGCAGGAGCGGTGCGATCGCCAGACGATTTGCGGCGAACTGAGCGGTCTGCTTGGTCTGCCGGCCCGCACTGGCACTGCCGGTATCCATGTCGATCGCGACGAGCGCCGGCGTCGGGTGGATGCTGGCACGCATGCCGCCGGGAAGCGTCACCTCCGGGCTCGATAGCTCGTCGATCAATGCTTCGAGCTCGGCCGGAATTGCCTCGTCGGCCAGCCGGATGCGGTCGCGGAGCGCGGGTGCCAGTATGGAGGCGAGCGATGGATCGTCGGTGGTGATCGTGGCGGCCGGATAGGTGTTGGCCAGCCTGACCAACGGATCTGGGCCGCGCACAAGCAGCTCGACCGGGCCGGAAAGCTTCTGGTCGGCGGCGTCGGGAGCCAAAATCAGGCGAGGCCCCTTGCCGCCCTGGGCGCTTCGGCTGACCCGGACCAACACCCGATCGCCCTGGCTCAGCGCCGCCATGCCATCGCGCAGCGGCAGGAAACCGGAGCCTGTCTCGAGAACGACGAACATGCCGCCCAGTGCAGGCACCACCCCATCGACCCGGCCGCGATGCAGATCGCCGACGCCGTCAGGCGCGCCCGGGCGCCAGAGCACATAGTCCAGGAGGGTCCAGCCCTGGTCCGCGTCATCACTGGCCACCGCGATCCGGATCTCTCCAGGGCTGCAGGCGGCAAGCAGGCGGATCGTCACGGCATCCAGCCTCGTCCACGCAGGAGCTGCGCCGTTTCGAACAGCGGCAGGCCGACGACGTTCGAATAGCTGCCGGACAGGAACCGCACGAACGCGGCCGCATGACCTTGCACGGCATAACCGCCCGCCTTGCCGTGCCAGTCGCCCGCGGCAATCAGCGTATCGATCTGGTCGTTGGTGAAACGCGACAAAGCGACCACGCTCTCCACCAGGCGGCTGGTTTGGGTCCCATCGGCCGCCCGAAGAACCACGGCGGTCATCACCGTATGGCGACGGCCGGACAGAAGGCCGAGGCAGCGTCGTGCGGTCGCCTCGTCCTTGGCTTTGGGCAGGATTCGCCGTCCTAGGGCGACGCTGGTGTCGGCGGCCAGCAGCAGGCCGCCGGCATCGAGCGACGATGCGGCGGCGAGGGCCTTGGCTTGCGCAAGGCGCATGACGTAGGCGCGCGGCAGTTCGTCCCGCTTCGGCGTCTCGTCGATGTCGGGGCTGAGGATGCCGTCGGGGATGATGCCGATCTGGGCGAGCAGATCCCGCCGGCGCGGGCTCGAAGAGGCCAGGAGCAACCTGGCGCGCACAGGCGCCGGCAACCTGAAGCTACTTGAAGCGGAAGGTGATGCGACCCTTGGAGAGGTCGTAGGGAGTCATCTCGACGTTGACCCGATCGCCGGCCAGAACGCGGATGCGGTTCTTGCGCATCTTGCCGCTGGTATGGGCGAGAATCGTGTGCTCGTTGTCGAGCTTCACGCGAAACATCGCGTTGGGCAGCAGCTCCATGACGGTGCCGCTGAATTCGATCATGTCTTCTTTAGACATTGCGTCCTTCGATCTGTCGTTGAAGAAGGCGTTGAAGCATCAGGCACCTCCTGGTCTCAGCCATGGGAACGGGCACCCGATGGTGTTCCGCAAAACTTGATTTCGGGCCGGAACATGATGATTGCACTGCTCCGGGTCAAGCTTGGCCGAGCCGCACCGCCACGCTGCTGGCATGCGCATGCAATCCCTCGGCCTCCGCAAGCGCCACCGCAGCCGGCCCGACGCGGGCCAGGGCTGCCGCATCGGCGGCGATCCAGGTGGTGCGCTTGAGGAAATCATAGACCGACAGGCCGGAGGCGAATCGAGCGGTACGGTTGGTCGGCAGCACGTGGTTGGGGCCGCCCACGTAGTCGCCGATCGCCTCGGGGCAGTGCCGCCCGCGAAAGATCGCACCGGCATGGCGGATGGCGGCAAAGGCTCGGGCATCGTCGGCCAGCATGAGCTGCAGATGCTCGGGCGCCAGCCGGTTCACCAGCGGCCAGGCCTGTTCCAGGGTGCCGACCAGAATGATCGCGCCGTAATCGTCCCAACTGGCACGGGCGATCGCGGCACGCGGCAGGGTTTCCAACACGGTCTGGACGCAGGCCGCAACGGCGTCGGCGAAAGCGGGATCGTCGGTAATCAGGATCGACTGGGCATTCTCGTCGTGCTCGGCCTGGGCGAGCAGGTCGAGCGCTACATGGTTCGGATCGTTGTCGCCATCCGCCACGATGACGACTTCGGACGGCCCGGCGATGCTGTCGATGCCGACCTGGCCGAACACCTGGCGCTTGGCTTCGGCGACATAGGCGTTGCCGGGCCCGACGATCCGGTCGACGACGGCAATGGTGGCTGTGCCATAGGCAAGCGCTGCGACCGCCTGCGCACCGCCGATCCGGTAGATCTCCTTCACACCCGCCCGTCTGGCGGCGGCGAGAACCAGCGGGTTGAGGACACCGCCAGGGCAGGGAACGCACATGGCGATCCGTGCAACGCCGGCAGCACGCGCCGGGATCGCGTTCATCAGCACCGAGGACGGATAGGCCGCCTTACCGCCCGGCACATAGATCCCGACCGCATCGAGCGCCGTCCAGCGCAGGCCCAACGTCAGGCCGGCCTCGTCCTTGAATTCCAGGTCGTGGGGCAACTGGGCGCGATGGAAGGCCTCGATCCGGCAGGCGGCAAGGTCGAGGGCGCCGAGCAGATCCGGCGGGATTTCGCTGCAGGCCTGGTCGATTTCGACTTCCGTGATGCGCAGTTCGCCGGCTACCAGCGCCGGCAGGCCGGGCCGGTCGAAACGATCCGTGTAGCCGCATACTGCAGTATCGCCACCGGCCCGGACCGCGGCGATGATGTCTCGCACCGGTCCGTCGACCGGGGTTCCGCCGTCGCGTGTCTCACCGACTAAAGCCTGGAAAGCGGCCTCGAACCCGTCAGCCCCAACGTCGAGGCGCCTCATGTCCGCGTGGCCGTGGCATCTGCGTTGATGCTGAGGCTCTCCAGCGCCATCCGGAACCGGTGGATCCAGGCGCCGATCGCTTCGGGCTGAGTCTTAAGGGCGGTGCGATTGATGATCAGGCGGCTGGTGACGTTGGCGATCACCTCGACCTCCTGCAGCCCGTTCGCCTTCAGCGTCGATCCGGTCTGAACCAGGTCGACGATCAGGCGGCACAGGCCGAGGCCGGGGGCCAGCTCCATCGCGCCGTTCAGGTGCACGATGTCGGCGTTGACGCCGCGTGCCGCGAAGTGGCGTCGGGCAATGTTGGGATATTTCGTCGCAACCCGCACCTGCGACCAGCGCGCCGGATCGTCCTGCGCGGCAGAGGCCACCGGCTCGGCGATCGAGACACGGCAGCCGCCGATCCGAAGGTCGAGCGGGGCATAGATTTCCGGATAGTCGAATTCCATCAGCACGTCGGCGCCACAGATGCCGATCTGGGCAGCGCCGAAGGCCACGAAGGTCGCGACGTCGAATGGCCTGACCCTGACCACGTCCAGCATCGGGTCGTCGGTCGGGAAGCGAAGCCGCCGGCTATCCTCGTCGAGGCAGTCGGCTGCCGGGACGATTCCGGCGGCTGCCAGCAATGGTCCGCATTCGGTGAGGATCCGGCCCTTGGGAAGGGCCAGGATCAGCGGGGCGGTCGTTTCCGGCACGAGGGCGGCACTGGATAGCGCGGACATGACGTCTCCAGGGCGTCATGACGACGACCGTTCGGGCTGCGTGGCGGCGATAGCACCGGCCCTCGCAGCACGGAAGGCCGAAGCGCGCATGCGTGTTCCGCGACCTGGAACTAGCCGGTTACGCGCTCGATCACCGCGCCGACGCCGGACAGCTTACGCTCGACCGCCTCGTAGCCGCGATCCAGGTGATACACCCGGTTCAGCACCGTCTCGCCTCTGGCGGCGAGGCCAGCCAGGATCAGCGAGAACGAGGCGCGCAGGTCGGTCGCCATGACGGGTGCGCCGGACAACGACGGCACGCCACGGATGATGGCGGACGCGCCATGTACGTTGATGCGGGCGCCCATCCGGTTGAGTTCGGGCACATGCATGAACCGGTTCTCGAAGATCGTCTCGGTCATCATCGAGGCGCCCTCGGCCACCGAGAACAGCGCCATGAACTGCGCCTGCATGTCGGTCGGGAAGCCTGGATAAGGTTCGGTCATGACGTCGACGCCATGCAGTGCGCCACTGCGCCGGACGCGCATCGCATTGCCCTCCTGGCTCACCTCGACGCCGGCTTCCTCCAGGACGCGCACCACGGCGTCCAGATGCGCGGTCTGGCCGCCGATCAGGCGGACGTCGCCGCCGGCGATGGCCACCGCACAGGCATAGGTGCCGCATTCGATCCGATCCGAGACGACGGCGTGATGGGCGCCGTGCAGCCGCTCCACGCCCTCGATGACGATCGTGCCGGCGCCATCGTCGACGATTCGTGCCCCCATCGCCACCAGGCAGGCGATCAGGTCGGCGATTTCAGGCTCGCGAGCGGCATTGACGATTTCGGTCCGGCCGTCCGCCAGTGTGGCGGCCATCAGCAGGTTCTCGGTGGCGCCGACCGAGGCGAACGGCAGCACGATGCGCGCGCCGGTCAGTCCGCGAGGTGCCGCGGCGTTGATGTATCCGGCCTCGAGCCTGATCTCGGCGCCGAGCGCTTCCAGGCCCTTGAGATGCATGTCGACCGGCCGCGTGCCGATGGCGCAGCCGCCCGGCAGCGAAACGCGTGCCTCCCGAGCCCGGGCCAGCAGCGGTCCGAGCACCAGGATCGAGGCGCGCATCTTGGAAACGATGTCGTAGGGCGCCTCGGTGTTGGTGATGTCGCCGCCGACCGAGATGGTGTGGCCGGTATCGTCGATATCCTCGACCGCGATGCCGTGGCCCTGCAGCAGCAGGCGCATCGTGGCGATGTCGTCGATTCGCGGGACATTGCTGAGCACGACGCGCTCGCTGGTCAGCAATCCGGCGACCAGCAGCTTCAGCGCCGAGTTCTTGGCGCCGCCGATCGGAATGTCACCATGCAGCGGCCGTCCGCCACGGATGAGAAATTTATCCATTGTTAAGCGGCTCCGTCCTAAACTCTGGGCACAGCGGCACCCGGCTTACAGTCGAGGCGTGGGGACGCCACGCTGTTCCATTATTCGCCAGCCCTGCCGGCGTAGCTGATTTTGCATGGACCGACGCCCTTACGGAACAGGAACTGGCAGATCCTCTCGTTGACGTAGATCCGTGTGCCTCAGCGCGCAAAGGTGGATCTACCAGAACATCGGGTGAATTGCGGGACACGACGCTCTGCTCGCTGAAGTTCTTTAGATCGACGATGACGCTGCCCACGTCCGTGAAGATCTTGAACCCGGAAGCAACGCGAGGATCGTAGCCGCAGGAGGAGAGACCGTAGCTGATCGCGCCATTGCGCTGCCGGGTTTCGACGAACGGCTCGATCATCCCCGTTCCGTTGCCATCGTGTGGATCCAGCTCTCGGGCATCACCACCATGGCCTTGGCTTCATCCGCAGGCGGTGCGTGCGATCCGGGTTCGTCAGCGCAGGGTGATCCACGTGGCGACCACTAGCCCGGCTCCGCCATGGGGGGCAATCGGCGATATTCAGTCGGGAATGGGGTCCGGCGTGGTGGTGGAGGTGTCCAGCGGACTATCCTGGCCACAATCCTGCCGGGCTCTTGTCTGCTGTTTGCGACGACGAAGGTTTTCCCGGAGTGCAGCAGCTTCCCGGACCAGCCTGGACTGGCGGTCGGCTTCGGCGCGGTCGGGACTGGTCGAGTTCGGATTGCGAGGCTGGGTCATGATCCTGGCCGTTGCAGGCGAAGGTTCCGACTGTCCGGATTGCCGACGGCTGGTGCTGTTGCAGGGATTCGAACCCTGGACCTCTCCCTTACCAAGGGAGTGCTCTACCACTGAGCTACAACAGCGAACTGCCGAACATGGCGCGCTTCCTAGCTTCTCGTGTTCAGAGTCGCAAGAGGCTTTACCGAAGGCGTATGGCCATAACTGTCGAGGAACAGCCGGACGGCGCTAGCTACCACCATCTCTACCTCTTCCGCCGAGGTCTCCAGGATCAATTGCAGCCGACGCTTCATGGTATATCGGGTCTGGCAAAGGGCGAAGAACTGTTCAGCGGCGAAGGCGGGATCGGCCTCACGCAGGCGGCCGGCCTGCATCTGCCGGGCAAGCCATGCGGACATATGGGCAATCGCGCGCTCCGGGCCGCTTTCCCAGTAGATCTGAGCCAGCTGGGGAAATTCTCCCGCTTCGGATACGACGATTCGGTAAAGGACGAGGCTGCCAGGCGACAGGACCACTTCCACCATGCGGAGACCGATCTGGTGGAGTGTCGTGGCCGGATCGTCCGGACTGTCCAGCGGCTCGAAGACCTGGCACAAGGTGGCGGTTGTCTTCTGCTCGACAAACGCCGCGAACAGCTCCGATTTGCTGGTGAAATAGTTGTAGAGCGTTCCCTTCGAGACCGACGCGCGCAATGCGATGCGCGACATACTCGCTCCCTCGTATCCACATTCGGTAAAGACGATCTCGGCGCCATCGATAATCTGCTGCCGCTTGACCCCGAAAGGTTCTTCCT
>JBPBQO010000042.1:0-27686 GCA_050954785.1 Janthinobacterium lividum | reverse complement strand
GCTGAAATCCTCAAGGATTTCAGCCGGCTTCGATAGTCGTGTTGTATATTCGGCTCAAACGGTCGTGAAGGTTCCGTTGACGCCGTTCGGGAAGAACAGGCCGCTCGCCGTGCCGCTGACATTGCTGCCGTAGGCAATGGATAAAACCTGGCTCGGCGTACGCCGATAGACCTGGCCGTTATAATCGACGTTGGTCAGGTTGTACGGGTTGCCGTCGTCGCCGGTGCCATTGTCGCCGGTCCCGGAGAGCTTGGCACGCAGGGCGGAGATCGCGTCGGTTGCAGCATTGGCGCCGATGTTGGCCAGAAACCCACGGATCGCACCGGCCTGATATCCCTCGGCGCCGAGCAGGCTGGCGGCATAGGCGATGTTGTCGGGAACGGTCAGCAGGTTTGCGGCACCGGCAAGGGCGGTAACGCAGACATCCTCAAGCACATAGGCACCAAGCAGGAACGACACCTCGTCCTGAAACGGATCGAACGTCTGTCCGGGGGCGATCAGGCCAGCAGCTGTTGCAAGCACGGTCCAGCTCGATGCCAGATCGATCGACGGCTCGGCAATCGCAAGCGAGCCGAGCGCCTGGCGAATGAACAGAACATGGGCCAGCTCATCGACTGCAAGCTGCTGGGCATAATACGCCAGTGCCGTGGTCTTGAACGGAACAGGCGAGCCGCCGGTCACGGTGCCCTGTGTGCCGACGCCGGTAACGCCGGCATAGGAACTCAGGCCGTTTCCGGTCACTGCACGCAGGTAATACTCGGCGCCGAGATATTCGAAATTCAGCGCGAAGTTGAAGATCTCCGCATCGGTTGCGGGTGAGGCGGATGCGCTCTTGCTCGCAGTCATCACGCCGGCGGCAACCAGGCCGGCAATGCCGATTCCAGCCTTGCGCATCATGCGACGCCGGTCGACCGCGGCAGCGACATCGGCGGATACAAGCTGGTCGTCGGACTCGGGAAGTAC
Source organism: Janthinobacterium lividum (assembly GCA_050954785.1). GTDB lineage: Bacteria > Pseudomonadota > Alphaproteobacteria > Acetobacterales > Acetobacteraceae > Lichenicola. Next base: position 26,723 of record JBPBQO010000042.1, on the reverse strand, counting down.
GTCGTCGTTTAACATGGAACAATCTCCAGCGGGACCGATTGCGACCCGCAATGATCGTGATGGTGATGGGCGGGACTATTATGTCGTCGCCGCCGTTTCAGGATCGGCTTACGAGGCCGTGGTGGTGATTGTTCCGTTCATGCCGGCCGGGAAGAACAGACCGCTGGCTGTGCCGCCGCCATACACGATGCTCAGAACTTCCTGAGGCGTGCGACGATAAACCTGGCCGTTATAGTCGACGTTGTTGAAATTAAAGGGATTGCCGGTCACATCGGTTCCGTTGTCCGGAACGCCGCCGAGACTGGCACGCAAGGCGGAAATCGCATTGGTGGCAGCGCCGGCCCCGATGGTCGACAAATAGCCTCGGATCGCGCCCGCATGATAGCCTTCGACCGCAAGCACGCTGGCTGCATAAGCCAGGTTATCGGGACTGGTCAGCGCGTTGGCGGCACCGGCATAGGCAGTCACCCCGACATCCTCGAAGATGTAGGCGCCGAGCAGGAACGAGACTTCGCTCTCGAACGGATTGAAGGTCTGCCCGTTGGCGATCAAGCCTGCTGCGACCGCCAGGGTCGTGAAGCTGGTCATGAGATCGATCGCAGGCTCCGAGACCGCTGCGCTGCCGAGTGCCGCCTTCAGGAATGTAACATGCGACAACTCGTCGTTGGCGATGCGCTGCGCATAATAGGCAAGAGCCGTGGTCTGGAACGGAACCAGCGTGTTGGCCGGAGCGGTCACACCGCCGGTGTTGCCGACAAGAGCCGGGCTCAGGCCGGATCCGGTGACAGCGCGCAGGTAGTATTCGGCTTCCAGGTATTCCAGGTTAAGCGCGAAATTCAGAATATCGGCGTCGGTATAGGTTGCCGCGGATGCAGACCGCGTCGTCGCAATTCCGAAGGTCCCAACTGCACCGATGGCCGCAGCGCTGGCGCTTGCGCGCTTCATCAGGCTACGGCGACCAAGTGCACCCCACTCTTCGGGACTTGTCTCAGTTCTGGCCATGTGAACGTTCCTGTCCAAGGATAGCACGGCCGATCTGGAAAATCGGACGAGCGGGAAACGCGGCGTTGCGTTACATCGTTCGTTACATCTGAGAGTGGCTTCTGGATGCGTTACGGCACGCTTAAATCATCATGAACTTCATGACAAAGCTGTGATCGCGTGGCTGCATGCCGGTTTATTTGCGGGTGAACATCCGCCGGGCCGACTGCATGACCCGGAACTGATAAGCAATATTCAGCGTGGGCGTGTGCGAGTGATAGTTGCCGACTGCCCGCATGAGATCGCCATGCGTTTCGTCGAGGTAGGTCCGCATGATCGCGCCAGCTGCCGCTATATTGTAACAGGTGTCGTCGCGCAGCCGGATATAGACCGAGGCGACCGGGGTGTGGGTGTAACGTGACAGCGCCCACAGCCAGGTCGTATTGACCTGCATTACGCCCAGATCTTCCGTATTGTTGGTGTTCCGGTGCACGATGCCGGGGCTGCCGCCTTCCACAGCCTGGATGGATGGGAGTACACGCGGCGGCAGGTGATAGATCGAGGCAACCAGCCCCATGCAGACGAAGTACGGGACAGGCATCACTCGGCCCTGTCCCAATCGCCCTGCGCGGTCCTGTTCATCCTGGTTCCGTCCATCGTTGCGCTGTCATTATAGAAGGTCTGTCCATCGATGTTGAAGAGCCTTCGCTCGCCGATTCGTTCACGACCTGCCGGCCGGTCCGCCTCTACACCCGGTGTGAGGCCGGATGGGGGCTTCACGCTGATCGAACTGCTTGTGGTGATCGCCATCCTCGGATTGCTGATCGCCCTGGTGGCGCCGGCCGTGCTGCGTCAGCTCAGCGGCGCCAAGATGTCCATCGCCAGGCAGTCGATCGAGCGCATCGGGCAGATCCTGGATCTCTACAAGCTCGATGTCGGCAACTACCCCGGCACCGACGACGGGCTGCAGGCGCTGGTCAGCAAGCCCTCCGGCGCCGAAAACTGGAACGGCCCATATGTGAAGAGCAACCAGACCCCGCTCGATCCGTGGAATCACGCCTACATCTATCGTAACCCATCCAACCGCGATGGCCACGATTACGACCTGTGCTCGCCTGGTCCGGGTGGCCGTGCCAACGATGCCTCTGCCGAGATCTGCAACAAGTAGCGTGCCGGACTGGCTGTTGCCGCTGCTGCTGTCGCCGATCGTCGGCAGCTTTCTGGGCGTGCTGGTGGCGCGCCTGCCGCTAGGCCGGCCGGTCGCCATGGCCCGTTCGGAGTGTCCGAGCTGCAGCACCACGCTCGCCGCTCGCGACCTGGTACCGCTGCTCAGCTATGTCGTCCTGCGCGGGCGCTGCCGTCATTGCCGGGCGCCGATTGGCTGGTTCCATCCGGCGATCGAGCTTGCCGCGATGCTGGTCGCCGGCCTGGTCGTGCTGGGCTGGTGGTTCTACACGGCGTCCGTCGCCTGGCTCTGGTCCGGCTGTGTTCTGGGCTGGATAGCGCTGGCACTCGCCTGGATCGACTGGCGCTGCCTGCGTCTTCCCGACGTGCTGACCCTGCCGCTGCTCCTGCTCGGCCTCCTGTCCTGCTGGATGCTCGATCCGGACGCGCTGCCCGAACATGCCGCCGCCGCCCTGATCGGGTATGGCGCCTTTGCAGGCCTTGCCTGGTTCTATCGCCGGCTCCGCAACCGCGATGGGCTCGGTCCCGGGGATGCCAAGCTGTTGGCGGCGTCCGGTGCCTGGGTCGGCCTCGCGTCGCTGCCGATGCTGGTGCTGCTGGCTGCACTGGTCACCCTGATCGCGGCCTGGCCAAGCAGGCGTACGCGCCCGGAGGCCGTGATCCCGTTCGGACCGGGCCTCGCCTTCTCGCTGTTCGCGATGTGGCTGTATGCTCCACCCTTGTCTATGATCGGCACCATCTGAACGATGCAGCAGTGCCTCGGAGGCAGACCATGAATTTCATTCCGAACGTGCCTGCCAGCCGCAACGAACCGGTCGACACCGACGAGCCGCCGATCACCCGGCTCGGCCGGCTGCTGGTCGAAACCGGCCGCTGCGATGCCCGCAGCCTCGATCGTGCCAATCGTGCCGCGGACGAGAGCGGCGGCCGTCTCGACGTGATCCTGCTGCAGCTCGGGCTGGTGTCCGAGCGTGGCCTGGCCGACGGATACGCCGAGCTGCTCGGGATGCCGGTGGTGTCCACCGACCGCTATCCGCCCGAGGAACCGTTGCTGCCGGAAAAGCTGGCGCCCCGGTTCCTGCGCGATGTCCGGGCGTTGCCGATCGCCCTGGAAGCGGGCGAACTGGTCGTGGCCGTGGTCGACCCGCTGGACCTGTTCGCCCCGGCCGCGATCGCATCCGCGACCGGCTATCCGGTACGCACCGAGATCGCCGTGCCGATCGAGCTGGAGGCGGCGTTCGACCGGCTCTATCCACGCGAGGGCGAAACCCACACCAACCCGGATGACGAGGCGGTCCCGCTCGAGGAGGATGCCGAGCGCCTCAAGGATCTCGCATCGGAAGCGCCGGTCATCCGGCTGGTCAACCAGATCATTTTCCGTGCCGTCGAGACCCGCGCGTCCGACATCCATATCGAGCCGTTCGAGGACCGTCTGCGGGTGCGCTACCGCTACGATGGCGTGCTGCACGAGATGGAAAGTCCCAGCCCGCGCCTGATCCCGGCGATCACGTCGCGCATCAAGATCATGGCCAGGCTCGACATTGCCGAGCGGCGATTGCCGCAGGACGGGCGGATCAAGCTCGCTGTGCGTGGGCAGGAGATCGATTTCCGCGTCTCCACCATTCCCTCGCTGCACGGCGAGACCGTCGTGCTGCGCGTGCTCGACCGCAATGCGGTGACGTTCGACTACGAGAAGCTGGGGCTGGCGCCGCAGGTGGTGCATCGCCTCGACGAGATGCTGGCGCTGCCGAACGGCATCGTGCTGGTCACCGGCCCGACCGGTTCGGGCAAGACCACGACGCTCTATACCGGCCTGCTGACCCTGAACGCCGTCACCCGCAAGGTGGTGACCGTCGAGGACCCGATCGAGTACCAGCTCAGCGGCATCAACCAGATCCAGATCAAGCCGCAGATCGGCCTGTCGTTCGCGACCCTGCTGCGCTCGATCCTGCGCCAGGACCCGGACGTGATCATGGTCGGCGAAATCCGCGACCTGGAGACGGCGCAGATCGCGGTGCAGGCGGCCCTGACCGGGCATCTGGTGCTGTCCACGCTGCATACCAACTCAGCCGCGGCCGCCATTACCCGCCTGCGCGACATGGGTGTGGAGGACTACCTGCTGACCGCCGTGCTGCGCGGCGTAATGGGCCAGCGGCTGGTCCGCCGGCTGTGCGACCTGTGCAAGACGGAGCAGCCGGCGCCACCCGAGCTGATCAAGCGTTTCCGCCTCGAAACGCGCACCGAGCGCCGGCCGATCACCCTGTTCCACCCGGTCGGGTGCCCGAACTGCCGTGGCACCGGCTATCGCGGGCGGCAGGCGATCGCCGAGTTCCTGGCGCCCGACGCCGAGATCGAACGGCTGATCTTCGCGCGCACCGACCACAGCGCGATCGAACGCGCCGCCATCGCCGGCGGCATGATCACCATGTTCGACGCCGGCCTCGATGCGGCGCTGGCCGGCACGACGACGATCGAGGAAGTCGCTCGCAGCATCCGTTCCGAGAACCAGGATGGGTAGGCATTCGAAAGTGCTGTGCCGGCGATCCGACGCGGTTGTCTGGGCTTGCCGAGTGCTCACGGCCAGAAGGCCGCTCCGCTCCGGTTCTCGACAGCCACAACGAGCGCTTCGCTCTCACTCAGCACACCACATTCTCGAACACTCACTGATCTCGGCGAAGCGTCGGGGGGGGTGAGTCCGGTGGCCAATTACCGCTTTACTGCCATCACTCCGACCGGCGAGACGGTGCGCGGCACGACGGTGGCCGCGACCGAGGCCGAGGCGGTCGCCTGGATCAGGCGGCAGGGCAACATTCCGATGCGGGCAGAGCCGTCCGGCGGCGGGCTGCTCGAGGCGGGCCTGCGCTTCGAGATCGGACGGCTGAGCCGGAGTTCGCTGCGCCGGCAGGAGGTCACCAACCTGACCCGCGAGCTGTCCGTCATGCTCGGCGCCGGCCAGGACCTGGACCGGGCGATGCGCTTCCTGGTGGAAACCGCGCCGAACCCGCGCGTCGGCCGGGTGCTGGACGGGCTTCGTGCGGCGGTGCGCGACGGCTCCACCCTCAACGCGGCGCTGATGCGCTATCCGGACAGTTTTCCGCGCCTCTATATCGGACTGATCCGCGCCGCGGAGGCGGGTGGCGACCTGTCCTCGACGCTGGAACGGCTGGCGACGCTGATGGAACGCGAGCGTGCGCTGGTCACCACGCTGCAATCGGCGATGATCTATCCGGCGATGCTGTCGCTGGCCGCGATCGGCTCGATCGTCCTGTTGCTGACCAAGGTGCTGCCGCAGTTCGTGCCGCTGTTCGAGCAGAACGGCGCCGCCCTGCCGAAATCGACGCAGTTCCTGATCACCACCGGCGATATCCTGAGCAGCTATGGGCTGTTCCTGTTGCTGGGCCTGGTTCTGCTGGCAATCCTGGCGCGTCAGTTGTTGCGCCAGGAGCGCACCCGGCTTGTCGCCGACCGGACCATCCTGCGCCTGCCGATCATCGGGCTGCTGATGCGCGAGGTGCTCGCCGCGCGCTTCACCCGCACGCTCGGTACGCTGCTGGGCAACGGTGTCCCGCTGATCGCCGCGATGGGAATCGTTCGCGAGGTGATCGGAAACCTCGCGGTGCTGGGTGCGATCGACCGTGCCACCGAAAGCGCCAAGGGCGGCGCCGGCCTGTCCCGCACGCTCGACCAGGCAGGCATCTTTCCCGCCCGCGCAATCCATCTGCTTCGCCTCGGCGAGGAGACTGCCCAACTCGGCACCCTGGCGCTGCGTGCGGCCGAGATCCATGAGGAGCAGGTGCGCGTGCGCGTCGGCCGGCTGGTGGCACTATTGGTCCCGATCATCACCGTCATCATGGGCGCCGCCATCGCCGGCATCGTGTCGTCGCTGCTGCTGGCCATGCTGAGCCTGAACGATCTGGCACAGTAGGGTCTCTGCTCTGGAATAGATGTTCCATGGGTAGCAACTACCTTCTGCTACCTGCCACAATTTCCTGCCATACCTGGAACGTCTGTTCCGTATTGACGCCTGGATAGAATACTCCGATTAGTCTGTCCTTGTGCGGGAGGGACATGATGAGCAAACCTGAGCTCGACGTCGTGACGATCGGACGGTCGTCCATCGACGTGTATGGCCAGCAGATCGGTACCCGCCTCGAAGACATGGCCAGCTTCAGCAAGGCCGTGGGTGGCTGTCCCACCAACATCGCGATCGGCACGTCGCGCCTCGGCCTGCGCTCCGGCGTGATCACTCGCGTCGGCAACGAGCCGTTCGGCCGCTTCATCCGCGAGCAACTGGAACGCGAGGGCGTCGCCACTGAAGGCGTGCACACCGACCCGCACCGTCTGACCGCGCTCGCCTTCGTCGGCGTCCGCGATAGCCATACCTTCCCGCTGATCTTCTACCGCACCGATTGCGCCGATGCGGCTCTCGACGAAACCGACATCGACCCCGCGCTGATCGCGCGCACCGGCTCGGTGATGGTCAGCGGCACGCATTTCTCTCGTCCGCACAGCGCCGCCGCTCAGCGCAAGGCGATGCGCCTGGTGCACGAGGCCGGCGGCAAGGTGCTGTTCGACGTGGATTATCGCCCGAACCTGTGGGGCGTCGCCGGCCATGACGAGGGCGACTCCCGCTATGTCCGCTCCGAGAGCGTCAGCGCCCTGCTGCGGGAGATCCTACCCGAGTGCGACCTGATCGTCGGCACCGAGGAAGAACTGCACATCGCCGCCGGCAGCGAGAACACGCTCGAGGCGATCCGCATCATCCGCCGCCTGTCGCCGGTTTCGGTCATCGTCTGCAAACGCGGCCCGATGGGCTGCGTGGTGTTCGATGGCGCGATCCCGGACAGTCTCGACGACGGCATCAAGGGGCCGGGGTTTCCGGTCGAGGTCTACAACACGCTCGGCGCCGGCGATGCCTTCATGTCCGGCTTCCTGCGTGGCTGGCTGCGCGACGAGCCGATCGAGACCTGCTGCGCTTATGCCAATGCCTGCGGCGCGCTCGCCGTCTCGCGGCTGTTGTGTTCGCCCGAGATCCCGACCTTCGTCGAGCTGCAATATTTCCTGGAGCACGGGTCACCCACGCGAAGCCTGCGGCACGATGCCGAAATCAACCACCTGCACTGGGCGACCACGCGCCGGGTGCAGCCGACGCCGATCCTGGCGTTCGCCTGCGATCATCGCATCCAGCTCGAAGCGGTCGCGACCGAGGTCGGGGCATCGTTCGACCGCATCGGCGCCTTCAAGCGGCTCGCCGTACAGGCTGCCGCAAGGGTAGCCAGGGGGCGGCCCGGCTTCGGGATGTTTCTCGACGGGCGCTACGGGCAGGAGGCGCTGTTCGATGCGTCGCACGCCGGCCTGTGGGTCGCCCGCCCGGTGGAACAGACCGGTTCACGCCCGGTCGAATTCGAGCGCGACGCCCGCAACGGTCCCGGCAGCATCGGTGCGCAACTGGTCGAATGGCCGACCGAGCAGGTGGTGAAGTGCCTGTGCTTCTATCACCCGAACGACGACGAGGCTCTGCGCCTGCGCCAGGAACGTGAGCTGGCCCGTATCCAGGATGCCTGTCGCCGCCAGAATCGCGACCTGCTGGTCGAGATCATCGCCGGCAAGCATGGTCCGCTGACGGACGATACCGTACCGCGCATCCTGGAGCGGCTCTATGCGATCGGCCTGAAGCCGGACTGGTGGAAGCTCGAGCCGCTGCGGTCCGGCGCGTCCTGGCGTGCGGCCGGGCAGGTGATCGAGGCGGGTGATCCGCTGTGCCGAGGCATCGTGATGCTCGGGCTGGACGCGCCCGCCGACGACCTGATTGCCGCCTTCTCGGCCTCCGCGGCAACACCGTGGGTCAAGGGCTTCGCGATCGGCCGCACGATCTTCATCGATCCGGCCCGCGCCTGGCTCGCCGGCCGAATCGAGGATGCCGAGGCGGTCGACACGATGGCAGAACGGTTCGAAGCCCTGGTCCAGGCCTGGGGCGCGCGCTCATACCAGGCAACCGCCTGAGGGAATGACGACGATGCAGTCACCGTCAAGCAACACCGTGAAACTCACCATGGCGCAGGCGCTGGTTTGCGCGATGGTCGCGCAGAAGGTCGAGATCGATGGCGCCGTGGTGCCGTTCTTTGCCGGCGTCTGGGCAATATTCGGCCATGGCAACGTGGCTGCGATGGGCGAGGCGCTGCATGGCGCGCGCGCCGAGATCACCACGCTGCGCGCCCATAACGAACAGGGCATGGTGCATGCCGCCACCGGCTTCGCGAAGGCGTCGCGTGGCCGCCGCGCGATGGCCTGCACCAGTTCGATCGGGCCGGGCGCGCTCAACATGGTGACCGGCGCCGCCGTCGCGCACGTCAACCGGGTGCCGCTCCTGCTGCTGCCCAGCGATACCTTCGCCAACCGCATGCCGGACCCGGTGCTGCAGCAGCTCGAAGATTTCGGCGACGGGACCATCAGCGCCTGCGACGCGTTCCGCCCGGTATCGCGCTATTTCGACCGGATCACCCGGCCGGAGCAGATCATCCCGGCCTTCCTGCGCGCGATGACGATGCTGACCGATCCGTCCGAGTGCGGGCCGGTGACGCTGGCGCTGTGCCAGGACGTGCAGGCGGAAGCGTTCGACTATCCCGAAAGCTTTTTTGCCGAACGCATCCATCGGCCTCGCCGGGCACCCCCGGACGAACTCGAACTCGAGCAGGCGGTGGCACTGCTGCGTGCGGCGAAGCAGCCGATGGTGATCGCCGGTGGCGGAGTGTTGTACTCGGCAGCCGATACCGACCTCGCCGTCTTCCTGTCCGAGCGCGGCATTCCGGCCGGCGAGACGCAGGGCGGCAAGTCCTCGCTGCCGACCTCGCACGCGATGAACATGGGTGGCATCGGCGTCAGCGGCACCAGCGCCTCGAACGAGATGGCGGCGGACGCGGACCTAATTCTCGCCATCGGCACCCGCCTGCAGGATTTCACCACCGGTTCGTGGGCGCTGTTCCGCAATCCGGACCTGAAGATCATCGGCCTCAACACTCAGGTTTTCGACGCCGCCAAGCATCGCGCGCAGCCGCTGGTCGCCGATGCAAAGGCGGGACTCGCGGCACTCTCGGCCGCACTCGGCGAGTGGCGCGCGGAATCCGGCTGGACCGGCAGGGCCGAGGCCGCGCGCGGAGCGTGGCTGGAAACGGCTTCGCGCTACACCAGCCTGCCCGCGCCGGGACAGCATTCGCTGCCGTCGGATGCGCAGGTGATCGGCGCGGTGCAGCGCGGTGCGCAGCCAAGCGACGTGGTGGTGTGCGCCGCCGGCGGACTGCCGGCCGAGCTGCAGAAGCACTGGCAGCCCGAGCGTGCCGGCGGCTACCACATGGAATACGGGTTCTCGTGCATGGGCTACGAGATCGCCGGTGCCCTCGGCGTAAAGATGGCCTGTCCCGATCGCGAAATCATCGTGATGGTCGGCGATGGCTCCTACATGATGCTGAATTCCGAGCTGCAGACCTCGGTCATGCTCGGGCACAAGCTTATCGTGGTTCTGCTCGACAATCATGGATACGGCTGCATCAATCGGCTGCAGCAGGAATGCGGCGGCGCGCCGTTCAACAATCTCTGGTGCGACAGCCAGGAGATGCGCGAATTTCCGGCGATCGACTTTGCGGCGCATGCGCGGTCCATGGGCGCAACATCCGAAAAAGTGGCTGACCTGCCCGGCCTCGCCGGGGCGATGCAGCGTGCCCGCGCCAGCGACCGCAGCTATGTCGTGGTGATCGATACCGATCCGGTCGCCACCACCGATGCCGGTGGCGCATGGTGGGACGTGGCGGTGCCGGACGTGTCGGTCCGGCGCCAGGTGAACGACGCGCATGCGCAACGGGTCGCCGCACGCCTGAACCAGCGCATCGGCGACTGACCGCGACCGGGACGGGAGAGTTATGATGTCGAAGCTGCTGATCCATCCACGCATGAACGATGTCGATGGCGTCGTGCAGCACATCACTCCCGAAACCGCCGGCTGGGGGTTTGTCGGGTTCGAGGCGATCGACATGGCGCCCGGTGCGGTGCTGTCCCGGCCGGGCGACGATAACGAGCTGTGCTTGGTACTGGTCGCGGGTCATGCGCGCATCACCGCCGGCGAAACCGATTATGGCCTGCTCGGCGAACGCTCCAGTCCGTTCGATGGCAGCCCGTATGCGGTTTATCTGCCGCCGCGCATGCCGTTCACCGTGCGTGCGGAAGGAAAGCTGGAGCTGGCGATCTGTGCTTCGCCGGCTAAGGGCGGCCTGCCGTCCCGCCTGATCACGCCGGCCGATGTCGGCCAGATCGAGCGTGGCACCGGCACCAACCTGCGGTATGTGCGCAACATCCTTCCCGACACGGCGACCGCCGAGACGCTTCTGGTGGTCGAGGTAGTGACGCCCGGTGGCCACTGGTCGAGCTACCCGCCGCACAAGCACGATACCGACGACGCGCCGAACGAGACCTATCTCGAGGAAACCTATTACCACCGGCTGCGGCGCGGTTCGGGATTCGCGCTGCAGCGGGTCTACACCAAGGACGGATCGCTCGACGAGACGATGGCGATTGCCGATCGCGACGTCGTTATGGTTCCGAAGGGCTATCATCCGGTCGGTGCGCCGCACGGCTTCGACCTTTATTATCTGAACGTGATGGCCGGTCCGGTTCGTCAGTGGAAATTCACCATGGACCCGGACCAGGCTCACCTTCCCTACTAATTGGCCCTACTAGATTCGGCTCGACGCGTGCCGCTGGAGTTACCATGGACATCGTTCAGCATTTCATTGGCGGCGCGCGTTGCGACGGCACCGGCACGCGCCGCGCCGACATCTTCGACCCGACCACCGGCGAAGTCGCCCGGCAGGTGATCCTGGGTTCGGCGGCCGATCTCGACAGCGCGGTAGCAATCGCCAAGGCGGCATTCCCGGGCTGGGCCGCGACCCCTCCGCTGGCACGCGCCCGGGTGATGTTCCGACTCCGCGACCTGATCGAGCAGCACACCAACGATCTCGCGTCCATCATCACCTCGGAGCACGGCAAGGTGCTGTCCGATGCAGTGGGCGAGGTCACCCGCGGGATGGAGGTCGTGGAGTATGCGACCGGCGCGCCGGAGATGCTGAAGGGCGATTTCACCGAGCAGGCCGGGCGCAATATCGATGCGTATTCGATGCGCCAGCCGCTCGGCGTGGTCGCCGGCATCACGCCGTTCAATTTCCCGGTCATGGTGCCGCTCTGGATGGCACCGATGGCGCTCGTTGCCGGCAACTGCTTCATCCTGAAACCGTCGGAGCGCGATCCGTCCGCGTCGATGATGCTGGCCGACCTGCTGAAGCAGGCCGGGCTCCCGGACGGCGTGTTCCAGGTGGTGCACGGCGACAAGGAAGTGGTCGACGCGATCCTGCATCATCCCGACGTGCAGGCGGTGAGCTTCGTCGGCTCGACGCCTATCGCCCGCTATATCCAGCAGACCGGAGTCGGCCAGGGCAAGCGGGTGCAGGCGCTGGGTGGCGCCAAGAACCATGCGATCATCATGCCCGACTGCGACCTGGACAAGACCGTGGACGCGCTGATGGGAGCTGCCTACGGCTCGGCCGGAGAGCGCTGCATGGCGATCTCGGTTGCGGTCGCGGTCGGCGACGTGGCCGACCGGCTGGTCGAGACGCTGGCGCCGCGCGTACGGGCACTCAGGATCGGCAGTGGCGTCGATCCCGAGAGCGAGATGGGCCCGTTGGTCACCGGAGTGCATCTGGAGAAGGTGAGCGGCTACGTCGATATCGGTGTCGCCGAAGGTGCGAAGCTGGTGGTCGACGGTCGCAACCTGAAGCTGCAGGGCTACGAAGGCGGATTCTTCATCGGCGGCACCTTGTTCGACGACGTGACGTCGGACATGCGGATCTACAAGGAGGAGATTTTCGGCCCGGTGCTGGCCGTGGTTCGCGCGCCCGACTTCGACAGTGCGCTCAAGCTGGTCAACGACCATGAATTCGGCAACGGCACCGCGATCTTCACCCGCGACGGCGATACCGCGCGTGCCTTCGTGCATGGCGTCCAGGCCGGCATGGTCGGGGTGAACGTGCCGATACCGGTGCCGATGGCGTTTCATTCGTTCGGTGGCTGGAAGTCGTCGCTGTTCGGCGACCACCATATGCACGGTCCCGAAGGCCTGCGCTTCTTTACCAAGCTGAAGACCGTGACCTCGCGGTGGCCCACCGGCATCCGTGCCGGCGCCGAGTTCGTGATGCCGACCCTCGGCTGATCGGGACTTCTTCCTCGGCCTGCCGAAACACGCGCTGCGACGCCGAGCTGCTCGTCGCTTGCGAGGACATCCAGTGCAAGGCGTTCAGCAAGACCGCCATCGCAATGGCCTACGTGCGCATGGTCGGTTTTCCATCGAGATCCTGACCGACTGCGCGTCGATCAGACTCAGTGCCGGTCAAGCATACTTTCGTGGACCCAACCCCATGGTGCGGTGTCGCCCACTTCGTACCAGCCGCCCGGCGCCTGCGCGAAGACGTGCATTTCGGTGCCCTGCGGCACGACCCGGACCGGCGGACCATGCGGTGCCGCATGCAGGTTCGCATTCTGCCGCATGGCCACGCGTCCCGAAGCAGGCGTTTCGGCCGAAGGCGGCAGCGCCTGTTCCGAGAGGGACGGAGCCGACGCGGCGGGCGGCGCCTGGGGCCGCGTCTGTCCGGCCGCGATCTGTGCGGGAACCGGCCGTGCCGACACGATGGGATGGTTCGGTTCGGTGACCGTATCCGGCAATGGCGGCAGCGGAGTGATGCTCTGGAATGGCCCGGAGACCGGGCCGCCCTTGTCGTAGCAGTTGCCGACCAGTGCGATATAAACGCGGTTCGCTTCCGCGGTGGTGGTCCCGATAGACTGCTCGAACCGTTCGACCGCGTGGCCTTTCTCATTCGCCAGCGTGACCACCGAGACGAACGGCACGAAAATATTGGCATCCTCGGCGAACGGCGATACCTGTCCGCAGACGGCCCAGTGCCCCGGCAACGCCTGGGCATACACCTGGACCCCACGGAATTGGGCATCCCTGGACGAGACCCTCGACCGGATGTTCCGTTCGACGGCCCCGCGAGCCCGGCTGGCCGTTGCATCGTCGACCTGCCCCGGATCCTGCTTTTTATCTTTGCAACCCGACAGCATCGGCATCGCGACCACCAGTCCAATCAGCGAACGGGACAGGATTCCGGCATGGAAGCGAGCGCTACTACCAAAACGGCACCTGTTTGTTCTGATCGTTGGTAGTTGCATTCATCGGTCCCCTTGGGGAGAGCGCTCCTTGATGCCCACGGTTCATCGAGGCAGCCATCGCGACTTAACGGAAGCTTCATCTCATCATGACAAGACTTCTCGGGACAGGCCGTTAGTTCTAGCCTAATATCGGTGATGGAGGCATGCCGTGCCCGCGGAACTGTCTTCAAATCCCGAACAGACCTGCCAGAGCTGAATGTCCGATCCTGAATCGATGCCCGTTTCGTCCTCGACCTGGCGTGCGATGGTCGCGCCCTACCTGAAGCCGGACTGGCGGCGTGCGCTGATTCAGCTCTCCAACACCGGAGTCATGTTCCTCGTCGTGATGGCGGCTATCATGTTGGGGGTTGGCTACGGCTTCTGGGAAGCCCTGCTGCTGATCCCGTTCGCGGCCTTCCTGATAATCAGGCTGTTCATGTTTCAGCATGATTGCGGGCATGGATCCTTCTTTCCGGCACGCTGGGCCAACGATCTGCTCGGCTCCGTGCTGGGCGTCGTGACCCTCACGCCATACAAGGCGTGGCGTGGCGATCATGCGCTGCATCATGCCGGAACCGGCAACCTGGACCGGCGCGGCATCGGCGACGTGACGACCCTGACGCTCGATGAATATGTGGCTCTGCCGCGGCGTGCCCGGCTGGCCTATCGGATGTATCGCCACCCTCTGGTGCTGTTCGGTGTCGGGCCGGCCTGGCAGTTCCTGATCAACCAGCGCATCCCGAGGGGCCACCCGATCCGGAGCTGGCGCAGCTGGGCCAGCGTGCTGGGCACGAACGTCGCCCTGCTGGTCGGCCTTACGATCCTGGTGCTGATCCTGGGACCGCTGCCGCTGCTGCTCGGCTGGCTGCCGGTTATGGTCCTGGCGGCGACGATCGGGATCTGGCTGTTCTATATCCAGCACCAGTTTGAGGATGCCTACTGGGAGCTGAAGCCGAACTGGGACTTCAAGGCTTCCGCACTGCAGGGTTCATCGTTCTACGACCTGCCGCGTCCGCTGCACTGGCTGACCGGAAATATTGGCTTTCACCACATCCATCACCTGTCGTCCAGGATCCCGAACTACCGCCTCCGCGCCTGCCACGAGGAAAATCCCGCCTTGCAGAAGGTGCCGCATCTGTCCCTGTTCGGTAGCCTGAAATGTGCACGGCTTGCACTCTGGGACGTCAAGCAGAGCAAGCTTGTCCCGTTCCGCAACGCTCGCAAACCTTCGGAATCGTAGCCTATCCGTTCACCAGCCGGCCGGCCAACGCGTTGTGGCGTTCGGCCAGGATCGGCGCATCCAGCGTCAGCAGGTTCCCGTCCTGCACCACGATGCGCCCGTTGATCACGCTGAGCGATACCGTTTGCGGCGCGCAGAACAGCAAAGCCGCCACCGGATCGTGCAGCGCTCCGGCATAGGCCGGATGACGTAGATCGAAGGCCACCAGGTCAGCCGCCATGTTCGGCGCCAGGTGGCCGATATCGTCCCGCCCCAGCACGCGAGCGCCGCCGATCGTCGCCAGCTCCAGCGCCTCGCGGGCACTCATCATGCGGTGTTCGTCCGGACCAGCGGGGTCGTGCAGCACCCGCGCCAGCAGCATCGCCTGCCTGGCTTCACCGAGCATATGGCTGCCGTCGTTGGATGCCGAGCCATCGACGCCGAGCCCGACCGGGATGCCATGTGCCCGCATCCGGCGTATCGGCGCGATGCCCGAGGCCAGCCGCATGTTCGAGCACGGGCAGTGCGCTACTCCGGTCCTGGTACAGCCGAAGGTGGCAAGGCCCGTCGCATCGAGCTTGACGCAGTGGGCGTGCCACACATCCGGCCCGACCCAGCCGAGCGAGTCCGCGTAGTCGGCCGGGCTCATTCCGAAGGTTTCGCGACTGTAGGCGACATCGGAATCGTTCTCGGCCAGATGGGTGTGCAGCATGGTCGAGGTTGCGCGCGCTAGCGAAGCCGCGTCCTGCATCAGTCCGCGGCTCACCGAGAACGGCGAGCAGGGCGCCACCACGATCCGGCGCATCGAAAACCGGGCCGGATCGTGGAAGGTCTCGATCAGCCGCCTGGTGTCGTGCAGGATGGAAGGCTCGGCCTCGACCAGGCTGTCCGGCGGCAATCCGCCCTGGCTCTCGCCGACGCTCATGGCCCCGCGCGCCGCATGGAAGCGCAGGCCGGTGGTTTCCGCGGCTTCGAGCTGGTCGTCGAGGCGGCTGCCGTTCGGGAACAGGTAAAGATGGTCGCTGGAGGTGGTGCAGCCGGACAGGATCAGCTCGGCCATCGCCGTCTGGGTAGAAACCTGGATCATCTCGGGGGTAAGCCGCGTCCAGATCGGATAGAGCGCCCGCAGCCAGTCGAACAGCGACGCATCCTGGGCTGCCGGCACCGCCCGCGTCAGGGTCTGGAACATGTGGTGATGGGTGTTGACCAGGCCCGGCATCAGCACGTGGCCGGCGAGGTCGATCACCCGATCCGCGGTCGCCGGCAACTGCTCCGTCGTGCCGACCGCCAGGATGCGGTTATCCTCGATGAACACCCCGCCGCCGGCGATCTCGCGGCGTTCGGCGTCCATGGTGACGAGGACCGTCGCATTCCGCAGCAGCAGGGTTCGGGTCATGCGGCAGCGGCGAGTGCGACGATCCGTTCGGCCACCTCGAACGACCGCACGAACGACGGGACCGGCAGGAATTCGAACGGCGAGTGGAAATTATGCGCGCCGGTGAACATGTTCGGGGTCGGGATGCCGCGCGCCGACAGCGCCGAACCGTCGGTGCCGCCGCGCATGGCGATGATGTTGGCCAGGATGCCGAGCTCGGCGTAGGCCTGCGCCATCAGGTCCACGCTGCGCCGGTCGTCGCCGAGGCTCGAGGCGATGTTGCGATACACCTCCTCGATCCGGCAGGTGATCGTCGCACCAGGATGCGCCTTGCGGGTTTCCACGACCGCGTCCCGCACACGCTGCTGGCGCTCGGCGAAGACGGCGTCGTCGAAATCGCGGATCGACAGGCTGAGCGTGGCGGTCGCGGCATTCGCGGTCATGCCGTTGACCCAGCAATAGCCCTCGCGTCCCTCGGTATGTTCCGGCGTGTCCAGCGGATCGAACCGGCCGATCAGGTCGGCTGCGACCAGGATCGGATTGACCAGCACGCCCTTGGCCGACATCGGGTGCGCGGTGACGCCTTCGATGGTGATCGTCGCCTGGGCGGCATTGAAGGTCTCGATCACGAACTCGCCCAGCGCGCAGCTATCGATCGTGTAGGCGAAGTCGACCGGGAACCGGTCCAGGGCCATTGCCCGGGCGCCGCGCAGGCCGATCTCCTCGTCCGGCACGAACGCGACGACCACATCGCCATGCGGCGGCCGGTCCCGCACGAGCGTGTCCAGCAACGTCATCACCACGGCCACCGCCGCCTTGTTGTCGGCACCGAGCACGCTGGTGCCGTCGCTCACGACAACATCCTGTCCGGCGTAGGGGAGAATCTCGGGATGCTCGGCGGTGCGCAGCCAGATGTCGCGCTCGCGGTTCAGGCAGAGATCGTCGCCGGCGAACCTCACCAGGGCCGGCCGGATATGCGGAGACAAGCCGACATCGACGGTATCGACATGCGCGCAGAAGCCGATCCGCGGGCGGCCCGCAACGGTCGCAGGCAGGCGCGCGGTCAGCACCGCGTTCTCGTCGGTGTGGATGTCGATGAGGCCGAGCGCCTCGAGTTCGCCCGCCAGCAGCTTCACCATGTCCCATTGGCCCGGTGTGCTCGGCAGCGTGCTCGCCTTGGCGTCGCTTTGGCTGGTGACGGCGAGATAGCGGAACAGGCGTGTGACCAGGCGGTCTTCCAGGGCGGGGATCATGAATGCGGGTCCTGTCGACGAAGACCGCCATCATCGCACGGGTGGCTGCCCCTGTGTCCAACGACGGGTCTCGTGCACCGGTGAGTCGTGCTGACGCACGAGATAGCGCCGGGCAACGTCGAGATAGCCGCGATATACCAGCCCGCCATTGTCCCTCAGCAGCGCCGACCGGTTCGTCCGATACGACGCCGGGATGCGATACCAGGCGAGCCCGGGCTGCAAATGGTGCACGACATGCAGGTTGTTGAACAGGAACAGCAGGCCAAGCAGCGGTGCACGCTCGACGACAGCCGTCCGATGTCCGGGTTCGTCCGCAGCACGATGCTCGGCGAAAGAGCGGATCAGCACCAGCGAGAGTCCCGGGTAGATGAACAGGGCGGCATAGCGTGCCAGCGACAGGTGGCACACCAGCAGCAGCCAAGCCAGCACCAGCATGACGCCCGGCAGATGCAGCAGCCAGGCGCGGCGAACTTCGGTGTCCCCAGCCAGGAGGGCCCGGAAATCACGATCGAGGAACGTTGCGATCGAGCGGCCAGGCCCGATCGTCATGCGGCCGAGCAGCGTGTTCCCGGCCCGCAGCAGCCACCGTCCGGTCAGACCGGCCTGCCGGTATCGTTCGGCGGTCACATAGTGGCTCTCGGGATCCTCGATCGGATCGGTGAGGGTGTTGCCGCGGTGATGGCCGAGATGGCTGCTCTTGTACCGCTCGTAGGGCAGCCACAGGCTGAGCGGGATGCTGCCGATCAGGTCGTTGAGCCATCCAAATCGAGTGGGATGGCCGTGGATCACCTCGTGCTGCAGCGACATGTGCCAAGCGATCAACCATGCGCCCGGCAGGGGCAGCAGCCACCACGCCATGCGGCCCGCGTAGAAGGTGAGCGCCATCCAGCCGCCATGGATGCACAGGGACAACAACAGCGTCGGCCACTCGTTACTGGCAGGCCGATTGGCA
Organism: Janthinobacterium lividum; assembly: GCA_050954785.1. GTDB lineage: Bacteria > Pseudomonadota > Alphaproteobacteria > Acetobacterales > Acetobacteraceae > Lichenicola. Next base: position 8,511 of record JBPBQO010000042.1, on the reverse strand, counting down.
GCAGAAGGTACGACTGGCATGGTATTCCGACATCGTCGTTTGTGGTTAATCGAGCCTAGGCACGATATCAACAAATTGCAACGGTGATTCATCATGAACCACGACAAGGGCCTGCTCGTAGCTGCGCTGCCGATGTATGATCTTCCGGAGCTGCGCCCGTACACCGAGGCGCTCTGGCAAGCGCTCGCCGGGGTACTTGAACGGTCGGGCATCTCCGTGCCGTCAATGCTGGACCGGCCGCACGATCTGGCGGCGCATTGGCATGGTGCGAACGTGCTGCTCTCGCAGACCTGCGGCTATCCGCTGCTCACACTGCCGGACCATGTACGGGTGGTCGCAACGCCGGTCTACGACGCGCCTGGTTGCGACGGTCCTTACTACCGCAGCGCCATCATCGTGCATCGCGACGCGGATGCCGGATCGCTGTCGGCGCTGCGTGGACGGGTCTGCGCGATCAATGCGGTCGACAGCAATTCAGGAATGAACCTGCTCCGCGCGATGGTCGCGCCGCTCGCGAACGGACGGGCTTTTTTCCACGATGTCGTCGTCACCGGCAGCCATGCGGCAAGCATCGATGCTGTGAGGCGCGGCACAGCGGACCTGGCGGCGATCGATTGCGTCACGTTCGCGCTGCTGCGGCGTCACCGTCCGGCGTTGACGGAGCGGGTTCGCGTGTTGGACTGGACCATCGCCTCGCCGGGTTTGCCGCTCGTGACAACACAGGACGAAACGATATGCGATGCGCTCAGGCGAGCGCTGGATGAGGTCGTGAACGATCCGGCGCATCGCGAAACATGCCGGGCGCTATTGATTGAAACATTCTTCGTGCTGGCGTCCGACGCATATGGCGCGGTGCAGCATCTTGAGGATTACGCCATGAAAGCCGGTTATCCGGTGCTTGCGTAACGTTCCGGCCAAACACCGGGTATAAAAAAGGCCGTGCGGATAATCCGCACGGCCATCAAGTTTAATCCGATAAAGTGGATTTAGAACAGTTCGATGTGGCTCTTGAACCCGATGACGGCTGCGTTCGGCAGATTTGCCTGCGCGTTCGGACGGATGAAGTACTGGAAGTCCGGTGCAAGCGTCACACCGCGCCAGACGTGGATCTGATAGTTGGCTTCGAAGACATACGTGTGGCTCTGCACGCCCGTTGTCTGCGCATTGTAGAAGTTGCCCACGCCGGTGATCGGCAGGCCGAGCTCCTGCTGGAGGGCTTCGGTCTTGTTCAGCTTGTCGGACACTTCCAGGTAGCTGAAGCCTGCAGAGATGCCGTCCGCGGGACGTGCCTTCCAGAAACCATGATCGATCAGGCCGACGTTGAGCTGGCTGGTGCGAACCGAGGTGCTGTTGTCGTTGTGATAGACCGCGCCGAAGGCGATCAGGCCGTTGTTGCCACCCGGGCCGTGGCGGAGAACCATCTGGTCGACCAACGCGTACTCGGCGGTCTGGCCCTTGCGGTTGCGCCGTGCCAGGCCGGTCTGCGCGAAGGCGCTGCCGTTGACGTCGTAATAGTCGTCGGCATGGTTGTTGTTGTCATAGATAAAGCCGACGCTGTAGTGGCCGGGCAGATGGTCGGGGCCGAATGCGGGCTCATAGCCGATCTGTACCGGGAAGGTCTCGCCCTTGATCTGCTGGGCGTTGAAACGGAAGCCCGACCGGTAGCCGTTGGTTGCCTGATAGATGTTGGCATCGTCGAAGAAGATGCCGCTCTCGATGTAGGTCGCCTGGGTCGGACGAACGCGAACGCGGAACGCCCAGCCAGCGTCGGGATAGGACGACACGGCTGCGTTGTCCGAGGAGGCTTTCGGATTTCCGCAGAACGCGTTGTTCATGAAGTTGCAGTAAAGCGGCGACGATGCGAAGTCGTTCAGCACCGGCATACGACCGAAAGCGACATCGAGCCGACCGTTGGCGACAGTTTCCTCGCCATAGGCATAAACGAGATGGACGGCGACGTTGCCGCCGGCGCCATAGATTTCCTGGCTGGGGTCGAGGTTGTCGCCGAACATGCGGCTGGCCGGGATGCCGTAGCGACCGACCATGACGGTATGGGTCGAGAAGCCGGTAATGCCCGCGAGCCGCTCCCAGTCGATGTCCGTCTCGAGGCCGTACTGGCCGGCGTTGGCCGAGCCGTGATGCTGGCCCTTAACGATGCCGCTGAACTCGTCCACGTTGTCGAGCAGGACTGCAATGCCCTTGTCGCGCAGGTAGGTGCCGACACCGAAGATGCCCGGGAACAGTGCTTCGGGTGCCGGCAGCGGCGGAACCGAGCTGACCGAATTGATCGGGGCGCCATTCAGCGGAAGTGGCGTTGCAACACGCGAGCTCGGGTTCAGCGATGTCTGCGCAACGGCCGAACCAAGAGCGGTGCTGGCCAGCGCCATCGCGATGGTTCCGACCCAGATCTTTCCGGTGACGCCACGCGTGGCGCACTTCCGTGTTGTATTCATTTGTTTCCCCACTTTTTTTCCAGCGTAGCCTTTGGCTATGCCGTTCGGATACCCGAGCCTTGACAGATTACCATTCTATCGCCGCCGCGCCAGAGGATGTTGTCGATCAACCGGCAGTGCATGCACAGAAAGCACACTTGTCCAACAAATGCCGCTTTCAGCGGCGGCCCTGTCGGCTGTCGATGGCTCGGTTGAGCAGGATGGCGGCGATGATAATCAGGCCGGTCATGGTCATCTGGTAGAACGATCCCAGGCCCAGCAGGTTGAATATATTACGCAAAACCTGAAGCAGCATCACCGCAAAGATCGTTCCGATCACGCCGCCGCGACCGCCGAACAGGCTGGTCCCCCCCAGAACCACCGCGGCGATTGCGTCGAGCTCAAGGCCCTGTGCCGCAGTCGGCTGACCGATTCGCAGCCGCGCGGTCAGCAGCACGCCGGACAGGGCGGCAAGCGATCCGGAAATCGCGAATACGATCGTAACGATCAGCTTGACCGGCAGGCCGGACAGTCGGGCGGCTTCCGCATTTCCGCCCGTCGCGAACACGTACTCGCCGAACACGGTGTAGCGCAGCACCAGTGCGGCGACGGCGCACACGCCCAGGAACAGCAACGCCAGCACCGGGACATGCACGCCGGGGAAGATCGGCACCGTCAGCGATCCGAACTGACCGAAACCCGCCGGCAAGCCGCCGATCGGCACGCCGTTCGACATCAGGTAGGTTACGCCTCGCACCGTGACCAATCCGGCCAGCGTCACGATGAAGCTCGGCACCGCAGCATAGGCGGAAATGGCGCCCATCACGGCACCGAGAGCGGCACCGACGCCGATTGCCGCGGCGACCGCCAGCAGCGGTGGCGTGCCCGACGCCATCAGCAGCGAGGCGACCATGCCGCCGCAGGCGACGACGCTGCCCACCGACAGGTCGATGTTGGCCGTCAGGATCACGAAGGTCATGCCGACCGCGACGATGCCGACGATGCTGGCCTGCTGGAACAGGTTGGAGATGTTGCGGAAGGTGAGAAAATTGTCCGACAGCAACGTCGCGATCACCACCACCGCGAAGAAGATGACGATGAAGTTATAGCGCAGCATCAGTTCGACGATGCGCCGGCCGGACAACGAGCCTGCGGCGCGCTTCGGCATGGTGTCGGTCAGCGTGTTCATGACGGTGTCTCCGCAAAATGGCCGGACCCGCCTATGGCGTTGCCGACAGGGCCGGCACCGACCAGCCCGGCCTTCAGAATGTCGTCTCGCGAGGCGAACGTCGGATCGAAGCAGTGAACGTTACGTCCTTCGTGGAACACCCAGATCCGGTCGCAATTGACGTAGATCTCGTCCAGTTCGCTGCTGGCCACGATGATGGCGGCACCGTCCTCGGCCAGGCGGCGGATCAGCGCATACAGTTCGGCCTTTGCACCGACATCGAGGCCGCGGCTCGGTTCGTCCAGCAGCAGGATGCGGCTGCCCTCGATGACCCACTTGGTGAACACCACCTTCTGCTGGTTTCCGCCGGAAAGCTGGCGGACCGGCTGGTCCAGCGTGCTGTAGCGGGTCGACAGGTCCGACAGCACCGGCCGCGCGGCAGTGCGCATGCGCTCATGGGTTATCATCCGGCGTCGGCGCAACGAAGGCAGCATCGCATTGCGATAGATCGCATGGTCCAGCATCAGGCCCTGGGTTTTCCGATCCTCCGGCACCAGCGCCACGCGTTGCTTGATCGCGTCCGCCGGGCGCCTCGGACTGTAGGGCGCGCCGCCGAGCTGGATCTCGCCCTGGAATCGCAAATCGCCGAACAGCGCGTGCAGGAAGCTGGTGCGGCCGGACCCGTTCAGCCCGGACAGGCCGATGATCTCGCCCTCGTGCACGCGAAGGTCGCGCACATCCAGTCCATGCGGGCCACGCAGCCGCTTCACGTCGAGCGCCACCGCCTCGCGGGCCGGTGCGCGGGCGCTGCGTTCCAGCAACGTCTGGTGGCGGCCGAGCACCGCTTCGACCAGCGTCTGTTCGGTGGTGCTGGCAACGTCGAACGTATCGACGGTGCTGCCGTTGCGCAGCACGGTCACCCGGTCTCCGATCGCGCGGATCTCGCCGAGCCGGTGGCTGACATAGAGAATCGCCACGCCCTGGGCAGTGATGTCGCGGATTACCTCGAACACGCGGGCAAGCTCGGTCTCGTTCAACGCCGCCGACGGCTCGTCCATGATGATGATCTTGGCGTCCATCGTCAGCGAGCGCGCGATCGCGGTGAGCTGCTGGTTGGCGATCGACAGCGACCCGACCGTGGCGTCGGCACTGAAACCGGCGCCGACCCTGGCCAGCGCTTCCCCGGCGATCCGCATCCGGCGGGCGCGGTCGATCAGGCCCCAGCGTCCAGGCACGCGTCCCAGCAGCATGTTCTGGGCGACGGTGAGCTGTGGAACCAGGTCGAGTTCCTGGTAGATCATCGAGATGCCGGCAGCGGCTGCCTCGTGCGGGGTGCGGAAACGACAGGCCACGCCGTCCAGCGTCATCGTGCCGCGCGTGAGCGAATACGCACCGGCGATGATCTTCAGCAGCGTGCTCTTGCCGGCGCCGTTGGCTCCCAGCAGGCAATGCACCTCGCCTGCCCGGACCGATAGCGACGCATCCTCGACCGCAACGATATTGCCCGGGAAGATCTTTGCCGCGCGATCGACGTCGAGGACGATCCTTGGCTGGGACACGAACGTCGCGTCAGGCTGCATCGGCGGCCTCCAGGGCGGCCAGCGCCGTCCGTTCGTCGGTGACGAGAACGTTGATCAGGTGGGCTCTCAATACCGCCAGTACCACCGCATGCTTCTGCGCTCCGACCGCCACTCCGATCGAAATCGTTTTCTGTCGCAGCGCGTCCGGCGTCAGCCCGATGGTTTTCGCGTCCAGTACCGGATCGACGATGTTGCCATCGGCATCGATGAACCGGCCCAGCACGTCGCCTACGGCGCCGGCCTTGCGCAGGCGCGCGATCTCGGTTCCATCGATGTAGCCGGACTGCACCAGAACCGAGGAGCTTGTCATGCTGCCCAGGCCGAAGCAGGCCACCCGCGCCTCATGGCCCAGGGCCAGAACGGTTGCGATGATCGGGTCGCGCTCCAGCACCTGGCGTGTTTCGGCCAGCCCGACGATCGCCGGCACCGGCAGCAGCGTCGCCCGGCCGTTGGCGGCCAGCGCGAACAGCTCGGCGATGTTGTTGGTGTGCTTCACGGTGCCGCGCGTGTTCATCGCGCCGTTCAGCAGCACCACCTCGACGCCGTCGTTCCAGCGCCGTGGCAGCCAGTGCGCCACGGCCGCCATCGTGCGTCCCCACGATACGCCGACCAGCGACGGGCGCGGGGTGAGCGCCGCCAGGAACTGGCCGGCTGCCTGCGCCACGCTGTCCACCGCCAGGCTGTCGTCCTCGCCCGTGTTCGGCCCCGCATTGGGCACGACGATCGCCTCGCGTAGCTCGTAGGACCGTTGCAGGCGGCTTTCGAGGTCGGGCAGGCGCTGCGCGCGCGGCACGATCTCGATCCGGACCACTCCCACTTCCCGGGCCTCTTTCAGCAGGCGTGCCACCTGCCAGCGGGTCAGCCCGATCTGCTTGGCGATATCGGCCATGGTCCGGTCGAGGTCGTAGTAGCCCTTGGCCGCCTGCAGCATCAGCATCTCGCGCCCCTCGGTGGAGAGGTTGCGAAGATCGACGTCGTTGTCCTGGTCAGTGCGAAGCGACATGCAGCCGGTCCTCCTGACGTCCTGATGGAGCCGACAGGCGGTGCAGGATCGGGGTCAGGATCGTGGTGGCATCCCGGTAGCGTTCGAGGTTCTCGACATATCGACGATGCGCCGCCATGTCCGGCTCGATCAGCCTTCCGTCACGCGCCACCGCGGCAGCGGCGGAACGCAGGTCCGGAAACAGCCCGACACCGGTTGCCGCCGCCGCCGCCGTGCCGACGATGGTCAGGTTCTCCTCGGCCGCGAGCTGGATCGGCAGGCCGATCGCGTCGACGGTCGCGCGTAGCCAGAGTGCGTTCTTGCAATAGCCGCCGGCGCTGACGATCCGGTCGACCGGCACGCCGAGCGACTTCGCCTGCGCCACCACATTGGCCGACGCCAGCGCCACACCCTCGACCGCCGAGCGATACATCGAGGCGCGGTCGTGACCGAGCGACAATCCCAGGATTGCGCCACGCAGATGCGGGTCGCGATAGGGAGTGCGGTTGCCCATGAAATAGTCGAGCGTCAACAGGCCGCTATCCTGCGCGGGCAGACGCAATGCCTCCTGGATCAGGCGCTGGGTGCCGTCGCTATCGAGCTGGAATATCTGGCCGCTTAGCCAGGACAGTACCGAGCCGGCCGACACCTGGCCGCCCTCGACCAGCCATAGATCGTCGATCAGCGCGCCCGGATAAGGTCCCCAGAAGCCGGGTACCGGCCGGTCGTCGGCGAGATGGAACAGATGCACGACCGACGTGCCGCCAATCAGCAGCAGCTTGCCCGGAGCGACCGTGTCGGCGCCGAGAATGCCGATATGCGCATCGATGCCGCCCTGGGCCACGACCGGACGCTGGTCGCCAAGCCCGAGATGCAGGGCCGCCTCGGTCGAAAGCCGGTCGATCGCATCGCCGACCCGAACGATTCGCTGCGGCAACCGGTCCACGAGGCCCGGCGCCCCGAAGCTCTCGTACAGTTCGGGATGAAACTGCTCGGCCGAACCGTCATAGTTCCATTTGCAGGTGGCATTCATCCGGCTGCCGACCCACTGGCCGGTCAGCCTGAAATTCACCCAGTCGACGCATTCGCAAATGATGTGGGCTGCGTCGTAGAGCTTCGGTTCATGGACCGCGAGCCACATCGCCTTCGGTACCAGCCACTCGGCGGCATCGCTGCCGCCGCTCTGGGCCATGACCGGATGCGTGCTTTCCCCGGTTCGATGCGCTTGGCTGCCGGCGCGGCAATCCATCCATAGCAGTGCCGGACGCAACGGCGCGCCATCACGACCGCAGACGACCACGGTGGAGGCGGTGGTCGCCACCGCGATGCCGGCAATTTCAGGATTGTTCGCCTGTGCCATCATGCGCCGGCAGGCACGCCCGAGCGCGTCCCACCAGTCGTCCGGCGACTGCTCGGCCCATCCAGGCTGTGGATGCCGGGTGATATAGGTTTCCTCGGCGGTGACGACGATCGTGCGCAGGTCCGGGTCGAACAAACCCACACGGATGCCGCCGGTGCCGAAATCGAGTCCCAGGAGCAGGCTCACGTCGTGATACCTTAAAATCAGGCCTTACGGCTTCACCATCACCTTGGAAATGAACTCGTTCCGCTCCCTGAACTTGTTCATGATGCCGGGAAGCTCGTCGAGACCGGGCTCGTGGGTGATCATGAATTCCCAGCGCAGGTCGCCGCTGCCGAGCTTCTCCAGCGTTGTCGTCCATTGCGGGCCGGGGAAGGGCGCTCCGAACGAGTTCCATGAGCCGTGCAGGGAAATCTCCTGACGCAGCATATGGTTGAAGGTCGCGATTTCGAGTCCGACATCCTGGGTCGGAATGCCGATGAACACGACATGGCCGCCCGGCCCGGCCATGCGCACCGCCAGATTGGCGGTGGAGGGATGACCCGCCGCCTCGATGATCAGGTCGCAGGGCGGGACTTCCGGCTTCGGGCCGTGGCTCAGGAACGTATGCGTGGCCCCGGCCTCGCGCGCCTGCTCGAGTTTCTGTTCGGATACATCGACCGCCACCACCTGCGACGCACCCATCAGGCGCATCCACTGGATCGCGAACAGGCCGATCGGCCCGCAGCCGACCACGCCGCCGGTATCGCCGATGGTGATCGGATGCTTCCAGATCGCATGCAGCGCGATGGAAGCCGGATCGGTCATCGCCGCCGCGCGCGGATCGATTCCCGCCGGCGTCTTCAACAGGTTGCCGCGTGGGACCGACACGTATTCCGCATAGGCGCCGTCACGACGGCTGCCGAAATAATCATAGTCGCGGCAGCGCGAGAAGTTGCCTGTCAGGCACTGGTCGCAACGACGGCAGGGAATCAGCGGCGCCACCGAGA
>JBPBQO010000041.1:0-31476 GCA_050954785.1 Janthinobacterium lividum | reverse complement strand
ATCGCATCGGCCACCATCGCCTGGTCGCCCTCGGCCTCGGCCATTTCGGCCAGGTCCATCGCGTCGCGCACCTCGGTCTCGAGACGCTGCACGCCTTCCATCCGTCCGGCCAGCGTGGTGCGCTCGCGCATCAGTTCCTGCGCGGCGGCAGCATCCTTCCAGAGGTCGGGATCCTCGACCCGGTTGTTCAGGTCCGCGAGGCGGTCGAGGGCAACATCCCAGTCAAAGATGCCTCCTTAGCAGCGCGACCGACTGCTTGATCTGTTCGTTGAGGGCTTCGATCTCGGCGGACATGTCACTGATCCAGATGTCGGGGCGGCGTTACGCTGAAATTAGGAAACGGCGGGCAGGCTCAATACAAGCCGCCCATGCCGATGTCACCCCCGCTGGCAGCCGCGGCAGCCTTGGCCGGCGATCCTGCCGCCAGCGTGCCGGGCTGGCCTGTCGGCGTGGCGCCGGGTTGCGCCGGGTTCGCGGGGGACCCGAGTTCGTGGCCGGTATCGTCCAGCGAGGCACCGGGACCGATCGACGCCGGGCTGGCGCCGTTGCCCATATCGGATTCCGCGTCCGGCAGGTTCTCGGCACCGGTATCGCCCGCACCGAGTTCTTCGACGACCGTCCTGGCCGCGAACAGGTCGTGGCTGACGCCGGGTTCCTGTCCCGGCTTGAACGCGTCGATGGTACTGCCGTAGCGCATGACCGTCACACCGTCGGGCACACGGAAATCGACCTTCGGCCGGTCTGCCAGGGCAGCCTTCATGAAGCTGTTCCAGATCGGTCCGGCAACGGTATCGCCATCCTGCTTCTCGCCGAGGCTCTGCGGGTTGTCGAACCCGACCCACACCACAGTCAGCAGGTTCGGCGCGAAACCCGCGAACCAAGCATCACGGAAGTCCTGCGTCGTTCCGGTCTTGCCGGCGATCGGGCTGTCGATGCCGGCCCCTGCCAGCCTTCCGGTGCCGCCCGGCTTCAGCACCGCTTCCATCATCTGCACGACCTGGAAGGCCGAGGCCGGATCGCTGATCTGCTTGCGCGTGTCGGTCAGCACCGGCGGCTGGTTCGGGTCCGATCCGGTCTGCACGCCGAGGCCGGCCGGACGCCAGATCACATGGCCATCGCGATCCTGCACGTCGTCGATCAGGCTCGGCAGCACTTCCTTGCCGCCGGACGCGATCGAGGCGTAGGCGCCGGACTCGCGCAGCACGGTGGTTTCGACCGCACCCAGGGCGGCCGGCAACACCTTGGGCATCGAGTCGACCTCATGCAGGTCGATCGCCAGTTTGGCCACGGTGCTCATGCCGATATGCGCGGCCAGCCGGATCGTCACCAAGTTGAGCGACTTGCGCAGCGCGTCGTGCAGCGAGGTCGGCCCACCGAAGGTCATTTCGTAGTTGTTCGGATGCCAGTTGCCGTTCGAATAGGGTGCATCGGCGAACTTCTGGCTGGGCGAGATACCCTGCATCATGCCAGCCAGGTAGACGATCGGTTTGAACGAGGAACCGGGCTGGCGCAGGGCCTGCGTGGCACGGTTGAACTGGCTGCTCTCGAAGCTCCAGCCGCCGACCAGCGCCAGCACCCGCCCGGTAGTCGGGTCCATGCTGACCATCGCACCCTCGACCTGCGGGATCTGCCGGATCCTGACACTGGAGCCGGGATTACCCGCTTCCGTGCGGGTCGGTTCGACCATCAGCACATCGCCGGGCTTGATCGACTTGTAGGTCCGCATCCACGCCATGTCGTCGCCGTTGAGCGTGCCGTTATGCGGCGCGCCGAGGCCGGCAGCCGCGTTATCGTTATCGTCCAGCCAGCCGATCGTGCCGAGCGACGGCGAGATCACGACCGCCATGCGCCAGTCGGGCAACATGCCCGCCGGCCGGGCGACGGTCGCCAGCACGGATTCCCAGCTTACTGCGGCCGAAGCATCGGCGTGCCCCTTGCGCGACCGGGTCGACCGGACGTTGCCGATCCCGTCCAGATGCGTCACCGCGCCGCGCCAGCCGCCATGCGCACGATCGTATCTCATCAGGCCGTTGCGTAGGTCCCGCGTCGCCTCGTCCTGCAGTTTCGGATCGAGGCTGGTCTGCACCACCAGCCCGCCCTGCATGGTCTGGTTCTGCCCGTAGCGGTCGACCAGTTGGCGACGCACCTCCTCGGAAAACCATTCCGAACCGGGAACCGGGCCGGGCCGGGTGAAGCCGGTCGGCACCAGCGGCTCCAGTTTCGCCGCATCCCCTTCGGCAACGGTGATCGAATGGGTCTCTACCATGCGGCCAAGCACAAGATTACGCCTGGTCTTGGCGGCATCCGGATAATGATAGGGGTTGTAGTTGGTCGGCGATTTCGGCAGCGCGCCCAGGAAGGCGGCTTCGGCGATGTCGAGCTGGTCGAGCGGCTTGTTGAAATAGGTCTGGGCGGCGGCCGTGATGCCGTAGGCGCCTGCACCCAGGTAGATCTCGTTCAGGTAGATCTCGAGGATGCGGTCCTTGGACAGCGTCTGCTCGATGCGAATGGCGAGCACCGCTTCCTTCGCCTTGCGCTCGAACGTGCGGGCACTCGACCCGAGCAACATGATGCGCGCGACCTGTTGGGTGATGGTCGAGGCCCCGATCGGCCGACGCTTGTGGATCGTTTCCAAGTCGGTGAAGGCGGCGCGCAGGATCGCCAGCGGATCGACACCGCCATGGGTGTAGAAGTTCTGGTCTTCGGTCGAGATGAAGGCAGCCTTCACCTTGTCCGGAATCGCGCTGTAGGGAACGAACAGGCGTCGCTCGGCGGCGAGTTCCGCAATCACCCGCCCATCGCCGGAATAGATCCGGCTCATCACCGGCGGCTGGTAATTGCGCAGCACGCCGACGGTCGGCAAGTCCGCCACCAGGAGCTCGTATTTCCGCCAGACGATCAGCGAGGACGTGCCGCCGACCAGCAGCAGCACCGCAAGCGACGCGCCAGCGAGCTTGCGAACCACGCGGAAACGCGGTCGCCGGGGAGCCGGACCGCCCGGCCCCCGACCGCCGGGGCCACGGCCCGGCACGCGCGGATCGGCGGACGTCGGCACGCGACTGCCCGAGACAGGACGTCCAGCCGTCAGGCTGGGTTGGGACGGACGATCGTACGGGCCGCTCATGCGGCGTTCCTTACCATCGGCGCGCGCGTCCGTCGCCCCTCCCCGAGGCTTCGGCCGTCTTATTGAGACGCAAGCCCCCGGCTGCGTTTATCGGCTGCCTGCCTTGGCCGAAGCCTGCGCACCCTGGCGGTCCAAAATTGCCGCCTCCTCGTCGCTGAGGCTCAGCCCCGCCGCGGCCACATTCTCCTCGAGGTGCGACGGGCTGCCGGTGCCGGGGATCGGCAGCATCACCGGCGACCGGCGCAACATCCACGCCAATGCCACCTGGCCGGGACCGACGCCACGATCGCGGGCAATATCGGTCAGGGCGGAACCCTCCCTGGCCAATGCGCCGCCATCGAGCGGCGCCCACGGGATGAAGCCGATGCCTTGCTGCTCGCAATAATCCAGGACGTCCTCGCTCTTGCGGTCGACCAGGTTGAAGCGGTTCTGCACGCTGACCACCGGAAAGAAGCGCTGTGCTGCTTTCATCGTCTCGACCGAGACCTCGCTGAGGCCGACATGGCGGATCAGGCCTTCGCGCTGCATGTCGGCGATCGCGCCGAACTGCTCGTCCTGCGGCACCTTGGCGTCGACGCGGTGCAGTTGCCACAAATCGATGCGCTCCAGGCCGAGACGGCGCAGGCTCATCAGCACGCACTGACGCAGATATTCCGGCCGGCCGACCGGCGCCCATATGTTCGGCCCATGCCGGGTCAGCCCGCCCTTGGTGGCGATGGTGAGGCCCTTGTATGGCTTGAGCACCTCGGCAATGAGATCCTCGCTCACGGTGGGGCCGTAGCTGTCGGCAGTGTCGATGAAATCGATGCCGAGTTCGACCGCACGCCGCAGCGTCTGTCTGGCGGCATCGAGGTTCGCGGGTGGCCCCCAGATGCCCGGGCCGGTGATGCGCATCGCGCCGAAGCCGAGCCGGGTAACGGTCAGATCGCCGCCGATAGTGAATTGGCCGGATCGGCTGGCGTCGTGGTCGGCGCTGTGTATTTCGGTCATGACGTCTCGCCTGTTCCAGGATTGCCCACACATGGGATGCATGGACGCAATGGCAAACTGCAACCCCGATCGCTGCGTTCGAGGCACGCACCGGCCAGGGGACCTTCGATGGATTGCCGTCTCGACAACCAGATCGCGATCGTCACCGGAGCGAGTTCAGGTATCGGCTACGCGATCGCCCGGGCGATGGCCGAGGCCGGGGCTGCCGTGACGGTCAACTACAATAGTCAGGCAAAACCCGCCGAAGCGCTCGTCGCCGAGATCGAGCAGGCGGGCGGACGAGCCTTCGCCATGCAGGCCGACGTGTCGGACGAGGATGCGGTCGAGGCGCTGTTCGCGGCCACCGTCGAGCGATGGGGCGCGGTCGACATCGTGGTCGCCAATTCCGGCATGCAGAAGGATGCACCCTCGGCCGAGATGAGCCTCGCCGACTGGAAGCGCGTCATCGACGTCAACCTGACCGGGCAGTTCCTGACCGCGCGCTCGGCAATCCGCCAGTTCGTGAAGCAGGGCGATCGTGGCGTATCGCGCGCGATCGGCAAGATCCTGCACATGAGCTCGGTGCACGACGTGATCCCGTGGGGCGGACATGTGAACTACGCGGCATCGAAGGGCGGCATCGACATGATGATGCGTACCCTGGCGCAGGAAGCCGGACCCCAGCGCATCCGCATCAACGCGATCTCGCCCGGCGCCATCCGCACCGGCATCAACACCAAGGAAACCCAGGGCGAGGCAGGCGAGAAGCTGCTGAAGCTCATTCCCTACAAACGTATCGGCGCCCCCGAGGACATCTCCAACGCCGCGATATTCCTGGCGTCCGACATGGCCGACTACATCACCGGCGCCACCCTGTATGTCGATGGCGGGATGACCTTGTATCCGGGGTTCGAGGATAACGGCTAGACCGGCCTGCCGAAGCCGAAATAGAGTCAGAAAGCAGGTTGCAGCGTCTCGATGACGATGGTTTCGGGAATGTCCGTCTGCTCGTACAGCATCCGGCCAACCACGCCGGCAATCATCGCGCCCGCGATCGGAGCCAGCCAGAACAACCAGAGTTGGCCGATATAAGCACCGCCTGCAAACAAGGCTGGCGCTGTACTTCGTGCCGGGTTCACCGACGTGTTGGTCACCGGGATCGAGACCAGGTGGATCAGGGTCAGCGCCAATCCAATCGGGATACCCGCGAAGCCGGTGGCGGCACCCTTCGACGTTGTCCCGATAATGATGATCAGGAAAAAGAAGGTCAGCAGCAACTCGGCAATGAAGCAGGCCCCCATCGAATAACCACCCGGACTGAGTGTCCCGTAGCCATTGGCCGCGAACCCGCCCGGTACCCAATCCGGTTTTCCGCTGGCAATGACCCACAAGAATGCCGAAGCCAGGATGCCGCCGGCCAACTGGACGATAATGTAGGGAATGACATGCTTGTTCGCGCAGCGGCCAGCCGACCACAGGCCGAGGGTCACGGCCGGATTGAAGTGCCCACCGGAAATATGGCCGACTGCATAGGCCATGGTGAGGACAGTCAGGCCGAAGGCGAACGACACGCCCACGAAGCCAATACCAAGCTGGGGAAAAGCGGCAGCCAGGACGGCACTGCCGCAACCACCGAAAACGAGCCAGAACGTGCCGATGAACTCGGCGAGAAGCCGGCGCTGCATGTCGTTGTGCAAAACAGAATCCTCCAGGGCGGATTCAGGTATACGCCAACTAAAGATATTCGATGAACGTTTTAATTATTCCAACGAATATATAACGAATAATCGGTTCGACGTTTGCAACGCGCAATAATAAACACACCAGCACACGTTTTGAACGTTGACGGACATTCGGATACGACCTTACGTTGCAGGATATGGTTCATCCCGCCGTGATTGTTGCCATATCAACCTGTCGATGCACGCCCTGACGCGGGAGCGTTCGCCTCCCCCAAGGGAGCCGCATGATCATTTGACTTCGTTACAACAACATAATAACCACGTATTCCAGTCTATCGAAGGTGCGTCATGCGATACGGTTCCACCCTGATCCGTGCAGCAGCTTTTTGCGCACTTTCCTTGCCGACCGGCTGTGCCGCTGCGCCTGCGCCGGCAGCCCATACCGATATCGTCGCACTGGCCGCACCACACCCGATCTATCCTCCGGAGCTGCAGGCAATCGGCGCCGAGGGGACGGTCGCGATCAGTTGCACCGTGAATACCGCCGGTTCGACCGAGGCGTGTGTGGTGGCATCCAGCACGGACCATCGGTTCGACGCAGCGGCGCTGGCGGCGACCCGGGGCGCGCGCTACCGCCCCGCGACCGAGGATGGAATACCGATCCGGGAAACGCACCACAGCTTCCACATCAATTTCAAACTTGGCCGGCAACCGACCCCGAAGGTAACGAGCCGGTTCGACTGCGCGGTCGATCCGCAGGGTCATACGGTCGGCTGCACGGTTCTGGACGGACGACACACACAGGAGGAACTGCTCGCGATGACCGGTTTCATCCACTCGCTGAGCGTGGCCCCGCGCGTTCTGGACGGACACCCGGTCGAGGACCCGCACCGCGTGATCGAGGTCTGGATGATCGTGACGCCAGTGGTCGCGGCGCAATTGGCGCTGATGCTGCCTCCAGCCGACCTGGAGGTTAATTATCTGCTCTCCTGCAGGACGCACGAAACCGCGGACTTAACCCATTGTGCCCGCATCGGTGCCGGTGCTTTGCAGGCCAGGACCGAGCCGGCTTTCGGTGAGGACGAAACCGAACAGCCGACTATCCTGCGGATCAGTCTGGGGTTGAGCGGCTATCTACCGGCAACCCTATAGCCGGTCCTTTGCCGCGACCATCCAGGCCGAGCCATGGTCCGAGCCGCCTCGTGCGTCGCAGCAGGAACCGCTCGACAAGTCCGACCAGCACCACTGACAGGCCGAACAGGGGGAGTGCCAGCGCGAGCACCAGAACCAGGAGCAGGAAGGCACCGGTCACAAGCCGGGGCGCCAGGATGACCGGGGCTCCGAGCGAACGCCGTGGCCGGCGCCCGAGCCACATCGTCATGGCGGTAATACTGACCAGGATCATCGAGAGAGCGGTGAACGCATTGAGCACGATGTTCGCCCAGCCGAACAACCTTCCCTCGTGTGCGGTTACGCCGATACCGATGATGCGATCGAGCAACGGCTTCTCGCCGAAATCGGTCCGATGGAGAATGCGGCCGTCCGCGGACAGGGTGATCGTCGTGCGGCGCAGGCGATTCTCCGCGTCGGAGCGAGCCGTCCAGATGGACGATCGCGGCCCGGGTGGGGTCACCAGGACGGGATAGGCGAGGTCGAGCGGCCGCAGGGTGGCGACGATCCGGTCCAGTGCGTTTGCGGCCAGGGCAGCCGCTGGTACGGCAGGCGCGGACATGCCGGACATCTCCGGCATGTCGGGCATCGATCCTACGACCGACGGTGAAGCGGCGGCGATCTGGTCACGCGCGGGCACATGACCCACCTGCCAGTCGGGCACGCCTGCCGGCGAGGCGGAGGAGACGCTCGAAATCGAACGGATAGCCT
Source organism: Janthinobacterium lividum (assembly GCA_050954785.1). Lineage (GTDB taxonomy): Bacteria > Pseudomonadota > Alphaproteobacteria > Acetobacterales > Acetobacteraceae > Lichenicola. The sequence continues at coordinate 23,820 of JBPBQO010000041.1, read as the reverse complement.
GCAGGTAGCTGCCCCACCCGTAAGCCCAGGGCAGCCCCGAGATCAGCAGGAACAGCGTGAACATCGAGGCCCACAGGGCACTGACGCCATGCACGTCCCGCCAGAAGACGCGGCCACTCGTCCCGAGCCTTGGATAAAGCAGCCCCGCTGCACCGGATCGTCCGGCCGACGGCTTCGGCCACCACAGACAGAGGCCGGTCAGGAGCATGACGATGGTCCAGGAGGCCACCAGTTCCACCACCAGCGAGCCGGCGTTTCCCAGCAGCAACTGACCATGCAGGTTGAACACGATCCGTTCGAAGCGCCACTCCTCCGGAACCGTCTTCAGGACCGCGAGACGGCCCGGATCGACATAGACACGGATCGCCTGGCCGTTCCGCAGCACGATCACCCGTGCGGCACTTCGCGTGGATCGCGGAAGTTCGTAGGCCAGTAAAGTGCTGTCCGGCACAGCGGCAAGGGCGGCTCGTGTTTCCGTGGCAGGGCTGGCGGCGTGTGCCGCGACAGCCAGGTGTTCGAAACGCCAATCGATCAGGCCATCGATCTGCGGCTTGAACAGATAGACCAGCCCGGTCAGCGACAGCAGCAGCACGAATGGAATGCAGAACACGCCGGCATAGAAATGCCAGCGCCAGATCATGCGGTAGCCGGGCCAGGTCCGCTTCGTTTCCGGCCGTGACGTGTTGGGCCGCGCCATCAGAACTGCACCCGTACGCCACCGAAGAAGGAACGTCGCGCCCCGGCATAGATCGAGCCGGTCCTGGCGGCGATGGCCGCCGCTCCGGCCTGCACGCCGGCACTCGTCAGCGAATCCGACAGGTTCGACGCCGAAGCGACATAGCTCCGGTCTGCGAGATTCTGTATCTCGAAGAACGTATGGAACCGATGCAGCAGCTTCAGGCGGGCGGGCGGATCGTAATGCAGGTCGAGGTTGAACAGGCCGATGCCGGGCGCCTTGAGCAGGTTCGCATTGTCGAGCCAGAAACCGTCCCGAAAGTTGAACTCGAGAAACCCGCCGATGCCTTCGAAGCGGCCCGATGGCCGGTCGTAGACGAGGCGCACGTCCAGCACGTTCGGCACCACGCCCGGGATCGCGTTGCCGCTCCGGTCGAAGCTGCGCGACACGGCGCTGTTGGCAAGCGCCTCGGTGTAGTCGGTATAGATCTGGTTGTCGTAGGTATAGGTGAGCAACAGCCGCGCGCCCGGCAGGTCACGCGGCAGCAGGGTCCAGTCGGCGCCGAGTTCGACGCCGCGATGCTCCGAGGCCGGTGCGTTGGAGGTATAGCTCTGCAGGTTGACGCCGGCGGTCTGACTGACGAGCTCGTTTCGGAAGAACTCGTAGAAGCCGGTCGCCTGCAGCGTCAGGCCAGCGGACGGATGCCACTCCGCGCCAAGATCGACGCCGACATTGCTCTGCGCGTTCAGCCTGGTGTTGTTTCCGAACAACCCTTGCGGCGTCACGAACAGGTTGCTGGTCTGCGGCGTGCCGTAGCCGGTTCCGACGCGGCCGTGCAGGGTCCAGTCGGCCGATGGCGTGTAGATCAGCGCGCCTTCCGGAGCCAGGTTGAAATAGAAGCGGTTGCCGGTGATCAGCCGCCGCGACGAACCGGTCGCCGCATAGGAAAAGATTGTTTCGGTCGCGCCGAGATCGGAATATTCGCCACCCAGTCCGACCACGCCTTTCCAGCGAGAGGCGAAACGGATCTCTTCCTGGAAACGGGCGCCGCCGTTCCACTGGTGTCCATAGACGGTCTGCGACAGGCTGCCGAGAGTGGCTCCTCCGAGCGGGGTCAGGTTATAGACCCGCGATCCGAAATCGAGATCGTTCCAGTTCGCTCCGACGAACGATGTTACCGGCAGGCCGAACATCCGGCCGTTGTTCGTCACGTCGCTGCTGACATTGTAGGAATCGTAGGGACCGACGTAGCTGGTGGACGAGGTCGGCTGATCGATATCGCGCTCGTCGTACGCGAACTGCGTTCGCCAGGTTGTACGGCTGTCGAGATCATGCTCCCAACGTGCGCCCACGATCGTGCGGCGGTCGAAACGCCCGAGCCCGGCAGCCTGGGGGCTGACGGCTTGCGCCGGCCCATACGCACCGTTGCGATAGAGCGAGACGCTGCCGCAGCCGGCGGCCTCCAGGTCGAAGCAGCCCTTCTGGTAGGGATTCAGGCTGTACTGGTCCAGAGATAACCGCACCGGCAGGCGCGTGTCGGTGACGTTGTTCACCACCTTGAACACGAGCCTGTCATGGGGTCCGAGGTCGATGCGCAGCTTCACGTTTTCGGTCGACGTGTCGTAACGGCTGTTGGCAATGAAGCCGTTGCCCCGAACGTCGCTGCCGAACACCATCAGGTCGTAGCCAGATCCGGCCACGCCTGCGGTGACATACCGGTTGAACAGGCCGTAGCTGCCGAAATCCGACCCGAGCTCGCCCCCCTGCAGGTCGGCGCCATCGCGAGTGCGGAACAGGATGGCGCCGTCGACCGCGTAGTTCCCGAACACGGTCGAGGCCGGCCCCTGAACCACATCCGCACCGGCATAGGCGTGCGGGTCGATCAGGTCCGCGCGGGCCAGCCCGTCCGGCTGGGTCATCGGGAAGCCGTCCTCGAGAACCTGGATGTTGCGCAGTCCATAGGTTTGACGATCGTCCGAACCGCGGATCGAGATCGCGACGTCGCGTGGACCGTTGCCGGATACGAACGAGACGCCCGGCACCGTGACCAGCATGTCCGCCACACTGAGTGCAGGCGTGTTCGCGTAGGTCGCACGCGAGGTGCTGTAGACGGTTTGCCCCGCCGGTTTCACGGATGCCGGTGCCTTGGAGATGCCGGTGACGGTGATCCGTTCCGGCGCCTCTTGCGACATCGCAGGGCCTGACGGGACGCAGGCCGGAACGGGCACGAGCAGGGCCAGCAGCAAGTGCCGGCGTCGCATAGCCTGCACGCGGGAAGAGAGACTCATGATGGATGATGTCCGGCTGATGAAGAGCGAAGCCATGCCGGCGGAAAGCCGGGCAATCGTCGTCAGGCGGAGGCGGGTGGCCCGCGTGGCTGGGCATTGAAAGCGGGCGGGCGCGGAGGACCGCGCACTGGCGGACGCAGGACGAAGCTCGCGCCGACCAGCAGCGTGACGATGGAGATGGCCGACTGGTCCGGCAGGATCATGACGGCGATCGCGAGGCCATCGGCGAACTTGCAGATGCCGGGATGCCCGTCGGACCGGCGATGGTCCGGCTGATGACGACGATCCGGCAGGTCAGGGTTCCCGGCGTGACAGAGCACCGATACCGCAGCTAGCCGATCGAGCTGGTTTGCAGTCTGCCGGGCAGGCTGAACCAGGCTGCCCAGCATCAACTGCCCGAACAGCGTCAGTCCGGTGAGCAGGACCAGCATGGCGTGCAGCGTCACGACGAACTGCGCGCTGCTCGCAGGGGCAATGGATCGATGCGGGGCGGAGCCGGGACACAGACGCATCGGTAGGTCGGCCTCCCGTTCGTGTGGCGGCATCCAGCGCCAGGGTCGTGGGATGTCTCTACCAGACCGGCGGCCGGGGTCCATGCCGGGAGTTCGCCATCAGCCGGTGTCGCCGCCGGCGCGGCATCGACGACACGGTCGGCTGGCGCTAGACGAACATCCCATGCCGATACCCACCCACGCCCAACGCTTCTCCGTCGTCCTGCTCATCGAGCTGTGGGAGCGGTTCGGCTTCTACGGCATGCAGGCGCTGCTGCTGCTATTCATGGTGGAGCGGCTGGGCCTGGGCGACGCCCAGGCGAACCTGCTCTGGGGCGCCTTCACCGCGCTGTTGTATTGCGCGCCCGTGATCGGCGGCTGGCTCGGCGACAACGCCCTGGGATCGCGACGCTGCATGATCCTCGGCGCGGTGGTGCTGGCGATCGGCTACCTGCTGATGTCGCTGCCGAGCGATACCACCACGCTCCTGTACGTCGCGATGGGTGCGATCGTCATCGGCACCGGACTGTTCAAGCCGAACGCCGCCAACCTGGTGCGCAACATCTTCGCCGGCGACGACAGCCGTCTCGATGCCGCGTTCACCCTCTATTACATGTCGGTCAATATCGGTTCGACCGTCTCGATCCTGCTGACGCCCTGGATCAAGGACCGGTTCGGCTGGCATCCGGCCTTCGCGGTATGCTGTGCCGGGCTGGTCGCGGCGATCGCCGGTTACTCGCTGCTGCAGCGACGGCTCGACGGCATCGGCAGCAGCCCCGACCAGGCGCCGCTGCATCCCGGCCGCGAGCTGATGGTCCTGGGCGGCGTCGTTCTGGCGTCGTTGGCCATGGCGATTGTGCTGCAGCATCCCGTCGTGGCGCGCACCTGCGTCTGGCTCGCCGCCGCCGGCGTGGTGGTGTTTGCAGCAGCCCTGTTCGCGCGCGCCAGCCGCGCCGAGCGGCCCGGCCTGGCAGCGATGTATATCCTGACGCTGCAGGCGATGATGTTCTTTATTTTCTACCAGCAGCAGGCCACATCTCTGACCCTGTTCGCGCTGCGCAACGTCGACACGCAGTTCCGGATCGGCGGCACGACCTTGTTCTCGCTGTCGGCGGGCCAGTTCCAGGCGCTCAACCCGATCTGGATCATGGTGCTCAGCCCGGTCCTGGCATTCGGCTACAGCCGGCTCGGGCGCTCCGGACGCGATCTGCCGGTGGCGGTCAAGTTCCTGATCGGCTACGTGGCGATCGGTGCTGCCTGCCTGATCTGGTTCATGACCTCCGGCGACGCCGCCCATCCGATCGTTTCGCCCTGGAGCATGGTCGCGGGCTATGGGCTGGTCTCGCTCGGCGAATTGCTCACCAACGGTCTCGGCTTTGCGATGGTCGCGCGCTACGTGCCGAAGCGCACCGGGGCGCTGATGATGGGAGCCTATCTCGTGGCGGCCGGCGTCGCACTTTATCTGGGCGGCATGATCGCCAACTGGGCCGCGATTCCGCATGGCCTCGGCACGCTGGATCCGGCGGTCAGCCTGCCGATCTACCATGCGTTGTTCTTCAGGCTGTTCCTGCTGGCAGCGGCGATCGTGGTCGTGTGCGCCGCCCTGCTGCCGGTGCTCCGGCGGCTCGACCAGGCGCACCACCGCCTACGCGAAAGCTGACGATAGCCGGTCGGCAGCTCGCAAAGCCGGAAAACCCTGTTCATAGTCGGCAGGAGCCTGGCCTGAACGGCTGAGCAAGCGTGAGCAAGGCAGGGTCATGCCGGAGACGCCGAGTTTCAGCATCGTGACGCCGGAGCCCGTCGAGGGGAAAACCGGCGCGACGGCGGCCTTCCCATACGATCGCATGACGGTCGAGCGGTTTCGGTCCGCCTTCCCGAGCGCTCGCTGGCGGGACGATCTGCAGGCATGGTTCGTTCCTGGCACGACAGCGGAACGGCGGCTCAATCGGTGGCTCGGGCGCGAGATGGCGGGCGTGCTCGCCTATGCCGACGATCGAGGACGAGACGCTTTCGCGTTCCAACCCATCGAGAGCCGTTATCTGGAGGTGGTGGATGATTTTCGGATACGGACGCCGTTCTCCAGGACGATCCTGGAGGAATTGCGTGCGGTGCCATGGGCCCGGTGGGACGGCGACCTGAAAGCGTGGCGGGTGCCCTTCCGGTCATGGGACGATCTGTGGAAGCGCTGGCCGGACATCGAGGCTGCAGCCCAACGGAACGAGCCGGGCGAACGAAAGAAGAGACAGGAAGCCCGCAAAGGGACGCCCGAGCAGCGAGACGCCGTGGCGGTGGCTGCCGAAAGGCGCCGGCGCCGCTATCCCGTCCCGGATGAGCCGTTGCCCTCCCTGGAGCGTGTCGTCATGACGCATCGGGGTGCCGTCATCCTTACCGACATTACCGGCGAGCTTGTCGACAATGGCGTCGTCCAGCGCTTTTACCCGGACATCTCAACCGCAGGTGTGACGCTTGTGTGGGCGATCTGGCGCAGGCCGACCCATGACGAACTGGTCAAAGCCTGGCCAGCTCACTGGTCTGCCGACATCCGGGAGCAAGCCCGCGGATGGTGGCAGCCGACCATTGAAGAATTGCGTATCGAGCGACGCAAGGCGGCCTCTAAAGAACGAGCCATGGAGACGCGTCACGAAACCGAAACAGATCGGTGACAAGCGCTACAGGTCACTAACTGTGGCCGAGGTGCTCTTCGAGGTGTTCCAGCGCGGTCACCGCCTCCTCGTCGAGAGGTGCCGGCTCCTGAACGGCGACACCCGGCGGAACGGCGTCACCCGGATCGATCTCACGGCCGGGGCGGCTGGCGCGAGACGATTTGGCCTGTCGCGGTGATGCCGGCGCTGCCGCTGCTTGCTTCTCCAACCGCGCAACCTGCGCCTCGAGATCGGATATCCGGGCGGCCGCCGCCTTGGCTGCCTTGCTGGTCTCGCGGCTTTTGACGCGAAAAGTCGCGACAAGCTGCTCGAGCTTCCCGACCTGTGCCCGCAGTTCGTCCTTGCTGACCTTCAGTGCAGGTGCGACTGCCGGCGCCTGCACAGCCGCCTTTGTTGTCTTCGTCGCTTTCGGAGGCGCGGCTACGGCCTTCGGCGAACGCCGGGGCGTGGGGGCTTGAGATGCCACCACCGTCCTGGCGGCAGCCGGGCGGCCCGGCTTGCGACCAGTGGGCTTGATCCCGCCGATTGGGCTCGCTTTAACGGACTGGGCCATAATCTCACTCCCGAATGAACGAAGACTACGTTCGACACACTATCCGGCCGCGTCGTGTCGTCCGGCGAGGCATGCACGGTCTCCAGATCATTGTTTACCAAGCATCCTTATGCGATCGATAGCAAGACGATCGGATGATGGTCTAGTCGAAGCCGAGCACGCCCTTGGTCACGATGATGTTGCCGTAGGCACGTGGCTCGCCGGTCTGGATGATCGCGAAGGCGGCTCGGGTTGCGTCGTAGAACGCGAAGCGTTCCAGGGTAGCCGCGTCTGTGGCGCCATGCTTGCGCAGAACGGCATTCAAGTCGGCGACAGCCGGCGGTGTCGTCCCGGCCTTGCCGACGACCTGCATGGTGACCGCAGGGTTCGGAATGTAGGTGTCGAGCGGAAGTAGCGAAAGGACAGCCTCCAGGACCGGTGCCGCACCAAGTCCGGGCAAGCGATGCACACGAGTGCCGCAGGCAGCCGCCGGGAAATTGGCGTCCACGATCGCGATAGCATCGCCATGCCCCATGAGAGCCAGCGTGTGCAGCAGATCCGGTGTCAGGATGGGGTCGATTCCACGCAACATGCGAATAATCCTCTCGGTGTTTTGTCGGACGTTCCGGAACCTGTCTGCAAAAAGCGGCGGCAAGTACGATCCGGGTTCCAGTGGCGTTCCGACTTCCCTGCTCGACAATCGACACGGGCGCAAGGACGCTCACCTCCTCGAGGCCGAGGGCCGGCAGCATTCGCCGTCGCTTCGGGAGACACATTGCCGACGTAGTCGATGATCCGGTTCAGCATGAAATGCGACGGGTTCCGACGGTCCCGCCGTCTCGGACCTCCGATGCTTACCTGCTATCCGCTATCGCCAGCCATCGCGGCTACACGCCTGACGCTGTCCGGGCTTTCGGTCGTCTGGACCACGACGATGGTTGGCGCGCATGGGATCTTGTTCCCTGTCGTGGACCGGCTAGCCGAGCCGGTAGAATTTGCGGGCATTCCCACCGAAAACCTTCTCCTGCTCGCTCTCGGGTATGAATTCCAGGCACATGGACAACCAGGTCTCGTAGCTGCCTGCGAGCAGCAGGACGGGCCAGTCACTGCCCCATAGCAGCCTCTGAAAACCGAACAGGCCGATCAGCGTCTCGACATAGGGCCGAAGTGCGGGCAGATCGGCTCGATCCCCGGCTTCGGTCAACAGGCCGGACAGTTTGACCTGAACGTTTCCAAGAACCGAAAGCGCCTCCATGTCATGGCGCCACTCTCCGAACAGACCCCGGGCGATGTCCGGCTTGGCGGCATGATCAATCACGATCGGCAGGTCGGCATGTCTTTGTGCAAACGCACGGAGCGCGGGCAGGTGCCGTTGTGTGACGAGAGCGTCGAAGCACAGTCCGTTCGACAGCATGGCATCGATTGCTGGATCGAGAGCAGGATCGTCGATCCAGTCCGGATCGGCGATGTCCTGCAGCATCGGCCGCAGGGCCTTAAGTTTCGGACGGCGTGCCAGATCCGAAACGACGGCCGCCGCTCCCGCTGCCTTCAGATCGACCCACCCGACCACGCCCAGGATAAAGGCGTGCCGGTCGGCCAGATCGAGCAGGTAACGGGTATCGGCCGACGTCGGCAGCGACTGCACCAGCACGGTGCCGGTCATGCCGCTCGACGACAGCACCGGTTGCAAATCAGGGGGGCTGAAATCCCGGTGGATCGCAGCCAGGCCCGGCGGCGGCCATTGTCCTGCGCGGTCGGACAAGAGCCAGAAATGCTGATGCGCGTCGATCATCGCGGTATCGGCCCGGGCCGGCCACCGGCCTCAATAGAGAACGTTCTTCGCGTCTGCAGTATCGATGTTTTTCTTGTCGACGAGAACGACGCCGGTATCGATCTGCTTGGCGACCTTCTGATGATCGATGAGTTTCACCACCGTCTCCAGACCGAGCTGGCCCATCTGGAACGAGCCCTGGACGGCAATGGCGGCAAGCGTCCCGTTCTTGACGAAGTTCTGCAAATCCTCGTTGCCGTCGAAACCCACGGCTACCACTTTGCCGGCCCGTCCCGACTGCGCCAATGCGCGTCCCATGCCGATCGCCGTCGGTTCGTTGGCGCCGAAGATGCCTTTGAGGTCGGGATGCGAGGTCAGCACGTCGGTCGTCTGGTTGAGCGCGGTCGCCATCTGCGACTGCGAATAGAACGGCCCGACGATCGACAGGCTCGAATGAGCCTTGATGTAGTCGGTAAAGCCGCCGACGCGGCCGATTTCCGAACCGGCACCGGCAACGTAGGACATCACGGCGATGCTGCCCGTGGAGCCGATCCGGTCGATCAGCACCTTGGCGCAGAGTTGTCCGGCCTTGACGTTATCGGTGGAGAGCAGCGCCTGGTAGTAACTCTTTCCGCTGTCCGCGAGTGGCGAGTCGATCACCACCACCGGGATGTGCGCTTCCCACGCCTTCCTGACGGCTGGCACCAGCGCGTCCGGATCGGACGGCGCCAGCACGATGCCGGCGACGTGCCGGTTGACTGCGTTCTCGACCATGTTGACCTGATCGGCGATGGCGGATTCAGATGCGGCGCCCTGGAACGTCATCTGGTCGCCCGGTGCATTCTTCAGCGCCGCCTGCGCGCCTTTTTGCACGTTCTGCCAATAGGTGGAGTTCACGGTCTTGACGATCACCGCGATTTCCCGTGCCGATGCCATGCTCGCCGACGAGACGATGGCGGTCGAGGCGATCAACGCAACGACCTTGCATAATCCTGTGCTTTTCATCTTGCTTCTCCCTGTGGTTGTCGGACCGTTACCGGTTTGCCCGGCTTTTATGGTGTCGTCTGGCAAGCGGATCGATCACCGCCGGTTGCGGAGCTGATCGATCCAGACCGTCACCAGGATCACCAGGCCGATAATGATCTGCTGCGTGAAGGCCGAAACACCGTTCATGTTGAGGCCGTTGCGCATGATCCCGATGACGAAGGCGCCGATCGCTGTGCCCGAGATGGTGCCGACGCCGCCGATCAGCGACGTCCCGCCAATGACCGCGCTGGCGATCGCATCCAGCTCGTACATGATGCCTTCGTTCGGTTGCCCGGTCACCAGCCGCGACATCAGGATGCAGCCGGTCAGCCCGGCCATGGTGCCCGACAGCATGTAGGTGAACAGGGTAACCCGGGTGACGTTGACGCCGGAAAGCCGGGCCGCCTCCGCATTGGATCCCACCGAATAGATATGCCGGCCCAGCACGGTTCGCGTCAGCATCAGCGACACGACGACCGCCAGTACGATCATCAGGACCACCGGGTAGGGAATTCCGGGAAAGGTGACGTCGGGAAATCCGTCGTCGCCGATCCGTTCGATCCGGAACAGGGCGCCGTTGCCGAGAACGCCGAAATCCTGGCCCAGACCGGACACCGCCCGCGCGCCGGTGATCTGCAGCGCCACGCCGCGCGCGACCATCATCATGCCCAGCGTCGCGATGAACGGCGGCAAACGCAGCCGGGTGACCGCAACGCCATTGATAAAGCCGCACAGCGTGCCGACAACGATGCCGGCAAGCATGCCGAGCCAGACCGGGAAACCGCCATTCTTCACGGCCAGGGCGGCAACCACGCCGGAGAGCGCCAGGATCGACCCGACCGACAGGTCGATGCCGCCGGTGATGATGACGCAGGTGGCACCGATACCGAGAATTGCGATCGAAGTGACCTGCAACGCGACGGTCAGCGCATTTCCGACTGTAAAGAACGCCGTACTGGTGATCGAGAACACGATGACCAGGATAACCAGTCCACCGAAGGCGGCGAATTTCTGGATCAGATCCTTCTGCTTCTCGGTCATGGTGCTGTTCCGGTTGCCGCATCTCGGCCTGATCTCGCATGCCCGGATGCGTAATGCATGATCTCTTCCTGGTTGGTGTTCCGGGTTTCCAGAATGCGGGTCAGCGTGCCCTGGTGGAACACGGCCACACGGTCGGTCAGGCCGAGTATCTCGGGAAGCTCCGAGCTGATCAGGATGACGCCGATCCCGCGCGCGGCAAGATCGTCCATGATCTGGTAGATCGCAAATTTCGCGCCCACATCGATCCCGCGCGTCGGCTCGTCGAAAAAAAGAAGCCGCGATTTCCGGAACAGCCATTTCGCGATGATGATCTTCTGCTGGTTCCCACCTGAAAGCAGGCGAACCAGTTGATGGATCGACGGCGTCCGGATGTTGAGCAGCTCGACATAACGTCGTGCCGCATCCGCCTCCTTCCTGAAGTCGAGAATACCGAAGCGACTGGATACGTCCTCGATATTGGCGAGCGTAATGTTGGACGCGACCGACATTTTGGTGGCGAGGCCGGTGCTTTTACGGTCTTCCGACAGGTAGGCGAGGCCCTGGGCGATTCCGTCCCGCGGCGACCGGATAGAGAGCGGCTTGCCGTCGAACATGATCTCGCCGGAATCGAAAGGATCCGCTCCGAAGATGGCTCGTGCGACTTCGGTGCGCCCTGCCCCGATCAGGCCGGCAAACCCCAGGATCTCGCCTCTGCGCAACGTGAAGCTCACGTCGCGAAAGATGGTCTTGCGCGTAAGCCGGTCCACATGCAGCAGAATATGATCGTCCGGACGCCGTGTCGGCGGCGGAAACTTGTCCTCGAGATTGCGGCCGACCATCAGCGATACGATGGCATCCACGCTGGTCTCGGAGAATCTTTGGGTCAAGACGTATCGTCCATCGCGGAGGATCGTGACCCGGTCGACGATTTCGGCCATCTCGTCGAGCCGGTGCGAAATGTAGATAATCCCGACCCCAGCCCGCTTCAGATCGTGGATAACCTTGAACAGAAGCTTCGTCTCGGCTTCGGTAAGCGACGATGTCGGCTCATCCATGATAAGCACATCGGCGTCGGTCGACAGTGCCTTTGCGATTTCTACCATCTGTTGTTGTGCCACCGACAGGCTGCGCACGGACGCGCCGGGATCGATATCGACACCCAGGCGTTGCAGGCACCGTGCGGTATCGGCCAGCAGTTTCCTGCGATCGACGAACGGGCCGCGACGCGGTTCGCGCGCCAGGAACACGTTCTCCGCAACGGACAGATGCGGGATGAGATTGAGTTCCTGATGGATGATGGTGATGCCGGCGGCCTGCGCCTCCAGCGTCGAGAGAAAGCGCCGTTCCAAACCCTTGTAGATGATGGTCCCGTCATCAGGCTGAAACACGCCGCTGACGATTTTCATGAGCGTCGATTTGCCGGCGCCGTTCTCGCCGCAAATCGCGTGCACTTCGCCCGGATGAAGCGTCAGGCTTACATTGTCCAGCGCAAGGACCCCCGGAAAGCGTTTCGACACGCCTTCGAGCGACAGGATGGCGGCCGGACCGACCGAATGGCCGGACCGCGCGCCAGTCGGGCCAGGTTCGAAGCGCGCTGCCACACTCATCCGTGTTTTCCGTTCTGTGGCCCGGTGCCGTTCACGTCAGCGCACGATCCAGATGCGTATAGCCGCCGTCGACGACCAGCCACTGGCCTGTGGTGTGCGAAGCGGCATCGGAAAGCAGGAACACCACCGTGCTGGCGATCTCACAGGCAGTCGTGAAGCGATGACCGAGTGGCACACGTGCCGCTATCGCATCCAGCCGCTCTCCTTGGTTATCGAATTGTGACAGCCAGGTTTCATAAAGCGGCGTCATCACCTCCGCCGGAAGGACCGCATTGACCCGAATACCATCGCCGAGCAGCGATGCCGCCCATTCGCGTGTCAGCGACAGTTGCGCACCTTTAGCTGCGGTATATCCGCTGGTCCCGCCCTGACCGGTCAGGGCGGTCTTGGAGGAAATATTGACGATCGCCCCGCGCGTGCGGCGCAAATGCGGCAACGCATGATGCGCCATTGTATAATAATGCAGGAGGTTATCCTCCACCGACTTCCGGAACGCTTCCGGTCCGGCGTCGAGACCGATGGAATCGTTACGTCCGGCATTGTTGACCAGCCCATGCAGTCCGCCATGCGTTCCGACGATGTCCGCAATCGCGTCGCGGCAGGCACGCTCGTCGGTAAGCTCCACGCGATGGAACGTCGACGCTGGCTGGACCGCGCGCAACGTGTCGAGAAAGTCCGGCGCCGGAGGATCGCGTGCCAGGATCGCCGGGATGGCGCCCTCCTCCGCCAGCAACTGCGAGATGGCGGCGCCGATGCCGGAGGCTCCACCCGTCACGATGACAATCTTGCCGCGGAGATGAAGGTCCAATTCGTATCTCCCGTGATCAGCCGCGAAACCGGTATGCGTCCAGGCTTGCCGGTTTCATCGTGATCGAAAATCCCGGTGCTTGCGGCGGCATGTAGGCTGCGTTGCGGATGATGCACGGATCGACAAAATGCTCGTGCAGATGGTCGACATATTCGATCACCCGGTTTTCCATGCTGCCGGAAATGCACAGATAGTCGATCATCGACAGATGCTGGACATATTCGCAGAGCCCGACGCCGCCGGCATGCGGGCAGACCGGTACATCGTATTTCGCTGCCATCAGCATAACCGCCAGGATCTCGTTGACGCCGCCGAGCCGGCAACTGTCGATCTGTGCCACGTCGATGGCGCCGCGCATGATGAACTGCTTGAACACGATCCGGTTCTGGCACATCTCACCGGTCGCAACGCCGACCGGCGCCACCGCGTGCCGGATTGTCCTGTGTCCTTCCACATCGTCCGGGCTGGTCGGCTCCTCGATGAACCAGGGTTTCGCGAACGCCAGCGCCTTCACCCACTCGATGGCCTGCCCGACTTCCCAGACCTGGTTCGCATCGATCATCAGGCGACGATCCGGTCCGATCTCTTCACGCGCAATGCGCAACCGCCTGATATCGTCGTCCAGATCACGTCCGACCTTGAGTTTCACGTGGTTGAACCCGGCATCGACAGCATCGCGGCACAACCGGCGCAACTTGTCGTCCTCGTAGCCAAGCCATCCCGCCGACGTGGTGTAGCAGGGGTAGCCGCCATTCAGCAGGCGCTGCAGCCGCTCCGCCTTGCCGCTCGCCGCGTCCTGCAGGCGTTCGAGCGCTTCCTCGGGCCCGATGCAGTCGGTGATGTAGCGAAAGTCGATTGCCCGGACGATCTCCTGCGGGCTCATGTCGCCGACGATCCGCCATACCGGCTTGCCGACGGCCTTGCCCCACAAATCCCAGACTGCGTTGACGATCGCGCCGGTCGCCAGATGGATCGCCCCCTTATCCGGACCGATCCAACGGAGCTGGCTGTCGCTCGTGACATGACGCCAGAAGCGGCCCGGGTTCTCCCGAATCCAGTCCAGTTCGAGGCCGACCACGTTATGCGCCAGCGCCTCGATCGCGCGGCAGCAGATTTCGTTGCCGCGGCCGATGGTGAAGGTCAGACCATGACCTTCCAGCCCCGGCACATCGGTTTCCAGAATAACGTACGCCGCGGAATAATCGGGATCCGGATTCATTGCGTCCGAGCCATCGAGTTTCTGCGACGTGGGGAACCGGATATCCAGGGTTCGCAGCCCGGTGATCCGGGTCATTCAGCCGCCGCCACGATCGCACGATTCTGCCTGCCGAGACCGGCCCCGGGCGGGGTTCCGGTCGAGATGGTGTCCGACACGCTGCGGATCCGCCCCTGATCGTCCCGAAATCCCGGCTTTTCCCGACTCTTTCGGTCATGACGCAACACTTTCATCGTTTCGTCCCCCAGGCATTGGCCGCTCAATTGACCCAGCCGCCGTCGATGACCATTGCCGTCCCGGTGACGAACCTTGCTCCGTCGCTCGCCAGATAGACCGCCATTTCCGCGATCTCTTCCGCAGTGCCGAGACGTCCCATCGGCTGGCGCGCCCGGAAGGAGGCCATTGCCTCCTCGAAGCCGATCTCCTTCTCGCCTGCGACGAGGCCGACGCGCTCGCGCAGGGAAGGCGTCTCGATGGTTCCCGGGCAGATCGCGTTGCACCGAATGCCACGTGCCACATAATCAGCCGCCACGGACTTGGTCAGACCAATGACCGCACCCTTGGATGCGCCGTAGGCGAACCGGTCCGGTACGCCTTTCACGCTGGACGCCACCGATGCCATGTTGACGATCGAGCCGCCGCCAGCGTTCAACATCGCCGGCAGGAACGCACGGATGACGTGGAACATCGCTGTGACATTGAGATCGAACGAGACCTGCCAGGCCCGGTCGTCGCATTCCAGGATTGACCCGCTCTGCACCGTGCCCGCGCAATTGAACAGGATATCGATCGGTCCCAACTCTTTCGACAAGGCCTGGATCGCTACGTCGTCGCGCACGTCCAGCCGATGCGCATGCAAGCCCGGAGCGCCGATCAGGGCCTCGATGTTGATGTCGGCCGCATGAACCGTCGCTCCTTCGCGAGCGAAAGCCTCCGCCGTGGCCCGACCGATCCCCTGCGCCGCAGCCGTCACCAGCGCACGCTTTCCAGCAAGCCGCATCGACCGTTGCCCCCAACCACTCGTTCTCGTTGGCATGGATCGTAGACACGAGCACAAGTCGGTGTCCAGTGGTCCGACCAATTAGCAGGGTGTCGCAATCGGGGTTTCCGGCAAAGCGGTCATCGGGCAAGTTCGCCCCGATGACAATTTTGACGGTTACGGCAAACCGCCGGCTCTACCAGGCCATCGCAACAGCGATCCTGGACCTGATCGCGAGCGGCGAATTCCCACCGGGGGCGACCCTGCCGGCGGAGCGCGAGTTGGCGACACGTCTGGGAGTCAGCCGCTCCACCGTGCGCGAGGCGGTAATCGCGCTGGAAGTGCTTGGTTTTCTCGATGTGCGCGTGGGCTCCGGCGTCGTCGTTCTGCCGAAGGCCGCATCGCTTCCGGCCGATCCGGAACTGCGTGTCGGCCTCGCCGCGATGCCGCGCGTCGGACCCGATCCCGAGTTGCCGGTTCTGCTCAACCTGGACGTCGAAATCCCACCCTTCTCGATGTTGCAGGCGCGGTTGCTGATCGAGCCCGAAACCGCTTCACTCGCTGCCCAGGTTGCAGGACGCGAGGAACGGACTGCGATCGAGGCCGCCTGGCATCAGAACGTTGCGGATAATGCAGCGGGCTCGACCACCCATCCGGGAGACCGCCTGTTCCATATCCGGATTGCGCAGGCCAGCGGTAACGCTGCGTACGAGATGACCATGATGCTGCTGCTCGGGCATCGCTACGGCTACATGTTCCAGCGCCTGCAAAGACTTTACACGCCGTTCGACATGCCGGGACGCTCGGAGCGCGAGCACGAGGCGATCCTGAGCGCAATTCTGGATCGCGACGCCGGAGCAGCACGCGAGACGATGCGACAGCATATCAACGCGGTGATCAGGATTTTCTCGCGCGATTTCAAGGATACGTAGAGGGGCGCGCCGCGTCCCCTCCCGGAGCGGACGATAACCGATAAGAACGACCGCGCCGTTGTTCATCCGGCGCAGTTCCCGCTCATTCGGACCAGCCCGAACGTCGGATGGTCATAAACCAGGCAGCGCTGGACAGGCTCCAAAGGTGAAGTATCCCGATCAGCGCTTTCCCGGCACGTAGCCGTTCCAGACCCATTCGAGCGCCTCGGGCAACGTCTGTGCGACGACGCCCTTATCGACGTGCCCCGCGTTCCGCGCGAACACGAACTGGTAGGTGTAGCCTTTGGCGGCGAGCACACGCGCCATGTTCTCGTTCGCCAACGCCCAGTCATGCATGCCGTCCGGGATGCCGGCGGCGGGATAGAACAGGTCGCGATCGCCTGTCTCGAACCAGAAGCGGATCGGCTTGCGCGGCGTGTTCGGGATCAGCGGCAGGCCGTCGGACTGCGTCGTCGCCTCGAAGGTGACGCCATGTACCAGCAGGTTAGGCTTCGATGGACCAGGCCAGGGGCTGTGATACTCCCATGCCCCGCCCCGTAGCGCCGTGTCATGCGGCCACTGCTGGTTCACCATCGTCGGGGAGTAGGCCAGCACGCGTCCGTAAAATTCAGGGTGGAACCAGGCCATCGTGAAGGCGGCCACACCGCTCGAGCTGATGCCCATCGTCGCACGGCCGTCCGGATCGCGGGTCAGGCGTACACGGGCGTTGCGCTCGACCAGCGGAAGCACCTCGTGCTCCACCCACTCGGCATAGATACCCGAAACGGTGTCGTATTCCCGGCCGCGCTCCGCGCCCTGGGCATCCTGGCCACCCGAGGCGATCCCGATCGCGACGATGGGCGGGATCCGGCCGGCATGGATCAGGTTGTCGAGCGTGGCGAACAATTGCGTCTCGTTGGTAAAACCGTCCGGGCCGCCATCGCCGAACACCAGGAAGGGTGTGGTCCTGCCGGGGATATAGCCTGCAGGCACATAGACATCGACGCTCCGCGTCCAGCTGCCGGGATGGCTCGTCGTGACGATCATGTCGGAGCGGTCGCCGGGTGCGGTCGTTACGTGTTCCAATGCGCTGTTGCGGCAATCGGGCGCGTCATCACGTACCATGCCTGGCCGATAGCGCACGCTGTCCGCCGATGACATCGTGAAAGTACGCACCGTGCCATGCGGGACGCCGGCATGCGCAAGCGTTTCGGGCGCCACGGGATGCGCCGGGCCGATGATGAAGTTGCCATACCGGCCTGCCGACGGCACCGTTCCGTCCGCAAGAGCAGTCGCAACCGGATAGGCCGGGTTTGCAGGATCGCGTGTCGGTGGCGTGGTCTTGAGGTTGAGCCCGGCCGTATCGATGAAAAACGGCTGGGTCTTGTCGGTGGTGTTCGCTTTTGGCGGCACGCCCGCGTTATCGTGAGGACAGGCTCCGCCGGCCGCCGCGACCGCGGCCGGAGCGATAGCGCTGCATAGGACGATACTCAGCAGAACACTCTGGAACGTCTTCATTATCTATTCCTCCAGGATCATCTGACGATATCGGCGCCGATCGGTCGAGGATGCCGATGCGCGATCTCTTTCAATCGGGGTGGCTTGCCAGAAATTGAACATGGAGGCGCAGATCGCGCGGCCATGCGGCGATGTGCCGCGCGAAGCCGAGCCGGTCATCCGCGAAGAGAGCGCGTGCCGCCTCCTCGAAACCCGGAAGGTCGCCGGCGATGGCCGCCATGAACCGATAGGCCGCGTCACGCGCTTTCCTCGTCGCATCGACGTCATGGCTGGATCGTCTCGCATCCTCGACGAGACGGCGCAGTGTGGCAGACACTCCGCCCGGCTGCGTGGCCAACCAGTCCCAGTGCCGGGGAAGCAGCGTGATCTCCCGGGACGTGACGCCCAGCCGGGGTCGCCCCCGCCCGCGTGCGGAAGAGCTCGGCGCAGGCAAATCCTCACCGGATGCGCTTTCCGAACGCAGGGCGTAACGCGCCTGAACGTCGATCTCGCTGCCCCGCAGATCGAGGTCGATAACGGCACCGTTTGCATCGTCGAAGACCAGGACGGAGATGTCCGTCCGTTCGATTATTCCTCGCCGTGCGGCAACAGCCACGTCGGCGGGCGCTCCGCGCGCAAGCCACTGGTGACCCTGGAAAGCCGTGTAGGACGCTGCGATTGGTTTCATGGCAATCGGTTCGTACCCGTCTGCAGTAGCAATGTCAATTATACCCGGGTATAATAGGAAAAGGACGTCGTATCGGCAGAGGCGGGCGACCCATGAAGACGGATCGAAAAGCAGTGCTCATCGCCTATCGGGAGCGGAAGATCGCGTCCGGAATTTTCACGGTGCGTTGCTCGGCCGCAGAACGATGCTGGGTCGGTCAGGCACCGGATCTATCGACGATCTGGAACCGGATATCGTTCACGCTCCGTCATGGCACGCATCCCGACCGGGAACTGCAATCGGTCTGGATCGCGAGGAATGGCGACGGCTTCCTGTTCGAGGAGGTCGAGCGCCTCGACGACGAGGCACTTGTCATGGGCAGGGACCGCTCGCTGCGGGCACGGCTTGCTTATTGGGCCGTCACGCTTGGGGCAACGCCGATTTGATAGCCGAGGTCGGCGTCCTGTCAGAGCTAGGCGCGCTGAACGATAGGCAAAGCTGCGTGGGCCGGGCATTGACGGCGCAAATGTTTCACGGTTTCAAACACATCGATGCACCGAACATCCCTTACAATGTAAGCGTGTCGAGCCCGCGCACAGGTGTTGTCAGTTCTTCCTTATCATGGCTGGAAGTCCAAGCATGTCGTTCAGAAGCAAGGAGAGTTGCAGGCCGACGGTCCACGCATGGGTATCGCCAGGATCGGGCCGGGACAAGCCGATCTGGTCGGGATGCATGACGAATTGTCCAAACGGCTTGGCAAGAAGCCCCGGCAGCAGGGTGACGCTATAGTTGAGCTCGAACGCCGTTTCCGAACGTGACAGATCTCCTGAGAGATGTTCGGCTTTCAGTGTATCTGCATAGGCTTCAAGCACACGCTGGTTGAGCATCGTCGTATAGGTCATGAAGCCGAGCGCATCATCTGGCCGCGATGCCACTATCCCTCGCTCGACCAGTCCGGTGAGGAAGTAGCTATTGGTTTGTGAATGGCCGCGTACTCCGAAGAGAGCACCTCCGAAAACTGTCAGCCCGCGCGCCGACACCCGATCCGGTCGCCAGACCGTCTGCTGTGCCTGCACGTAGACAGAGGCTCGGTCGCCCCGGTCGACCCGGTAGCTACCATGATAGAGCGGGTACGACAGACCGGACTGATTATAGAGCGCATCGTTGGCGCTCGTGGTGTCCAGATAACCGCCGATGTCGACGCCATTGGGAAAAGGCTTGTCGGCAAGGGTGCTTACATAGCCGATCTCGGCCGGGATAAATGCGCCGCTCGAAGCGGAGGAACTCCAACCTCCTTTCCACGGCCAGCCTGAATGCTCGTAGGCGTACGGATCGGCGTTGAAGATTCCGGTCTTGATATAGGTCTGTAGCGTAGGCTTGAGCGTGACCCGGCCGCCCCACGATGCCAGGGGCCAATATCCGACGCTGCTGTTGCGAGGCCAGGCCCAGGGCGACATGTTGAGGCACACGCCCGACACGAACTGGCAGTAGAGGGTCGAGGTGGCGAATTCCTGTCCCACCGGTACACGCCCGAACAGAAACCTGACACGGTCGCCGAACAGGGACTGGTCATACGAGAACTCCGCCAACCGGGTCGTCACGATCGGACCTGCATTGGACAGAGTCTCGTAGACGGTGCCGATGTATTTCCTGTTGTCGGAGGCGCCGAAGCGGGAAACGATAAGCGCGTGAACCTCGCCACCCGCAATGCCGACAACCCGGTGCAGATCGAGATCAAGGCCGAACGCGACCTGATTGTCACCGATAGCGCCTGTCTGTCGCCCGCCGGCGACATAGTCGATGAAATCCCCGGTGTAGCTGCCCTTCAGATATATGCCGACTTCCTTCAGGCGTTTTCCAATTAGGGATACGTCTTGCGCATGAGTGGGAGAAATTCCATTCAAGGTGGGATCGGGAACCACCGGACCAGGCTCCGCAGCGCGCGTGTTCCCTGGCGCTGCCAGGACCGTTGCCAATGCCCAGGCCGTATAATGCGGGCGTCCCGGTCGACGCAACGGGCTCAAGATGCCGGCCTTTCCACCCATCGGAGAAAGCCGTCGAGCGTATGGAATTCGGACATGCTGTGCGCGTCGACGCCCGGGGCTGCGTCCTGCATCATGCGGGCAAGAGCGTTGCCGGGCCCGAGCTCGATGACCTTCGATACGTCCGATGCGCGGCATGTCTCCATGCAGGCGCTCCAGTCGACAGTCCGGCGAATCTGGCGGGCGAGTTTCTCGATGCCAGCCTTGATGTCGAAGACTGGGGCGCCGTCGATCCCGCTCAGAAGCCGCATATCGGATGGCAGACTGCTGACCATGTGGGCACTGGCGAGATCGTGTCGAAACCGGTCGCTTGCAGCAGCCAGTAAAGGCGTATGCGACGCCACCTCGACAGCGAGCAGCGTCGCCCGCTTCGCCCCCGCAGCCTCGGCATCCGCGATAACGGCGCCAAGCGCTTTCCTGGTCCCCCCGACCAGCATCTGGTCGCTGGCGTTGATGATGGCCACGTACGTTCCATGCGCGGTGCAGATGTGGTCCAGAGTATCCCGCCCAAGCCCCCGTATAGCGACGAGGCCCGACGGCTCGGTCGTGGCGGCATCCATCGCTGCGGCACGTCGAACGGCGAGCCGCAGGACTTCGGCTTCGTCCATGAACCCGGCGACGCCCCACGCGCCCAACTCACCCACGCTGTAGCCGGCAACGACGAGCGGCCCGGACAATTTGCCGCGGATAACGGCCCAGGCCGCCATGGTCTGGGTGCAACACAATATTTGTCCGAGCCGGTTCGTGTGGATGTCCCGATCGCTCGCCTGATGCACGAGCTCCCTCGGATCGCTTCCGTCCAGGATCGCCTTTGCGGCCTCGAATACGGGAGCCGCTTCCGGGGCATCGGCCAGGAGGTCGAACATTCCGGCGCTTTGCGCGCCCTGGCCGGAGCACAGGATGGCGGTGCCGGTCATGGATGGGTCTCCAGGGCGTCGAGAAACAGGGTGATGGCAAGAAGATCGGCACAGCCTCCGGGACTGAGGCGCCGGTCGACGAAGGCGTGGTGGATGCCCGTCGCCGCCTCCCGCCAGTCCGGCTGTGCAATTCCGCCCGAGGCGAGGAAGCCGGCAGCCGCCTTTTGCGCATAACGAAGGCCATCGGCGCCGCCACGGTGAAGCAGGTTCGTATCCTCCGTGCTTGCCAGCAGCGCGAAGAAGGTCTGGACACGGGCGGCTTCAGGATCGCCCGGCGCCTGCGCGCGACCGAACCGCAGTGCCGGCAGCCCGATGTCACGGACGTGGGGAAATCCGGCGGCCGCCTGCGTCCTGGCTCCGCCTGCGCCGTACTGGCGCAGTGCATCGGCGCCATGGCTCCGTAGCGGGATCGGCCCTCCCACGATGGATCGGCCCCACCGCAGACGCACGGTCCTGCATAGTGCGCTTGGCCGCCAGTCGGGTACATCGCGGCCGGCATCGTCACAGGCGGCGCCCGCCGCTGCGCAAAGCAATCCAAGACCGAAGATGGCGCCTCTGTGGGTGTTGACCCCGTCGGTGGCAGCCAGCATCGCCTGCTCTGCCGCGACCCCGATCGCACGCAAGCCATCCATAGTTGCTCCGGCGGCACCGGCGATGACGAGCCCGGCAAAGAAGGGCTCGATCGCCGCCGCACTTACCCGGAAGGTGGCAGCCGTCATGTCGGTATGGCTGCCTGAATCGATGTGGCTCACGAGGCCGGGCTTGGGCCAGGTTTCGAGTTCCGCGACCAGGGCGGCGACGGCGGTTCCGGCCACACGGGCAGCGTTGTGCCGGCCCGATAAACCGAGAGGCGAATCGGCTTCGGATGAGGGCCGCGAGGCGACGCTCATGGCGAGGCATTGCCCTCGAACAACGCCGCGACAGCCCGTAATTCCACCCCGTTCATTGTTTTCAGCAGTACCGTGCGATCGTCGCTTCCCTCCGCCAGCTCGCGCCAGTTGAATGCGGATCCGTCCGGCAGCTCCACTTCACCGTCGATACGGACCGGACTGTCGACATCGAGCCGGAGCAGCCCGGCAACCAGCGTCCTGACGCTCGTCCCGTCGACACCCGACCAGAGGAGGTCGAGATCCGATCGTGCCGTCAGATAGGGACGTTCGGTGACGTGCTGCCAGAGCAACGCCCCAAACACGCGAGGCGGTGCACCGATCGCCTCGCCCAGTTCGAAGAGCTTGGCGATCACCGTTTGCCAGGCCTCAGGCGCCGTGCGGACCGCGTCGCAAAGCCGGACGGGTGCCAAGGGCAGCAGGCCGGCGTCCGACGGGAAGCTGAAGGCGACGCGGTGCTTGCCGTGGTCGGGCGGCAGCGGCAACGCCGCCGGGACGGTGTCCGGTGTGTCGCCCGCCATGCGCCGCCGCACGATCACCGGCCAGCCCCGCCGCGCCCAGTCAGCCACCAGCGGCAGGTCGCGCAGGCCCGGATGGCAGCCGAGCATCGCCGTCCACGTCGCCGGGTCTACCCGCAGCAGATCATGCCGCCGCACAACCACCGCTCTGTCTCAGCGCCTCGGCAACGACCCGCTTGGCGACGGATGCGGCCATGGGTCGGCCGCCGCGCTGCGCGCCGGTTTCGTCACGGACATCCCTGGACGAGGTCGCGGCCAGGGTCTCCTCCAACTGCGCGTCGAGCGGCTTCGCCGGGTCCCAGACTGCGGCCACAGCGCCCATCTGAACCATGTGATCGAGCCCGGGCGCGAACACCGAGGTCGTTTTCGAAAGCTCCTCCAACTGCTCCACCGGCAGCTTCGTGACCCGGGCGACCGAGGGCAGATCCATCACCGTGGGCGTCGCGCCGGGAAGGCCGATGAGCACGTCGGTTGCAAGTGCGGTCGCCAGGAATGCGCCCGCGGCGGCCTTGCCGTATTCCAGTCCGATGGTCCGGTGGCCCTGCTGGCTGGCGAGCAGCAGGCACTTGGCGAGATGGGCCAGATATTCGTTCAGGCCGCGCATCTCGTCGCGCCGCGCCATGAGCTGACCCTGGGTATCCACGAGGACCAGGATCGGCGTGTCGCCGCCGTCGGCCACCACCCGCAGCACCTCTTCCGCCAGCGGCAGGACACCAGCGGTCCCGAGTGCCACGCCATTCGCGACCCCGATCACGGCGATGGTTCCGCCGTCACGCCGCTTGCCCGAGCCGGTGATAGAACCGTTGGCGTCGACGCTGACGTCATGGCCGGAGGGGAACAGGCTTTTCAGGACCTCATCGAGCGTCATGGCTGGCTCCCTTGATGCCGTTTGCGAGCTCGACGAAGCTGTCCGTGTCCATCGCGCTGACTGCCTCGGGATCGTCGATCCCCAGGATTTTCCACATCGAAACCGCATCCTCGCAGCCGCCGAGCAGTTTCTGCCGCTCCGCCAGCCGGTCCTGTTCCGCACGCATGGATTGGAGGTCGAAGGCCGGCACATGGTCTAGGATCGCCTTGGCGGCGGCACGAAACCCGTCCATCGAGTCCGAGGTGAACGCATCCGCGCCGCCGATCAGTCGGCGATTCTTGCCGCCCGCAACGCTCCAGACGAGCGCTTTGTCTTTCGAGTCGAATTCCTCGACGCCCTTGTTGGTCTCGATGACCTCGGGTCCGGAAACACCGATGCGGCCCTGTTCCGACACGACGATCCGCGAGCAGGTGGCCGCGGTCAGGCCGGCGCCGCC
>JBPBQO010000040.1:0-41301 GCA_050954785.1 Janthinobacterium lividum | reverse complement strand
CCGGGTGGAAGACTAGGTCAAAGCTTGCAGCTGCGAACTCCGACAAATCGTGCATGAATCCCTGCACGATCGTTAGGTCAAGGCAATCACGCGTGGCCACCATCTCATCCTGGTCGAGCTGCCGCGCGGAAGCATCCAGGACGGTGACCCGCGCTCCGGCAGCAGCCAGGATAGGAGCCTGCTGGCCGCCGCCAGATGCCAGGCACAGGATGTCGCGGCCGACCACATCGCCGAACCAGCGTCGAGGGACCGGCCGGTTGGCGGTGAGAACAAGCGACCAGTCACCCAGCCGGGCGCGTTCGATCTGCTCCGACGATACCGGCCGGGTCCAGACGTCCTGTTCCTCAACCCGGAGATCCCAGCCACGCTGGTTGAGCCTCAAAATGTCTTCCATCGGCTCAGTTGAGGCCAGAACAAGGTGGCAGGGAAGAGCCTGATCTTAGGTCGCGTGGGTCCGGGGATCCATGTCCGCTTTTCTTATACCTTGCTCTGATGCGGAACGGCGGCTCTCGGCCAGACCCAACCCGGCAGATTGGCCCCACGAGTATCCGCTGATCGAGGGCGGCTACGTTGTATGGGTGCCAAGCGTCGGACTATCCGCTGGCTGCCTGTCTCCGGGTAGGTGCCAGCGCCTATGGCGCCTTCACACGGTTCTTGCTTCGTCTCGCCGGGTCGGTGCTAGCATCCATCCATGACCATCGAACGCCGTCTGACCCGCTTCTCGGTTCCGCCCCTGCATGAGGAAACGCGCGAGCTGGCCGCGGTGGCGTCCGGGCGCCTGTCCCCGGACCTGGTGATCACCGGCGCACGGGTGTTGTCGACCTATTCCGAGCGGACGCTGCAGGATCGCGAGCTCTGGGTGCATCGCGGCCGGATCGCGGCGTTGAAGCCGGCGGGTGCTGCACGGGCAGCCGGGCTGCAACCCGGGCGAACCACCGATGTGCAAGGCGGCATCCTGGCACCCGGGCTGGTCGATCCGCACGTACATATCGAGAGCAGCATGATGACTGCGTGCGCCTATGCCGAGGCGGCGCTGCTCAACGGCACCACGACGATCTTCTGCGACAGCCACGAGATCGGCAACGTGGCCGATGCGGCCGGCATCGAATGGATGCTCGAGGATGCACGCGCGGCACCGCTCAACATCTTCCTGACCGTGCCGAGCACCGTGCCTGCCACCGGCCCGCGCTACGAGACCGCCGGCGGCGACCTGACGCCGGGCAAGATCGGCGCCCTGTTCGATCGCTGGCCGGAAGCGGTGGCGCTCGGCGAGAAAATGGATTTCGTGCAGGTGTGCGAGGGCGATCCTCGCAGCCACGGCATCATCGCCGAGGCGCTGAAACGCGGCCGTCCCGTCAGCGGGCACGTGTATGGCCGCGAGTTCGTCGCGGCCTATGCCGCCAGCGGCGTCACGGACACGCACGAGGCGGTGACCCGCGACATCGCCGACGACATGATCGAGGCCGGCCTCTGGATCTACCTGCGCGGCGGTCCGCCGACCACGCCATGGCACAGCCTGCCGGCTGCGATCCGCGCCATTACCGAACTGGG
This sequence comes from Janthinobacterium lividum, assembly GCA_050954785.1. GTDB lineage: Bacteria > Pseudomonadota > Alphaproteobacteria > Acetobacterales > Acetobacteraceae > Lichenicola. The sequence continues at coordinate 39,750 of JBPBQO010000040.1, read as the reverse complement.
CGCCGATCCGAAGCGCTTCTGCGTCTGCACCGACGACCGCGACGCGGACGATCTGTTCCTGTTCGGCATGGATTGGGTGGTGCGCGAGGCGATCGCCGCCGGCATGGCTCCGAACCGTGCCTGGAGCATGGGGTCGCTGCACCCGGCGACACGCTACGGCATGGATGGCGAGATCGGCGGGCTGGGCGGCGGGCGGCGGGCCGACCTGGTGCTGCTCAACGATGCGATGGAGGTGCAGCATACCTGGTACGGCGGCGCGCTGATGGTCGAGAACCGGACCGTCACGCCTTTGCTGGAACAGCAACTGGAGCAGGGCCGGTATCGCTACCCGGACGCGGCATATCGCACCGTCATCCTGCCGGAAATTCCCGCGCTGGTGCCGGTGCTGCCGAAAGATGCCTGCCAGGTCAACGTGATCCGCACGGTGAGTCCATCCGACATCGCGCTGAAGCACGAGGTGGTGTCGCTGCCGCCTGCCGCGAGCTGGTCGACCCATCTGGACGCGCATGGCCTGTGCTTCCTCAGCGTGATCGAACGCCACGGCACTTCCGGCGAGGCAGCGCATGGGCTGCTCGCCGGGTTCGGCCTGACCGAGGGTGCGGTGGCGAGCTCGGTCGGGCACGACGCGCACAACATCATCGTCGCCGGTCGCGACGAGGCGTCGATGCGGCTGGCGGTCGAGGCGATCCGCGCGGATGGCGGCGGCGTGGTCGTGGTGGGCGGCGGCCGGATCCGCGCCAAAGTGGCATTGCCGATCGCGGGCCTGCTGTCGGACAAGCGGGCGACCGAGGTCGCGGCGGAGACTGTGCTGCTGAAGCAGGCCTGGGCCGAGCAGGGCTGCACCTTGCCCTACATGGGCTTCAACCTGATCCCGCTTTCGGTAATCCCGGAGATACGCATCACAGACAAGGGGCTGCTGACCGTGCCAGGCATGGTACAGCTACCGCTGGTGGTCGCGGCCTGAGGCTGCGCGGGTGACCGATCAGCTCACCCAGCTCCGGGTCGGCGACGAGAACTTTCTCGTTTCCAGCATGATCGAGCGCTGCCCGAAAATCATGATGCTGCGCGAGTTGGTCAGGAATGCCCTTGAGGCCGCTGCAACCGCGCCGGAAGGCTGCCGGCAAGTTCGGCTTTCCGCGGTCATGATCGGAGGGGTGCCCAAGCTCGCGATCTGGAACAGCGGCCGCGGCATGGATGCCGGCGAGCTGTTCCGGATGTGCGACATCGCCTCGTCGGTCCGCAAGGAGCACCGGCTCGACCAGAATTTCGGCATGGGCGCCAAGGTCGCGTCGCTGCCGTCGAACCGGCATGGGCTGCGCTATCGCTCGTGCCATGCGGGTGTCGTGCACGAGGTGATGCTGGGCTGGCGCGACGGCGTGTATGGCCGGCTGCGGCGCGTGGATGCCGACGGCACGATGCAGGATGTGCTGATGGTGAGCGCGGATGCGGCGGCCCAGGGGCATGCGCTCGACCAGGACTGGACCGAGGTCGTGCTGTTCGGCAACTCGGCCGCGCAGGACACGGTACGCGATCCGTATCAGGGCGCGCCGCAAATGACTCCGAACTGGCTTGCTGAAGAACTTGGCTACAAGTTCTTTCGTATCGATTCCGATATCGACGTCCGGCTCGAACAGCATGGCCGGCCGTTCGAGCCGCTGGCCTTGCGTATTCCACGCGACTACAGCCGGCATTCCTCGGTGACGCTGCCGGACGGAATGGTGCTGCACTACGTTTATGACGCGCCGGGTGACGACGACGTAACGCGGGGGAGGGCCGGTCGCGACGCGCTGAATCCGATGCCCGGAACCTGCGGCCTGATCTATCGCGACGAGCTATACGACGTGCAGCGCGAACAGCACTGGCTGCATGCGGCGCCGGTGTTCGGCGTGCCGTTCGGGGCAAGGTCGATCTCAGTGTTCATCGAGCTGCCGGAGCGGATCGGCATCGTTCCGGATGGATACAGGCAGTTCCTGCGCTATGCCGGGGGAAACCAGGGGCAGGTCGCCTGCCGCCAGTTCGCCCGGGCGGTGCATCAGCATCGGCCCGGCTGGCTGGTCGACATCATCGATACCCATTCGCCGTCCGCCAGGGTTTCGTCGGACGTGTATGACGATCTGGATCACCTGTTGCGCACGCTCAAGGTCAGGCGCCGCCGACGCGTCATCCCGAACGCGGCGCGGCCGATCGACGTGGAAACCACGGGAACCGGACCTGCGGTGCCGGTGGCGGACGCCCGGGCCGGTTCGCGGTCCGCCGGCATAGGCCGAATGGCGCATGGCCATCTGCACGTCGATCACGATCCGAATGCGGACGAAACGTTCGACGTGGAGCCATCGCCCGAAATCCTGATCCTGCGCGATCCGCTCGAGATCGATGCCCGCGGCCTGATCGAGCGCGCCGGCCGTTATTATCCGGAAACCCATCAGTTGTTCCTGAATGGCACCTATCCTGCCGTTACGGAGATGCGGCGGCTGCTCGAACAGGAATGCGCCGCCGAGGTGGACCAGGAGACGGTGCGTCATCAGGCGCTGCATCTGGCCGAGAGATCGCTGGCGGCGCGGGTCGGGCGGATGCTGGTGTTCGCCCTGTCGAAACAGGGCAAGTGGAGCGACCAGGACGTCAATCAGGCCTGCTCGCCCCACGCGCTATCGCTGGTGGCGGACGATGTCACATCGAGCTTGCCGGCGGCACGGGCAAGCATGCAGGGCATGCTGGACCTCCGGCGCATCGTGGCAGAGCCTGCTTGAGCAACCCTTCCGCTAATTATGTGAAGTACCGAAAAGAAGCAAAATTCCGGCCGACGGTGGTAAGCTCGATGACATGAACATCGCGCTTCGCAAGTCCATGACCCAGGAGGAGTTCTTCGATTGGGCCGGGGCTCAGGAGGGGCGCTACGAATTCGACGGCTTCCAGCCTGTCGCCATGGTCGGCGGAACCGGAAACCATGCGAGGATCATCCGGAACATCAATTTCCAGCTGACCAGTCGCCTGGGAGATGGGCCCTGCGAAGCCCTTGCGTCCGATGCAGGCATCCAGACCGTCGGGAACAGGATCCGTTATCCGGACGGGGTCGTCACATGCAGGCCATTCGACGGAACCCGCCACATCATCCCTGAGCCGGTGATCGTCTTCGAGGTCGTCAGTGCCAGCAGCGCCCGCGACGACCGGAACGGCAAGCTGCGCGAGTATCACGCGGTGCCGTCGATCAGGCGCTACATTCTCGTCGAGCAGGCGGTTATGGTGCTGACCGTGTTTTCGAGGCAAAGCGACCAACCATGGAGCGCGTTGTCGCTGGGCGAGGGCGATACCCTGGTGCTCCCTGAGATCGGTGTGGAAGTCCCGGTTGTCGATCTCTACCGACGCGTCGATTTCGCCGAACCGGACGATGGTCGGGCCGCCGGGTAGTATGTCGCCGATCGGGGTTACGGACCGGCGAGTCGTCCCACGTTACGCAGCAGCACCGCTGCCAGCAGCGACATCGCCGCCAGGCCATACAAGCCGAGCAGCAGCAACCGCCACGGACCCGGTGCCGCATCGAGCACCACACGAAGCAGGCCGCTCGAACGGCGGACGACGATGATCGCGCAGACGGCCGCAAGCAGCAGCAAAATCACGCGGCGCTGCCCAGGCACGGACCAGAGATAAGCGAGGGCCGGCAGGATGAACGCCATTCCGACGATCAGCCCCAGGATGGCGGCGCCAACCGCCGGAACCAGGATCCGGACCCAGTCCGGCGCTGCTTCGAGCCGCTGCCGGAACCGGCCCGTCGAAACCGGATCGCTCACGCAGCCCGCCTGAAGCGACCTCCGCCGGACCGGCCGCGTGCCGCATCCTCGTCGAACAGCTCGGACAGCTTTGCCATCATCGTGCCGCCCAGCTCCTCGGCGTCGGTGATGGTAACGGCGCGGCGATAATAGCGGGTCACGTCGTGGCCGATGCCGATGGCGATCAGCTCGACCGCGCCGCCCTTCTCGATCTCGGCGATTACCTCGCGCAGATGCTGTTCCAGGTAGCTGCCGGAATTGACAGAGAGCGTGCTGTCATCGACCGGCGCCCCGTCGCTGATCACCATCAGGATGCGTCGGCTTTCCTTGCGTCCGAGCAGCCGGCGGTAGGCCCAGGTCAGCGCCTCGCCGTCGATGTTTTCCTTGAGCAAACCTTCACGCAGCATCAGCCCGAGATTGCGGCGGGCCCGGCGCCACGGCATGTCGGCGGCCTTGTAGATGATGTGGCGCAGGTCGTTCAGCCGGCCCGGCTCGCGCGGCTTGCCGTCCGCGACCCAGCGCTCCCGGCTCTGCCCGCCCTTCCAGGCGCGCGTGGTGAAGCCGAGCACCTCGACCTTGACCGCGCAGCGTTCCAGCGTGCGGGCCAGGATGTCGCCGCACATCGCCGCCACGGTGATGGGACGGCCGCGCATCGAGCCCGAATTGTCGATCAGCAGCGTGACCACGGTGTCGCGGAAATCGGTGTCGCGCTCGTTCTTATAGGACAGCGACAGCATCGGGTTCACCACCACCCGCGCCAGGCGGCCGGCATCGAGGATGCCCTCTTCCTGGTCGAAGTCCCAGGCGCGGGTCTGCTGCGCCATCAGCTTGCGCTGCAGCCGGTTGGCGAGCTTGGACACCACGCCCTGCAGGTTCAGCAACTGCTGATCGAGCTGCTGGCGCAGACGGGCAAGCTCCTCGCCGTCGCAAAGCGTTTCGGCCGCGACCTCCTCGTCGAACTGCTTGCAGTACGCGCGGTAGTTGGTGCCGACGCTGGCCTGCTGCGGCTCGCGCTGCTGCTGCGGACCGCCCGGACGGTCCTCGCCCTCGGCGGCACCGGCTTCCTGGTCGGTCTCGTCCTGCTCTTCCGGATTGCCGGCGCTGGCGCTCTCCGGTTCGGCGCCCATGCTGTCCTCGGAGTGGCCCTGGCCCTGCTCCTGTTCGGGGGAGGGCGGCTGCTCCGGCTCGGGCTGGTCCTCGCCCTCGCCGGGCTCGGACTCGTCCTCCTCCTCTTCCTCGCTTTCGAGTTCCATCTCGGCGAGATCGTAGGCAGCGAGCAGACGGCGGGCGGCGCGGGTATAGGCCTGCTGGTCGTCCTGGGCACGGGCAAGCTCGTCGAGCGCACGGTCCGCGTCGGCAGCCAGGGTGTTGCGCCACAAATCAAGCACCCGTGCCGCCTGTGCCGGAGCAGGTTCGCCGGACAGGCGTTCACGCGCCAGCATCGACAGCGCCGCCGCGACGGGGAGCTGCTCGCGCCGGGTCATCCGGTCATAGCCGGCCAGTTCGCACTCCTGGTCGAGCCGCGACTGCAGGTTGGCCGCGACGCCGCTCATGTGGCGGGCGCCGACCACCTCGATCCGGGTCTGTTCGAGCGCGTCGTACACCTCCCGCGCGTCACGCGGAGTCGGCGTGCGCGCGGCATGGACGACGCTGTCATGGTGACGCAGGCGAAGTGCTGCGGAGTCAGCGGCACCGCGCATCTTGGCGATCTCGGCAGGCGGCAGCGACCGGCTCGGAGCGGGCAGGCGGACACGCTTCTCGCCGACCTGCGGCGGTCCGGCCTGGAACGTGACCTGCACGTCCTTCTTGCCGCCGATCGCCCGCAGCGCGCCGGCGGTGGCGCGCTTGAACGCCTCGCTGCGGGTGTTCTCCGCACTCATGTCCGATTGCTCACTTCGCCTTCAGGAACGTGCCAAGAGACAGTTCCTCGTTGAAGCAGCGCTGGTAGTACTCGGCCACGGTCGCTCGTTCCGCCTCGTCGCACTTGTTCAGGAAGGTCAGGCGGAAGGCGAAGCCGAGGTCGCCGAAGATACGCGCGTTCTCGGCCCAGGTGATGACCGTGCGCGGCGACATGACGGTCGAGATGTCGCCATGGATGAAGCCCGCCCGGGTCAGGTCGGCCAGCGCCACCATGCTCTCGACCCGGCGCTTCAGCGCCATGTCGCGCCCGTCCCAGCCGGTTTTCGCCAGCACGATGGCGGTCTCCTGGCCATGCGGCAGGTAGTTCAGCGTGGTGACGATGTTCCAGCGATCCATCTGCCCCTGATTGATCTGCTGGGTGCCGTGATAGAGGCCGGTAGTGTCGCCGAGCCCGACGGTATTGGCTGTGGCGAACAGCCGGAACGAGGCATGCGGGCGGATGACGCGGTTCTGGTCCAGCAGGGTCAGGCGTCCCTCGACCTCGAGCACACGCTGGATCACGAACATCACATCCGGGCGGCCGGCATCGTATTCGTCGAACACCAGCGCGCACGGGTGCTGCAGCGCCCAGGGCAGCAGCCCCTCGCGGAACTCGGTGATCTGCTTGCCGTCCTTGAGGACGATCGCATCCTTGCCGATCAGGTCGATGCGGCTGATGTGGCTATCGAGGTTGATACGGATGCAGGGCCAGTTCAGGCGCGCGGCGACCTGCTCGATGTGGCTGGATTTGCCGGTGCCATGATAGCCCTGGATCATGACGCGGCGGTTGTAGGCAAAGCCGGCCAGGATCGCGATCGTGGTTTCGTAATCGAACTTGTAGGCCGGATCGATGTCCGGCACGTGCTCGGTGCGCAGCGAGAACGCCGGAACCTGCAGGTCGCTGTCGATCCCGAACACCGTGCGCGCGCTCAGGAACACGTCCGGTACCGTCAGCATGGAGTTGGGCGGCAATCCTTCGGTGCCGCCATCGCCGAGATCGGAATTCGGATGAGGGCTCCCGCTCTTTGCGTCGCGTTTCATGGCGGTGACAGGGGCAGCCACGTTAACGATGTCGTCCATGCAGTCAGTATCCCGTCCATTCCTGTCGCACGCGGTTGCCGGCTGGTTCCGCTCAGCCGGTTTCCGCGAGGCTCGTCTGTCGAACTTCTGTCAGGTGAACCCGCAGAGCCGTATATGCTACGTTGATCGTCTTAAGCCGTTCCTCGGCTGCCCGGTCGCCGCCGTTCGCATCCGGGTGATGACGCCGCGCCAAATCCTTGTAGCGGGTCTTGACCTCCTGAAGCGATACCGGCCAACCCAGCCCCAGCGTTTCCAGCGGCTGGCGCAACGCCTCGGGCCGATGATCGACCTTGTCGCGTCCACGTTTGCGGCCACGCACCCGCGCCTCCGCGTTGCCACGCAGCACGCCCAGTGGATCGAGCACCTGTTCCTCGTCGAGGGGCGCGCCTCCGCCCAGGTGGCCCAGGCGCCAGGACGGCCGGTTCCACGACACATCCGCACGCAGGTGGGCTTCGATCTGCCCCGGGCTCATGCCCTTATAATAGTCCCAGCGGGAGTTATACTCGCGTACGTGATCGAGGCAGAACCAAAAGTAGTCGGTCAGCGTTTGACGAGAACGCGGAGCTCTGTAGCCAGCCCGTTCCAGGCAGCCGGGGATGTCGCAGGGCCGGTCCGGCGCTGTCGGATCAGGGTCGAAGGCCCTGTGTCGCTGGTTCCGTCGCATCATCACGGCGTTTATGTGCGCGCTGTTTCACCTCGCGCAAGAGGAAGTCGACCCGGCGATGAACGCCATGCCCGGCGCCAAACGCCATGCTAGAAGGAGAACGGCGTGAACGACGCGATGTCCGGCCACGAAAACGTGAGCGGCAATGACCAGGAGAGTGCCGTGTCCATGCCATTGCGATCCGAGCGGATGCGCGCGTGCATCACGACGCGCTTCGCACCCCAGTCCATCGAGGTCGTGGACGAGAGCGCGCTTCACGCCGGCCATGCGGGAGTGCGGGAGTCGGGCGCGACCGGAGAGACCCATTATGCGATGATGGTCGTCAGCGAGGATTTTCGGGGCACGAACCGGGTGCAGCGTTCCAGGATGGTGCACGACGCGTTGGAGCCTGAATTTCGCCGTGGTTTGCATGCACTTTCGCTGAGCTTGCGAACTCCCGAAGAGCACGCGCGCCTGAAAAAAGATATTTGAACGCTTTTTGGACCTGTCCTGACAGTCGGTAATTCAGTGATCACGGCCCTATTTACAGATTGCTGCAAGACAGGTGGATGATGGCCGATTTCGACGACACGATGCTGGGTTCGACCTCAATACGTTATAACGGCTACTTCGATCGTTATGATGCCGGCTGCGCCTCCGGCTGGGTCACAGATCTGCTATCGCCGCTCGACGTGGTCGCCTTGACTGCGATCATCGATGGCGTGCGGCAGGCGTCGGTGGCGTGCGAAGGTATACGCGAGGATGTCCGCGGGGCGCTTGGCCTGTCGTCGGCTCAGGTCGGCTTCAGTTTCGACATTCCCGAGGATTATCTCGACGGCGAGCCGCATGTCATCAGCTTCATGTTGCCGGACGGGACCATCCTGCCGCACATGGGCGAGGCCGGGCTCAGCGGCCTGAACCCGTCGTACGAGTTCAGCGACGTTCCAGTGGTTACCATTCAGAGCAATGTCGATGGGCTCGTGCATAATGCGTTGCGGGGCTGGGTGCTGCGCAAGGCCGGACGAAACATGGTCGCCGAGGCCCGTTGCGACGTCCTGGTCACCTGCAACAACGTCAAGATCGCGCAGCTCAAGGCGGACCGCTTCCGTCGCGACGTCGGCAACGTGCTCGGATGCGATCCGAATTGCGGCTTCGAGTTCGCCATCCCCCATGCCTTCATGAAGGACTACGCACAGACATTCCGTTTTTTCGTGCTGCCCGAGATGATCGAACTGGACAATAGTCCGTTCGTCACCAGCACCGTTTCCGATTTCCTCGAAGGCAAGCTCGTTTCGATCTCGAACGACATGAGTCGCATGTATGCGGACATGGAGAAGCTTCGCCGCCAGATCGGCTCGCTGCTGCCGAGCCAGGGCTATCATCTCGGCGATTATGATCGCTGGGCGCGCCGCTACTACGAGAACCTGCGCGCGCGGGTCGCGGCCGACCGCCGCGCGCTGAAGCAGGCCGGTGCGTTGCCGCCGGAGCCGTTCGTGACGGTGATGATGCCGACCTACAAGCCGCTGATGTCGGATTTCGTCGCAGCGGTCGAGAGCGTGATCGCGCAGACCTACGAGAACTGGGAGCTCGTCATCGTCGATGACGGCTCGAAGTCGAAGGAGGTGTCGAACAAGATCGACGCGTTCTGCGCAGCCGACAAGCGTATCCGCTGCATTCGTTCCAAAAAGAATGTCGGCATCGCCAAGGCGACCAATATCTCGATGGAGGCGGCGCTCGGCGAGTGGACGGTGTTCTTCGATCATGACGACATGATCGTCGACGTGGCGCTCGAGGTCATGATCCGGGCCGCACAGCGCACCGGCGCCAAGTTGCTCTACTCCGACGAGGACAAGATCGACCAGGCCGGCTACTACCTGGAGCCGAACTTCAAGCCGGACTGGAACTATCGCTACCTGCTCGGCTGCAACTATGTCTGCCATCTGACTGTCATCGAGACGGCGACGATGCGCAGGGTCGGGCTGCTGAAGAAGGACTATGACGGCGCGCAGGATCACGACTTCATCCTGCGTTGCTCCGAAATCCTGACCCCCGCAGAGATCGCGCACGTGCCGGAGCTGCTGTACCACTGGCGCATCACCCCGAATTCGACGGCGGCGGATGTGTCCAACAAGGGCTATGCTGTCGATGCGGGCGTTCGCGCGGTGAGCGACCATCTCAAACGCAAGGGCCAGGTGGCGACCGTGTCGTCGATCAACGGCCTGACCATCTACGGGGTCGAATGGATCCCGCAGACCCAGCCGAAAGTGTCGATTATCATCCCGTTCCGCGACCAGATCGAGACCACGCGCCATTGCGTCGCGAACCTCCTGGAAAATACTGCCTACGACAACTTCGAGATCGTGCTGGTGAATAACTGGTCGACATCACCCGAAGCCAAGCAGTTTTTCAAGGATTTGCTCGGGATCGACAACATCCGTGTCCTGGATGTCATCGAGGATTTCAACTATTCGCGGTTGAACAACATCGCGGCCGATGGCAACGATGCCGACTTCTTCGTGTTTATGAACAACGATGTGTTCATCAGTGACGATGGTTGGCTGGACCGCATCCTGGGCGAGGCGCTTTCGGACGAGAAGGTCGGCATCGTCGGGGGCAAGTTCCTGTATCCCGACAAGACCGTCCAGCATGCCGGCGTCGTCGTCGGCACGCATGGCGTCGCGGCACATATCCATCTCGGCATTCCCGACGACGATTACGGCTATATTGGCCGGGCACGACTGAGCCAGGATCTGGTAGCGGTAACGGCGGCCTGCATGATGATACGTGCCGACTTGTTCCGGCTGGTCGGCGGCTTCGACGAGGAGCATCTGAAGGTCGCCTACAACGACGTCGATCTGTGCCTCAAGGTCTACGAGAGCGGCCATCGCGTTGTATGGTGCGCGGAGTTCGTAGCCGAGCATCACGAGAGCCTGTCGCGCGGCAGCGACATGCGTCCGGATCAGGAGGCACGCTTCTTTCGCGAGCAGCAGACCATGTTCGAGCGCTGGGGCGATAAGCCGTTCTTCAGGAACGACCCGTTCTTCAATTCCAACTTCTCGCGCGTCGATCGCCTGTTTTATGACCTGGAAGATCCCGCGCGGGTTCGCGTGGACGCGCTGCAGGTCGGTTGAACGGTTTGTCCATGCACAGGAAGCTGCAGCTTTGTCTTGGACCGGCAGTCTTGCTGCTTGGCCTGTCCGCGTGTGCGCTGGGTCCGCTGGCGACGCCGCACACGCCTGCCGAGCAGGTCGGTATCGACGAGGCCCAGTCGGCACTGGACGGGATGCGCGGCCTGTCCGCGAAATTCGTTCAGGTCGGGCCGGGGGAACAAGGCGCGTCGGGACTGGCCTGGTTCGAGACCGGCCACCTTCGCCTGAACTACGATGCGCCGATGCGCCGGGTCGTGGTGGCCACGCGCGGCCGGCTGGTCGTGCATGACGACGCGACCGACTCGACCACGCGGATTTCGCTCGCCGCCAACCCGCTCGGCCTGCTGCTGTCGGGTCCGGTCAGGCTGTCCGGCGAGATCGACGTGACCGACATACAGCGGAGCCCGACCTCGCTGCAGTTGTCGCTGACCCGCGCCAGCAATCCGGCCCAGGGCCTGCTGACCCTGTTCTTCGATGTCGGACCCCAGGGTTCGCTGCTGCTGTCCGGGATCGAGGCGGTGGATGCGGAGCGGCATCGCACCCGTTTCCATCTTTACGACCAGAAGGTCGGACTGACGCTCGACGAGACCCTGTTCACGCCGCCTGGATCGTAGGTAGCCCTCCGCCGAAGCATTCGGGCCAGCACGCGGCGAGGGCCAGGTCGACATCGCGCATCGTGGCATCGCTGCCGAGCGCGCGCAGGCTGGTCACGCCATGCTCGCGTATGCCGCACGGAACGATCCCGTCGAAATGGGACAGATCCGGATCGACGTTGATCGAGACGCCGTGCCAGGTGGTCCAGCGGGTCAGCCTCACGCCGAGGGCCGCGATCTTCGCGTCGCGGCCGCTGGCCGGGTCGGTAACCCACACGCCGATCCTGCCGTCGCGTCGTCCGGCGTCGATTCCGAGCCTGGCGAGGGAAGCGATCAACCAGCATTCGAGCGCCGTCACGTAGGCGCGGACGTCCTGCGGCGGTAGCGGTCCGTGCGGGACGTGCAGGTCCAGCATGACGTAGGCCACGCGCTGGCCGGGACCGTGATAGGTCCATTGCCCGCCGCGTCCGGCTTCGAAGGTCTCGAATCCGAGCGGGTTGAACAGATCCTGCGGACGCGCCGACGTGCCTGCGGTGAAGGTCGGCGGATGCTCCAGAAGCCACACAATTTCACCGTCGGGATGGTCCCGGAGGTGCCCGATGACGTTGCGCATCCGGTCCATCGCATCCGGGTAGGCAACGAGGCCGTCGCTGCGCTGCCATATCGGCTCCGATACGATCGGGCGATGTGACGGAACGGTGATTGCGGTGTGGTCATCCATCGTTTATACGGCGCTCCGTCGCCCCGGATATGGCCCATGGGTCACGGGATGTCACGGTGCGGTCGTGGCGGAATGGTAGACGCGCAAGCTTGAGGTGCTTGTGGGGGAAACCTCGTGGAAGTTCGAGTCTTCTCGACCGCACCAAAGTTCCATATGCTGTTGATAATAAATGAGGTCCTCACCGGCCTTGTAGGCCGGCTGACGCATTGCGGCTGCGTGCGCCGCATGGCACGCTCCTTCGTCCTGATGCTGTAGTTTCGGATCGGCATCCAAGCGAAGGTAGATAATGTGATCAAGCCCTTACGTAAGGCGGTGCTTCCGGTCGCGGGGCTCGGGACGCGCTTCCTGCCAGCCACCAAGGCGATGGCCAAGGAGATGCTGCCGGTCGTGGACAGGCCGCTGATCCAGTATTCGATCGATGAAGCCAGGGCTGCAGGGATCGAGCAGTTCTGCCTGATCACCGGCCGCGGCAAGACCGCCCTGGTCGAATATTTCGATCGCGCCTTCGAGCTCGAGGCGACCCTCAAGGAACGCAACAAGCCCGAGGCGATGCTGGCGCTGAAGGAATCCAGCATGCTGCCGGGGACGATGCTCTCGGTGCGCCAGCAGGAGCCGCTCGGCCTCGGCCACGCGATCTGGTGCGCACGCGCCTTCATCGGTGACGATCCGTTCGCGATTCTGTTGCCTGACGATATCGTGTTGTCCAAGACGCCATGCCTGAAGCAGCTTGCGGACGCCTACCAGCAGACCGGCGGCAGCGTCGTTGCGGTGACGGAAGTGCCGCACGAGCAGACCAACCGCTACGGCATCCTGAAGGTCGGCCAGGATGACGGAAGCATGGTCGAGATTACCGGGCTGGTCGAGAAGCCGAACCCGGAGGACGCACCCTCCAACCTTTCCATCATCGGCCGCTATGTACTGACGGCGGACGTCATCACCCATCTCAGCCAGCTCGAGCGGGGTGCCGGCAACGAGGTGCAGCTCACCGACGCGATGGCGAAGATGATCGGCACCGGCCCGTTCCACGGACTGCGCTTCGAAGGCCGCCGGTTCGATTGCGGCGACAAGATCGGGTTTCTCGAGGCGCAGATCGCGTTCGCGCTGGAACGCCCGGACCTCGGCCCGGCCGTCAGGGAGTTCCTCAAGAACTATGTGGGGAAACTCTGATGGCCTTCACCCATGGTTTTTCACCGACCAGCCTGCGCGAGTACGACATTCGCGGGATTGTCGGCCAGACGCTCCACGCTGCCGATGCGTTCGCGATCGGCCGGACCTTCGGCAGCATCGTCGCGCGCAACGACGGCAAGACCGTCGCGGTCGGCTATGATGGACGGCTGTCCTCGCCGGAACTCGAACAGGCGCTGGTCGAGGGGCTGAAAGCATCCGGCATGGAGGTGTTGCGGGTCGGTCGTGGCCCGACGCCGATGCTGTACTATGCGGCGACGACGCTGGAGACCGACGGCTGCATCATGGTCACCGGCAGCCACAATCCGCCGAACTATAACGGCTTCAAGATGATGCTGGGCCGCAAGCCGTTCTTTGGCCAGCAGATTCAGGAGCTCGGCCGCCTGTCTGCGGCCGGCGACGTGGTCGCCGAGGGCACGGGGTCCGACCGCGAGGTCGACGTCAGCCACGACTACATCGCCCGCCTGATTTCGGACTGGGATGGCGGCGACCGGATCCTCAAGGTGGTCTGGGACAACGGCAACAGCTCGGCCGGCGACGTGCTGATGCGCCTGGTTCGTTCGCTGCCCGGCGAGCATACGGTCCTGAACGGCGAGATCGACGGCAACTTCCCGGCCCATCATCCCGACCCGACCGTGGCCAAGAACCTCGAGCAGCTCATCGCCGCGGTGGCGGAGAAGCAGGCCGATATCGGCATCGCCTTCGACGGCGACGCGGATCGGATCGGCGTGGTCGACAACAAGGGCCAGATCCTGTGGGGCGATCAGCTCCTGGTGGTGCTGGCTCGCGACGTGCTGCGTACTCATCCGGGCGCCACCATCATCGCCGACGTGAAGGCGAGCCAGGTGCTGTTCGACGAGGTCCAGCGCGCTGGCGGCGTGCCCCTGATGTGGAAGACCGGCCACTCGCTGATCAAGGCCAAGATGGCCGAGACCGGCAGCCCGCTGGCCGGCGAGATGTCCGGCCACGTGTTCTTTGCCGATCGCTGGTACGGTTTCGACGACGCGCTGTATGCCGGTGTTCGCGTGCTCGGCATCCTGGCGCGCATGGACGGACCGTTGTCGGACGTAAAGGACGCGCTGCCGCATGCGGTCAGCACGCCCGAACTCCGCTTCGATTGCGACGATACCCGCAAATTCGAGGTGATCGACGAGGTCGCCGCCCGGCTGAAGCAGACCGATGCGCAGGTGTCCGCAATCGATGGCGTTCGCGTGCGGACGGCCGACGGCTGGTGGCTGCTGCGTGCGTCCAACACCCAGGCGGTGCTGGTGGCGCGTGCGGAAGGCTTCAGCGAGGATGGTCTCGAGCGGCTGAAGGCTGAACTGGTGCATCAGCTCGAGGCATCGGGCTTGGCGGCACCGGACTTCTCTGGCGAAAACGCCGGCCACTGATCCAGCATCGAGCGCGGCTGGCCCGCTTGTGAGCGGGCCGGTCGCGCTCATCGACCCGCCTGACGATGCCGTCCCGATGCACGTTGCATCACCGGGCTTCCGGGCCTCGAAACCGGACATCGTCAATCCCGAACTGACTCCGGATTCGGTGTTTGCCGTTGTTGCGGCACGTGTTCATTGTCTGCGAAAGCCTGGTGTTCGACCGCCACGGCGCCCTCTACGGACCGAGCGTCATCCAGCACATCCAGGCCGAGATCGACTGGGCAGCCGGATAGGTTCGTGCCGCGATCGCCGGCGCCACGGTGCCGGAGCATGCAACTGGGCGTGCTGGTGCACGATGTCGACGATCCGCGGCTCGGCGAGGTCATGCAGAGCAGCATGCGCCTCGCGGGAATCGCCGACGCGCAGGTGCGCGTCTCGAACCAGTTTCGGTGCGCGTGCATCGGTTGGTCCTGATGGATGAACTGACCCGGCACGGGATCTACATGTCGTCGCTGGTGCGCGCGTGCCATGAACGGCTCGCCCACGACATCCCGGGGACGGGCCATGAGCGCGTATTCATCGCGCGCGGCAACGGCATGCGCCGCGATTTCGCCAGGGCAGCCGAACCCAAGCTGGTGCAGCAGATCGCCGCGGTGCGCGACGCGTGGGTCGTCGTGGGCGCGATGGGGGCCGCAATGACCAGTATCGCGTTTGCCAGGCCTTCGGCGCAGATGCTGGTGTTCGCCGGCGCCGCCATGCCGGACACGTTCTTCTGGTTCATCGCCAACCAGTTCGGACACCGCTACCGGGAAGTTCGGTGCGGCCAGCGGGAGCATGAGCCGGATGCCTCGTACGACCGCGACCTGCTGATCACCGACGAGGAGTTCGGCCATCATCTCGCCGCTGCCTGACGCGGCAGGCCGGATCGTCCGGGCGCTGGCCTGGCGCGAGCCGGAGCAGGCGTTCGAGCATGTTCGCGACGATCCGCATCTGGTCTGGCTCGACAGCAATGGACCCGTCGGTCCGCGCAGCCGGTATTCGTACCTGTGCGTCGATCCGTTCGAGATCGTCGAGCTCGACCCGGACGAAGACCCGTTCACCTCGCTGGCGAATGGGCTGGCGCGATGGCCGGACCCTGTGGGCGATTCCGGTCCGGTGCCGTTCATGGGCGGTGCCGTCGGGCTGCTCGGCTATGGGCTGGCGCATTACCTCGAACGGCTGCCGCGACGTCATGTCGACGATCCGGATGTGCCGGAGTTCTGGTTCGGCCTGTTCGACTTGGTGCTGGCATTCGACCGCGCGGACAGACGGTGCTGGCTGATATCGACCGGCCGGCCGGAGCAGGGTGGCGAACGCCGTGCGGCACGGGCGCGGACGAGGGCGGACTGGCTCGAGACCCGTCTCGGCACCGTCTTGCCCGATCGATGCGCCGCACTTCCCGAACTCGTCTGGCAGCCGGACCTGTCGGCCGAGGCCTATGCGTCGATGGTCGGGCGTGGCCTCGACTATATCCGTGCCGGCGACATCTTTCAGGCCAACCTGACCATGCGCCATGTAGCGGCGCGACCGGCGCAGCTCGATCCGGCGTCGGTGCATCTGGCCTTGCGTCGTATCAATCCGGCGCCGTTCGGAGCCTATCTTGCATGGGCGCCCGGACGTGCCTTGTGCAGCAGCTCGCCGGAACGGTTCATCCGGCTCGAAGCCGATGGATGGCTGGAAACGCGGCCGATCAAAGGGACGCGGCCACGGCCACCGGACCCTGGCCGATATCCGGAACGGGATGCGCAGGAGGCCGCCATGCTTGTGTCCAGCGTCAAGGATCGGGCGGAAAACCTGATGATCGTCGATCTGATGCGCAACGACATCGCACGCGTGGCGGAGTGCGGCAGCGTGAAGGTGCCGCTGCTGTGCGAACTGGAGACGTTCGCGACGGTGCATCATCTGGTGTCGTCCGTCACCGCGCGGCTGCGGCCGGACGCGGATGCGGTGGCATTGCTGCGCGCGACGTTTCCCGGCGGCTCGGTGACCGGGGCGCCGAAGATCCGGGCGATGGAAATCATCGACGAACTCGAGGCGGCGGCGCGGGGCATATATTGCGGATGCATCGCCTGGATCGGGTTCGATGGCGCAATGGACAGCAGCATCGTAATTCGCACGCTTGTCCTGACCGGCCGGCAGGTCGTTGCGCAGGCGGGCGGCGGGATCGTTGCCGATTCGGTCGCCGCACAGGAATACGACGAGATGCTGACGAAGGTGGCGCCGCTGCTGTCGGTGTTCTCATCGGCTGGTGCGCCGACATGAAGGACTGGTGCGACGGCTCGCTGCAGGATTCGTCGGCCGTGCGGATCGCGCCGGACGATCGCGGCTTCACGCTGGGCGACGGGCTGTTCGAGACGATCCGCGTGAGCGATGGCGCCGCTCTTCACGGTCGCCGGCATCTGGCACGGTTGCGGGACGGTGCCGCCACCCTCGGCATTCCGGTCGTGCGCGACGACGACACGATCGAGGCGGCGTGGCGTCAGGTGCTGGTGGCGAACATGGTGGTGCAGGGCAGCCTGCGGCTCACCCTGACACGGGGACCGGCACCGCGCGGCGTTGCGCCGGCGGCGTCGCCGCGCCCGACGATGCTGATCACGGCCGCGGCTGGACGTTCCATGTTCGGTCCGGTCTCGTTGATCGTCGCCGGCGGGACGCGACGCAACGAGTTCTCGCCGCTCAGCCGGATCAAGTCGCTGAACTATCTCGACAGCGTGCTGGCACGGCAGGAAGCGTTGCGGAAAGGTGCCGACGACGCGATCCTGCTCAACACGCGCGGCATGGTCGCCGAGACCAGCGCTGCCAACCTGATCGCCCTGGTCGACGGTGTGCTGGTCACGCCACCGGTCGAGGATGGTGCGCTTCCGGGTATCGCGCGCGGGCTGCTGATCGAGCGGGGGCTGGTGATGGTCGCGCCGATCTGTCCGAACCATCTGGGTCAGACCGACGTTCTGATGCTGTGCAACAGCCTCGGCGTGCGCGGCGTCGTTTCGCTCGATGGGCGCGTCCTGCGCCAGCGTCCCGACCTGATCGGGCAATTGTGCGTCGGGATCAGGGAACCGTGACCGGGTTCTTCTGGAAGATGCCGTGCCCACCAGGCATCGGTACCAGAGCGGTGTTTAGTCCGAGCACCGTTTCTGCGCCGCCGAGATAGACCACACCGTCCGGCGTGAGCTGCCGCGAGATCGCTTCCAGCGTCCGAGATTTTGTTGTTTGATCGAAATAAATAAGTACGTTGCGACAAAAAATCACGTCGAAGCGACCAAGGCCGGAGAGGTCGGACAGCAGGTTCCACTCGCGGAATTTCACCATGTCGCGCAGCGCGTGATTGATGCGCCATCCAGCCTCCTCCTTCTTGAAATACTTGATTAGAAGCCTGGCCGGCAGTCCGCGCTGGACCTCGAACTGCGAGTAGAGGCCCTCTTCGCCCCGAGCCAGCGGTGCGCGTGCGATATCGGTGCCGATAATCTCGATCACCCGCCCCGCCAGGGCCGGACCCATTTCGCTGATCAGCATCGCGAGTGAATAGGCTTCCTGGCCGGTCGATGCGGCGGCCGACCAGATACGCAGCGCAGCGCCTTTCGGCCGGCTGCGGTGCAGCATCGGCAGCAGCACGTCGCGCAGGTGATCGAAGGGTCGGCCATCGCGAAAAAACAGCGTCTCGTTGGTGGTCATCGCCTCGACCACCTCACGTTCGAGCCCGGCATCGGTGCGCATGCGATCGGCCAGCACCTCCAGGCTGGGCAGCGCGCGGCGCTTCAGGATCGGCTCCAGGCGGGCGCGGACCAGATAGTCCTTGTCGGCCCCGAGCGAGAGGCCGGATCTGAGCTTCAGGGCGGCGGCAATGGTGTTGAAGCTGCTCATGCGCGGATCGCCAGGTCGTTGATCTTCGCGGCGATCCGGTCGACCGGCAGCACCGCATGGCACAGGCCTTCGCGCGCGACGGCTCCGGGCATGCCCCAGACGACGCTGCTGGCTTCGTCCTGGGCCAGCACGGTGCCTCCTGCGTCGACCACGAGGCGAGCGCCGGCCGCGCCATCGCGGCCCATGCCGGTCAGGATCACGGTCAGTATCCTGCCCTGGCAGGGCGCGATCGCGCTGCGCAGCATCGGGTCGACCGATGGCCTGCAGGAGTTCTCCTGCGGCGTTTGCGCAAGGCGTGCGACCAGATGGTCGCCGTTGGCCTCCATCAGCAGATGCTTGTCGCCGGGTGCGACATAGGCGTGGTTCGGCAGCAGCCTCATGCCGTCCTCCGCCTCGACGCATGGACGGTGGCCGATCCTGGACAGGTGTTCGGCCAGGCTTCGGGTAAAGAATGGCGGCATGTGCTGGGTGATGACGATCGGTTGGGTGAGCGTCCGGGTCAGACCGGCGAGCAGAGAGAACAATGCCTGCGGGCCGCCGGTCGAACTGCCGATCGCGAGCAGGAGCGGGCGCCTCGGATTAGCGGGCCGCAACTCGATTGCCGGAGCCCCGGTCACCGCGGAAGTAGATGGGGCGATGCGCTGCCGCAGCCGGCGCCGTCCCAGCACCAGCACGCGTGCGCGGATGTCGGCGGCGAACGTGTCGCGGGTGTTCGCCATCGGCTTGTGCAGGCAGTCGGCGGCACCAGCCTGGATTGCACGGATCGCGATCGCCGCTCCGGCGGTGGTCAGTGCGGACGCGACGATGATGCGCACCGTCGGGTCGACCTGCAGCAGCAACGGCAGGGCGGTAAGTCCATCCATCACCGGCATCTCGACGTCCAGGATAATCACGTCGGTCGGGACCAGCTTAAGTGTCGCGACCGCGACTGCGCCATTGGCGACGCTGGCGACGATCTCGATGTCCGGATCGACCTGAAGTGCCCGGGTGATCAGGTTTCGGATGACGCTGGAATCGTCGCATACCATGACCCTGACCCTGGCCCGTAGCGGCTGGGTCGCCGGCATCGGCTGCATCGCATTCATCCCGGCGCGATCGAGGTTGCCGATGTCTCGGAGATCTTGCCCATCAGGATGTCGGCGTCGAATGGCTTCATGATGAATTCCTGCGCGCCCGCCTCCATCGCCGCTGCGATGTGTTCGGGATCATTCTCGGTGGTGCAGAAAATCACCCGGGGCAGGTCGGCGCCGAACTCGAGGCGGATCGCCTTCAGGCACTCGATCCCGTTCATCCGGGGCATGTTCCAGTCCAGCAGAACGTAGTCCGGCCGGTGCCGCCTGCAGGCGTCCAGCCCTGCGGCACCGTCCGACGTCTCGACCACCCGCATTCCCGCATCCTCGAGAATACGTCGGGCAATTCGTCGAACCGTGCGGCTGTCATCGACGATCAGGCACAGCCGCCCTGCAGGCGAGCTGCTCATGCCGGCAGTGCCAGCAGTCGCCCGATATCGAGCACGACCATCAGGTGGTTGGGCAAGCGGAAGACGCCGTTGCTGAAATGCTGCCATGTCGGCGAAAAATTGGGCGGCGTTTCCTCGATCATGTCGGCGCGCAGGCTCAGCACTTCCTGCACCTGGTCGATCAGTAATGCGTAGAGACTGCCTTCATGTTCCGCGACGAGTGCCACGCAGTCCCCGGTGTCGGCTGCTGGCTCCAACCCGAGCCGGCAGCGCGTATCGACGGTGGTCACGATTCGTCCGCGCAGGTTGATGTTGCCGGCGATCTCGGGTGGTGCCAGCGGCACACGCACGATCTTGCTGTTGGTGATGACCTCGCGAACGGCCAGTACGGGCACGCCGCATAGCTGTCCTCCAAGGATCAGGGTCACGAAGCCCTGCTCCTGGCGGTCATCGTCCTGGGGCACGCTGCCTGTGCGGCCGCGGTCGTTCGGGTTGGTCTTGTCGGCCTGGGTGGACATGATCGGGTTCCGTTCAGGCGGCGATGGATCGGGACAGGCACTGCTCGAGACTGGTGAGCAGCTCGTCACGTTCGAACTTGCGGATCATGTCGGTGAAGCCGGCGGCACGTGCTTCCTGCACCAGGTCGCTGCCGCTCAATGCAAGCAGTGGCAGGTCGGCCCATTCCCCGCCTTCACGGACCGTGCGGGCGAACCCGAGCCCGTCCATTCCGGGCATCTCGATATCCGACACGATCGCCTCGAAGCTTCGCCCGGCCTCACGGAGTTCGAGCGCCCTTTCAGCCGAGTCCGCGACAGTGACATCGTAGCCGGCGGCCGCCAGGGTCGGTGCGAGCAGTTGACGGAAGAAGCTGCTGTCGTCGATCACCAGGAGGCGGGGCTTGCGGATGTTTCGCGATGGCGTGGCCCGGAACCAGTTGCCCGACGCGCGGGTCAGCCAGAAAGCTGCATCGACGATGTCGGTGACCCGTCCGGCAATGACCGCGCTACCGAGAAATCCCTGCCGTTCCGAGCCGGGCTCGACCTGAAGATCGGTCTCGACCACATCGAGGATCTTTTCCACCAGCAGTCCCGCCGGCTTGCCGCCATTGTCGAATACCAGCACCGGATACGAGGCGGCACGATCGGTCGTGCTCAGTGCGAGTGCAACCACATCGACGGTGTCGTCGAGCGCGATGATCGGCATGAGTTCCTGGCGATACTGGACGATGACACGGCCGCCGGAGACTTCCAGCCGGTCCGTCTCGATGCTTTCCAGCCGGGAGATCAGGGAAAGCGGGAACGCCTTCGGTGCGCCGATCCCCGCCTGTACGAGCAGCATGTCGATGCGATTATCGTCCAAATGGTCTTCGTCGATCGTGGTCCGGACTGGGCTTTTCTTGGTGGCATCCAGGCCGGCGTGACGAACGATACCGGTCGGATCGAGGATCATGATGACGGCACCATCCTCCAGAATGGTGTTGCCACCGAACAGCGGGATATGCCGCAGCACCTGCGACACCGGCTTGACCACGATCTCCTCGGTATCGAACACGCCGTCGACGATCAGGCCGATGCGGACGCTGCCGACCGTGATGACCGCCACCATGTCGATTCCAGGCGCCGGACCCTGCGTCGCGTCCTGAAGCTGCAGCAGGGAGGCGAGCCTGATCAGCGGAAGCAGGCGGTCGCGCAGCCTGAGCACGGATGCGCCGTCGACGGTCTCGATCCTGGTGTCGGAGTCCTCGCCTGGCAGCACCACTTCGACCACGCTGGTCTGCGGGATGGCGAAGCGCTCGCCGGCCACGCCGACGATCAGCGCCGAGATGATCGCCAGGGTCAGCGGGATCTTGATCAGGAAGCGGCTGCCCTGACCGAACACGCTGTGCAGCTCGATCATGCCACCGATCTGCTCGATGTTGGTCTTCACCACGTCCATGCCGACGCCACGGCCGGACACCGAGGTGACGGCGGCGGCCGTGGAGAACCCCGGCTGAAAGATGAACCGTCGGATCTCGGTGTCGCTCATCGCGTCGATCTGGGCGCGGGTGGACATGCCCTGCGAGATCACCTTCTCGGCAATCCGGCGCACGTCGATGCCGCGACCGTCATCCTCGATCTCGATCACCACATGACCACCCTCGTGACGGGCGGTAAGGGTGATGGTGCCGACCGGCGACTTGCCGGCCAGTTCGCGCTCCGCGGGCGTTTCCAGCCCGTGATCCGCGCTGTTGCGGATCATGTGGGTGAGCGGGTCCTTGATCAGCTCGAGCACCTGCCGGTCGAGCTCGGTCTCGGCACCGTGCATGACCAGGTCGACGCGCTTGCCGAGGTCGTGCGCCAGGTCGCGCACCTGCCGTGGCAGCATGTTCCAGACGTTGCCGATCGGCTGCATGCGCGTCTTCATGACGCCTTCCTGCAACTCGGTGGTGAGATGCGAGAGGCGCTGCACCGGGCCGGTCAGTTCTGAATCGCCGCCGGTGCGAAGCTGCTGCAGGAACTGGTTGCGGGTCAGCACCAGCTCGCTGACCAGGGTCATCAGGGTTTCGAGCACGTCGACCGACACCCGGATGGTCTGCCCTCGTACCGGTGCAAGGTCGTTTCCCTGTTCCGGCAGGCTTGGTAGAGCCAACGCCGCACCGTCCGGAACGGAAATGGCCGGGGCGCTTACCAGCGCAAGCGTCGGCGTCGGTACCGGAATGATCGCAACCGAGACGTTACGCGGCCTGGCAGGCATATGTCCTTCGGCAAGCGCGTTCAGCTCGGCGATCAACGGCGCATCGTCGCCCGGCGGTTCCGCTTCGGTGCGGGTGATGGTGTCGACGATCAGGCGGATCCGGTCGATCGCCGACAGGATCAGGCCGATGCCGTCGGCGGTGACGGTCAGGCTGCCGGTACGAAGCTTGTCGAGCACGGTCTCGCTGGCATGGGCGACCCGTTCCAGCCTGGGCAGCCCGAGAAAGCCGCAGGTGCCCTTGATGGTGTGGACAAGCCGGAAGATCAGCGAGAGAGTCGGCTGATCGTTCGGTGTACGCTCCAACCGGACGACGGCGAGGTCGAGTTCCGAAAGACTTTCGGAGGTTTCGGTCAAAAATTCGGCCAGGAGATCGTCCAAGAGGCACTCCATCGGGCTTGCTGTTGGTGCCGATGATGCGCACGGGCTTACGAACAAATAGTAAACGCGACGATGACCCGAAACCTTCGAACCACCGGTGCGGCAACAGCGTTCAGGAGACCATGATGGACAGGGCTCCTTTCAGATCCATGGTCGAGCCGGGCCAGTGGGTGCGCCATCCGGATCGTCCGGAGTGGGGCGACGGCCAGGTGCAGTCCGCGATCGGCACGCGGATCACGGTGAATTTCGAGAACGAAGGCAAGGTGTTGATCAACGCAGCCCTGGTCGACCTCGATATTCTGGGTTAGCGCCCAATCTAAGCTACGGCTCGCTTGTCGGCGTTCACCACCGCACGTTTTGCAGGATTTCATGAACGCGCCTCTGATCGATCCTTTCGGCCGGCATGTCAGCTACCTCCGGGTGTCCGTGACGGACCGCTGCGACATGCGCTGCGTCTATTGCATGGCGGAGGACATGGTGTTCCTCCCCAAGCCGGAAGTGCTCACGCTGGAAGAGCTTTCCAGGCTCTGCGGCGCGTTCATCAAGCTGGGCACGCGCCGGATGCGTGTTACCGGCGGCGAACCGCTGGTCAGGCGCGGGATCGAGGATTTCCTGCATGAACTCGGCAGTTGGCTCGGCCGGCCGGATGGCCAGCCAGGTCTCGACGAGGTGACCATCACCACCAATGGCAGCCAGCTCCCGCGCTTCGCACCGATTCTGCGCAAGGCCGGCGTGACACGGGTCAATGTCAGCCTGGACACGCTGGATGCCGACCGGTTTCGGGCCATCACCAGGCTCGGACGGCTCGAGCGCACGCTCGAGGGCATCGAAGCGGCCCGATCCGAAGGGTTGGCCGTGCGGGTCAACATGGTAGCGATGCGCGATACCAACGAGGACGAGATCGACGCCATGGTCGCCTGGTGCGGGCAGGCCGGTGCCGATTTGTGCCTGATCGAGACCATGCCGATGGGCGATACCGGCGAGGATCGCACCGACCGGTACCTGCCGCTGTCGCTCGTCCGGGCAAGGCTGGAGCGCCGCTGGACGCTGCAGGACATCCCGTATCGCACCGGCGGGCCGGCGCGATACGTGCATGTCGGGGAGACCGGCCAAAGGCTAGGCTTTATCACGCCGATGACCCATAATTTCTGCGAAAGCTGCAACCGCGTGCGGCTGAGTTGCACCGGCACCCTCTATATGTGCCTTGGCCAGGACGACGCGGCCGATCTTCGCCGGCCGCTCCGCGCCGGTGTCAGCGACCTCGAGCTGATGGGCGAGATACGCGAGGCGATTACCCGCAAGCCGAAGGGACACGACTTCCTGATCGACCGCGAGAACACCAAAGGGGTCGCGCGCCACATGAGCACGACCGGAGGCTAAGGCCGCCTCAGTAGCCGTGCGGCGTCATCAACGAGGCAGGCGGGGTGGCAAGAGCCGGCTTGGCGTTGGCCGATGGCGCGGAAGCCGGTGCCATCACCGGATTTGCGGCACAGGCGGAGAGCAGCAGGCTCGCGGCAAGGCAGGCGGGAGCGAGCAGCGACCGGGCGGCGCCGGGAATATGGCGAAACATCATGGATCCTCGGGGACTATGTGCGGCCGGACCTAGCATGGCCCGGAGACCGCCGGTATCGGGCGACATGCCCTGCGTGTTCAGGAATTCGAGGTCGGATCGGGCATTGCGTTCAGCGCATCCTCGAGCCTGACCGTGAACTGGCCCGGCTTCAGCGCCTTCGGTTGATCCGGCGAAGGGGCCCAGCCGGTCATCATCGCGAGCTTCAACGGCATCGCGATCCGGCCATCCTCGCCTGGATGGAGGCGCCCCAGCGTCTGGGCGAACAAGGCGCCCGGCGGGATCCGCCGGTCGCGCAGCGCGACCGCGTTGGCCTCGCCGGCGGCGCGCAGGTCGGCCAGCAGCGCCAGCGGGTTCGCGTAGCTGAGCATGATTTCGTCCGAATCGGCGACCGGTAGCGCGAAGCCGGCACGCTGCAGCAGCGATGCGCAGTCCCGAAGCTCCGGAAACGGTGAGATCCGCGCGGAGGCACCGCCGAGCAGTTCGGCCTCGGCACCGAGTAGTGCGGCACGCAGCGGCGCCAGGGTCGGCAGGATCGGCATCGAAGCCAGCAGCAACCCGTCCGGCCGCAGTGCCCGCCGAAGCTGGATCAGCGCGCCGGGCAGGTCGTTCACCCAGTGCAGCGACACGTTGGCGACGATCAGGTCGAAGCTGCCGGGTGCGAACGGCAACCACTCCTCGTCGGCGGCGACCGCCAGGCCGCCGTTACGCGCGGCCATACGCGCTGAAATGTCGCAGGAAACGGTCTCGATCCCACGCGCCCTCAGCATCGGCGCAACAACGCCTCGGCCACCGACATCCAGCGCCCTGGCAAAGCGATGCTTGATGTCGTCCAGACGGTCCAGCAGGCGCGTCGCCGCATCGGCAAGGATGTCGGCCACGCTGTCGACGCTTGCGTGAGCGCGATCGCGATGCAGCCGCACCGCGTTCCGGTCGAAAATTACGCTCTCGTCCATATGCGTTCCAGCCGCCTTGTTGACCGACTGGCATGTGCGCCCGGGACCGGCGTCTGCCAACCCCGGCGCACCTTGCGGAATCCGGACGCGCGGCTTGCGGTATCGAATGGGAACCCCGACACTCGTTCCGGGTTCGCACCGGACGATCGAGATCGGGCGCCATGGAGAGGCACAATCGTGTCCATGCAGGATTTTGCCGTGCGCACCGGCCTTCATGCCGGCCGGACCATACTCGACCTGCTGCTGCCACCGCATTGTCCCACCTGCGAGACCGTGGTGGGTGCATCGGGCCAGTTCTGCACGGATTGTTTCCGGAAGGCGTCGCTGATCATGGCGCCATGCTGCGTGCGCTGCGGCATTGGTTTCGAGAGTGCCGGCGCGGCCGGCCTTTCGCTGAGCTGCCACGACTGCCTGGTCGAGCCGCCGCCCTGGCGCTACGGACGGGCCGCCTTCGCCTACGACGACTTCTCCCGCCAACTGGTTCTGCCGCTGAAATACCGCGACCGCACTGAAAACGCGGCCGTTCTGGCCAGGCACATGCTGCGGGCCGGCCGATCCCTGCTCGACACATGCGACCTGCTCGTGCCGGTGCCATTGCACCGAAGGCGCCTGTTCACCCGCCGCTACAATCAGGCCGCGTTGCTCGCGAAGGCGGTGGGGCGGCTCGCCGATCGTCCGGTGCTGGTCGATGCATTGGTCAGATTGCGATCGACGGCGCCGCTGGTGGGCCAGTCCCCGGCGGAACGGCGGCTGGCGGTCGCGGACGCAATCGGTCCCAAGTTCAACCGGGTGAAAAGTTTCCAGGGGCGTCACGTGCTGCTGGTGGATGACGTGCTGACCACCGGGGCGACGGCGAGCGCCTGTACGAACGCGCTCCTTGCCGCGGGTGCGGCCTCGGTGGACGTGCTCGCGG
Source organism: Janthinobacterium lividum (assembly GCA_050954785.1). Lineage (GTDB taxonomy): Bacteria > Pseudomonadota > Alphaproteobacteria > Acetobacterales > Acetobacteraceae > Lichenicola. The sequence continues at coordinate 13,434 of JBPBQO010000040.1, read as the reverse complement.
CAGCACGCACGGCACGTGATCTGCGTTGAACCACGATCGAGAGGGTTCAGCCTCTTGTCAGGGCAGCAGGCGCACACGATTCTGCAAGAAAGCCTGTGATTTCCCCGGGCGGTGGCTGGATGAAGAGAATGGCCGAGATCGAGATCTACACCCAGTACGGCTGCCCCTACTGCACGCGGGCAGTGTCGTTGCTGACCAGCAAGGGTGCCGTGTTTCAGGAGATCAAGGCGCCGAACGGCTCGGCCGAGCGGGCTGCTTCGGTACAGCGCTCCGGTGGCCGCACCAGCGTTCCGCAGATTTTCATAGGCGGCCGTCATATCGGCGGGTGCGACGACCTGATGGCGCTGAACGCCAAGGGCCAGCTCGATCCGCTGCTTCAGGCCGCCTGATCGATATCCGAACCGCGCGATGATTCATTATCAACTTCGTTGCGGGACCGGACACGAGTTCGAAGGCTGGTTCCGCGATAGCACGTCGTTCGAGCTCCAGTCGGAAACCGGATTGCTGACCTGTCCGAACTGCGGCACGACCAAGGTGTCTCGTGGCCTGATGGCGCCGGCGGTTCGAACCAGGCGGGCGTCAACGCCGGTTGGTTCGACGTCCGAAGGAGTCCCGGTCGCGCAGCCTTCGGTGCAACAGCCTCCGGCTGGCAACGAGGTAGGATTGCCGGACGAGATGCGCGCCATGCTGCAGCGAGTGCGAGCCGAGGTGGAGCGTAACTGCGACAATGTTGGTGACGATTTTACCGCCGAGGCGTTGCGCATGCATCGGGGCGAGGCATCGGTGCGCGGGATCTACGGCAACGCCAATGAAGATGATCGCGAGGCGCTTGCCGACGAAGGCATCCAGGTCATGCAGATCCCATGGCTGAAGCCCGCAGAAAGCTGAGACTGCGTCCCGGGCTGATAGCCTGCCTGGTCGGGTTGATGATCGGGCTTGCGGCTGGGCCGGTGCGGGCGGAAAAACCCGCGCTTGCGGTCGATGCCATGCTCGGACGATGGCTGACCAGCGATGGCGATGGCGTGTTCCAGCTGGAACGCTGCGGCACGGCGCTCTGCGGCTGGCTGGTTGGCATGCGCTACAGCGGAACCATGCCGCTGGATGTCTGGAAGCGTCCGCAATGTCGCATGTCGCTGTTGAGTGGTTTCGAGCCCGGCGACGAGGCCGGCCACTGGACCGGCAAGATCCTCGATCCGGACAATGGTCGCACCTATCAGGCGACGATCTGGTCCCCCGAACAGGATGTGCTGAAGCTGCGCGGCTACCTGCTGTTGCCGATGTTCGGTGAAACCCAGACCTGGAGCCGGTATCGCGGCACGATCGGGCCTGCCTGCAAGCTGCCCGGCTGAGCGATCAGCCGTTGGTCAGCGCCACGATATAATTAACGCCGAGGCGGCGGCTTTCCCGCCAGCGATGGCCGAGTGCAGGAACCATCCCGGCGACATCGACCACCCTCAGACCGGCGGATGCCGCGAAACGGCCGAGTTCGGTAGGTGTGATGAACCGGTTCCAGTCGTGCGTGCCTGCCGGAAGCAGCCGCAGCACGTATTCGGCGCCGATCTTGGCCATGGCCAGCGACTGCCAGGTCCGGTTCAGGGTCGAGAGCACGACGATGCCTTGAGGCTGCAGCAGCCCGGCGAGGAGGCCGAGGAAGGCTGCCGGATCGGTAACATGCTCGATCACTTCGAGTGCCGTGACGGCATCGAAGCGCTGGCCGTCGGCAAGCAGGGTTTCAGCGCTGGCGGTCCGATAGGCGAGGGGGCCGGACGTCGAGTTCAGGACGGCATGAGCACGCGCCGCCTCGATCGCTTCGGCCGAGGCATCGACCCCGAGCACGTCGTAGCCGAGATCCGCCAATGCCTCGCTGGCAAGACCGGCGCCACATCCTATGTCGAGCAGCCGCACCGCCCGATCCGGATGCAGGGCCCGGAGCGGCGCCAGATGGCGGTCCGCCCAGGCCACGCGCAGCGGATTCATCTCGTGCAGCGGCCGCATCGGGCCGCCTGGGTCCCACCACCGGGCGGCAAGGCGGCCGAACCGGGCAATCTCCTCCGGCGACACCGACGATGCGGAAACCCCGGCACCGTGTTGATCGGGCATCGATCTGTCTGCTTGCATGTTGCTGCCTCCGTCCGAGGAAGCTATGTGAGCCGCCTGCCTCATGCCGGCAATGTCGGCGTGGCCTTACCGCCTTCACTCATGAGCTCTGCAAGCTGGTACCCGCCGCCTTGCGTCCCTGGAGACCCTCCGTTCATGGCCCGCATCGTGATGAAGTTCGGCGGCACGTCGCTGGCCGATCTCGACCGCATCCGGTCCGTGGCGGCCCGGGTCAAGCGCCAGGTCGATGCCGGCGACGAGGTGGCGGTCGTGGTGTCGGCGATGTCCGGCGTCACCAACCAGCTCGTCGGCTACTGCCAGTCGCTGTCGCCGTTGCACGATGCGCGCGAATACGATGCCGTGGTGGCGACCGGCGAGCAGGTGACCAGCGGGCTGCTGGCTATCGCGCTGCAGGCGATCGGCGTCGAGGCGCGCTCCTGGCACGGCTGGCAGATAGCGCTCCGGACCGATGGTGCGCACGGCAAGGCCCGTATCGAGGCGATCGAGGGCGACCTGCTGATTGCCAGGATGCAGTCCGGCCAGGTGCCGGTGGTGGCAGGTTTCCAGGGTCTCGGCCCGGACAACCGCATCACTACGCTCGGACGCGGCGGCTCGGACACGTCGGCGGTGGCGCTGGCGGCGGCGTTGAAGGCGGATCGCTGCGACATCTATACCGACGTCGACGGCGTCTACACGACCGACCCCCGGATCGTACCCAGGGCGAGACGGCTGGACAAGATCACCTACGAGGAAATGCTGGAACTGGCGTCGGTCGGTGCCAAGGTGCTGCAGACCCGCTCGGTGGAGCTGGCAATGAAGGAGCGGGTGCGGATCCAAGTGCTGTCGAGCTTCATCGATGGTCCGGCGCCCTACGAGAACGGAACGGACAGCCTGCTCCCCGGCACGCTGGTGGTTGACGAGGACGAGATCGTGGAAAAGGAAATTGTCGCCGGCATCGCCTACTCGCGAGACGAGGCGAAAATCACCGTACGCAAGGTGCCGGACCGTCCGGGCGTGGCAGCGGCGGTGTTCTGGCCGCTGTCCGAGGCGCACGTGAACGTCGACATGATCGTGCAGAGCACCGGCGCCGACGGCACGACGGACATGACCTTCACGGTCGGCAAGTCGGATCTGGCGCTGGCGATCCGGGTGCTGGAAGCGGCGCGCGGCGACATCCAGTACGGCGAGATGCTGACCGACGCGGACGTGGCCAAGATCAGCGTGGTCGGTGTCGGCATGCGCAGCCATGCCGGCGTGGCGAGCACCATGTTCCGCACCCTGTCGGACCGCTCGATCAATATCCAGGTGATTTCGACCAGCGAGATCAAGGTCAGCGTGCTGATCGGAGCCGACTACACCGAACTCGCGGTTCGTGCCCTGCATAGCGCCTATGGCTTGGATGTCTCCTGACATGATGCTCATCGATCCTGCCTACACGGCGGCAAGAGCCGAGCTCGACCTTCTGTGGGCGCGCGGCACAGCGTTTCTCGGCAGCCGGCTGGCTATCCTCGGCGGTGCGATGAGCTGGGTCAGTGAGCGGAACCTGGTCTCGGCCATTTCGAATGCCGGTGGGTTCGGAGTGATCGCCTGTGGTGCGATGGGTCCGGCGCTGCTCGAAGCCGAGATCGCCGCCACCCAGGCGCTCACCGACAAGCCGTTCGGCGTCAACCTGATCACCATGCACCCGCAGCTCGACGACCTGATCAAGGTGTGCGTGGCGGCCGGGGTTACTCACGTAGTGCTGGCCGGCGGCGTGCCGTCGGGTTCGGCGATGCGGGCGATCAAGGATGGCGGTGCCAAGGTGATCGGCTTCGCCCCGGCGCTGGTGCTCGGCAAGCGGCTGATGAAGCTGGGTGCCGACGCGCTGGTGATCGAGGGCTCGGAGGCGGGCGGCCATATCGGGCCGGTCTCGCTGACGGTGCTGGCGCAGGAAGTGCTGCCGCATCTGCGCGACCTGCCGATCTTCGTGGCCGGTGGGCTCGGCCGGGGCGACGCGATTCTTGGGCTGCTGGAGATGGGTGCCGCCGGCGCGCAGCTCGGCACCCGCTTCGCCGCGTCCGCCGAAAGCATTGCACATGCCCGTTTCAAGCAGGCATTCGTCCGTGCGGCGGCCCGTGACGCGCTGCCGTCGATACAGCTCGACGAGCGCTTCCCGGTGATCCCGGTGCGCGGTTTGGTCAATGACGGCACCAAGCGGTTCCTGGTGCATCAGGCGGAAACGCTGCGCCGGTTTCAGAGCGGCGAGTTGACCAAGGAAGCAGCGCAGCTCGACATCGAGCATTTCTGGGCCGGATCGCTCCGGCGCGCGGTGATCGATGGCGACATCGAGGGCGGATCGGTGATGGCGGGCCAGTCGGTCGGCATGGTGACGTCGATCCAGCCGATCGCCGAAATTCTCGAGGAGCTGGTCGGGCAGGCGGTGCAGGCGCTGATGCAGCGTCGCCCGCAGGGCGCTGGCTCGGTTCCGCAGGGCGCGGACGTGGCACCTCCGCAGGGCGCGGGCGCAGTGTCTCCGAAAGCAGCTTGAACGGTCGCAGCGGGCCCGTTCGTTTCGGCAGGACCGCGAACCAATCCTGTTCTACTGTCCGGCCAACCGAGGCGGGACGATGACCACGACAGAACAGGCCGACCAGCCACGACCCGGCATGGTCGATACGAGCACGTTGCCTGTCGGGGCGGCCCTCCGGGTGAAACGCGAACAGCTTGGCTGGACGCTGCCCGATGTCGCGGCCTGGCTGCGGATCAAGCTGTCCTATCTCGAGGCGCTGGAGAGCGGGCAGGTCGCGAAACTGCCCGGCAATACGTATGCGCTCGGCTTCCTGCGCGCCTATGCCGGCGTGCTCGGCCTCGATGCCGAGGACATCTCCCGTCGGTTCCGGCACGAGACGAAGGACATCAACCGCAAGCCCGAGCTGGCGTTTCCGGCGCCGGTGCCTGAGCGGGGCGTCCCCGCCGGTGCCGTGGTGTTGCTGGGCGCGGTGCTGATCGCCGGCGCCTACGTCGCGTGGTACGAGTTCACCGGGCACGAACGAGCCCAGCCGCACGTGGTGCCGCCGGTCCCGATGGCGTTGATGCCCACTCCGCCATCCGCCGTGCCTGCCGCATCGCCCCAGGTGGCCACGGTCATGCCCGGGCCGAACCAGGTTCCATCGCCATTGCCGCCCTCCGCGGCCGACAGCACGACGGCAGCCGCGACGGCACCTTCCGTTCCGGCGGTCGCGCCGAGGCCGACCGTTGCCGAGCCGGTTCCGGCAGCACCTCCCGCTGTAGCGACTGTGCCGGTTCCGACCGCGTCCACGACCACACCTCCGCCAGCCGTCGCGACAGGCCCTGCCGTGGTTCCCGGACAGATCACCCTGAAGGCCCTCGCGACAAGCTGGGTGCAGGTTCGCCAGATCGGTGGCAAGGTGCTGTACGACCACGTGCTGCAGCCGGGCGAGATCTGGGCGGTGCCGGCCGACGCGGGCGCGGTCACGCTGACGACCGGTAATGCCGGTGGTCTGACGCTGATGGCCGACGGCACCACCACCCCGGTGCTCGGCCGCAATGGCGCGGTCCGTCGCAACATCCCGCTCGACGCGTCGTCGATCCGGAATGGTTCGGTCGCGACCGAATCCGTGGCGCCCAGGCCGGCGGCACCGGTTCCGGCGTCCGACTGAGCCCTCGCTCCGGTTGCGCTTGCGGCCACCGCGACGGAACGCCATGTCGTTCATGTCACAGCAGCGGTGCCGGCTCTGGTCAATTCCGCCCGATCCTGGCAGGAAGCGGACTCGCGCACGGTGCCTTGTCGCCGACGCCGTGCAGCGGAGGCCCAGCGGCAGACGCCACACCGACGCCTGGACCTCGCTTGGATGGCCCGGGCGCGCCAGGGGAGCAGACCAGATGAGCTACCGTCCGTATCAGCAGATCGAACGCCGCAAGTCGCGCCAGATCCATGTCGGGCGCGTGCCGGTCGGGGGCGATGCGCCGATCACCGTCCAGACCATGACCAACACGCTGACCACCGATGCGCAGGCGACGATCGCGCAAATCCGCCTGTCCGAGATCGCCGGCGTCGACATCGTCAGGGTGTCCTGCCCGGACGAGGAGAGCACCGCGGCGCTGGCCGAGATCGTTCGCGAAGTGAACGTCCCGATCGTGGCCGACATCCATTTCCACTATAAGCGCGCGATCGAGGCCGCCCGCGCAGGTGCCGCCTGCCTGCGCATCAATCCCGGCAATATCGGTTCGCCCGAGCGGGTCCGCGAAGTGGTGAATGCCGCCCGCGAGCATGGCTGCTCGATCCGCATCGGCGTGAATGCCGGCTCGCTGGAGCGGCACCTGCTGGAGAAGTACGGCGAGCCGAACCCCGAGGCGCTGGTCGAGAGCGCACTCGAACATGCCAAGATCCTGCAGGATCTCGATTTCCACGAGTTCAAGATCAGCGTGAAGGCGTCCGACGTGTTCATGGCGGTCGCCGCCTACCAGCAGCTCGCCGACGTCTGCGACCACCCGCTGCATATCGGCATCACCGAAGCGGGCGGAAAGCGCGCCGGCACCGTGAAAAGCTCGATCGGCCTCGGCAACCTGCTCTGGGCCGGCATCGGCGACACCCTGCGCGTGTCGCTGTCGGCCGAGCCTGCCGAGGAAGTCCATGTCGGCTGGGACATCCTGAAGTCGCTGGGCATCCGCCATCGCGGCGTAAAGATCATTTCGTGCCCGTCCTGTGCGCGCCAGGGCTTCAACGTGATCCAGACGGTGGCGACGCTCGAGGAACGGCTCGCGCATATCGAGACGCCGATCACCCTGTCGATCATCGGCTGCGTGGTGAACGGGCCCGGCGAGGCGCTGATGACCGACATCGGCGTGACCGGAGGCGGCTCCGGTCGTCACATGGTTTATTCGTCCGGCAAGCAGGACCACACCATGCCGGCCGAGGCGATGGTCGAGCACATCGTCGAGCTGGTGACCGAGAAGGCCGCGATCTTCCAGGCCGAGATCGACGCCAAGAAAGCCCTGGATGCTGCGGCGGCATCGCGGGTCGCCGCGGTCCTGGCAGCGGAATAGCAGGAAGCCGGCCATGGATGCGTTGCAGCCGGTACGCGGCACCCGCGACCTCATCGGCGAGGATCAGCGCCGGCATGCGCACGTCGTCGACATCGCGCGCCGCATTGCCGGACTGTATGGCTTCGACGAGTGGAGCATGCCGATCTTCGAGGATACGCGGGTGTTCTCGCGCAGCCTGGGCGAGACCTCGGACGTCGTATCCAAGGAGATGTACAGCTTCACCGACCGGGGCGGCGACGGCATCACCTTGCGTCCCGAGGGCACGGCCGGCGTCTGCCGCGCGCTGGTCAGCAACGGGCTGACCCAGTCGCTGCCACAGAAGGTGTTCTATGCCGGCCCGATGTTCCGCTACGAGCGGCCGCAGAAAGGCCGCTACCGGCAGTTCCACCAGATCGGCGCTGAGCTGATCGGTCCCGGCGAGCCGCTGGCCGATGCCGAAGCAATCACTTTGGGGCGCGACATCCTGGCGGCGCTGGGCATCGTCGACCAGACCGTGCTCGAGCTGAACACGCTCGGTGACGCCGGAAGCCGGGAGGCGTGGCGCCAGGCGCTGGTTGCGTATTTCACCGAGGTGAGCGGGCAGCTCTCCGACGACAGCCGCGCCCGCCTGGAGCGCAATCCGCTGCGCATCCTGGACAGCAAGTCGCCGTCCGACCAGGCGCTGGTGGTCGACGCGCCGATGGTCGAGGCGTTCCTCACCCCGGCGGCTCGTGCGTTCTGGGACGGGCTGCGGTCCGCGCTGGACGGGTTCGGAGTGGCCTATCGGGTGAACCCGCGCATCGTTCGCGGCCTCGACTACTACAGCCACACCGCGTTCGAGTTCGTGACCACGAACCTCGGCGCGCAGGGCACCGTGCTGGCCGGCGGCCGGTATGACGGGCTGGTGGCCGACATGGGCGGTCCGCCGACGCCGGCGATCGGCTGGGCGGCTGGGATCGAGCGGCTGTCGATGCTGCTGGCGGCATCGCCTGTGGTTGCCGTGCCGGTCGCGGTTGTGCCGGTCGGAGATGCGGCACTCCCGGCGGCGGTGGACGTGATGCAGGCGCTGCGCCAGGCCGGCATCCGGACCGAGATGGGTTACCGTGGCAACGTCAAGCGCCGCATGGAACGTGCCAACCGGATCGGCGCCGGCTTCGCGGTGATCCTCGGCGAGGAGGAGGTGGCGCGCGGCGTCGCCCAGGTGAAGGATCTGGCCCAGGGTACGCAGCAGGAGGTGGCACTCGCTGCCGTCGCCGCGCACATCGCGTCCATCCGGCCGGCCTGAGATCGCACCATGAGTTTCGATGACCGGCTCGATCGCATCGTCGGGCGTTCCGACGAGCTGCAGAACATGCTGTCGAGCGTGCTGTCCGGCGAGGCGTTCAACAAGGCCTCGCGCGAATACGCGGATCTGAGTTCGCTGGTCGAGCGGATCGGGGCGCTACGGCAGGCGGAGCTGGAAGCGCGCGACGCCGAGGCGATGATGGCCGACCCGGACATGCGTGAGCTGGCCCAGGCCGAGCTCGACGGGTTACGCGAGCGGCTGCCGGGCCTGCGCCACGAGATCCGGCTGGCCCTGCTGCCGAAGGACGAAGCGGATGCCCGCAGCGCCATCCTGGAAATCCGTCCGGCTGCCGGCGGCGACGAGGCCGGTCTGTTCGCGGCCGAGCTGTTCGATGCCTATCGCCGGTTCTCCGACCTGCATGGCTGGCGCTTCGAGATCCTGGAATTCGACGAGAGCGAGCTCGGCGGCCTGCGTGGCGCGATCGCCAACATCAACGGGCGTGACGTATTTGCCAGGCTGAAATACGAGAGCGGCGTGCACCGGGTGCAGCGCGTGCCGACCACCGAGACCCAGGGCCGCATCCACACCTCGACCATCACCGTGGCAGTGCTGCCGGAGGCGGAGGAAGTCGACGTGACGGTGAACGAGAGCGACCTGCGCATCGACGTCTATCGCGCGTCCGGTGCCGGCGGCCAGCACGTCAACAAGACCGAAAGTGCCGTGCGCATCACCCATCTGCCGACCGGCATCGTGGTCGCGATGCAGGAAGAGCGCAGCCAGCACAAGAACCGTGCCAAGGCGATGAAGATCCTGCGCGCCCGGCTGTATGAAGCGCAGCGTGCGCAGTTGCATTCCACACGCGCCGCCGATCGGAAAAGCCAGGTCGGCACCGGCGATCGTAGCGAGCGGATACGCACCTATAACTTTCCGCAGGGCCGGGTCTCGGACCATCGCATCAACCTGACGCTGTACAAGATCGACCGCATCATGCAGGGCGAGTTCGACGAGTTCATCGACGCGCTGACGTCCGAGGAGCAGGCGGCTCGTCTGGCTCAGGAAGACTGAGGCATTCCTGCTTCACGCGGTAGCAGGTGTCCTCGTTCTCGAGGACACGGCGAAGCGTGCACGGATCCAGCGATCGGCGGACGATGACAAGGTCCGGTCGACGAGCCGGCCGAGGCACCAGGAAACCGTCAGAACGAGAATAAACCATAACCATCCGGAACGGAGACTTGCTCCACTGAGATGGAACAGGCCGACGACCGAAAACACGACGAACATGTGGGTCAGGTAGATCTCGTAGCTCAGCGCTCCGAACGAGCGCAGCCATCCGGTACCTTTTGCCGTGAAACGGTGTCCCCAGCCCCACTGGAACGCGGCCAGCAACAGTGCGACGCTTCCAGTCAGCATCAGCATGGTTCCGTTTCCAAGCAATCGATAGACAGCGTCTTCCCACAGGAAAAGCACAGCAAGAGCGGCGGTCCCCAGATACCCCGCTGCCATTGCGAGACGACCATTCTTCAGACCCGATCTCGTCGAGACAAGCAGTGCCGTGCAGACGCCCATCGAGATCGCGGCCATTCCCGGAAGATAGGCTTTTTCCCGCCATATCTCGAGGGCATGCGCGAGTGCGCTCAAGGAAACCGGTAGAGAGAGTGCCAGTGTTGCGAACAGGAGTGTCTGGAACGACCTGTACCTGCCGCTTAACAGGCATACGAGCGGAAACCCGAGATAGAATACTTCCTCGATCGACAGGGACCACAGCACGTCCCATCCGCCGGGTAGGTAGCCGGTATGTCCTTCATACCAGTTCAGATAAAATCCCAACGCCGCCAGGACGGCACCCGGCAGTGACTGGTCGGCACGGGCGATCGCGTAGTTCGATGTCCCAGCCAGATCGAGCAGTGCGAGAACCGCGACAAGTAAGAGAAGGCAGGGTAAAATTCGTGCCGCTCGCCGGACGTAGAAAGTCCTTGGGTCCAGATGATCCAGGCTTGTCGAGCGTTTGATAGAATTGGTGGTGATCAGAAACCCGGATACCACGAAAAAAACGAAAACCGCTTCGTAGCCGTCCGAGCTGAGTCCCACCAGAAATTGCTTCGGCAGGATCGCCGACAAGTTGGTCTTTATCAGTGGTATCCTGAGCGACGTGTGATGGATCACGACCAGAACGATCGAGATCCCCCGGACGAGGTCGATCCCGGCATTCCGGTCGGGGAGTCGGTCGGTTCCGGCTGAGCGAAGCGACATGTATGACCTTCCGGATCGGACAATGGGCAGGCACCGATCGTATCGACAGGTTCGCACGTCGAATGGCAGCAAGCCTATGAAACCGGTGCGGCGCAGAAGGACGATCGGCCGGGCTGGATCTCGACGGCGGTCGGGTCGGTCGGGTCGGCCAGGTAGAACAGGCTGAAGTTCCCGGCACTCAGCGCGGCGAACACGCGGCCTTCCGGCTGGTGCAGCAGGCCCTGGCCGCTGACCTCGTGGATCTCGGGTGTGCCGGCGTGGTTGCGGATGGTGATCTCGCCGCACAGCACGTACTGATGCGCGGTGCCCTGGCCGGCGACATCCGGCACATCGACCGGCATGCTGGTCTGGGTGGTCCGGTCGTCGAGCCGGAACGTGCCGACCAGCGCGCCATCGATATAAAGACGACTGGTCTCGCTGATTTCCTGGCTCGCCTTGCCGTCGACCACGGTGAACCCGACGGCGTGCGCCTCGCCGAGCAGCAGCCGCAGGCAGACCAGCGGGCAGAGGACGAGAATGGAGGAGAGGTGAAGATGTCGCATCATGAGATCGCCACGATAGATCAGCCTTGAGCCGAGGAGGATCAACATGACGCAGCGAATGGCAAGCGATCTCCTCGCCGAGGCCGAGTATGCGCTGGCGGATGCCGGGATCGACCAACCCAGGCGGGAGGCACGATGGCTGCTTGCCCATGCACTTGGTCTGCAGGTAGCCGGGTTGCTCGGACTGGGCCGGCATGCGCTGGTCGAGGCGGACCGGTTCGTGGATCTGGTGCGACAGCGTTCGGCGCGGATGCCGCTCGCCTACCTGACCGGGCAGCAGGGATTCTGGACGCTGGACCTGGCCGTGTCGGACGCCACGCTGATCCCCCGGGCAGACAGCGAGACCCTGATCGAGGCGCTGCTGCAGGCGAGGCAGGACCGGGGACAGGTTCACCGTATCCTCGATCTCGGCACGGGTACGGGCTGCCTGCTGCTGGCGGCCCTGGCCGAATACCCGCAGGCCTGGGGCATCGGCGTGGATCTGTCCGAGGCGGCGGCCCGGCTCGCTTCGCGGAACGCGGCCGGCAATGCGCTGGCGGACCGGAGCGCCTTCCTGTGCGGCGACTGGGCGGACGCGGTTGGCCTGTCGGGCGGGCGGTTCGACGTCATCCTGAGCAATCCGCCCTATATCCCGCATAACGATATCGCGACCCTGATGCCCGAGGTGGCGGCGCACGAGCCGATGCAGGCGCTCGATGGCGGTGCCGATGGGCTGGCGGCCTATCGGCTGCTGATGCCGATCCTGGCACGGTTGCTGGCTCCGGCCGGCCTGGCGGTGCTGGAGATCGGGATCGGGCAGGCAATCGACGTTTCGCGTCTTGGTGCGGAGGCCGGGTTGGCAACCGTTGCGGTCCGGCCGGACCTTGGCGGGGTCGACCGGGCGGTCCTGCTGACACGACCCTTATAAAAAACGTTTGGCACAAGCTGTGTCCGTCGCTAGGGTTCCAATCGCGCCATGCCGGGCATGACGATTCCTGTCACTTTAATCATCGTGAACGACAAGGGATCGCTGGCGTGCGCCGTCGGTAGGTAGACTGGTCGGATGGCGGTCGATTCGCTAGATCGCCTGCGAACCTGTTACCGGACCGGCCAACTGGCAGACGACACGGCGCCATGGGGCGCCACGGGCAGTCATGGGACCATCCTGGCTCAGGCCGCCTGTTCCCACGGATCGGACAGCGTACGGGGCAATCATCCCCACGGTACCTGGGCATCCGGGACCGCGATCAGGAAAGTGCTGTGACAAACTAATGAACATGAAACGCATGCGTGGCCGCAACCATCGTCCGGGAGGCGGCGGCAGTGGCGGCAGCACCCCGATCCGTCACAATACCGGGCAGATTCCGCTCAATCGGAACCATGTTTTCGACAGCAATGGCCCCGACCTGCGCATTCGCGGGACGGCTCAGCAGCTTTTCGAGAAGTATCTGCAGCTCGGTCGCGACGCGACCAGCTCGGGCGACCGGGTGATGGCGGAAGGCTACTTCCAGCATGCGGAACATTATTTCCGCATCCTGAACGCGATTGCCCAGGCGACACAGCAAAGCCAGGCCAATCAGCAGCAGCCGCATCACAACCAGCGGAACAACCGCCAGCATTCGGAGGGCGGAGAGCAGCAGGACGATCGCAATACCGGCGAGCAGCCGCCGATGGCGAACGGGCCGTCCGAGCAGGTCATGCAAGAGGAACACCGGTCCCAGCCCGAGTTCTCGTCGGCCGACAACTAACCGGGCGGTCCCCCGGGAAACGGTGCATCCCGATGGGGAGGGCCGGCTGGTCCGCCAGCGGGATCGTCCATGATGATGCGTGTCTGGGGCAGTGCTTCCGGACACGTCGTCTGCAGGAACAGCAGCATCTTCTCGCGCACGAAGCAGCGCAGATCCCAGGTCTGTGGCGCGTTCCGGCCGCTGACCAGCATGCGCAGCTCGATCGTGCCCTGCTTGATGTCGCTGACCTGCAGGTTCACCACGTTTCCGTCCCAGAGCGGCGTCTCGAGCACGATCTTGCCCAGGTGCGTGCGCAGCAGCTCTACCGGCACCCGGTAGTCGACATAGAAGAACACCGACCCGATCAATGATGCCGACTGGTGGGTCCAGTTCTGGAACGGCTTCTCCAGGAAGTAGGCGATCGGCAGGATCATCCGCCGCCAGTCCCAGAGCCGGACTACTACGTAGGTCGAGGTGATCTCCTCGATCCAGCCCCACTCGCCTTCGACGATCACCGCATCCTCGATCC
>JBPBQO010000039.1:0-43713 GCA_050954785.1 Janthinobacterium lividum | reverse complement strand
GCCAGCGGGCCAGCACCACCTTCTGCTGGTTGCCGCCGGAGAGCGTCTCGACGGTCGTTCCCATGTCCGGTGCCTTGACGCCGACGCGCTTCATCATGTCGGCGGTCGTGGTGCGTTCCAGCGCGAAGTCGAGGAACGCGCCCATCGACTTGTACTTGCCGAGATTGTTGATGGAGATGTTGTCGCGGATGCTGAAGCTGGTGATCAGCCCCTCGACCTTACGGCTTTCCGGCAGAATGCCGAGGCCGTGGGCAAGGGCCGCCGCCGGATCGGTCAGCCGCACCGGCTCGCCATTGATGCGCACGGTCTTGGCGTAGGCGGGATCGGCGCCGAGCACCGCCATCACCGTTTCGGTCCGTCCCGAACCGACCAGACCGGCGAAACCGAGAATCTCGCCCTCGTGCAGCCGGAACGAGTTGACCGGTCCGCCCCGTTCGATCTGAAGACCTTCGACCTCGAGCACGATCTTCGCATTCGCAGGGCGGTCCGGCTTCGGCGGAAAACTACGCTCCAGCCTGCGGCCGACCATCATCTGCACCAGGCTGTCCATGTCGGTATCGGCGACCTTCGTCACGCCGATGAACTGGCCGTCGCGCAGCACCGTGATGCGGTCGCAGATCTCGAATATCTCTTCCATGTGGTGCGAGATGAAGATCATCGCGACACCCTGCACCTTGAGCGCGCGCATGATGATGAACAGGTGTTCGGCATCGGTCGGCGTCAGCGTCGCGGTCGGCTCGTCGAGGATCAGGATGCGGGCGTCCAGCGCCAGCGCCTTCGCGATCTCGATGAATTGCTGCTGGGCGACGCTCAACGTGCGCACCTCGGCGGAGAGGTCGATACGAACGCCCAGCCGCTCGAACAGCCGGACCGCCTCGCTGTGCATCGCCGCTTTCTGCAACAGGCCGAAGCGCCGGCGCTCGCGTCCCAGGAAGATATTCTCGACCGCATTCAGATACGGGATCAGTGAAAATTCCTGGAACACGATGCCGATTCCGGCGGCGACGGCGTCATGGTAGTTGCCGAACTGCTTTTCCTCGCCGGCAATGACGATGTGCCCCTCGTCGGGCCTGATGATGCCGGACAGCACCTTCATCAGCGTCGACTTGCCGGCGCCGTTCTCGCCCAGAAGCGCATGGATCTCGCCCGGGTTCACCGAGAGATCGATCCCGACGAGCGCCTTCACGCCGGGAAAGCTCTTGGTGATGCCTCGGAGTTCCAGGATCGGATCCATGCTCGTTATCCCTCGGACCAGACGACGACTTTTACCAGTGGAACGTCTTGGCCGCCTCGGCATCGACCAGCTTGACGTCGATCGGTATCTGCTTCGGAACGGTGTTGGTGGCGCCCCAATAGTCCGCAAGGGCAAGACCCAGCCCGATGCGGACCATGTCGCCCGGAAACTGGGCGGACGTCTCGATGAACTTCGAGCCCGGCTTGGCGATTGCCGCGACCGCTTCCGGCGCGCCATCGACCGAGGTCAGCTTGATGTCCTTGCCGCTGCTTTCGATCGCCGACAGCACGCCCATCGATCCGCCGTCGTTGACGCTGAAGATGCCCTTCAGGTCGGGATGCGCCTGGATCATGTTCTCGGTCACGTTGAGTGCGACGTCACGCTCCTGCTTGCCGTTCTGCGTGTCGACGATCTTGATGTTCGGGAACTTGGCGAGACCGTCCTTGCAGCCGCGCACCCGCTCCAGGATCGGCACCACGGCGATGCCGTCCAGGATCGCCACGTTGCCCGATCCGCCGATCGCCTTCGCCATGTAGGTGCACGACATCACGCCGGCATCGTAGTTCTTCGAGCCGACGAACGCGTCGACCGGGCCGTTCGCGTTCGCATCGACCGCGACGACGATCACGCCGGCCTTGTGTGCCGCGGTGACCGCGGACTCGATGCCGGCGGTGTCGGTCGGGTTCACCAGCAGGATATTGATATGCTGCTGCAGCATGTCCTCGACGTCGCTGATCTGCTTCGACACGTCGTGGTGCGCGTCGGTCACCACGACGGTGGCGCCGATCGAGGCGGCCGCGGAACGCAGTGCCTTCTGCATGGTGACGAAATACGGGTTGTTCAGTTCCTGAAACGTCATGCCGATCTTGATCGGCGTGGCGGCGTGTGCGCCGACCGACATGACGGTCAGGGCGAGTGTGCCGAAAAGGGCGGATTTGAAGCTGGACATGGTATCTCCCAAGATCATTTTATCGTTGCCGGATTAGATTTCGTTAAGCTGCCGCGATCATGTTCTCCCTGTGCCGACGCCGGAATTCCGATGGCGACATTCCCTTTTGCGCGCGAAACTGTCGATTGAAATTGGCCAGGTTGTTGAACCCGACCTCGAAACAGATATCGGCGATATGCGTATTGTCTCCGATCAGCATCGCGCAGGCACGATTCAGCCTGATGCCGTTCAGATAACGCACGAAGCTGTTGCCGGTCTTGCGCCTGAATGCCCTGGAAAACGTACTGGGGCTGTAGCCGCTCAAGGCCGCAAGATCGCTCTCGCGCAGATCCGATGTCGGGTTCGCGGCGATCTGTGCCAGCGCATGATTGAGCGGCTGGCTCATATAAATCTCCGGCGTCGGACGGTGGTCGACTCCCGCCAACGGATTTGGCGCGGGACCATCCTGGATCACCGACATCAAGGCAAAGAACAACTCGATGCGGCGGGGCCCATCGGCATCGAGCATCCTGCGCATGATCGGCCGCGCGGCGGCACCGACCGGCGTCGGAAACTCGAGCCCACGACGGGACGCGTCCAGCAGCGACCGCAGGAACGACAATTCGGGAAACAGCGCCATGCATCCGGCGGCGAATGCCTGGGTGAACTGCAGGACGATGCAGCGCTCGGCCACGACCGTCCCGGCCGGGACGTCGCTCAACCAGTTATGCGGGACGTTGGGCCCGATGATCGCCAGGTTGTCGGGCTCGAACCGGCCGATATAGTCGCCGACGAACGTCCGGCCACTGGTCGTCGTGATCAGGTGGATTTCGTATTCCGGGTGAAAATGCCAGCGTACGGTGCGATATGGCAGGCCGTGCGACCAGACCTTGAGACATGCGCTGTCTCCGACATCCACCAGCTCGAGGGCAGGCTGGGTGTTCATCCGGCAGGCCTGTTGGGGACCGAGCCTAGCGGACCGACAAACCATCCATGGTCAAAGGACTTTGTACGGTTTTGCTGATTGTCGACATCGATGACGATCCCCATTCCGGCCCCTGTTCGAGCGGTTCGCCGGCAATTATTGTCAGCGACGTTAGCGAGGTAGAACAACTTCCTCTACTACTATCCTGCCCGCCGACCGATACGAATTGTGCCGATCGGTCGTAAGCCAGCCCGAAACGCGGCAAGGAATCCACCGGGAATGCCGCACTGCAAAAATCGTAGCGGTTCTGGTGGGGGAAGCTCGCGCATGGTGCCGCCCGGCGGCCGTGCAGCCTTGTGAAACAGGCCCGGCGGTCTCCATATGGTTGGAACCGGACCGGTATTGTCGGCGCCTTCGGGGCGTCATGTGGCCAGGAGAGACATCATGCGTATTGCGTTGGGCGGGGACAGTGCGGGCGAACCCTTGATCCGGGTCATTGTCGACCATCTCCGAAAATCCGGCCAGCATGAGATCGTCGATCTCTCGATCCCGGACATGAAGACCGAAACCGGCGAGTATTATGCCGAAATGACCGATCGCGTCGCCAGCCGCGTGCTGTCCGGCGAGTTCGACCGCGGCATCCTGAGCTGCGGCACGGGGATCGGCGTCTCGATCTCGGCCAACAAGATCCCCGGAATTCGGGCGGCGCTGACCCACGACACCTATTCGGCCGAGCGCGCCGCGCTGAGCAACAACGCGCACATCATCACCATGGGCGCGCGGGTGATCGGACCGGAACTGGCCAAGGCGATCGTCGATACCTGGCTTGCCAATGTATACGACCCCGCCAGCCGATCCGCGCCCAACGTGGACGCGATCGATGCGCTGGACGCCAAATATGCCCGGCACGCGTGAGCGAGCCGGCACGGAGACCAGCATGACCAGCACCTCCGCTTTCGTCGTCATCGCCGAATTCCGGGTCAAGCCCGGCATGGTCGATGCCTTCGTGGCGCTTGCCCGCATCGATGCAAACGGCTCCGTCGCCAACGAGACGGGCTGCCGTAGTTTCGAGACCCTGGTTACGGAAGACGATCCGGAGCTACTGGTGCTGCACGAGGTCTATGACGACCGGGCCGCGTTCGAGCTGCACCTGCAGCAGCCGCATTATTTCACGTTCCGGGACGGGGTTCTCGCAGTACAGGCATCCGAACCCACGGTGCGGTTCTTCACACAACTGGGCTGACGGGTTCCTGCCGGCGGTCCTACCGCTCGCTTCCCATGACCAACCCCTCGATGTCATGCTTCTGGGTGATCGGCACCAAGGTGTCGACCACCCGGCACGTAAGGTGCTCGCGCACCGAGGCTGGCAGTCCGTCATAGAAATCCCGCGTGACCATCATGTCGTGCAGGGCTGCATGCCCCGCACCCGGCGCATCGATACCAACCACCAGTACGGGTCGTGCGATCGGCGACGGATGCGCTGTGCCACGATGCATAGTCAGTGCCGACCGGCAGGAAATGTCGCCGCGCTGCGGGTATTTCCTGGTGGCCCGCTCCTCGAAGCGCTGCCAGACAGACCGGTCCGGGAACATTTCGTGGTTCCAGCTGCGGCCGTCATCCCATTGGGTTCCGGGCGCCACTTCGAACGGACCCATGTCCGGCGTCACGTCCACGCCAGTCAGGTTGAATGCGAGCGAAGTGATCCGCCTTCCCTCGTACGTGTCGACAGGCGACGGGAAATCGCGATGCCACGGCTGGTTCGACGCTCCCTGGAACGGCGTGTCGAACCCAATCTCGACGATCCGATAGTCCGATCCCAGCACCCGTTCCGCCATGGCGGTGATCCAGGGATGCGACACCAACTCGGCAAAACCGCTTAAAGCCTGTGGATGCAGCTCGACATACCAGCGGCGTGGGCCACGCCCGACCGCGCCGCCGGGTCGCTGGATCGCCTCCCAGAAGGCAGTCATCATGTCCTCGCGAAGCTGGTCGACCCAGGCCTGCGTAAAGGCGCCCTTCTTGCCGACGACGCCGTCGCGCTGGAGAACCTCGAATTCCTGGGCCACGTCGATATGGACTGGGTTCGACAGGGTTTCGGTTGTCATGGTGTTTGCCTCCGATCACAGAGATTACCGGTCGCCGCAGAGACTATTAGATTTCAGGTCCCGTGTGCCATGTTCAAGACCAGTGCATGGTTTGCGCCTGGAACACCCCGGGGATCACTGCGTCGGGCGATCGTTGTTTTCCGGCCTGAGCGCCAGCGCCGCCTCGCTGATATCGCGGCTCAGCATCTGCAGGGTGAACCGGGGCAGCGGCCCGGCCTCGTCGCCCAGCCGTCCCACCACCATCATCAACCGGTCGGCCTCCCGCAGCGCCTGGTCGTGCGCATGGCTGTTATTGTCCGCCTCGTCCTGCATCGCGGTCCGGAGCGCCTGCAGCGCGGCCGAGATCGCGTCCGCTACCGCGCTCAGCCGGGGCACCAGGGGCGCATCGCGCTCGGGCGTCGGCGTGGTCCCCGCCGTCTCGTCGACGGCACGCGCGACGAACAGCACGTCGCTCTGCAGGCGGCGCAGCATCGGCGCCAGCCGTACCATCAGCGGCTCGTGCCGCTCGATCGAGCCCAGCCGCTCGCGACGGGCCTCCATGATCGACGTCACCAGGAGCTTCAGCGATTCCGAGCTCACATCGTTCAGCTTCTCCAGCTCCGGAATCGGCAGCCGATGAACCAGCGCCCGCCGCTGGGTATCGTCCAGCGTCGCCAGCATCGTGGAGGCTGCCTCGAACGCCTGGGTCCGGGACCGCGACCGAAACACCACGTAAGACACCAGCAGCGAGACCGCCGCTCCCACCAGGATCGCCAGCACGCGATCGACCGGACGGCTGAAGGCGCCGCCCTGGGCAGGAAACAGGAACACCACCACCAGCGTGACGCCGGCCAGCCGCAGGTTCGGCTTGAAGGCTGCCAGAACCGCCAGCGGTACCATCAGGGCGGCGAACAACGGCACCCTCGGCAGCCCGGCAAGAGCCAGCGCGATCGCGATGGCACCGGCGAAGGCGCCGATCAGCGTACCGAGGATCTGGTCGCGCCCGGCTTCCAGGCTGGAACTGACGCGGGCCTGGGTGACGATCACCGCGGTGATCAGCGCCCAGGCCGGCTCATGCAGGTGCAGCCCACGCGCCACCACGTCGGACACGAACACGGACACCAGGGTCCGCACCGTCTGGCGCATCTCCGGGGTCCATGACCGAAGCCGGTCTACAAATCGATACCGGGAGACGCCAGCCTGGTCGGTCATGCCATTTCGGTTGCCGATCTAGTCGTGGTTGCCCGGGACGTGCCCCTTCGAGGTGTTCTGGCCGGCTGTCGCCTGGACCGGCAATGGTACCCAGCGCATGCCCTCGCCGCTCTGCACCAGCATCACCACCGACGGCCGCTTCTGCTTG
Source organism: Janthinobacterium lividum (assembly GCA_050954785.1). Taxonomy (GTDB): domain Bacteria; phylum Pseudomonadota; class Alphaproteobacteria; order Acetobacterales; family Acetobacteraceae; genus Lichenicola. The sequence continues at coordinate 37,182 of JBPBQO010000039.1, read as the reverse complement.
CGGGCTTCGATGATCCGCGCCTGGATATCGGCCGGGGTGCTGACTTCGGATTGCTGCACCTCGACGATCACGTCGCCCACCTTGATGCCCCGCTCGAACGCCGGACCGGGCTCGATGACATCGGTCACCACCACGCCCTTCTGGGTGTCGCCGAGCTGGTATTTCTGGCGCAGCACGTCGTCCAGGGTCGCGAGCTTCATGCCGATATCGGCCATGTCGACCGGCGCCGGGCCGGACGGCTTTGCCGGCGCCGCCGGCGTGGCCGGCTTCGGCTGGTCCTCGGGGAAGTCGCGGATCGCCACCTGCAGCGTCTGCGGCTTGCCGTCGCGCCAGATGCCGAGCGGCACGGTCTGGCCGACCGGAGTTTCGCCCACTACACGCGGCAACGTGCGGCCATCGACATCCTTGCCGCCGACCTGCTGGATCACGTCGCCGGTCTTCAGCCCTGCCTTGGCGGCCGGGCCGTTCGGCTCCAGCCCTGCCACCAGCGCGCCCTTGGCAGTCTTCAGGCCCAGGCTGTCGGCGATGTCCTGGGTCACGTCCTGGATGCGCACGCCGATCCAGCCGCGCTTGGCCTTTCCGAACTGGCGCAACTGGTCGATCACCGTCCGCGCCTCGTTCGACGGGATCGAGAAGCCGATGCCGATCGAGCCGCCCGACGGCGAATAGATCGCGGTGTTGATGCCGATCACCCCGCCATCCATGTCGAACAGCGGGCCGCCCGAGTTGCCGCGATTGATCGGCGCGTCGGTCTGGATGAAATCGTCGTACGGGCCGCTGTCCAGCGAGCGTCCGCGTGACGACACGATGCCGGCGGTGACGGTGCCGGACAGGCCGAACGGGTTGCCGATCGCCAGCACCCAGTCGCCGACGCGGCTCTTGTCGCTGTCGCCGAAAACAACCGCGGGCAGCTTGTGGCCAGCCTCGACCTTGAGCAGCGCGAGGTCGGTCTTGTCGTCATGGCCGAGCAGCTTGGCCTTCAGGACGGTGTTGTCCTGCAGCGTTACCGTGATGGTGTCGGCGCCCTTGATGACGTGGTTGTTGGTCACGACCAGGCCGGACCCGTCGATGATGAAGCCGGAGCCCAGGCTCTGCATCTTGCGTCCCGGTGGGGCCGGGCTGCCCGGGACGCCGCCCCCGCCCTTGCCGCCGCCATGCTTGTTCATGAAGTCGTGAAAGAACTTCTCGAACGGCGATCCGGGCGGAAAGGCCGGGGTCGGGCCCTGGCCGTCGCTCTTGTTGCCGCCCTTGCCACCCGGGGACTTGCTGCCCGGGGCCTGCTGTCCCGGAGCTTGGGGTGCCGGATCCTTGTCGCCAGGCGCGACGCCGGGCGCGCCCTGGTCGGTCGGATCGTCGTCATCGTCCTGGCTGTCGTCGGCGACGGTCTCGGTCGAGGAGATATTGACCACCGACGGCAGCAGCCGCGCGGCGAGATCGGCGAAACTGTCCGGCGCTCCACGTGCGAGGGCTGCATGAGGCGCCAGCACCGACAGCGCGGGAGCGGCGATCACGGACAGGGAAAGGCCGGAAGCCAGCAGCCTGGCACGCAGGCTGGACGCGGCGCTTGCGCCGGAACTCGGGATCGCGAAGCGCATGGGGTCGGGTGTCTCCTGGACGGGCACGAACGATCGAGGCAGGGAACGTGAGGCGGCGGACTGTGCTCATGCGCCCCGCCGGGCGCAAGACCCGCCGGGCGGACGAGGCGTGAACGCGTCAGCCCCGGATTTCGTCGGGTATTTCGATGACGTCAGGCACTTTCCATGCGGTCAGGCATGGTCGAGAAGCCAGCCGGCGAGCGCCTCGCCCAGCAGGGCATAGCCGCGATCGGCCATGTGCAGCCCGTCGGGCGACAGGGTGTCGCGCGCGAGGTCCAGCCGGGCGCACCAGTCGAGCATGCGTGCATGCCGGTCGAACAGCGGCACGTTCATGTCCGTGGCGATCCGATGCAGCGCGTCCAGGAACGACGGCGCGGTCGGGCATTCGTCGAGTGCGCGGCAATATTGCTGATCGACCAGCACGAGGTCGGTGCCGGTGGCACGCAGCCGATCGATGCCATCGCGGGTCAGGCGCTCGAAGGTGGCAAGCGGCACCTCCTGCAGCGGATCGTTGGAGCCGGTCTGCCAGACGACGAGGTCGGGACGTTGGTCGATCACCGCACCGATACGGGCGTCCATCATGATCGCGGTATCGCCGCCGATGCCATGGTTGACGAGCACGATGCCGCCCGGAAACTGCGGCAACATGGTTCGCCGCATCACCGCCGGATAGGTGTGGGCCGGACCGCTGGAGCCGGACCCCTCGGTGGTCGAGGAGCCGAACGCCGCCAGGCGCAGCGGCGCCGGGCCGCTGTCGGCTAAACCGAGACGACGTGCGCGGGTACGCGGCAGGACTGGAAATACGGTCATCAGGGAGCAAGGGTTCCACCAGTGGTCGGAACGGGCAAGGGCGCGGCCGGGCTCGACCGGCTCCTCGCCACCTGCTTGCGACGATCCAGGGTGACCGCCAGGAAATAGATCGTTCCCAGGCCGATGACGTTGACGGCGATCTGCATCGGCCAGCCGGTGCCGTAGGTGGTCATGACCAGCCGGGCCAGCAGGTCCAGCACGGTGCCGAGCGAGAACACTTCCAGCGAGTGGCGGCCGATCACCGCCAGCACCTGCCCGGCCCGGCTCGCGGACAGGCGGCTGGCCAGGTGGCTGCTCTGCACCAGGTAGAAGATCGCCAGCACGTCGATCAGCCGTAGCGGCGACAGCGGGGTTTTTTCCGGCGGCGCGATCGGCAGCGGCGAGAGATCCGGCAGGCCCCACTGCACCCAGGGGAACGACTGCACCGCGCTGAAGGCAAGATACAGGCAGCAGATGCCGATCAGCCAGCGCGAATGGGGCAGGTTGCCGCCGGTGTTGCGGGTTTCCATCGCGGCCCATGCGCCGATGGTGAACAGGAACTGCCAGGCGAACGGATCGAAATACCAGCCGTCCGGATCGAGCCAGTTGGGAAGGTTGATCTGCGGGTCGAGATTGATCAGCAGCCACACGCCCGCGCTGAGGGTCAGCGCGGCCCAGCGGTTGAACCTGAGCGCCAGGTAGATCACCGGGAACAGGATCAGCAGCACCATATAGAGCGGCAGGATGTTCAGGTTGCCGGGCAGCGCCTCGAGCGCCAGCACGCGCCAGAAACTGTGGACGCCATGCGCCAGCTCCGGCTCGAGGAAATCGACCGGCACCGTGTGGTAGTGCCGCCATTCCTTGATCACCAGCACCGTGGTGATCAGCATCCCCATCTGGAACAGATAGAGCTTCACGACACGCCGCAGGAGCCGGACCAGGGCTGCGGGCACACTCTCCCGCTCGAAGGCACGGCCATAGGCCAGCATCGAGGCGAAGCCGGCCAGCAGCACGAAGATCTCGGCGGCGTCGCAGAAGCCGAGATTGCGGATGGTCAGCCGGTTCAGCAGGTTCTGCGGAATATGGTCGGCGAACATCATGGTCAGCGCCACGCCGCGCAGCGCATCGACGCGATGGTCGCGGCCCGGCTTCGACGGACGGGCGGCGCCCGCCGCCGGATGCGAGGTGCGATCGACCGGCGGCGGTGGGGCGGCCGGTGTCATGATCATGTTCATATCCGCCTCCTTGCCGCTCCGGTGGATGCCGCACCGATCCAGACAGTATGGACGCTTCCCGTCGCGATTCCAGGGGCGGGACCGCAAGGGTTACGCTCCGGTACGGCACCGCAACGCGCCTGTTCTGGTTCCGGTTTGCCGGTCGCGGGGGGCTGCACTATGCCCGACCACGCCCAACCTTCTGCCTGTGGCAGGATCGGGTCGGCCACCGGAGGCAGCATGACGGACATCGAGAAGGCCACATTGGACCAGGCGGTACGGCAGGTGCTGGAGCAGGTTCGCGATCCGCGCAGTCAACAGGATCTGGTGACCGCGGGCCTGGTGGAGAGCGTGCGCATCCAGGGTGGGCTGGTGCAGATCACGCTTGCCGCCGACCGCGCCCATGCCGCCGGGCTGGAGCCGGCACGTGCCGAAGTGGAGCGGGCGTTGCGGGCCGTGCCCGGTATCATGAACGCGACCGTGGTGCTGACCGCGCATCGTCCCGCGGGTTCTGCGCCAGTTCCGGGGCCAGCCCCGGCGCCGGTCCCTGGTCCGGCCGCCGCGAGCGGTGGCGGCGGGCACCGGCCGATCGGCCTCGGCGGTGGGGGGCCTGCTCCGGCGGCCACCGACGGCCCGCCGGCGAAGCTGCTGGCCGGTGCGAAGGCGGTGATCGCGGTCGCGTCCGGTAAGGGCGGCGTCGGCAAGTCGACCACCGCGGTCAACCTGGCGATCGGGCTGGCGCGGACCGGATTGTCGGTGGGCCTGCTCGATGCCGACATCCACGGGCCGAGCCTGCCGCGCATGCTGGGCATCACCCACCAGCCGGAGGTCAGGGAAAAGCGGCTGATCCCGATCGATGCCTGGGGCCTGAAGGTGATGTCGATCGGCCTGCTGGTCGAGGAACGCACCGCGATGATCTGGCGCGGCCCGATGGTGATGGGCGCGCTGCAGCAGCTGATGGTCGACGTCGAGTGGGGCGAGCTGGACGTGCTGGTGGTGGACATGCCGCCAGGCACCGGGGATGCGCAGTTGACGATGGCGCAGAAGGTGGCGCTGGCCGGCGCGGTGATCGTGTCGACGCCGCAGGATATCGCGCTGCTGGATGCACGGCGCGGGGTGGCGATGTTCGAGAAAACCCGCGTACCGGTGCTGGGCATCGTCGAGAACATGAGCACTTTCTGCTGCCCGAACTGCGGCCACTCGACGCCACTGTTCGGACATGGGGGCGCGCGCGCCGAGGCGGAAACGCTCGGGGTGCCGTTCCTGGGCGAGGTGCCGCTGCTGCTGGACATCCGGGTGAGCGCCGACGCCGGGACCCCGATCCTGGCCAGTGCGCCGGACAGCGACGCCGGGCGCGCCTACATGGCGATCGCGACGCGGGTGGCGGAGGCGCTGCGGCCGCAACTGGAAAAAGCGCGGCCGGGGTGATGAAGCGGTAGGCGCCGGTCGATGCGGGCGCCCCTCATGGTGTGACCCCCGATTGTTTCGGGCGAACCGCACAGGCCGCGTTCCGTTCACATGCAGTCCAGTCGAGGTCTGTCATGCCGGGAAGCTTCCCAAGCCGGAACGCCCGGTACCGCTACCTGCAACAGATCGTTTCCGGGGTCAGCGACGGCGTGATCCTGATCGAGACCGACGAAACGATCATCTGGGCCAACGAGACCGCGCTGGAAATGCACGGGGTGCGGACCCTGGCCGAACTCGGAACCACCGTTTCCGATTATTGCCGGCGGTTCGAGTTGCGATACCGAAACGCTCATCGGACGGCCGGAGGGCGCACGCCGATCGAGCGGGTGACGGCGGGCGAGACCTTCGACGAGGTAGTGGTCGACGTGGCGCCGAGGGGCGAGAAGCTGGCGCGCTGGACGCACCGCATTCGCAGCCTGGTCCTGACCGACGATGATGGCCGGCGCGACCTGCTGGTGCTGATCCTCGACGACGAGACCGAGCGCTATCATGCCGAGGAGCGCTTCGAGCGCGCCTTCAACGCCAATCCCGCTCCGGCGCTGATCCTGAGGCTGCGCGACCTGACGCACATCCGCGTCAACCAGGGCTTCCTGGACATGACCGGCTGCCGCGAGGACCAGGTGGTCGGCCGCTCCATCTACGAGGTCGACATCCTCGAAGGGGCTGCGCGGCGGGAGCTGGCGATCGAGCGGCTGCAGGAAGGCCGCACCATCCCGCAGATGGAGGCGACGATGCAGTTGCCGCAGGGAGGCGAGCGCTGCGTGATCGTCGCCGGCCAGCCGATCGACGTCGGCGACACGCGCTGCATGCTGTTCACTTTTGCCGATCTGGAAGGACGCCGCCAGGCCGAGGCGGAACTGCGTCGCAGCGAGGAGCGGTTCGAGCTCGCCTTCCGGATGGCGCCGGTGCCGACCGCGATCCTCGTCTGGAAAGGCTGGCGCGTGCTGCTGGCCAACGATGCCTTCGCCCGCGAGACCGGGCATGCGACGGACGGGCTGATCGGGCAGGACGCGCATGCCCTGCCGCTCTGGGCCGACCCGCAGGCGACTGCATCGCTCGACCGTCTGCTGCGCAAGGACGGACGCGTCTGCAGCCTTGCCTTGCCGTTGCATACCAGGAGCGGCGACAGGGTGGATTGCCTGGTTTCGGCGGAGCTGGTCGAGATCCGTGACCAGAGCTGCGTTCTTCTCGTGGCCCAGAACGTTGCAGACCGGCAACGCTCGAAGCTGGAGGTCGCCGATGCCATCGCCGCGGTCATGCATGACACGAGCTGGTTCACCGAAGCGGTGCTCGACAAGCTGGCGCGACGCAGCTCAGGCGTCACGGACGAGCACACCAGTTCGCTGGCGGAGCTGCCGCCCCGTGCACGAGAGATCCTGGATCTGGTCTGCGAGGGTCTCGACGATGGTGCGATCGCCGAACATCTCGCCGTCGCGCGCAACACCGTGCGCAACCATGTCGCCAGCCTGTATCGCCGCACCGGCGTCGACAGCCGGGCCAAGCTGATCATTTGGGCGCGCGAGCGTGGCGTGATGGGCAGCCTGGCCCGCTCGACCGTGCAGCCGCGAAGCTGAGCCGCTCCAATTCATCCGGACTATCTGGACTAGTGCCGAACTACCAGTCCGCCGGTCCGACCGGGAAATAGCCTGGAGAACCTGCCCCCGCATCCGTGGTTGTCTCGCCGCCAGTCGGAAACGACAGGTCACAGAGGAGAAACACCATGGACACAGATCGCATCAAGGGCGCCGCGAAGCAGGTTGTCGGTTCCGTCAAGGAAGCCGCCGGCAAGGTGACCGGCGACACGAAGCTGCAGACTGAAGGCACCACGGAAAAGACCGTCGGTCGGGCGCAGAACACCGTGGGCGGCGTCAAGGACACGGTTCGCGACGCCTGACGCCGATCCAGGTACGGACAGATACCATGACCACGGTCTACCCCGGTCCGACAGGCGTCTCCACCGTGCCGGCGGATGAAGAGATCCTCGCTCTGCACAGCGAGGATCTCGTCGTCGGCAAGCGCCTCGTCGAACGTTTCACCGTCCGCGTCGCCACCGTCACGCACAGCCACGATCGCCTGGTCGAGGAAGAGCTGACGCACCGGCGCGTTGAAATCGTGCATGTGCCGATGGGGTATTTCGTCGATGCGGTGCCGCCCGTTCGCGAGGAGGGCGATCTCACCATCATGCCCGTGGTGGAAGAAGTCGTCATCGTGGAGCGCCGACTTCTGCTCAAGGAGGAGGTGCATATCCGGCGCGTCCGGCAGACCGAGCAACATGTCGAAACGGTCGCGGTGCGCAGGCAGGAGGCCGTGGTCACACGCACCCCGATCGTCGCGGCCGGCGAGACGCCGTTCGACACCGGCAACCAGAAACCCACATCAGGAACATCGAAGCCATGACACAGGAAACCATCGTTGCGGTCTATGACACCGCAGCCCATGCCGATGCCGTCGTCCGTGATCTGGATGCCGCAGGCGTTCCGTCCGACGCGATTTCCAGGACCGGCGGCAATTCCGGCACCGTCACCACCGGCGCTTCCCCAGTGCGCGAACAAGGTTTCTGGAGCGGCCTGTTCGGCGGAGAGCCCGACCATGACACGGCGGTCTATGACCGTAGCGTCGAGAGCGGCTCCAGCATCCTGACCGTCAGGGCGCCGGCCGAGCATGTCGCCGGCGTGACCGCCATTCTCGAGCGGCACAACCCGATCGACATCGACGAGCGCTCCAACAGCTACGGCCTGGGCCGTGCCGCTCCGCGCGCGACGCCGGCAATGGCACCCGCCCCCGCCGAACCGACCTATGGCAGCGGCGAGGTGGTGATCGCGCTTTCGGAGGAACAGATCGCCGTCGGCAAGCGCCTGGTCGATCGCGGCACGACGCGTGTGCGTCGCTTCGTGGTGGAGAAGCCGGTCGAGCAGCAGGTGACGCTGCATTCCGAACACGTCTCCATCGAACGGCATCCGGTGACGGGTAACGTTGCTTCGACGCCGGACTTCTCCGACCGCGTGATCGAAGTGACCGAGACCGACGAAGAGGCAGTCGTTGCCAAGACCGCGCACGTCGTCGAGGAAGTCGTCGTTCGCAAGGCGGCGACCGATCGCGTCGAGACGATCCACGACACGGTGCGACGCGAGGATGTCGAGATCGGCCATGACGATGCCGTCGCGACCAAACCGGCCGCGACGCCGGTTGCGCGTCCGAAGATCTGACCCTGACCGCGCGGACCCGCAACCGGGTCCGCGCACCTGTCTCAACCCCCGGCTCCAGGACCATCCCATGCGCCGCATCTTCCTTGGCATCGCCACCGCGATGCTGACCATCGGTACCGCCACCGCCCAGACCACCGCGAATGCGCCTGGTACCGATGCCGCTTCCGGAAACGACAACCAGGCCGTCGCCACGACCACCGCGAACGCGCCGATGCCCGCTCATGGGCGCAATTCCTTCACCCAGGGTGAGGCGCGGCGGCGCATCGGCTCGCACGGCTTCACCGTCGTGCACACACTCCACAAGGACGCGAGCGGCGTCTGGCGAGGTACCGCCCAGAAGGACGGAAATCCGACGTCCGTCTGGCTCGACTACAAAGGCAATGTCGGCAACAGCGCGATTGCGGGGTAGACGATCATGACCACGAGAACCTTCACCCATCTCTACGACAGCTACGACGAAGCAGCCCGTGTCGTCGGCGCGCTCGAAGCCGCCGGCGTTCCCCATGCCGACATCAGCATCGTCGGCAGCAATCATGACGGCCGCGTGCCGGCGCCGGCGACGACGGGCTCGTCGAACAGCCCTGCGTCGGAGGCTGAAACCGGTGCCGGAACCGGAGCCGGCCTCGGCACGGTGGTGGGCGGCGGTGCGGGTCTGCTGGCCGGCATCGGTGCGCTGGCGATCCCGGGAATCGGCCCTCTCGTCGCGGCCGGCTGGCTGATCGCGACGCTGACCGGAGCGGGTGCCGGTGCGGCGGCCGGAAGCCTGCTCGGCTCGCTGACCGGGGCCGGCGTGCACAAGGATGACGCGCATGTGTACGCCGAAGGCGTTCGCCGCGGCGGCACGCTGGTGACGGTCCGTGCGGACGAAGGCGCCGCATCACGGATCGAGCAGGTTCTGGCCGGCAGTGGATCGGTCGACGTTGCCGCCCGCCGTGCCAGCTACCAGTCGAACGACTGGAGCCGTTTCGACGACACGGCCGCCGGCTACGGCACTGCCGAGGTGGCTGCCGAGCGCCAGCGCACCCGCACGCTCTGACACCAATGCCGGGTCGCGCCGCGCGATCCCGGCACGACCGGCCGGTCGAATAGATACGGTTCATGCCTCGGCAACCAGAAACGATGCGGTTTCGTTGATCGTCGGTCAGCAACAGTATTACGGAGGAACATCATGTCCATTATCGCCTGGATCATTCTCGGCCTCATCGCGGGCTTCATCGGCAGCAAGATCGTCAACAAGTCCGGGGAAGGCGTTCTGGTCGACATCATCCTCGGCATCGTCGGCGCGATCGTCGGCGGCTTCGTGTTCAGCTTCTTCGGTGCGCAGGGCGTGGACGGGCTCAATATCTATAGCCTCGTCGTCGCGGTCGTCGGCGCGATCATCGTTCTTTTTCTCTATCATGCCGTCGCGGGACGTCGCACAGTCCGATAAAGCTTGGTCTGGCGGTGGCAAAATCCACCGCCTTCCAAGGCACCATGATACCGTTTCGATAATATTTCGGTAGTTCATCGACAGCCGGCTGGAAGCGCCCTGAACGGATCGAGCGCGGACATTCCGAGATGATCGCTTTTCATAAAGCGTCCTGTGCGTGGCTCTTCGCGACGCGGTCGTGACGGGCAAGTCGTCCGGTTCAAGCGAAGCCTCCATCACCAACCGTCCGAATGATGGAACCCGCGACAAAAGCTGCCAGGCTCCGAAGCGCGGTATCACGGCCTCCGATGCTGGATCCGCTGCATCGATTATGTTTCCGACCACTGTCACAGCATGCCGAGAGAGCGCCGAACCGCTGGTTTCGGGGCGTACAATCCCATGTGCAAGCAGGCTCGGCGTCGCGGCGATGAGCAGCATTCCAGGGGTGCCTGCGGTGACGCGTTGGTCACGGCGACCGAAAATGCCGACACGGCGTCCTATCGTGCCGGCGACAAGTCGCGGTTGGTCACGCGAACTGCGATGGTGATCGACGGCGGCTGGTTGAGCTAAGCAACCAGCGTGCAGCAGGAAACAGAACATGAAGCTTTTGCGCTACGGGCCGAAAGGCCAGGAGAAGCCCGGACTGCTCGATTCATCCGGCCAAATCCGTGATCTGTCGGGTCATGTCGCCGATATCGCGGACGCGGCTTTACTGCCGGAGACGCTGCGGAGGCTGGCCACACTCGATCCGTCAACCCTGCCGGCGGTGGCGGGTGCGCCCCGGTTCGGGCCATGTGTCGGCGCGGTCGGCAAATTCGTATGCATCGGGCTGAACTACTCGGACCATGCCAGGGAAACCGGTGCTCCGATCCCGAAGGAGCCGATCCTCTTCTCCAAATGGACCAGTGCCATCATCGGTCCGAACGACGATGTGGAAATTCCGGTCGGTTCGGAAAAGACCGATTGGGAAGTGGAACTCGGCGTGGTGATCGGCCACGGCGGCCGCAATATCGCCGAGGCGCAGGCACTCGACCATGTCGCCGGCTACTGCGTCATCAACGACGTGTCCGAGCGTGCGTGGCAGCTCGAACGCGGGGGCACCTGGGACAAGGGCAAGGGCTGCGACACGTTCGGCCCGATCGGACCGTGGCTGGTCACCGCCGACGAGGTGCCCGATCCCCAGGCCCTCGGCCTCTGGCTCGAGGTCGACGGACATCGCTATCAGGATGGCAACACGTCGACGATGGTGTTCGGGGTACGCACCCTGGTCAGCTACTGCAGTCAGTTCATGAGCCTGCAACCGGGAGACATCATCTCGACCGGAACGCCGCCTGGCGTTGGGCTCGGCTGCAAGCCGCCGGTATACCTGCGCGCGGGCCAGGTCATGCGTCTCGGCATCGACGGATTGGGCGAGCAGCGCCAGACGGTCGTAATGGCGCAGTGACAGGGCATACCGAACCCAGGCGTTCGACATCTGGTTTCCGATACCAGCGAAGCTCGAACGCCGGTACCCGAGTCGCCGACTGTCGGCGTACGCCTATCGTTGCTCCAGACGATGCTTCCGGGACCTGAGCCGGCGCCTGGTCCGACCCGATACGATGGTCAAGGCGGCGTGCTGCAGTCGGTCCGTCCGCTCGCCACGCAGTCCTGTTGCGTGATCATGGTCTTGAACATCGGAAACAGTGCGAAACCCAGGAAGATCACCACCAACAGTACGGCCATCACCAAGAACGGGAGCAGGCTCGGTATGGAACTCGGCTTGGTGGGATCGCGCATGAGCCGATACTAGCCCGCTTCGCCGGCTTCGCAATTCCGATTGGCATTGGCCAAGTGCGATGATTTTGATTTCACCGACGCAACGCCGGCGCTTAGGCGCGGCCCAGCGCCTGCATCAACTCGTCCCACTCGCGGCGGCTGAGACCGCTCGCCTTCTGTTCCAGCGGTTCGCCATCCAGCAATCGGCGCACCACGCCGAGCATCGAGCTCGACAGGGTGAAGGCGCCGAGGCGGTAATCCTCGAACGCGGCACACGCGGTGGGCACCCAGGCGCGCACGCTATCCAGCATCGCCTCGGCATAGACCCGGATTTCGAACTGGGCATGCGTGTCGAGGCGCAGGCTGAGAAAGTTGAGCAAATTGTGCAGGTCCGACTTCCAGTACCATTGCGTATAGGTATTGAGCGTCAGGTTCATGCGGGCGAGCTCGCGGGCCAGGCCATAGCCACGCTGGCCGGGGTTACCGCCGGCGACCTCCTGCTCGTCGTCGCCCAGCATCAATGCGTAGTGGTCGTGGCAGCGGGCGGCATCGTCTCGCAGCAGGTCGAGCACGGCGGAGGCGGCCTCACCCTCCAGCACGTCCCCCCTGCCCTGGCGGTTGCTGGCGCTCTGGGCCGCAAGGTGTTCCGGCTCGGGGATATAGAACTCGCGGTCGAGGATCGAGTAGCGGGCAGAATACTCGTTCACGTTCGCCATGCGATGGCGGATCCACTGGCGGGCGACGAAGATCGGCAGCTTCACGTGGAATTTGATCTCGCACATCTCGAACGGCGTCGAATGGCGGTGACGCATCAGGTAGCGGATGAGCCCGGCATCCTCCGACACCTTGCGGGTGCCCTTGCCGTAGGACACGCGGGCCGCCTGCACGATTGCCGCATCGTCGCCCATGTAGTCGATGACACGAACGAAACCATGGTCCAGGACCGGAGTCGCACGGTAGAGCATCGCTTCCAGCGCAGGCACCGTCGCCCGCCTCGTGGGCGCGGAGGCCTGCTGGTGCTGATCGATCTCGGCGAGCTGGTCGGGACTTAAAGGCATGATGCGGACGTAGCATCGGACGTCCCCGACTTCCACCTGAACACGATGCCTATCTGGACGCAGGAGCGTGCGCACCCTATATCTGATGATGCGAGGGGTAACCCTAGCTATGGCGATAAACGGTGTGTGGAATAATCGTTGTGGACCCGGGGGCAGTGCCCGGCGTCTCCACCAAACGCCCGAGGTTGCAAGGCCGAGGGCTTCATGGGGACGAAACAGGCTCGACACGCGTGGTAAAGACTAACTTTTTGCTCGGCATGATACCGCCGTCATCGGGTCATATTACAAGTGCCAACGATAACAATCAGGCGCTCGCTGTCGCTGCATAAGCGATAAGCGCGGTTCGGGGGGGCACCGGGCAACAGAAGCCCCCTCACTTTTGACCATGGCAGAGCATGTGATGCGCATTTTAGTCCGCTTGCGTCGTCTGTGGCTTTGCCGCATGGCTGCACGATTGAGGCCGATCGTTCGGGAACGGACTGCGGCGCGAATTCAGGGGGCCCAGATGGCCGAAGACGATGTCGGTGGCATTTCCGGTGGTGGTGACGAGACCAGCATGGCCGACAGCCTGCTGCCGTATGACCGTTGGATCGAAGACGCGTATCGGCAGGTGATGATCAAGGCGATCAATTTCGCCGCCTCCGAAGGTCTGCCGGACGGGCATCATTTTTATATCACGTTCCGCACCGACGATGCCGGCACGCTCATTCCCAAGCGAATGCTCGCTCAGTATCCGCAGGAAATGACTATCGTGCTCCAGCACCAGTTCTGGGACCTGAAGGTCGACGAGGAAACCCAGATTCTGACCGTCGGGCTGTCGTTCGGCAGTGTTCCGACGACGCTGGTGGTGCCGGTTCGCGCGATCACCGGCTTCGCGGACCCGTTCGTGCGCCTGGCACTGCGCTTCACCGCAAGTGACGAAGCGGCGAACGCCGAAGACGTTCTGGAGGAAGCATCCGTGCATCCTGCCGCCGTTGCCGCCAAGGATGACGCGGACGAAGGTCCGGCACCCGATCCGACCCCTCAGGTCGTGAGCCTGGACGCGTTTCGCAAGCGAGGCTCCACGCCCAACTGACCGCAACCGGCCGCATGACGCCCGATCGTCCTGCCGCCTGAACCGGAACCACTATGAACGCCATGCCACCGCTTCCGCGCCGCTCCCAGCAGCCGCCGGTCAACGACTTTACCTACGTGCCGATGTTTCCGCTCGGCGAGGACGACACACCCTGGCGCAAGCTGGAGATCGAGGGTGTTTCGACGGCGGTGTGCGATGGCAGGACGGTGCTGCGGATCAGGTCCGAGGCGCTCTCCGAGCTGGCGGCCCAGGCGTTCCGCGATGTGTCGCACCTGCTTCGTCCCGGACATCTGGCGCAACTCTCGCGCATCCTGACCGACCCCGAAGCATCCGCGAACGACCGGTTCGTGGCGCTCGACCTGCTCAAGAATGCCTCGATCGCCGCCGGCGGCGTGCTGCCGATGTGTCAGGATACCGGCACCGCCATGGTGTTCGGCAAGAAGGGCCAACGCGTCTGGATCGACGGCAACGAGGAGGAAGCGCTCAGCCTGGGGGTGCATCGCACCTACACCGAGACCAACCTGCGTTATTCGCAGATGGCACCCCTGACGATGTTCGACGAGGTCAACACCGGCAACAACCTGCCGGTGCAGTTCGATATCGCGGCGGCCCCCGGCGAGCACCATGCCGACGAGCTGCATCTGATGTTCATCGCCAAGGGCGGCGGCTCGGCCAACAAGACCTTCCTGTTCCAGGAAACGCGCGCCTTGCTCGCGTCGAAGGAAAAGCTGCTGGACTGGCTCGGGGTGAAGATCCGCACCCTGGGAACGTCGGCATGCCCGCCCTACCATCTGGCGATCGTGGTCGGCGGCACCTCGGCCGAGCTGACCCTCAAGACGGTCAAGCTGGCCTCCACCAAATATCTCGATGCGCTGCCGACCGAAGGTTCGCCTCTGGGGCACGCGTTCCGCGATGTCGGGCTTGAGCAGGAGGTGCACAAGCTGACCCAGTCGCTCGGCATCGGCGCGCAGTTCGGCGGCAAGTATTTCTGCCACGACGTCCGGGTGGTCAGGCTGCCGCGTCATGGTGCCTCGCTGCCGGTCGGGATCGGCGTATCGTGCTCGGCGGACCGGCAGATCAAGGCCAAGATCACGCCCGAGGGCATCTTCCTGGAGCAGCTCGAGACCGATCCGGCTCACTTCCTGCCGGATGCCTCGGACGAGGTGCTCGGCGGCGACGTGGTCCAGGTCGACCTGAACCAGCCGATGTGGGAAATCCGCAAGCTGCTCTCGCAATATCCCGTCAAGACGCGGCTGTCGCTGACCGGCACCGTGGTGGTCGCGCGCGATATCGCCCATGCCAAGTTCAAGGAACGGATGGACCGGGGCGAGGGCCTGCCGGACTACCTGAAGAACCATCCGGTCTATTATGCCGGCCCGGCCAAGACCCCCGAGGGCCTCGCGACCGGCTCGTTCGGCCCGACCACGGCCGGCCGCATGGACAGCTATGTCGACATGTTGCAGGCCAATGGCGGGTCGTTCGTCATGCTGGCCAAGGGCAACCGCTCGAAAGCGGTGAAGGATGCCTGCCAGAGCCATGGCGGCTTCTATCTGGGCTCGGTCGGTGGGCCGGCGGCACGCCTGGCGCAGGACTGCATCCGCAAGGTCGAGCCGCTCGAATACCCGGAACTCGGCATGGAAGCCGTCTGGCGTATCGAGGTCGAGAATTTTCCTGCGTTCATCGTCATCGATGACAAGGGCAACGACTTCTATGATGGATTGACCTGATCCGATGCGCTTCACCGTCGACCGGCTGGACCATATCGTCATCACCTGCCGCGAGGTGGAAAAGACCGCTTCCTGGTACCAGCGCGTGCTGGGGATGGAACGTGAGGAATACGGCCGCAACCGCCGCTGCGCGCTGAAGTTCGGCGGCCAGAAGATCAACCTGCGGCCGTACGGCGTCGAGGGCTGGACCACGGCCGACGATTCGATGCCGGGCAGCCAGGATATCTGCTTCGTCACCGCGGTCGAAAGCGACGATGTAGTCGATCACCTGACCAAATGCGGCGTCACCATCACCGAAGGGCCCGTCGAACGGCTCGGGGCGCTGGGGCCGACGATTTCGGTCTATTGCCATGATCCGGACGGGAATTTGATCGAGATCGCCTCCTACCAGGCGTAATCACCGGGTCTCGGCACACCGTTAGCGCGGCTCCGGTGCTTCTTCCAACTCGGACAGCTCGGCCATGGCGGCCTTCGCGGTGGCACCCGGAACATCGACGGCGAGACCGCGTCCGGCATTGACCGCCTGGCCGGGCTTCAGGCGACTGGTCACGATGAAGGCGGTGATCACCGCAAGGGTGCCGAACAGCATGCCCCCGGCGGCCTGGCCGAACAGCACGCCGACCGGGCCGTAGCGCATGCCGAAGGTCACGAACGGGATCGTGCCGAGCGTGGCCCGCCCCCAGTTGAACAGGGTCGAGAGCAACGGGAAGCCCAGATTGTTGAACGCGGCGTTGGCCACGAACAGGGCGCCGACCCACAGGAAGCCGGCGACCGCCAACGAGCAGAACAGGTGGATCAGCATTGCCGCCGCGCCGGACGCGGAAAACAGCAGCACGAGCTGGTCCTGCAGCAGCGCCAGGATCGACCACATGATCGCGACGCAGGCCAGCACCAGGATCAGCGAGGCGCGCAGCGTCTCCCGCACGCGGCTGAGCAGCCCGGCGCCGAGATTCTGCGACATGATCGGCCCGACCGAGCCGGTCAGCGCGAAGATGAAGGCGAACGCGACCGGGGTGATGCGGTCGATCGTCACCTGGCCGCCGACCGCCTGCAGCCCGAAGCTCGACATTGCGTGGGTGACGTAGGCGCCGCCGACCGGGGTTGCCAGGTTGGTCAGGATCGCCGGCATCGCCACGGTGCCGACCCGGCGTGCATCGGGCACGATGCCGCTCCAGCTCGGACGCTCGAGCAGGGCATGCCCGTGCACGCTGCGATAACCGATGAATGCGACGACGCTTCGCGACAGCACGGTGGAGATTGCGGCCCCGGTCAGTCCCAGATGCAGCCCGGAGCCGAGGCCGAGGATCAGCACCGGGTCCAGGCAGGCGGTGACCCCCGCACCCCAGAGGGTGACGGTCATCGACCGGCGCGCATCGCCGGAGGCGCGCAGCAGCGCGGAGAATCCCATGCCCAACGAAACAAGTGGCAGGAACGGCGACACAAGCGTGAGGTAGTTGGATGCAGCCTGCAGGGTTTCGCCGCTGGCGCCGACCGCGCGCAGGATCGGGTGCAGCAACAGCACGGTCGCCAGCCCGATCAGCAGCATCACCGCCACCATCACCACCAGCGCCGAGGATGCGACGCGCCGCGCCTCGTCGTGGCGTTCGGCGCCGATCAACCGGGACACCACGGCGCCAAGGCCGATCGACATGCCGATCGAGATCGACATCTGCAGGTAGCCGACCGCGCCGGTGAAGCCGATCGCCGCAGTCAGGCTCCGGTCGCCCAGCAGCGAGATATAGAACAGGTTGAGCAGGTCGACCGCGAACACCGCGACCAGCCCGATACCGCCGGTTCCGGCCATGACGGCCGTATGGCGCATGATCGAACCGGTGCAGAAGCGGGCACGCCGGCCGGATGGCAAAGCTGCTCTTGCTGATAATCCAGACTTGTCGTCGCGCGGCCGTCTCACGAGCGAGGGTGTGCCACGAACCGCACCGGCGTGGCCATCGTGGATAGCCTGTTTGAAATCACATCAAGCATGACGTGCAACGTCGGCACCGGACAGGAACAAGCATCCGACGTGATAATCGAGGCCGGTGCACTCGGCACGGCGTGTTCCCGAACGGTCGTTCAGACGAGCCGGATAATGGTTTTGTGGCGCCATACCAGCCGATAATAGGTAGCCTGGAACAGCAGCATCGCCACGAACGTCAGTGGGTAGGCGATCCAGATCCCGTCGATGCCCATCATGCGGCTGCCGATCCAGGCGACCGGGACCTCGACCAGCACGATCGCCAGGGCCGACAGGCTGGTCGGGATCAGCACGTCGCCGCTGGCGCGCATCTGGCCGGACAGGATGCCGGCAGCGCCGTAGGCTACGACGCTCCACAACACGATATGCAGCAGCGACTGGGTCAGGCCGATCACGCTTTCGGTAGTCAGGAACAGGCTGACGATGCTGCGCGAGAACAGGTAGGCGAGCAGCACAAGCGCGCCGGTGAGTATCAGATTGAACAGCATGCCGGTGCGCAGGATGCCGGGCAGGCTCTCGATGCGGCCGGCGCCAATGGCCTGGCTGCTCAGGATCGAGGTGGTGATCGCCACCGAGATGGCTGGAAACTGCACGTAGGCCAGAACCTGATTTACCGCGCCGTAGGCCGCCGTCGCGTCGGAGCCGTAGCGATTGACCAGGCCGAGCAGCACCATCTCGGCGAGCGCCATGATCACCATCTGGATCGCCGCCGGCACGCCGAGGCGCAGCACCAGCTTCAGGATCGACAGGTCCGGCCACATCGCGCGCAGGAACACCGCGTCCGGCGCCAGCGGATGATCGCGACGGCGCAGGTACCAAATCATCCAGGCGACGGTCAGGGTCCAGGATGCCACACCGGCCCAGGCGGCACTGGCGACACCGAGCGGCGGCAGGCCGAGCCGGCCGCGGATCAACAGCGGGGTCAGCACCATGGCGATGCTGATCGACACCGCCAGCGCCTTCAACGGCGTCACGGTATCGCCGACGCCACGCAACAACTGCGTGAGCAGCAGGAACACCACCAGCACCGGCATGAAGCTCAGGATCACCGTGGCATAGGCGATGGCGCCCGGCAGCACGTTCGCGGGCGTGCCGAACGCCACCAGCACCAGCCGGACGGACGGGGTCATCGCCACGGCGACGAACACGCCGAACCCGAGTGCCGCCGTCATGGTGGTCGCGGCGATCGCCTTGACCCGATCGCGTTCGCCGGCGCCCCACGCCTGCCCGATCAGCACCGACGCACCGGCACCGGCTCCCATGATCAGGGCGATGAAGAAGAACAGGATCGGGAAGAATACGCTGGCGCTGGCGAGCGCCGCGGTGCCGATCATCTGGCCGAGATAGATGTTGTTGATCGTGCCCGACAGCGCCTGGAGGATGTTGCTGAGCATCATCGGCGCCAGGAACGCGAGGAAGCTCCGCCATAGCGGGCGAGCCGGGATCACGGTCGAGGCTGAGCGCGTGGACATGGCATAGGTTCAGACCACACAAGGTCCGGCTTCGCCAGATGTCGTAACGGTCGGCGCGCTTCTTGCGTGGCGGGAACCGGCTCCGGACGGATCGACGACGCATGAGTGTGAACACGCCGGAACGACATCGCGCGCCCGAGCCCGGCCGGCTGGACCGGTTCTTCGGGCTCAGCCGGGCCGGGACCAACACCGGGCGCGAAATCGTCGCAGGACTGACCACGTTCGGGGCGATGAGCTACGTGCTGGTGGTCAACCCGGCGATCCTGTCGTCGGCCGGGCTCGACCGGCATGGGCTGATCATCGTCACGGCGGTGGCAGCGATGCTGGGCACGCTGCTGATGGCGCTGTGGGCGAGGCTGCCGGTGGGGCTGGCGCCGGGCATGGGCACCAACGTGATTTTCGCCCAGGTCGTCATCCTGCAGATGGGGCTGTCGTACCACATCGCGCTGACAATGGTGCTGGCAGGCGGGCTGATGTTCATGATGCTGTCGCTGACCGGGTGGCGCGAACGCATCATTCTCGGCTTTCCGGGCTCGATCCGGCTCGGCATCCAGTGCGGCATCGGCACGCTGATCGCCTATCTCGGCCTGAAGAACGGCGGGCTGCTGGTGATCGGCGACCATCGCGTGTCGTTCGGCCACCTGTCCGATCCGTCGGTGCTGCTCACCTACGCCGGCATCCTGGTCACGCCGGTGCTGGTGGCGATGCGGATACCGGCGGCATTGCTGCTGTCGATCGCGGCGATCACGATCATGGGCCTGTTCGTGCATCTGCCCGACGGCACACCGGTCACGCGCCTGCCGACGGCACTCTGGGACTGGCCGCATTACCCGACGCAATATCTGTTCGCGGTGGATGTGCCGGGGTTCTTCTCCAACTTCTTCGTCGTGCTGCCGCTGACGTTGTATTTCTTCCTGGCGGACTTCTTCTCGGCCACCGCGACACTGATGGCGGTATGCGGCCGCAGCCCGATGGCGACGCCGGAAGGCCGGATACCCAACGCCTATCAGGCATTTGCCGCCGACGGCGTGGCAGCGGCGATGAGCGGGCTGCTCGGCACCTCCACCGTCGGCGCCTATATCGAATCCGCCGCCGGGGTCGAGGCGGGCGGACGGACCGGGCTGACGGCGCTGACGGTCGCGGTCCTGTTCGGGCTCGGGCTGTTCCTGTGGCCGGTGATCTCGATCGTGCCGCCGCAGGCGACGGCCGGGGTGCTGGTGGTGGTCGGGCTGCTAATGCTGCGCGGGCTTGCGGAGCTGGACACCAGCGTTCCGGAAAATGCGCTGCCGCCGCTGCTGATCGTGCTGCTGATCGCCACCACGACGAACCTGATGATCGCGCTCTGTTCGGGATGTTTCGTCTACACGCTGATCGTCCTGGTGCGCGGACAGGTTCGGAAACTCACACCGATGCTGATCGGGCTGGATGTCACGCTGCTGCTGTATCTGGTCCTGACGCGGCACATGTGAGGCCGTTGCGGGCTGGCGATTCGGGACGGCAGGACGTAGATCCTGCCCGTCATGAGCCTGCTTGCCTCGGACTTCGATTTTCACCTGCCGCCTGAGCGGATCGCGCATGTGCCGGCGCGGCCACGGGAGAGTGCGCGCCTGCTCGATGTCGGGCCCGGCCGGGCGGTCGACCGGACAGTGGCGGACCTGCCGTCGTTGTTGCGGGCGGGCGACCTGGTGGTGGCCAACGATACCCGCGTGATCCCGGCTCAGCTCTCGGCATTCCGGGGGGAAGCGCGGATCGGCATCACCCTCGACCGCATCCTGGCCGACGGAAGCTGGCATGTGCTGGTGCGCAACGCGCGACGCCTGCATGACGGCGACGTGCTTCGCTTCGCCGGCAGCACCATGACCGCACAGGTGCTATCCCGCGAGGAAGGCGGTGCGGCAGTGCTGCGGTTCAGCGAAGATGCAGGGTTTGATCGGTTCCTGCGCGAGGTCGGCCGTCTGGCGCTGCCACCCTATATCGAGCGTCCGGACGGGCCGACCGCCGACGATGCCAGCGACTACCAGACGGTATTCGCGCAGGCCGATGGCGCGGTTGCGGCACCCACCGCCGGGCTGCATTTCACCCCGTCCCTGCTGGCCCAGACCCGGGCGGCCGGGATCGAGCACCTGACCGTGACGCTGCATGTCGGCGCCAGCACCTTCCTGCCGATGCGCGAGGATGCGGTGAGCGCGCACCGGATGCATGCCGAGCGCGGCATCGTCACTGCGGAAGCAGCCGATGCGATCAATACTGCACGCGCCCGTGGCGGCCGGATCATCGCCGTCGGCACCACCTCGCTCCGGCTGCTGGAAAGTGCCGTGGATGCGGACGGCCACATGCAGCCGTTCGATGGCGAGACCAGCCTGTTCATCAAGCCGGGCCACCGGTTCCGCACCGCCGACCTGCTGCTGACCAACTTCCACCTGCCGCGCTCGACCCTGTTCATGCTTGTCTGCGCGTTCGCCGGGCGCCGGACGATGCTGGACGCCTACGCGCACGCGGTGGCGACCAGCTATCGGTTCTATTCATACGGCGACGCCTGCCTGCTGCAGCATGATGCGAGTGCTGCATGAGCGCGTTCGGCTGGCTCCCGGAAGCCACCGACGGGCTTGCCCGGGCAGGCCACCTGCATACGGCGCATGGCGTGGTGGCGACACCAACCTTCATGCCGGTCGGCACGGCCGGAACCGTCAAGGCGATGACGATGGACGCGGTGCGCTCGACCGGCGCCGGCATCGTGCTCGGCAACACCTACCACCTCATGCTGCGGCCGGGTGCCGAGCGGGTGCAGGCGCTCGGCGGGCTGCACCGGTTCATGGACTGGCCGGGACCGATCCTGACCGATTCCGGCGGTTTCCAGGTGATGTCGCTGGGCGCGCTCCGGAAGCTGGACGCGGACGGGGTGACGTTCCAGTCGCATATCGACGGCTCCCGGCACCGGCTGACACCCGAGAGCTCGACCCAGATCCAGCACATGCTCGATGCCACCATCACCATGTGCTTCGACGAGTGTCCGGCCCTGCCCGCGGCGACCGACGCGATCGCGGCATCGATGCGGCTGTCGATGCGCTGGGCGGCACGCTCGCGCGAGGCGTTCGTAGCCCGTGACGGATATGCGCAGTACGGCATCGTCCAGGGCGGAACCGAGCCGCAGTTGCGGGCGGAGAGCGTGCGGGCCCTTACCGATATCGGCTTCGAGGGCTACGCGATCGGCGGGCTCGCGGTCGGCGAGGGCCAGGCGCTGATGTTCCAGACGCTGGACGGAACCGTGCCGCTGATGCCGACGGACAAGCCGCGCTACCTGATGGGCGTGGGCACGCCGGACGACCTGCTCGGCTCGGTGATGCGCGGCATCGACATGTTCGACTGCGTCATGCCGACCCGGTCCGGACGCACCGCGCGGGCCTATACCACGTTCGGGACGCTCAACCTGCGCAATGCCCGCCATGCGCTCGACCCGCGGCCGCTCGAAGCCGGCTGCCCCTGCCCCGCCTGTACCAAACACAGCCGCGCCTACCTGCACCATCTGTTCCGGGCCGGCGAGATCCTCGGGCCGATGCTGCTGACCTGGCACAACCTGACCTACTACCAGCTCGTGATGCAGGGCATCCGGACGGCAATCCTGGAGGGCCGGCTGGACGCCCACGCAGCGGAACTGCGGGCCGGCTGGGCTGCGGGCGACCCGCCGCCGTGATCCAGGCGCTCGGCGACCGCATCCGCGACAAGGCGCTGGCGCTCGGCTTCGACGCATTCGGCATCTGCGACGCGGCCCTCGGGCCTGAAGCGCGCACCCGGCTGATGGATTTCCTGAGCGCAGGGCAGCATGGCGAGATGGGCTGGCTGGCCGAACGCACCGAGCAGCGCAGCCATCCCCAGGCACTGTGGCCGGAAGCGCGCAGCGTGATCGCACTCGGGCTGTCCTATGCACCCGGCGAGGACCCGCGTCATATCCAGTCGCAGCCTGACCGCGGAGGGATCTCGGTCTATGCGCGCCATCGCGACTACCACGACGTGATGAAGGGCATGCTCAAGCACCTGGCCCAATTCGTGGTGAGCCAGGCGCGGTCCGAAGCCGGGCCCGAGGTCAAGGTGTTCGTCGACACAGCCCCGGTAATGGAGAAGCCGCTGGCAGCGCGGGCCGGGCTCGGCTGGCAGGGCAAGCACACCAACCTGATCTCGCGCGACCATGGCTCGTGGCTGTTCCTCGGCGAGATCTACACCACGCTCGAGCTGGCGCCGACGTCGCCACGCGCCGGCAGTTGCGGCAGTTGCACGCGCTGCCTGACTGCCTGCCCGACCGACGCGTTCCCGGCGCCCTACCGGCTCGATGCAACGCGCTGCATCTCCTACCTGACGATCGAGCATCAGGGGCCGATCCCGCTGGAGTTCCGGGCGGCGATGGGCAACCGGATCTACGGTTGCGACGATTGTCTGGCTGTCTGTCCGTGGAACCGGTTCGCGGTCGCCGGACGCACCGCCAAGCTGCAGGCGCGCGACGACCTGACCGCGCCACGGCTGGCTGAACTCGGCCGGCTGGACGATGCAGGCTTCCGCACGCTGTTCTCCGGGTCGCCGATCAAGCGGATCGGACGGGGTCGGTTCGTGCGCAACGTTCTGATCGCGATCGGCAATTCCGGGCTGCCGGAGCTGTTGCCGACGGCGCGTGCGCTCACCGCCGATGCCGATCCGGTCGTGGCTGACGCAGCCGGATGGGCCTGCGTCCGGCTTGCTGCGTGACGGCATCCACCCTCGTCAAGCGCAGTCTGGCACTTTCCGGGCACCGCACCAGCGTGGCGCTGGAACCGGAGTTCTGGGACGCACTGGATGCGCTGGCGGCCATGCGCGGCCAGACCCTGATCACGCTCGTCGCCGCCGAGGATGCCGCACGCGACCCGGCCCGCAGCCTCGCTTCCGCACTGCGCGTGCTCGCGTTGAACACGGCCGCCGGTCACGAACGGATTGTACTGGGTTAGGCGTGGTTACCGTAATGTGCAGGACGCCTCGTACCACAAATCGCCGGCGTGAAACTTCTCGACGCATGACCCATTTTTCCAGCCCCATCTCAAAATTTGGAATAGACGTGAATCTGGCGCCCCTCTATAGATGTCCGTACGTTGCAGCTTGGCAATTTCTGTTGCACGATATTTGAGATACTCGCTCTTCACTGGCGGGAGAACATGCTGGATTGATTGCCATGGTGCTGCAGGTCGACGAGATCGAGCGCCTTGTTCGATTATATTCTCTCCAAATTCTCGATACGCGTCCAGAGGACATCTTCGACACGTTGACGCGGCTCGCGGCAGACGTTTGCAGCACCAGTTCCGCACGCCTGAATTTCCTTGACCAGGAAAGAGCCTGGGCGAAGTCGATCGTGGGCGTTGCGGACCATCCGCAGATGCCGCGCGATCTGGCGATTTGCTTTTCTGCCATAGGCAAATCGGAGGTTCTGGAAATACCGGATCTCAGCCTCGACACGAAGTTCCTCCACAATCCGCTGCTCCAGGGAGACCGCGGCTTCAGATTCTATGCATCGGCACCTTTGCTGATCGATGGTTTCTGTGTCGGCACGCTCTGCGTCATGGACCAGCAACCCGGGAAGCTGGCCGATCACCAGATCCGAACCTTGTCGACGCTGTCCCTGGCGATCATCAATGCGCTGGATACGAGACAGAAGTTTCTGGTGGCCTTCGACAACCAGGACCGCTCGCGTCGCGATATGCAGCGCTTCTACAGAACCACTCCGGCGATGTTGCAGTCGACCAATGCCATTGGACAGTTGATTGCCGTCAGCGATCGATGGCTCTCTAGGCTCGGCTATACCAGACTGGAAATTCTGGGCCGGCCGTTCAGCAGTTTCCTCGCCGGCTTCGTACAACTCGATATCGCCGACAGTACGAGCCGGCCTTCGTTCCAGAAGAGCGGCATCCAGACGATCGAATGCCAGATGGTCTGCAAGAACGGCGAGATCATCAATGTCCGACTGGCATCCAATGTTGAGCGCGCGCATGACAAAACCTTGTTGCGCATGACGACCATCATCGAGGACACGACCGTCCGACAGCCACCCGAGCCGATTTTGCTGTCCGGTCTGGACGCCGTGGACGATGTGGTTTCGGCAATCGGCATGGGAAGCTGGGAACTCGATTTTTCGACCGGCCAGCTAAGTTGGTCGGACCAGACCTGCCGGCTGCACGATCGGGAACCGGGGTATCGACCGACACTGGAAGAGGGGCTTTCGTACTATACAAGCCAATCTCGCCAGGTCATCGAAAATGCGCTCGAACAGACGCTCGTCGATCAAAGGCCGTGGGACCTGGAACTCGAACTGGTTTCGGTGCGCGGGCGTCCGTTCTGGGCACGGGTCGTCGGGCAGGTCGAATTAGCGGACGGCGTTCCGACACGCCTTACCGGGGCGTTCCAGGATATTACCAGCCGCAAATTGCTCGAACGCGAACTGGCCGAAAACCGCGAGCTGCTTCAGGTGACGTTGAACTCGATCGGGGATGCGGTCATCACCACGGACACCCAACGTCAGGTAAAGTGGATGAATCCGGCGGCCGAGCGGCTGACCGGGTGGTCGCACGACGATGTCCTGGGCAAGCCGATCGCCGACGTGTTCAGGGTCTGGAACGAGGTCGAACGCCAGGCGGTGTTCCATCCGGTCGAAGAGTGCATCAGGCTCGATCGGACCATCAAGCTTGCCATGGGCACGGTGCTGATATCCCGCGATGCAAGCAAGCATGCGATCGCGGCGTCGGCGGCTCCGATCCAGGATGCGGGCGGACAGATCCTGGGCGCCGTGCTGGTTTTCCAGGACGTGACCGAGCAGCGTCGCCAGCATCTGGCGATGGAACATCGTGCGACCCACGACCCGCTGACCGATCTTGCCAACCGGGTTGCATTCGAGACGAGGGTGGACGCGCTGCTGGCCCGGACACGGATGCATCCGGACTCCGCGCATGTCCTGCTTTTCATCGATCTCGACCAGTTCAAGATCGTCAACGATGCGTGCGGTCATTTTATAGGCGATGCGCTGCTTCGCGAAATTAGTCAGGTCCTGACCTCGTGCGTCCGCGATCGCGACATGGTCGCCCGCCTGGGCGGCGACGAATTCGCGGTGATCCTCGAAAACTGCCCGATCGAGCACGGTCAGCGGATTGCCGAGCGGATCCGCAACGGGGTGTACGAGCACCGTTTCTTTCACGACGAGCGCCGCTTTCGCGTCGGCACCAGCATCGGACTGGTGCCGTTCGATATACGCTGGTCCAGTCGCGAGAAACTGGTTCAGGCAGCCGACACCGCCTGCTACGCCGCCAAGGAAGCTGGCCGCAACCAGGTCAAGACGTGGTCGGAGAGCGACCAGTCGGTGACCTACCGGCTTGGTGACATGCAATGGGTGTCTCGCCTGGAGCAGGCGATCGACAACGACCAGTTCGAACTTTATGGCCAACGAATCGAGGCATTGACCGGCGACAGTTCGGATGTGCGCTGCGAAGTCCTGTTGCGTCTTCGCGATTTGGATGGAAGCCTGGTGTTGCCAAGGATCTTCGTGCCGGCGGCGGAGCGATTCCATATGGTCGCGCGCATCGACCGCTGGGTGCTTCATCGGGTCATCCATCTCCTCGAAACCAGCCCCTGGCTGTTCGACACTGTCGGAATGCTGTCTGTGAACGTGTCGGGCCAGTCGATCGGCGATCAGAGTTTTCATGCGGATATTTCCGCCCGGCTGCAGCGGGCGAATTTCGACATGGGCAAGCTGTGTATCGAGATTACCGAAACCTCGGCCGTGACACGCCTGGCGGATGCCAGGACATTCATCAACGAACTTCGCGGCATGGGCATCAAGATAGCTCTCGACGATTTCGGAGCCGGTGCATCCTCGTTCGGTTATCTGAAGGCGCTGCCGATCGACTTCATCAAGGTCGATGGCCAGTTCACCGAGAATATCCTGGAGGACCCGCTGGATATCGCCGCCGTGCGCTGCTTCCGGGATGTCGCGTCGACACTCGGCGTCATGACGATCGCGCAGTATGTCGAGAGCCACGAGCAGAAGCACGCCCTGACGAGCCTGGGCATCGATTACGGCCAAGGCTACGGGATTCACCGACCGGAGCCTCTGGAGCAGGCGGTCAGTCCCGACTGGAGCCGTCCGGACGCTGCGGCTCAACACGCGGATTCTTAAAGAATTCGTCCGGACCAGGCGACCGGACAACACTTTATTAACAGGTCGGCGTCCAAGGTCGGTCACGGCACCAACAGGGGGCCGAGCCCGCCCGAAGGAAAAATTCCGATGCGCTCCATCTTCCACACCAGTGGCAACAATGACCGGAACGAGACCGTCAGCCCGCTCCTGCTGTCGCACCAGCTTCTCTCGCTGGCCGACGAAGCACACCGCGCCGGCATGCCGCACAGCGCCACGCGGCTGCTCAGGCTGGCCCATACCGTCTGTTCCGACCGCCCCCGGCTTCGCTAACGACCGGATGCGGCGGCGCAAGGCAAACCCTGCAGCACTTGCCCGTTAGAGCAGGAGCCCGTCCAATGCGGGCTTGTGATACAGGCAGGTTATGGCGATCTGGGGTAAACTGTTCGGCGGGATGACGGGCTTCGCGATGGGCGGGCCGATCGGAGCCATGGTGGGCACGGCCCTGGGCCATGCGGCCGATCGTGGCGCCCTGCTGGACCCGCCACAAGGTGGCTGGGGAAGCTGGGGCGGCACCGGGTTTCTCGGCAGCGAGACGCGTCGTGCGGCTCCGGACCCGAACGGCGCCGCGCTGCGATTCGCCGTCAAGATGGCAGCGGTGGCCGGCAAGCGCGACCAGTTGTTCGCCATCGTGGTGGTGGTGCTGTCGGCCAAGCTCGCCAAGTGCGACGGGCCGGTGAACCGGCATGAAATCGACAGCTTCAAGCGCAGCTTCCGCATCCCGTCGGAATCGACCCGCGAGATCGGCCGGCTGTTCGACCAGGCGCGCACCCGGACCGACGACTACATGCCATTCGCAGAGGAACTCGGACGCGCATATGCCGACCAGCCGCATGTGCTGGAGGAGGTGCTGGCCGCCCTGTTCTCGATCGGCAAGTCGGACGGGCCGCTCAACCGCCAGGAACTCGACTTCCTGGGCACCGTGCATCACGCGTTCGGCCTGGGCCACACTGCCTGGGACCGTGCCGAGAATGGCGGCGCGCGTGCCTCCGCCAACGAGCCGGACGCCTATGCCGTGCTGGGGCTGCACCGTAATGCCAGCGACAACGAGGTGCGATCCACCTGGCGCAAGCTGATGCGCGAGATTCACCCCGACTCGCTGGCCGCACGGGGCATGCCGCCGACAGACATTGCCGCGGCCTCCGATCGCGTGGCACGGGTCAATGCCGCCTGGGACCGCATCAAGCGCGACCGCGGGATCTAGCGTGCCATTCGATCGAGCAATTCTATCGCTCGATTGAAGCACCTCAGGCAGGAGCCTCCATGCACGACGCGATCATCGACAGCCCGAGCCCGAATTGCCGCGAGCGGGATCCGGGTTCGGTCATCGACACGCTGGTGCTGCATTACACCGGCATGCAGACCGGTCAGGCGGCGCTCGACCGGCTGCGCGATCCGGACGCCGCGGTGTCGTCCCATTATCTTGTCGAGGAGGATGGGCGCGTCTTCCGGCTGGTGCCCGAGGCGTTGCGCGCGGCCCATGCCGGCATCAGCATCTGGCGCGGACGGTCGATGCTGAACGACACGTCGATCGGCATCGAGATCGTCAATCCCGGGCACGAATGGGGCTACAGGCCGTTTCCGGCGGTGCAGATCGACGCGCTGCGCCGGCTGTGCCTGGGCATCCTGTTGCGACACGCAATCCCGCGGACCCGGATCGTGGCGCACAGCGACATCGCCCCCGACCGCAAGCAGGACCCAGGTGAATTGTTCCCCTGGGGCGAGCTGGCGGAAGCGGGTATCGGCATGTTTCCCACGGGCATGGCGGATGCCGGGACGCATGACGTGGTGACCGAAGCGGAGAGCCTGGCAATGGTACGGCAGGGGCTTCGTCGAATCGGCTACGATATTGCCGCGGACGGCGGCCTGGACGAACCGCTTGCCGTGACGCTGGCCGCGTTCCAGCGACACTGGCGGCAGGAAACCGTCAACGGGCAGGCCGATGCCGGCACACGCGACCGGATCGCGGCTGTCGCGGAATTATTCTCATGAGTGGCACGACGCCGCCCGCCTGCCCGAAAATCATGGACACCGTCGAGGGGCAGCGGCTGATCGCGGCACGGCCCAATGGGGCCGGAGGGGTGCCATGGAAGGCCTGGGGGCCGTATCTCAGCGACCGCCAGTGGGGAACCGTCCGCGAGGATTACAGCCCGGACGGCAAGGCGTGGGACTACCTGCCGCACGATCATGCAAGGAGCCGCGCCTATCGCTGGGGCGAGGATGCGATCGCCGGGTTCGGCGACGAGCGCCTGCGCTGGTGCCTGGGGATAGCGCTCTGGAACGGCCACGATCCGATCCTGAAGGAACGGCTGTTCGGGCTGACCAACCAGGAAGGCAATCATGGCGAGGACGTCAAGGAACTCTATTACCACCTCGACAACACGCCGACCCATTCCTACTCGCGGATGCTCTACAAGTATCCGCAAGCGGCCTATCCATATGACGAGCTGGTACGGGTGAACGGTGCGCGCGGACAGGACGCACCGGAATACGAACTGATCGACACCGGCATCCTGGCCGGCGAGCGCTATTTCGACGTGTTCGTGGAATATGCCAAGGCGGCGCCGGACGACATCCTGATGCGGATGACGGTGATCAACCGCGGACCGGACCCGGCGCCCCTCTGGCTGCTGCCGCAACTCTGGGCGCGCAACGTCTGGTCCTGGTCCGACCGGGCCGACAAGCCGCTGTTGCGCGCGATCTCGGATACCGAAGTTGCCGCCACACGGTCTTCGCTGCCGGAGATGCGCCTGTCGGTCGAAGCCGGTGCCGAGCTGCTGTTCTGCGACAACGATACCAACGTCAACCGGCTGTACGGCAAGAGCGAGGTCGGGTTCTTCAAGGACGGCGTCAACGACTTCATCGTCGATGGTCGTGATGTCGCCATCAACCATGGCCGAACCGGCACGAAATGCGCCGCCCTCCATAAGCTGACCCTTGCAGCCGGCGAAACACGCGCGGTGCGGCTGCGGCTGCGCACCCACCGCGACGAGAGCGATGCCTTCGCCGACTTCGACAGCATGTTCGCGCAGCGCATCGTCGAGGCGGACGAGTTCTATGCGGCCCTGCAGGAGAAGGTTGAGGATGCCGATGCCCGCCTGGTGCAGCGCCAGGCACTGGCCGGCATGCTCTGGTCCAAGCAGTTCTATCGCTACGACGTGCATCGCTGGCTGACCGGCGACGAGAAGGGCCCGACGCCTCCCCCCGATCGTGGCGCGGTGCGCAACGGCGACTGGGACAATCTGAATGCCGCCGACATCATCTCGATGCCGGACAAGTGGGAATATCCCTGGTTCGCATCATGGGATCTCGCGCTGCAGTCGGTGGTGCTGGCGCTGGTGGACCCCGATTTCGCCAAGGCGCAGGTGCTGCTGCTGATGCAGGAGGGCTACATGAACCCGAATGCGGCGATGCCGGCCTACGAATGGTCGTTCGGCGATGCCAACCCGCCGCTGCATGCATGGGCGGCGGTGCGGGTGTTCGAAACCGACCGCGCGCTGAACGGACGTCCCGACCACGACTTCCTGAAACGCGCGTTCATCAAGCTGTCGATGAACTTCACCTGGTGGGTGAACCGCAAGGACGAGAAGGGCCACAACATCTTCCAGGGCGGCTTCCTGGGTCTCGACAATATCGCGATCTTCGACCGGTCCTCGCCACTGCCCGGCGGCGGCACCCTGTCGCAGTCGGACGGCACCGCCTGGATGGCGATGTATGCGCTGGCGATGCTGCACATCTCGATCGAGCTCGCATTGCAGGACAGCGCCTACGAGGACGTCGCCACCAAGTTCTTCGAGCATTTCCTGCTGATCGCCGCCGCCGACGGCAACGCCCTCTGGGACGAAGAGGACGGCTTCTTCTACGATACGCTGTCGATGCCGGACGGCGAGCGCATTCCGTTGCGCGCGAAATCGATGGTCGGGCTGATCCCGCTCTATGCGGTGACCGTGCTGCAGGCCGACGAGATAGAGCGGCTGCCGGCCTTCGCGTCACGCATGCGCTGGTTCCTGGAACACCGTCCCGATCTGGCCGCCCAGGTGTCGAACTGGGAACGGGTCGGCAAGGAAGGCACGGTTCTGGTATCGCTGCTGCGGACCCACCGCATGTCGCGCACGCTCGGCCGCATGCTGGACAGTACCGAATTCCTGTCACCGAACGGCATCCGCGCGGTGTCCAAGGCGCACGAGGCGGCACCGTACCGGCTGGAGCTGGATGGCCAGTGCTTCGAACTCGGCTACTGGCCGAACGAGAGCCGATCGAGGCTGTTCGGCGGCAACTCGAACTGGCGCGGACCGGTCTGGATGCCGGTCAATTACCTGCTGATCGAAAGCCTGTTCCGGTTCGATCGCTATTACGGCGACAGCTACCGGATCGCCTGCCCGACCGGCGGGGATACGCAAATGAACCTGGCGGACGTCGCAACCGAACTCTCGCATAGGCTGATCGGCCTGTTCACCCGCGGCAACGACGGCAGGCGGCCGGTGCACGGCGACGTGGCGGCGTTCCAGGAAGATCCGGCGTTCCGCGACCTGCTGCTGTTCTACGAGTACTATGACGGCGATACGGGCCGCGGCGTCGGCGCGTCGCATCAGACCGGATGGTCGGGACTGGTCGCCCTGCTGATCCATAACCTGGCCTGGCATTGGCCCCGGCTTGTGGCGACGCAGGAGGTTGCCTCGGGGGTAGAACCACAGGCCCCGTCGTAACCTCGCATTAACATTCCGGGCGGATGATCCCGATGGCTCTTCACATCGGGATCGGAACATCACGCCATGAGTGGCAGTATCAGTCAGGCCTTGTCTGTCACTGCGTCGACGCCTCAGGCGTCGGCACCTCCCGCTGCAGCCGCCAAGCCGGCAAGCAGCGGCTCGGCATCCGGAGGCAGCCAGTCGACCTCCGGCAACACTACCAGCGTCAGTACCAATACCGACGGCTCGATCACGACAACCATCACCGATGCCAAGGGCAATGTCGTATCCAGCACGACAGTGGCATCGAGCGGCGGAACCTCGTCGTCGGCAGCACCCGGGAGCCAGCTCAGCCTGCAGGCATGACCGATGCCTGCTCGGCCGGAACCGGACGCACGCCCAGGATATGGGCGATTGCGTAGGTGAGATCGGGCCGGTTGAGCGTGTAGAAGTGGAACTCGTCCACGCCATTGGCCTGCAGCAGGCGCACCTGCTCGGCGGCAATGGCGACACCGATCATGCGCCTGGTTTCGACGTCGCCCTCAGTACCGGCGAACATTGCCTCGAGCCAATCCGGCACGCGGGCGCCGCAGCTCTCGGCAAAACGCTTGGCCGGCCCGAAATTCGAGACCGGCATGATCCCAGGCACCACCGGCGCGGTGATGCCGACCGCGAGACACCGGTCGAGGAAGCGCAGATACGTCTCGCCTTCGAAAAAGAGCTGGGTGATCGCGCGATTGGCGCCTGCATCGAGCTTGCGCTTGAGGTTGTCGAGATCCGCCTGGCTGCTCGTCGCTTCGGGATGCATCTCGGGATAGGCCGCCACCGAAATTTCGAAGTCGGCCACCCGCTTCAATCCGGCCACCAGTTCGGCGGCGCTCGCATAGCCGTCGCGGTGCGATTCGAACCGGCCACCTTTGACCGAGGGATCGCCACGTAGCGCGACGATGTGCCTGACTCCGCAATCCCAGTAGCGCCGCGCGACGTCATCCACTTCGCCTCGGCTGGCATCGACACAGGTCAGATGGGCCGCCGGCGTCAGGTCGGTTTCCTTCACCAGCCGCGCGACCGTGTCGTGCGTGCGGGCCTGCGTCGAGCCACCGGCCCCATAGGTCACGGACACGAAGCTCGGCCGCAGCGTCTCGAGCCGCCTGATGCAGGTCCAGAGCTGCTGCTCCAGCGCGTCGGTGCGCGGCGGGAAAAATTCGAACGACAGCAACGGTGGGGCCCGATCGGCATTCGGCGCGGGCAGGCCGGCAACCCTTGGTCCGGTCAGCCAGCGTTCGAGCGGCGGCATCGACTTCACGTCAGCCGCGGATGGCATCGTGTCATCGCGTCCGTGGTAGGTGTCGGTCCGCGCCGTGGTGCCGTCATCAAGGTCGATCATGCTGATCCAGGTTCGAGATAAGCCATTGGTGGAGATGCTGAACACGATGTTGGGGCGTGCGGCCGAGCTGCAAGCCCGGACCGGACCGGTGGTCCACATCGTATTCAAGCACAACTGGAGGGCAAGGACGCAGGTTCGTTATCGACCGTAAGGATTGCGCGGGGCCGAACCCATGTTAGACAGGCTGCTCAGTTGGTTCGGATGGATGGCTTGCCGTCCAGGCCAAATTGCGTCCGGGTCCCAATGCCCGACACCAGGGTAGCCGAGGTCGAGAATGCAGCGAAAGACTCGGGCCAGACGATCGCGCAACGTCCGCGCCGCGCTCGCCACGTCGTTATCGCTGCTGGCGCTTGGAGCCTGCGCGACCAAGCCGAGCGATCCCACACTCCTTGCCGAATACAACCAGTCCAACGATCCGCTCGAGCCGACCAACCGGTTCTTCTACCGGGTCAGCGACACGGTCGACGCCTACACGCTCCGGCCGGTGGCGCAGGGCTATGTCTGGGCGGTGCCGCTTCCGGTACGCACCGGCATCCACAACGTGTTGAGCAACCTCAACAGCCCGGTCCTGTTCTTCAACGACGTGTTCGAGACCAAGCCGCGTCGCGCCGGCGACACCTTCGTACGGTTCGTCGTCAACTCGACCGTGGGCATTGGCGGCATTCTCGACGTGGCAAAAGGCTTGGGCTACCCGGCCCATACCGCCGATGGCGGCATGACGCTGGCCAATTGGGGCGTTCCGCAGGGGCCATATCTGTTCCTGCCCCTGCTCGGACCATCCAGCCCACGTGCGCTGACCGGCTTCGGGATCGATATCGGCCTGTCGCCGTTCACCTATGTCCCGCGCGGCTACGGTCTGCTGACCTTCAACTGGGCGCGCTATGGGGTCGGCGTCATCGATGCCAGGTCGCAGGTGCTGGACGACCTCGACCAGTTGAAGCGGAATGCGCTAGACCCGTATGCGACGATACGCAGTCTCTACCGCCAGCACCGCAGCGCCGAAATCCAGGCGATGCGTGACGACCACCGGACAACGGTTCCGGACTGGTATTCCCACTGAATCGGGGCAGATCGCCATGCTGAAGATCAACATCCGCTTTCGAGCGGCAGCCACCATGCTCATTGCCCTCGCCCCCGCGACCGCGCCGATCGGCGCCCTCGTGCTGGCACCGTTCGGGCTGGCAGCGCTGACATCCGAAGCGAAAGCGCAAGCCTCGGCTGCGGCCTTCGTCCAGGCGCTGACCACCCGGCTGACGGCCGTCGTCAATGGTTCGGGAAGCGCCGCCGACAAAAAATCGGCGATCCTGCCGATGCTCAGCCAGGACGTGGATGTCGATGCGATCGGCCGGTTCTGCCTGGGCCGCTACTGGCGCACCGCCACGCCGGCCCAGCAGCAGCGTTACCTGACGCTGTTCCACCAAGTCCTGGTGAACAGCATTACAGGCAAGCTCGGCGACTATAAGGGCGTCAGCATCACGACCGGATCGGCTACGATGCAGGATGGCAAAAGCTCGGTTCCGACCGTCATCACCCGCCCCGGCCAGCCAACCACCAATGTCCAGTGGCTGGTCAGCAGTGAAAGCGGTTCGCCGAAAGTGGTCGATATCGTGGCCGAAGGCGTCAGCCTCAGCCTGACCCAGCGCAGCGACTATGCCAGCTACCTGGCCCATAACGGCAACAACGTCGATGCGCTGTTGAATGCGCTCAGCCGGCAGGTTTCGCGCACCGCGTCCTGACACTGGTCGTCGAGACCTGCAGGCGTCACGGCGACGCGTGCAGGCCAGTCCCGGGCGCACGTACGCTCTCGTAGACCAGCATCCGGTAGCCATCGCGTTCGAAGCGGTCGCAAACGGTCATGCCGATTCCGCCGAGCGTGGTGCGGGATGCGAAATTGGTCTCGCGCGCTACCGCAATCACGCGCTCCTCGCCGGTATCGTGAGCGAACCGTAGTGCCGCTGCCGCCGCCTCGCGGGCAATCCCGCGTCCGCGCGCCGCCGGGAACAGCGCGAACCTCAGCCCCAGCCCGCGTGCATCCGGACGCTCGTGCAGCCCGGTCATACCGACGAACTGGCCGTTTTCACGCACGGTGAATATGCCGACGCCGCGCCTGGCCCAGAAGGCCAGGTCCGCGATCATCTCCGCCTCCACCTCGGCCCGGCGGCGGACTCCGCCGAGCATCAGACCGAACGCACCGGCATCGCCCTTGAGACGCGCCATCTCGTCTATGTCGCTCCAGGCGACCGGGGCCAGTACCAGCCGGCCGGTCCGCATGGCACGCCCCATCGGCATGGAATGCGGACCGTGCGCCGGCGCCGGGCGCTCAGCGTGCCAGCGGCCGGTACTTGATCCGATGCGGCTCGGTCGAATCGGCACCGAGTCGACGTCGCTTGTCCTCTTCGTAGGCCTGGAAATTGCCCTCGAACCACTCGACGTGGCTGTCGCCCTCGAAGGCGAGGATGTGCGTCGCCAGCCGGTCCAGGAACCAGCGATCATGGCTGATGATCACCGCACAGCCGGCGAATTCGCCGAGTGCGTCTTCCAGGGCCCGCAGCGTATCGACATCGAGGTCGTTGGTCGGCTCGTCAAGCAGGATGACGTTGCTTTCCAGCCGCAGCATCTTGGCCAGATGCACCCGGTTGCGCTCGCCGCCGGACAGGATGCCGACCTTCTTCTGCTGGTCGGCGCCCTTGAAGTTGAAGGCGCCGACATAGGCGCGCGACGGAACCGCCCGCTTGCCGAGATAGATGATGTCGGTGCCGCCGGTGATCTCTTCCCAGACGTTCTTGTTGTCGTCCAGCGAGTTGCGGGACTGGTCGACGTAGCCGAGCTTCACCGTCTCGCCGACGCGAAGCGAGCCGCTGTCCGGCTGGTCGTCGCCGGTGATCATCTTGAACAGGGTCGACTTGCCGGCGCCGTTCGGGCCGATCACGCCGACGATGCCACCGGGCGGCAGCGCGAAGTCGAGCCCGTCGATCAGCATGCGGTTGCCGAAGCCCTTGCGGAGCTCCTCCGCCTGGATAACCGTGCCGCCGAGGCGCGGGCCCGGCGGGATGACGATGTCGGCGGTGCCGCCTCCACGCTCCTGGCTCTGCGCCTGCATCTCCTCGTACTTGGCGATGCGCGCCTTGTTCTTGGCCTGGCGTGCCTTCGGGCTGGCGCCGATCCACTCCTGCTCGGCGGCGAGCGCACGGCTGCGCGCACTCTCCTCCTTTTCCTCCTGCTGCAGGCGCTTGCGCTTCTGGGTCAGCCAGGACGAATAGTTGCCTTCGAACGGATAGCCGCGGCCACGCTCGATCTCGAGGATCCAGTTGGTCACGTTGTCGAGGAAGTAGCGGTCATGGGTGATGACCATGACGGTGCCCTCGTAATCGCGCAGGGTGCGCTCGAGCCAGGCAACGCTCTCGGCGTCGAGATGGTTGGTGGGCTCGTCGAGCAGCAGGATGTCCGGCTTCTCGAGCAGCAGCCGGCACAGCGCCACGCGACGGCGCTCGCCGCCCGACAGCTTCGACACCGGGCTGTCGGCGGGCGGGCAGGCCAGCGCGTCCAGCGCGATCTCGATCTTGCGGTCGAGCTCCCAGCCGTCGCCGGCCTCGATCACTTCCTGCAGGGTGGATTGCTCGGCGAGGAGGTCGTTCATCTCGTCCTCCTCCATCGGCTCGGCGAACCTGTTGGAGATCTCGTTGAAGCGGTCGAGCGCCACCTTCAGCGCGCCGAAGCCGAGCGCCACGTTCTCGCCGACGGTCAGCTCCTCCTCGAGCTTCGGCTCCTGCTCCAGGTAGCCGATGCTGATGCCCTCGGCCGCCCAGGCCTCGCCGCCATATTCTTTTTCGATCCCGGCGATGATCTTGAGCAGGGTCGACTTGCCGGCACCGTTGACGCCGAGCACGCCGATCTTGACCCCGGGCAGGAACGAAAGCGTGATGCCCTTGAACACCTCGCGTCCACCCGGATAGGCCTTGGTCAGGTCCTTCATCACATAGACATATTGGTAGGCGGCCATGGTGAGGCTCCCGGAACGAGGGTATGCGACAGGATAGTTATGGCGCGTCGATTGCGGGACGGCACCAGGAATAAGGGACCTGCGCCCGGCAGGACTCGAACCCGCAACCAAGCCGTTATGAGCGGCCCGCTCTAACCATTGAGCTACAGGCGCACAAGCTGGGCATGAA
>JBPBQO010000038.1:0-48311 GCA_050954785.1 Janthinobacterium lividum | reverse complement strand
AGCGTCTCCCCACGCAGCTCGTCCGCCACCTGCCGCAACTGCTCGGCCGACAGGTTGCGCAGGTCGCGCGGAGACCGAACGCGGTCGAGAAGAGGGTATCTGGAAGGCATCACGCCCGGGGGGTCCAACTCGTCCATGTCCACCGATGTGTCCATTCGCGCCGGCTGCGTCGGGTCGGTCTTGTGACTCGCGGTCCGGTCTGGTTCTAAGCACCCACCCCTTTTTCTGGTAATGGGTCTGCTCTGTGCAGCACTCTTTAGAACCAACAAGAGAGCTCCGACAGGGGGATACACGCACCTGTTGCACAAATGCCATGGCTGGCGAGTGCATGAGATTGCCGCAGCAACCGCATTTGCGGTATAGGCACCGATCTATTCAGTCCATTCACGTCACCAGAGCTGCCTTTCGTCGTCCTGTTCTCGTACCCGTGATTGTTGGAGCTTCCTACCCATCTCCATCATTCTCCAGAGCGTCCATGATGGATGCGCTGGCAACGAGGCCGTTCCTACGACCAGCAGATGACCCGGCTTGCGAGCCGGAGCTTAGGGAGAACACGTTCGCATGGCCGTTCCGATCATGCAGGCTGTCCGAGTCGGCGCCTACGTCGTCAAGCAGCACCTCAAGCGCCGCCAGCGTTATCCGCTGGTGTTGATGCTCGAGCCATTATTCCGCTGTAACCTGGCATGTGCCGGTTGCGGCAAGATCGACTACCCGGCACCGATCCTGAACCAGCGCCTGACGGTGCAGGAGTGCCTGGATGCCGATACCGAGTGCGGCGCTCCGGTGATCGCGGTCGCCGGTGGCGAGCCGTTGCTGCACAAGGAGATGCCGGAGATTATCGAGAAGCTCCTGGCACGCCGGAAATATGTCTATCTCTGCACCAATGCGTTGCTGCTCGAGAAGAAGCTCGACGATTACAAGCCGAACCCGTTCTTTTCCTGGGACGTGCATCTGGACGGCGACCAGGAGACGCACGACGCGTCGGTCTGCCAGGACGGCGTCTATGACCGGGCCGTCGCGGCGATTCGCAAGGCCAAGGAGCGCGGCTTCCGCGTGTCGATCAACTGCACTGTCTTCGACGGCGCCAAGCCCGAACGGCTGGCGAAGTTCTTCGACGACGTGATGGCGATGGGCGTGGACGGCATCATGACCGCGCCGGGCTATGCCTACGAGCGCGCGCCGGACCAGGCCCACTTCCTGAACCGCCAGAAGACCAAGCAGCTGTTCCGCGACGTGTTCCGTCTCGGCAAGGGCAAGAAGTGGCGCTTCACCCAGTCGCCGCTGTTCCTG
The DNA here is from genome assembly GCA_050954785.1 of Janthinobacterium lividum. Lineage (GTDB taxonomy): Bacteria > Pseudomonadota > Alphaproteobacteria > Acetobacterales > Acetobacteraceae > Lichenicola. The sequence goes on along the minus strand of JBPBQO010000038.1, from coordinate 47,021 downwards.
AACTTCCTGGCCGGCAACGAGACCTACCATTGCACGCCATGGGGCAAGCCGCTTCGCAACGTGTTCGGCTGGCAGAAGCCCTGCTACCTGCTGGGCGAGGGCTATGCCGCGACCTTCAAGGAGCTGATGGAAGACACGGCCTGGGAGCAGTACGGCACCGGCAACTACGAGAAGTGCGCCGACTGCATGGTGCATTCCGGCTACGAGTCGTCGGCGGTGATCGATGCCGTGAAGCGGCCGCTGCACATCCTGAAGGTGGCGCTCCGTGGGCCGCAGACCGAAGGCGAGATGGCTCCCGAGATCTCGCTCGAGAACCAGCGTCCGGCAACCTACAACTACACCGAGCACGTCGATTCCCGGATGAAGGAAATCGCCGCGAAGAAGGCAGCGACCCGCAAGGTCGTGGTCAACGAGCCGGCAGAGTAGGACAATTCCGGGGGCGCGTTGCCCCCGGACCCTTTTTCAGCGGGTTGTCATTTGGCGGCCTGCACGCCGCTGACCTGGGCGACGATATCGGTCAGGGTCGGCACGTATCCGTCCCCATGGCCCATTCCGACAGCCAGCGCGAAGCTGTTGCGTACCGCCGCACTGACCGGGTTCGGGGTCGCCGATGTCCCGGCAAAGCTCGCAAGATAGGTCAGGTCCTTGAGCGCATTCGACAGCGTGAACTTGTGCGCTTCCGGATTGCCGCCGACCACGTATTCGAAGAACGTCTGGAAAAACAGGCAGTCCATCCGCCCGCCCCGTATGACGTCGTGGAACACCTGCGAGCTGACCCCGGCCTTGGCACCCAGCGCCAGCGCTTCGGCGTAGAGTGACGCATAGCCGAGCGAGACGAAGTTGTTCAGCAGCTTCATCATGTGGGCGGTGCCGGTCGGCCCGGTCTCCACGATCCTGCCGGCAAACGCCTCCAGCACCGGCCTGGCCCGGGCGACATCCGCGGGGTCTCCGCCTACCATCACGTCCAGCGTGCCGGCCCAGGCTTCCTTGGGCGTACGGCTTAGCGGTGCATCGATCAGGGTGATGCCGGCCGGCTTCAGGCTCTCGGCCAGGGCGGTGGTCACCGCCGGTTCCGAGGTCGAGCAGTCGATCACCAGCAGGGGCTTGCCTGCGGCTTCCAGCCCGTCCGGACCCTGCACCAGTGCACGCACCTGCGGGCTGCCGGTGACGCACAGCACGACAATGTCGCTGGCCTCGCCGAGCGCGCGTGCCGAGGTGGCCTCGGTTGCCCCGCGTGCCAGCAGGTCCTCGACCGCATCGCGCTTGCGGTGGCCGAGTACGGTCAGGGCGAACCCTTTCTCGAGCAGGTTCTTGGCCATGCCATGGCCCATCAGGCCGACGCCGGCGAAACCGATTTTCTGTGTCATGTGAATTGTTCTCCGATTCGGCCTTGGCCGGTTGGTTCAGGTGCTTTCACGGATTGCCAGATAGCAACCGACATCCACGCGTGCCGGTCCGGGCGACGTTCCGGCAACGCGCGCGAGCAGCTTGCGTGCCGCGGTCTCGCCGATCAGGCGGCGCGGGGAAACGATGGTGGTGAGCGAAGGGCGGGTCAGCGCGCCGATGCCGAGTCCGTTGAAGCCGGCGATCGCGATCCGTCCCGGCACCGCGATGCCGGCATGCGCCGCACGCAGCAGCGCGCCCACCGCCAGATCGTCGTTGGCAAAGAACAGCGCATCGAGCTCCGGTGCCTGCGCCAGCACCGCCAGCAACTGGTCGCCACCGATTTCTGGACTGGAACGGCCCGCATAGGTGAAGGGTGGCCGGCGTTCCAGACCGGCTGCCGCCAGCGCCCGGTCCAGTCCGCGGAAGCGCTGCATCGCCCGATAGTCGGCTTCGAGCCGGCCGCCGACGAAACCGATCCGCCGATAACCCCGGGCGATCAGGTGCTCGCCCATTATGGTGCCGGCCCTGAGATGCGACAGACCGACATTCATGTCGATCGGCCGTGGTCCCAGCTCCATGATTTCCACCACCGGCCGGCCGCAACCGCGCAGCAGCGCCCGCGTGCGCTCGGCGTGGCGCAGGCCGGCGACGATGATCCCCGCCGGCGACCATCCCAGCAGGGTGGAGACCAGTGCCGTCTCGCGCTCGAGATCATACTGGGTGTTGCCGAGCAGAAGCTGGTACCCCTCGGCCTCCAGCACAGCCTGGATTCCCTCGATCACCTCGATGAAGACCGCGTTCGACAGCGATGGCACGATCACTGGAATGATCCTGCTTTCCGCCGAGGCGAGGGCGCCTGCGAACCGGTTCGGGACATAGCCCAGTTCGGCGACCGCCGCATCGATCAGCGCGCGGAGCGATGACGATACACTGTCCGGCGCATTGATCGCGCGCGAAACCGTGATCGGTGCCACGCCGGCCCGTTCGGCGACGTCCTTCAGGGTTATCGCGCTGGTGCGAACACGGCGGCGCAAGGCGATTGGCTGATTCATGTTCGGCGACCCTACAAGCGCTCGCGCCGCGCCGCCACCGCTTGTACGCTTCGATGATCAATTGAATGGTTGCGCTACCATCGCGGCCTGATTACGGTCTGCGTCGAAGGCTGCCGGTTCCTGTCGCGCATGCGTGCCAGGGCGAGAAGCAAGCCGTAGGCAGGAAGATTTCCAGGAGCACCGCGCAATGTCGCGACCGATGAGCGAGCGTGGGCAAACCGTGACCGGTTTCTACCGGGCCAACGATATCACCAAGAGCTATGGAAACGTTTCGGTCTTGCGCGGGATCAGCGTTTCGCTGGAGCCCGGTCGCGTCCATACGATGATGGGCGAGAACGGCGCCGGGAAATCCACTTTGTTCAAGGTGTTGGCGGGAATCGTGCGTCCGAATGCCGGCAGGCTTATTCTCGATGATGCCCCACTCACCCTGGCGTCGCCGCACGAGGCGCATGCGCATGGGATCTATCTGGTTCCCCAGGAGCCGGCATTGATGCCGGAACTCAGTGTCGCCGAAACCATGTTCGTCGGTCAGTTGCCGATCACCGGCAGGCTGGTGCGGCGCGTCGATTGGACCACGATGAGAACGCGGGCCCGCGCCGCGCTGGACACGCTCGGCCTGGACATCGCGGTCGATGCCCCCGCACGGCTGCTGTCGATCGCCCAGCAGCAACAGGTGGAATGCGCCAAGGCGCTGCTGCGCGGTTGCCGGGTGATCCTGTTCGACGAGCCGACCTCGCCGCTGACCACGCACGAGGTGCAGCACCTGTTCGCGACGATGCGGCGGTTGCGCGACGAAGGCTACACGCTCGCCTTCATCAGCCACCGTATGGACGAGGTTCTGGAAATCTCCGACGACATCAGCGTGCTGCGTGACGGCGTTCTGGTGGACAGCGTTCCGCACGAACAGTTCGACCGCACCAGATTGCTGTCGCAGATGGTCGGCCGGGAGATGCGCACGATCCCGCGTCGCACCTGGTCCTGTGCCACCGACCAGCCGGCCCTGACGGTTGCGAATTTGGGCCAGGCTGCAAGTTTCAGCGACGTCAGCTTCACCTTGCATCGTGGAGAAATTCTTGGCCTGGCCGGGCTGGTCGGCGCAGGGCGCACGGAAATCGCCGAAGCGATCTTTGCGCTGCGCCCGCACGATGCAGGCACGGTAACGTTGAACGGCGAGACTATTTCCGAACTGCCGACCGACGAGATCATCCGCAAGGGTCTGGTCTATTCGCCGGAGGATCGCGCACGCCATGGTGCGATCCTGCCGATGACCATTGCCGAGAACGTCACCTCCGGCCTGATCGAACGGGTGCGTCACCGGTTCGGCCTGATGGACCATGCCGACGAGGACAGGATCGGTGCCGATACGGTGCGGCGTTACCGCGTGCGCTGCGCCGGCACCGACCAGACGCTGCGACAGCTTTCCGGTGGCAACCAGCAGAAGGTGGTGTTCGGAAAATGGATGGGTTTGGCACCAACCGTGGCGATCCTGGACGAACCGACCCGCGGCGTCGATGTCGGCGCCAAGGAAGAGATCTACGAACTCATCGAGTCCCTGGCGAAGGACGGCATTGCGATCCTGGTCATTTCTTCCGAGATGGAGGAACTGGTACGTCTCTGCGACCGGATTCTTTCGGTCTATGAGGGCCGCATCGTCGCCGAATTGAGCGGCGATGCGATCACGCCCGAGCGCGTTGCACGCTCCTATCTCAGCGATGCGGGCGATGCGCAGGAAATTGCCGCATGAACGTGCCTGTGCTGCAGTCCGGAACGATGCAGGACGCACCTGCCGGCCGACGCTCCCGGGTCGCCGGCGCAGGACACGATGTTCGCTCGATCGCGCTGGCTGCGGTCACTGTCGTGACCGTGCTGCTGGTCGGCGCGTTCAACCATGCCTTCATGTCGCTGCAGAACCTGCATTTCATGCTGCTGAACTGTGTCGTTCTGTCCCTGTTGGCACTCGGCCAGACGCTGGTGATCGCCACTCGTGGTATCGACCTGTCGGTGGCGCCGGTGCTCGGTCTTACCGCCATGGTGACCGGGCTGATGGCGCAAGGGGATGGACTTTCGCTTGCCGGCGCGTTCGGGATCGCCCTGGCGATCGGGCTGGTGCTCGGCACCATCAACGGCCTTCTGGTGGCAAAGCTCGCGATCCCGCCGATCATCACCACGCTCGGCACCTACAGCCTCTATAGCGGCCTGATATTCCTGTATTCGAACGGGACCCAGGTCGACTCCGTGCCGCACGCCTATGCCAGGCTCGGCAATGGGGTGATCTCCGATGCGCTGCCATTGCCGATCCCGGTGCTGGTGCTTGTCGTCGTATTGCTGCTGGTCTGGTTCGTTCTCGGCCATACGCGGTTTGGACGCGCGATCCTGGCGATCGGCAACAACCAGGCTGCTGCCTACAATGCCGGCATTTCGGTCACCGTGACGCAGGTCGGCGCCTACACATTATCCGGTGTCCTGGCAGCGCTCGCCGGCCTTATGTTCCTGTCCTACACAGGGTCCGCCACCGTCACCACCGGTACCGGCGACCATATGGAACTGCAATCCATCGCGGTCGCGCTGATCGGCGGCACCGCCATTGCCGGTGGCCGCGGCAACGCGCTCGGCGCCGTTCTGGGTGCGCTGTTCCTGAGCGTGATCCTGACCGCCCTGGTGTTCATTCATGTGCCGCCGATCTGGTACTCGGCGGGGGAGGGATTGATGATCCTCGTGGCCGTCACAGCCGGCGCCAGGAGGCTTGCACGATGACCGGCACCAACGACGTTACCGCATCGCGTGGCAAGACAAGCCGCCTCCCGCTCGGCATCTGGGAACGGTCCCTGCTGCTGCTCCTGCTTTTCCTCACCGTCGGGTTGATCGCGGGCGTGCCGGGCTTCTATCCGGGGTTCGCCGGCTTCCTGGCATTGTCCGAGAACTTCCTGCCGTTCGGGCTGGTGGCGCTCGGCCTCACCACCGTCATCCTGACTGGTGGCATCGACCTTTCGGTCGGCGCGACCGCCGGCCTGTCGGCTATCGTCATGGCCGAGTTGTGGAGCGGGCTGCATGTGTCGATCTGGCTGGCGGCATTCGTAGGCGTCATCGCCGGCGGACTGCTCGGCCTGGTCAACGGCCTGATCATCACCCGCCTGCGCACGGAACCGCTGATCGCCACGCTGGCGACCAGCTTCATCTATGGCAGCATCGCCACCGCACTTGCTGGCAACAATCCGCCTTCCGGTTTCCCGGACAGCTTCAACCGCCTCGGCACGGGCGCCTTCGGCGACATCGTTCCGTTCCAGATCCTGCTGTTCGCCGTAGCGGCCTTGCTGTTCTCCCTGCTGATCTCGCGTTCCATCTTCGGGCGAAAAATCATCATGATTGGATACAATGCAGAGGCCGCGCGATATTCCGGTATCCGCGTCGCCCGGATCGTGACGTTCGCCTATGTCATCAGCGGCCTGATGGCCGGTCTCGCCGGCATCGTGCTGGCCGCCTATTACAGCGCGGTCCGTCCCGACATGGGCGACCTGCTGCTGCTCAGTACCATCACCATCGTCGTGCTCGGCGGCGTCAGCATCTTCGGCGGCGACGGGACTATCTCGGGTGTGGTCATCGCCGTGCTGCTGCTCGGCGTGCTGCGCCAGGGCATGCTGATCGCCGGTTTCTCCGACATGGTCACCACCATGCTCACCGGCGCGATCCTGCTTGCCGCGATCGCGATCAAGAACGTGTTTGCCGGGCATGGCAGCTTTCTGTCGATGCTGCTTGCCCGGTTCCGGCCAGGCACCGCCTTGTCGAACTGAACCAACAATAAACGAACACTGGAAACGGACCCCACCATCATGGCCCATACCGAACGTCTTACCTCCACGCTCCGTGCCGCTCTCGCGGCGCTGCCACTTCTGCTCGCTACCGGGCTCACCGCCCAGGCCGCCGACATCGACACGTCCAAGCGCATCAAGGTCGCGATGGTGCCGAAGCTGGTCGGGTTGTCGGTCTTCAAGGCAAACCAGCAGGGTGCCGAAACTGCGGCGAAGGCGCTGAACATCGACTTCCTCTATACCGGACCGGTCACTGCATCGGCACAGGGCCAGGTCGACGTGTTCAACAGCCTGATCGCCCGCCGTTTCAATGCCATTACCACAACCTCGAACAACCCGACCCAGTTGGCGCCGGCACTTCGTCGCGCACGCAAGCAGGGCATCAAGGTCGTGTCCTATGATAGCGACGTGGCGCCCGATGCGCGCGACTTCTTCATCCAGAACACCGACTATGCGGCCTTCGGCAAGGCGCTGGTGGAGTCGGTCGCGAAATATGCAGGCCCGACCGCCAAGGTCGCCATCCTGTCCTCGACACCGGATGCCACGATCCAGAACGAGTGGATCAACGCGCTCAAGACCTACATGACCGCGACCTATCCAAAGATGCAGATCGTCACCACGCAATATGGCCAGTCCAGCCCGTCGCAATCCTTGACGGCCGGCCTGAACATCCTGCAAGCCAACCCCGACGTGACCGGCATCATCGCCCCGGATGGCGCGGCCGAGGTGGGTGCCGCTGCCGCGGTCGAGAAGCTGGGCCGCACCGGCAAGGTGTTCGTGACGGGCTGCAGCGACCCGAATGCGATCCGCCAGTACGTGAAGGCCGGGATCATCAAGGAGAGCCCGCTCTGGGATGAGGTCAAGGAAGGCGAGCTGGTGATGTATGTGGCCCGCCTGGCCGTCAATAACGCGATCCAGCGCGACGGCGAGTTCACCGCCGGCGATCTTGGAAAATTCACGGCGAAGGATGGCGTCATCGTGTTCAGTACGCCGCTGATTTTCAACGCCGCCAATATCGATCAGTATCAGTTCTGAAACACCAGGGATTTCATAGCATGAAGCGCATTCTGTTTACCGGCGGCAGCGGCAAGGCCGGTCGTCATGTGGTGCAATATCTGATAGACCAGGGCTACGAGGTGTTGAACATCGACACCAAGCCGCTGGACCATCCGAAGGTGCGGACGCTGATTGCCGACATCACCGATGCCGGACAGGTTTTCAACGCGTTCTCCGCTTATACCGGCTTGCACGAATTCGACCTAGATCTGAGCCCACCGCATATCGACGCGGTCGTGCATTTCGCCGCCATCCCGCGGATCATGCTCGTGCCGGACAACGAGGTTTACCGCGTCAACGTAATGGGCACCTATAATGTCCTCGACGCGGCCACCAAGCTCGGCATCAAGAAGGTGATCATCGCATCCAGCGAAACCACCTACGGCATCGTGTTCGCGCATGGTCATCGCGACCCGGAATATTTTCCGCTCGACGAGGACTATCCCGTCAAGCCGATGGACAGCTACGCCACCTCGAAAATCTGCAACGAGCGTACCGCGGAAGCCTTCGCATTGCGCACCGGAACGGACATCTACGCGCTCCGGATCGGTAACGTGGTCGAACCCAGCGAATACGCCCTGTTCCCGGGCTGGTTCGCCAAGCCGGATTTCCGCAAGCGCATCGCGTGGAGCTATATCGACGCCAGGGACCTGGGCGAGATCGTCAGGCTGGGCATCGAGACCGACGGGCTCGGCTATCAGGTGTTCAATGCGGTGAACGATCATTCGTCATCCGACCTGCCAACGGCTGAGCTGGTGCGTCGCTACTATCCCAACGTGCCGGTGCAAGGCGAGATGGGCGAGTTCGAGAGCCTGCTGTCGAACAAGAAGGCCAAGGCGATGCTCGGCTTTCGCGAGAACCACAACTGGCGCTCGTATGTGAAAACCTGAGCACCGGGCTGCTTACAGCTTGAAGTGATCCACCAGATCCTGGACCTGAGCCTGCGTCAGCAGGCGCGGGTTTAGGCCACGGAGCAGCAGATAGAGGCGGGCGGTTTCCTCCAGTTCCTCGATCGAATTGATGGCCGCCTGTAGCGTCCGGCCGGCCACGACCGGCCCGTGATTGGCCAGCAACACCGCGGTATGCTTGCCGTGCAGGCCCCGGATCGCATCCGCTACCGCCGGGTCGCCTGGGCGGTAATAGGGGATCAGGGCAGTGTGGCCGACGCGCATCACGGAGTAGGCGGTCAGCGGTGGCAGCACCGAGGACGGATCGACTTCCGGCAGCATCGAGAGTGCCACCGAGTGCGTCGAATGCAGATGCACGATCGCACCCGCCCCGTCACGGGTGTCATAGAGTGCCTGGTGCAGCGGCAACTCCTTGGTCGGCGCGTCGCCGGACAGCACATGGCCGGCCGCATCGAGCCGGGTCAGCCGGGCCGGATCGAGGAAACCCAGGGAACTGTCGGTGGGCGTCGTCAGGAAACCACCATCCTCCAGCCTGATGCTGACATTGCCCGAGGATCCCGAAGTCAGTCCACGCTCGAACAGCGATCGGGAAAACAGGCAGATCTGCTCGCGCAGTTTCGTTTCGCTCATCGACAATCCTTGCAGCTTTTGCATCGCCTTGTTGAAACAGCTCTTTATCAAACGGTCGATACACGGCATCCTGGCGATGGTAGCGCAACCATGCAAGGCGTTCCCGGCTCAGGAGGAAACATGACGGACGTGATCGCGACCACGACCCTGCGTTGCGCGGTCATCGGGCTCGGCTCGATGGGCGGTGGAATGGCCGTGTCGCTGATGCGCGCAGGCTTCGACGTGTCCGGCTACGACGTGAACACGGATGCCTGCACGCGTCTCGCGGCCGAGGGCGCCAGGATCGGCACCACTCCCGCCGATGCCGCCGCCGAAGCCAACTGCGTAATCGCCGTGGTGGTGAATGCCGACCAGACCGAGGCGGTGTTGTTCGGCCCCGATGGATGTGCCGCCACCATGAAGCCGGGCGGCGTGTTCGTGTCGTCCGCGACCATGGCGCCGGAGCGTGCGCGCGTGCTGGCGGCACGGCTGGAAGCGACCGGCCGGCATTATCTCGACGCGCCGATGAGCGGTGGCGCCGTGCGGGCCGCCGACGGTCAGTTGACCATGCTGGCCTCCGGCAGCAAGGCCGCGTTCGATGCCGCCAGGCCGGCGCTGGAGGCGATGACCGGAACGCTGTACGAGCTCGGCGACGAGGCTGGGCTGGGCGCTGCATTCAAGATGGTCAACCAGCTCCTGGCGGGCGTGCATATCGCAGCTGCCTGCGAGGCGATCGCGTTCGCCGCCCACCAGGGCCTCGATCTGCGGCGGGTCTATGAGGTCATCACGAAATCGGCCGGCAATAGCTGGATGTTCGAGAACCGTATCCCGCACGTGCTGGATGGCGACTACACGCCGCGCAGTGCCGTCAACATCTTCACCAAGGATCTAGGGATCGTGCTCGACATGGCCCGTGCCGGACAGTTTCCGGTTCCGGTCGCCGGTGCGGCGTTGCAGATGTACCTGATGACCGCGGCCGCCGGGATGGGCAAGGACGACGATGCCTCGGTTGCCCGCCTTTATGCGCAGATTTCCGGATTGTCGTTGCCCCAGCCCGTTTAAGGACTTCATTCGAGGACCCGCCATGCCGCGTTTTGCCGCCAACCTGACGATGATGTTCAACGAGATGCCGTTCGCCGATCGGTTCGACGCCGCGGCCGCCGCCGGCTTTACCGCGGTCGAGTGCCTGTTTCCGTACGCCCTCGAGCCCGAAGCCGTCGCAGAGCGGTTGCAGCGCAACGGCCTGGAGATCGCTTTGTTCAACATGCCGCCCGGCGATTGGGACGCCGGCGACCGGGGGTTCGCCGCACTTCCTGCACGTGCCTCCGAACTCGACGCTGCACTGGCCACCACGTTGCGCTATGCCGAGGCGACCGGCGTGGCCCGGGTGCATCTGATGGCCGGCATTGCCGACCGCTCGGACGAGGCCTCGCTGCGGGCCTACCGCGATGCCGTCAGGCGCTGTGCCGATGCGCTCGGCGCGCGCGGGCTCGACCTGGTGCTGGAGCCGATCAACGGGCGCGACATGCCGGGCTATTTCCTGAACGATTTCGAATGGACCGCCAACTTCATCAACGCGATGAGCGTGTCCAACGTAAAGCTCCAGTTCGACCTCTATCATCGCCAGATCCTGCATGGCGACGCAACGATGGCGTTGCGCCGGATGCTGCCGATGATCGGCCATATCCAGATCGCCAGCGTCCCGTCGCGCAACGAGCCCGACGGCGAGGAGCTGAACTTCCCGTTCCTGTTCGAGGAGCTGGACCGGCTCGGCTATGACGGTTTCGTCGGCTGCGAGTATCGTCCGCGTGCGCGCACGGAGGATGGCCTCGGCTGGTTCGCGCCCTATGCCGGCCGTCGCGACATTGCTGGAGGAACGCGCGCGTGAGCATCCGCCTCGGCTGCATCGCCGACGATTATACCGGCGCCTCGGACCTCGCCAATATGCTGCGGCAGAACGGGCTGCGCACGGTGCAGACCATCGGCGTGCCGAGACCGTCGCTGGAACTCCCGGATGTCGATGCCGTGGTGGTGTCGCTGAAAAGCCGTTCGATCGCGGCCGATCGGGCGGTAACGCTGTCGCTCGAGGCCGAAGCGTGGCTGCGCGATCGTGGCGCGGAACATGTGTTGTTCAAAATCTGCTCCACGTTCGATTCGACCGACGCAGGCAATATCGGGCCGGTGATCGATGCCCTGCGGGATCGTGCCGGCGGCGCCACGGTGCTGGTCAATCCGGCCTTTCCCGAAACCGGGCGCAGCGTGTTCGAAGGGTATCTGTTCGTGAACGGCGTGCCGTTGCATGAAAGTCCGCTCAAGGACCATCCGCTCAATCCGATGCGCGACTCCAGCTTGGTGCGCGTGCTCGGCAGGCAGAGTGCCAGCCCGGTCGCGCTGATCCCGTTCGCCGTGGTCGAGCAGGGTGTCGAGGCTGTGCGCGACGCGCTCGCCAGCGCCCGGATGGCCGGCGCCGGTGCGGCGATCGCCGATGCGGTCGCGGCCCGCCATCTCGACGCGCTGGGAGAGGCCGCACTCGGCGACCCGGTATCCGCCGGCGCGTCCGGTCTCGGTGCCGGGCTGGCCCGGGCGCTGGTCGCGCGCGACGGTCCGTCCGAACCGGCACAGGCCAGTGGCGATACACAGCGTCGTCCGGCATCCGGCCGTGCCGCGATCCTTGCCGGAAGCTGCTCGGCTGCCACCCGCCAGCAGATTGCGGTAGCGGAAGCATCCGGGATTGCCTGCCTGCGTCTCGATGTCGCCGGCATGCTCGATGCGGGCATCGATCGGGCGGTGTCGGAAGCGCTCGACTGGGCGCGCGCAAGGATCGAGCACGGACCGGTGCTCGTCGCCAGCAGCGACCATCCGGACGCGGTGAAGGCCATGCAGAACAGCCATGGCGGCATGGCGGTCGGCCATGTCGTCGAACAGGCGCTTGCCGCGATCGCCGGAGGCCTGGTGGCGGCCGGGGTCGATCAGCTCGTGGTCGCCGGCGGCGAAACGTCCGGTGCGGTGGTAGACCGGCTCGGTTTGGAAGCGTTCCTGGTCGGTGAGGAAATCGCGCCCGGCGTCCCGGTGCTGCGGGTTACCGGCGCGAACCATGCGGATCTGTCGATGGCGCTTAAGTCGGGTAATTTCGGTGGCGAGCACTTCTTTACCCGCGCCTTGTCGATGCTCGGATAATGGATGAACCCGGCGCTTGATACGCCAGTTCAAAGCCGCCGCAGACCAGAAGCATAGTCTCACGAGGTCGCCTGGCGGCCGACTGAATCCGGCCGAAGCGGAAGGTCCGGTTCGGGCGAGATCTGGAAGAGGCGGACGTTCGACGTTTCGGCATGGCCAGGCCGCCCGATTACCGCCGGCTCCGACCCAGATATGGCCATGCAACGATGCCATATAGCTTTAAGCGCGCCTGAAAGATTTGGAAACCGACGCCATCAGCGCATCGATCTGACGGGACAGCGTTCGGCTCGCCTAGAAAGACGATGCCGGCTAGGTCGCCTTGGCGTCGAAGACGTCCCGCGCGGCCTCGACCTTGACGAGGTTTTCCTCTGCCCAGATCCACACGCCGCAGAAGGCCGCACCCAGGCTTCCGCCCATCGCCGTCAGCCGGTAGTCGACGCGCGGCGGTACGACGGCGTGGACGGTGCGCGTCACCATGCCGTCGCGCTCCATCTGGCGAAGCGTCTGGGTCAGCATCTTCTGGCTGATCCCGGGCATCTGCCGGGCGAGTTGGGTGAAGCGCAACTCGCCGTGCTCCGCCATTACTTCGAGCGCGATCATCGTCCACTTGTCGGCCACCCGCCCGATCAGGTTATTGACCAGCGCCTCAACTCTGGGATCGCATTCGACCGGCGGAGTGGTCTCCGCGATGCGGCGGGCCCGCTGGATGGTCGGTGCATCGAAGGGAAGGTCGGACATCACGTCACTCTCTTTTCGGTAAGTAGGGATATTTCCGGTGCCTTCTTCCTGCTGGGGTTTAGCGGAATAGATTATGGGCTCCCACTACGAAGGACGAGTCCATGAACCAGACCGGCAACACCATCCTGATCACTGGCGGCGGCTCCGGCATCGGCGAGGCGCTTGCCCAGCGTTACCACGATTGCGGAAACACGGTGATCGTCGCCGGCCGGCGGCGAGACGTGCTCAAAGCCGCAAGCGCTGGGCGACCGAACATGCATGCGATCGAGCTGGACGTGGAAAGCGCCGAAGGCGTCGCCGTTTTTGCAAAGCGGCTGCTTGCCGAACACCCCTCGGTCAACGTGCTCGTCAACAACGCCGGAATCATGCGCTTCGAGGTGCTCGACCGGTCGCGCGACCTGACCGACGCGGAACGGACGATCAACACCAACCTGCTTGGCCCGATCCGGCTCATCGATGCGCTGGTCGACCACCTCGCCGCCCAGCCCGATGCGGCAATCGTCAATGTTACGTCCGGGCTGGCGTTCGTGCCGCTCGTCACCACACCGACCTACAATGCCACCAAGGCGGCCATGCATTCCTACACCCTCGCCCTGCGGGAGGTATTGAAGGGACGGGTGGAAGTGATCGAGCTTGTCCCACCGGCAGTGCAGACCGGGCTGACGCCGGGCCAGGAAAACCGTCCCGGCTACCTGCCGCTCGACGCCTTCGTCGACGAGGTAATGGCGCTGTTCGCCCGGCAGCCCACGCCGCACGAAATCCTGGTCGAGCGCGTCCACTTCCTGCGTTTCGCCGAGGCCGGAGGACGCTTCGACGCCACGATGTCGCAGCTGAACGAGTTCGCGGCGAAGGCTCGCCAGGATTGATCCATGGTTACGATCCGCTCCAAGCACGGCTACCACGGGTCGGACTTCATCCACTGGGACGCGGCTCCGGGGAGCCGCCCCGTCTCAGCCATGCATGCGCGAGATATCGAGTAGGATCGCGGCTTCCAGCTCTTTCTCCTCGAGCCGGTGGCGGACCAGGTCGCGAATGCTGATCATGCCCTTGAGGCTGGTCCCGTCCATGACCGGCATGTGCCGGATGTGGCGCTGGGTCATCATCGCCATGACCTGATCGAGGCGATCCTCCGCGCGGCAGGTCACCACCGGCGAGGTCATCGAGATCTGGACCGCGCGGTCGAGCGCCACATGCCCGTCGCGTGCCAGCACCTTGACCAGGTCGCGCTCGGAAAAGATGCCGACGACGGTGCCACGGTCCTGGATCACCACCGCGCCGATCCGGCGCTCGGCCATCAGCGCGATCGCGGCGGATACCGGCTGTTCCGGCCTCAGGGTGGCGACATCATGTCCCTTGGTCTTCAGGATCGTCTCGATCAGCATGCGTCTTGTCCTCTGTTGCAGATATCGACCTGGGGTGGGCCGAGCCGGCTTACACGAGTGTATCCGCCGTTTGCCCGATGCCATCGACGGAAAATCCATAACCTTTTCTTTAGGATTGCGTGAAGCTGAAGGCTCATTCCACCGCCATCCTGAGGGCGGCACCGGCGGCCAGCGGACATAATGGGATGGAGGCGGCGAGGAAGGCCGCAAGCAGCAGCAGGTCCGGATGCCAGTCCAGCCCAACCTGCGCCGCGTCGACGGCGGCGGCCCCGAAGATCAGCGCCGGCGTGGCCAGCGGCAGCACCAGCAGCGGCAGCAGCACGCCGCTGCGCCGGGCGCCGCAGACGATCGCCGCCGCCATGCCGCCGATCAACGACAGCACGGCCGTGCCGAGAAGCAGGCCGGCAAGCAGGACCGGGATCGCATCCGCGGGGAGACCCAGCATGACGGCCAGCGGACCGGCGGCGAGCAGCAGCGGCAGTCCGGTGCTCAGCCAGTGGGCGCAAATCTTGGCGAATGCGACCGCCGGGGCGGGCAGGCCGCACAGCATCAACTGGTCGAGCGATCCGTCATCGAGTTCGGCGCCGAACAGCCGGTCGAGCGGCAGCAGCGCCGCCAGGAGCGCACATACCCAAATAATCCCGGGGGCCATCCGGCGCAGCAGATCGGGAGAGGGCCCGAGCGCCAGCGGGAACAGCGCGCCGGCAAGCAGGAAGAACAGCACCGCCGCCAACGTATCCGAGGCATGGCGCACCGACAGCAGCAGGTCGCGCGCCAGCACTATGCGGAATCGGGCCAGCATGCCGGCCCGTCCGGTCACGCCGCCAGATCCAGTAGGTACGCGTCGGGCAAGGGCAACCCGACATGGGTGGTCGCGATCACCATGCCCCCCGCCGCCCGGTGCCGGGCCAGCACGAGGCCCAGGCGAACCAGCGCCGCGGTATCGAGCCCGAGCGAGGGTTCGTCCAGCAGCCATAGCGGCACGTCGGCAAGCAGAACGCGCGCCAGGGCGGCACGGCGTCGCTGGCCGGCGGACAGCAGCCGCACCGGCAGGCCGGCCAGCTCATCGAGCCCGAAAGCAGCCAGCGCCGCGGTCGTCTCGCCGCCACCGGTCCGGGCCGCGAGATGCAGGTTTTCGCGGAGACTGAGGCCGGGCTTCAGCGCATCCTGGTGGCCGAGATAGGCAAGGCGGCCCGCATGCTCGGTCGGAGCGTCGCATATATCGATGCCGTCCCACTCGATCCGCCCGGCAGCGAGCGGGCAGAGGCCGGCCAGCGCGCGCAGCAGGGTCGACTTGCCGGCGCCGTTCGGGCCGGTCAGCAGCAGGGCCCCGCCACGGCCGAGTTCCAGCGCCACGCCATCCAGCACCAGCCGGTCGGACCGCAGCACGACGAGGCCGACGGCACGCAAGGTGGCCTCGGTGGCATGTGTCATGTGCGGACCTCTTGGGTGCCGGCGCGCGGCTGCGCTTGTTTCGGCTGGTCGTGTCGGTATGTTCTACCCCCATTGGGAACTCAAGCTGTCCGCCCGTATGCCTTGGCGCCGTTCGATCGGTCGTCCGCGCTGCCGGCCGACGCTGTGGACACAGACGATCTCGGGGAAGAACAGCATGAAGTCGGTCGGTCAGGACAATCTCGGAACCCGCAAGACGCTCGATGTCGAGGGTAAAACCTACCATTATTTCTCGATTCCGGAGGCCGCCAAACAGATCGGCGACGTCAGCCGCCTGCCGGTCAGCCTCAAGGTGCTGCTCGAGAACGTGCTGCGGTTCGAGGATAACCGTTCCTACAAGATCGAGGACGCGAAGTCGGTTGCCGGCTGGCTCGAAACCGGCCAGAGCGTGCGCGAGGTGCCGTTCAAGCCGGCCCGCATCCTGATGCAGGACTTCACTGGCGTCCCGGGCGTGGTCGATCTGGCCGCCATGCGCGACGGCATCACCCTGCTGAACGGCGACCCGCAGAAGGTGAACCCGCTGGTTCCGGTCGATCTGGTGATCGACCATTCGGTGATGGTGGACGTGTCCGGCACCCCGGACGCGCTGCAGCGCAACGTCGAGATCGAATTCGAGCGCAACGGCGAGCGCTATGCGTTCCTGCGCTGGGGCCAGGAGGCGTTCGAGAACTTCTCGGTGGTGCCGCCGGGTGCCGGCATCTGCCACCAGGTGAACCTCGAATATATCGCCCAGGCGGTCTGGACGGCGACGATCGGCGACGAGACCTTCGCCTACCCGGACACGCTGTACGGCACCGACAGCCACACCACGATGGTGAACGGCATGGGCGTGCTCGGCTGGGGCGTCGGCGGCATCGAGGCGGAGGCCGCCATGCTCGGCCAGCCGATCGCCATGCTCATCCCGGACGTCATCGGCTTCAAGCTGACCGGCCGCATGCCCGAGGGCGCGACCGCCACCGACCTGGTGCTGACCGTCACCCAGATGCTCCGCAAGAAGGGCGTCGTCGGCAAGTTCGTCGAGTTCTATGGCCCGGCGCTGGACACCCTGCCGGTCGCGGACCGTGCCACTATCGGCAACATGGCGCCTGAGTACGGCGCGACCTGCGGCTTCTTCCCGGTTGATGCGCTGACGCTCGAGTACCTGCACCAGACCGGCCGCGACGAGCATCGCATCAAGCTGGTCGAGGCCTATCTCAAGGTACAGGGCATGTTCCGCGAGAGCGACACGCCCGATCCGGTCTTCACCGACACGCTCGAGCTGGACCTCTCCACGGTCGAGCCGTCGCTGGCCGGCCCGAAGCGTCCGCAGGATCGCGTCGCGCTGAAAAACGCGGCGACCTCGTTCAACACCGAGATGACCAAGAGCCTCGGCGTACCCGCCAACGACGTCGACAAGAAGATCGCGGTCGCCGGCACCAATTACGAGATCGGCCATGGCGACGTGGTGATCGCCGCCATCACCTCGTGCACCAACACCTCCAACCCGGCGGTGCTGATCGCAGCCGGCTTGGTGGCACGCAAGGCGCGCGCGCTCGGCCTGACGCCGAAGCCCTGGGTCAAGACCTCGCTGGCGCCTGGCTCGCAGGTGGTCACCGAGTATCTCGACAAGGCAGGCCTGTCCGAGGATCTCGATGCGCTCGGCTTTAACACGGTCGGCTACGGCTGCACCACCTGCATCGGAAACTCGGGTCCGATCGCGGACAGCCTCGTCGACGCGATCGAGAACAACCAGCTGGTCGCGGTGTCGGTGCTGTCCGGCAACCGCAACTTCGAGGGCCGCATCAGCCCGAACGTACGCGCCAACTACCTGGCGAGCCCGCCGCTGGTGGTCGCCTATTCGATCCTGGGCACGATCCGCGAGGACATCACGACGGTGTCGCTCGGCACCTCCAACAAGGGCAAGCCGGTCTATCTCAAGGACATCTGGCCCACCAACAAGGAGATCGCCGACCTGATGGCGACCTCGATCAATCGCCAGCAGTTCATCGAGCGCTATGCCCTGGTCAGCAAGGGGACGCCGGAATGGCAGGCGCTGCAGGTCGCGACCGGGTCCGAGACGTTCAAGTGGGATTCCGGCTCCACCTACGTGCAGAACCCGCCCTATTTCGAGGGCATCACCATGGAGCCGGTCGACAAGGGCGACATCCTGGGAGCCCGCGTGCTGGCGCTGCTCGGCGACAACATCACCACCGACCACATCTCGCCGGCCGGCTCGATCAAGAAGAGCTCGCCTGCCGGCGTGTATCTGTCCGAGCACCAGGTCGCGCAGAAGGACTTCAACTCGTATGGGTCGCGTCGCGGCAACCACGAGATCATGATGCGCGGCACCTTCGCCAACATCCGCATCAAGAACGAGATGGTGCCCGGCGTCGAAGGCGGCATTTCCAAGCACTACCCGGACGGCGAGCAGGGTGCGATCTACGATGTCGCCGAGCGCTACAAGGCCGAGGGCGTGCCGCTGATCGTCTTCGGCGGCAAGGAATACGGCATGGGCTCGTCGCGCGACTGGGCGGCGAAGGGCACCGTACTGCTCGGCATCCGCGCCGTGGTGGCCGAGACCTTCGAGCGCATCCATCGCTCCAACCTGGTCGGCATGGGCGTGCTGCCGCTGCTGTTCAACGAGGGCACCACGCGCGAGACGCTGGGGCTGGTCGGTGACGAACTCATCGACATCGTGGGTCTCGACAAGCTGAGCCCGCGCATGACGCTGACGCTGGCAATCACCCGCGCCGATGGCTCCAAGCTGGATGTGCCGGTGATCTGCCGCGTCGATACGGTCGACGAGGTCGAGTACTACCGTCACGGCGGCATCCTGCAGTACGTGCTGCGCGGGATGGCGAAGGCGGCCTGACGCAACAGCCCCGCCCCATCATCACGGAACGCCGGCTCTGACTGGTTTTCCGATCGACCGTGTTTCGAACGCCGGCCCGGGATCTCCCGGGCCGGCGTTCGGCGTTCCGGAGCCGGTCGTGCTGGTGCGCGACCTGCGCAAGAGCTTCGACGGGCAGGTAGTGCTGGACGGGATCTCGCTCGAGGTCGCGAGCGGCGAGCTGGTCTCGATCATCGGACCGTCCGGCTGCGGCAAATCGACGCTGCTGCGGTGCCTGAACTTCCTGGAAGTGCCGGATTCCGGCGAAATCCGGCTGGCGGGGCACGGGTTGTCGCGGAACGGCGGAAGCTGGCGCCGTGCGGACGAGGCGGCGGCGCATGGGCTGCGGTCGCAGGTCGGCATGGTGTTCCAGAGCTTCAACCTGTTTCCGCACCGGACCGTGCTGGACAATTTGATGCTGGCGCCGCGCGTGGTGAAGCGGACCGACCGGGTCGTGCTCGAACGGGATGCAAGGGCGCTGCTGGACAAGGTAGGTCTCGGGTCGGTGGCGGGACGCTATCCGGCGACATTGTCGGGCGGCCAGCAGCAGCGGGCGGCGATCGCGCGGGCCCTGGCGATGGCACCGCGCGTGATGCTCTACGACGAGCCGACCTCGGCGCTCGATCCGGAACTGGCCGAGGAGGTGCTCAGGGTGATGCGGGCGCTCGATGCCGAAGGCATGACGCAGCTCGTAGTGACGCACGAGATGCGGTTCGCGCGCGCGGCATCCGACCGGATCGTGTTCATGGAAGCGGGCCGGATCGTCGAGATCGCCAAGCCGGACATCCTGTTCTCGGCACCGTCCGATCCACGCACCCGGCGGTTTCTGAGGCAGTTCCTGTGAAGCTCCTGCACGCGGCAGCAGCCCTGATGGTCGTGATGGGGTTTGCGGGACCGGCATCCGCCGCGCCGTTACGCTGGGCATCGGACAGCCAGTCGGGCGCACCCTTCGTGTTCCACGACCCCGCCGACCAGTCGAAGCTGACCGGCTTCGAGACCGACCTGATCCAGGCCCTGGCAAAGCGGATCGGTCGTGACCAGACATTCGTGCAGAACGACTGGGACGGGTTGATTCCCGGCCTGCAGCGCGGGCTGTACGACGTGGTGATCGATGGCATCGAGATCACGCCCGAGCATCGGGCCGCGGTCGATTTCTCGACGCCGTACTACCGCACCTACGAGCAGATCGCGGTGCGCCGGGATGCCGTCGGGCTCGACAGCGTCGATGCGTTGCGCGGGCATGTGGTGGGCACGCTCAAGGACACACTGAGCCAGCGCCTGCTGGAAAAGGCCGGCGGCATTTCGCTGCGCTCCTACGACGACGAGACCAACGCCTATTCCGATCTGGTCAACGGGCGGCTGGATGCGGTGATGCTGGATGCGCCGATCGCGCTCTACTACGCGGTGCCCGATCCGAGGCTGAAGCTGGTGGGCGCACCGATCGGCGAACTGTCCTACGGGATCGCGCTAGCCAAAGGCCACGATGTTCTGCGTGCGCAACTCGATGCCGGGCTGGAAGCGATGCGCAGGGACGGCGAACTGCGTCGCATCCTGGGGCGCTGGAACATGTGGACGCCGGAAATGGCGATCTTCACCGGCGACACCGCGACCGAGGCGATCGAGCCGACCGCATGGCAGCACTGGCTGCTGGCGACCCGTCCGGTCGCAACCTGGCGGGACCGGCTGGCGCGCTATGCCGGCTTCCTGCCGCTGATCGGCCGGGCCGCGCTGATGACGGTGGCGGTCTCGGCGTGCGCGATGGTGCTGGCGGTGGCCTGGGGTCTCGTCCTGGCACTCGCCAGGCGGTATGGGCGCTGGCCGTTCCGGATGGCGGCGACCTTCTATATCGAGATCGTGCGCGGCACGCCGCTGCTGATCCAGATCCTGTTCATCTTTTACGGGCTGCCATCCCTGGGAATCAGGCTCGATCCGTTCGTGGCCGGGGTGGTGGCGCTCGGGCTGAACTATGCCGCCTACGAGGCCGAGAATTATCGTGCCGGGCTGCAGTCGGTGCCGCATGGACAGATGGAAGCGGCGCTGGCGCTGAACATGACGCAGGTCCAGGCGGTACGGTACGTGGTGGTGCCGCAGGCGTTCCGGTTCGTGGTGCCGGTGATGACCAACGATTTCATCTCGCTGCTGAAAGATTCGTCGCTTGTCAGCGTGATCACGCTGACCGAGCTGACCCAGGCTTATGTCCGCCTGTCGACGACCTATTACGATTATTTCGGCACCGGCCTGTTGATCGGCGGTGCGTATCTGCTGCTGGGCCTGCCGTTCGTGCGGCTGGCGCGCATGGCGGAACGGCGGCTTTCAGTCGGGGTTGCGCAGTCCAGGCGATAGTCAGCCGGTGCGATCGGCAGGGCGATGCAGGAAGGCGAGTACCGGCGCCCACCATGCGATGCCGGGGGTCGTGTAGAGGGCGTTGTGACCAAACCCGCGCGCCGTCACCCGGAGTGCGGAAGCCGGTGCCGCCTCGTCCAGACGGCGTGCCATGGCGGGATCGATAACCTGGTCCCGGTCGCCATGGATGACCAGCAAGGGACTATCCACCCGTCCGATCGCCCGGAGATTGTTCCAGACGCTGCCCAGAAGAAAAGCGATCGGCGCCGGGGCCCCTTCCGCGTGGGCGAACTCCTGCAGGGAGCTGAAGCCGTTGGCGACCACCGTGCAATCCGGAACCGGTGCCAAGGACGGGTAAGCGTCCAGCATCGGCGCGACCCCCATCGAGTGGCCCAGGATGCAGCGGCGCCGGCTGTCGGGGAAGCGGCGAACGAAGTCGCCATAGGCCGCCACAGCATCCGCGTTGAGCGTGGCGATACGAGCAGGCGGCGTACTCGAACCATGGCCGGAATAATCGAACACCATCGACGACACGCATTGCCGGGCAAGAAACGCCTGAACCTTCGCCCAGCCGGATATGGTCTCTCCACGACCATGGAACAGCAGCACGGCCACTGCGTCGCTGCATGGTCCAGGCGCGCGAACCAGCAAGGCCTGGAGGTTGCGCTGTCCACTCCGGATCCAGACGCGTTCGGATAGGGCACCGAAATCATCGGGTCGTTCAGCGCCATTCGCGTGAAGAACCATGAGGCTCTTTTCGGCGGTCCGTAGAGCGACGTCACGCAGCGCCGCGGCGGTTCCGACAAGCACCACGAGAGCAACCACGGTAACCGTGGCGACGATGCGATAGCGATTCATCGGCTCTGGCCCTGTTGCTGTGTGTGGCCAGCGTGGCAGGCAGTCGGATCGGTGTTCAAGCGGTCTTCAGGTGGCTGGAAAATCCTGGTGACCAGCTTCCGCTTGGCTCAAAGCAGTGCGCAGGCGGATGATCTCGTCGGTGAGGCGAACCACGCTCTCGACGTCGGTGAGGCCGGTGGACTGCTGGATGCAGGTGGGCACGGACAAAGCACGGTCCTGTAGCGCGCGGCCGTTTTCGGTCAGCAGGATCCGGACCTGTCGCTCGTCGGTGGTGTCACGCACCCGGCGCAGCAGTCCCGCCGCCTCCATACGCTTCAGCAGCGGTGTCAGGGTGCTGGATTCGAGAAACAGCGCGGCGCCAAGCTCGCCGACGGTGCATCCGTCCGCCTGCCACAGCACGATCATCACCAGGTACTGCGGATAGGTCAGCCCGAGCGCGTCGAGCAGCGGCTTGTAGACGCGAGTGAAGGCGTGCCCGGCCGAGTAGATGGCAAAACACAGTTGCTGGTCGATCTTCAGAGGCTTGGCCGTCATGAGAATATCCTTCCGACCGACAGTTTATATCGCGCGGCGTTCGATCGCGCACGATCGTTCACACGGCAGCCATGCACCAAAAAAGGTCGTCAACGAAAGGATCGTGCGCGATAAGTTAAGTGCCAACTGCCGGCATGACGCATCGTGCAGGCCAACGAGGAGAAGACCATGTCCGTAACTGTCGTCTATGAGACCACTGCCCATGCCACCGGCGGCCGCGATGGCCAGGCCGCGACCGAGGACGGTACCCTCAACGTCAAGCTGAGCACTCCCAAGGAGATGGGCGGCGCCGGCGGGACCGGCAACAATCCCGAGCAGCTTTTCGCAGCCGGCTACTCCGCCTGTTTCATCGGGGCGATGAAGTTCGTGTCGTCGCAGGGCGGCCCGAAGGTTCCGGCCGACGCGAAGGTCACCACCACCGTCGGGATCGGCGCACGGTCCGAAGGCGGTTTCGGCCTCGAAATTGCGCTCGCCGTTTCGCTGCCGGGTCTCGACCCTGCCGACGCCGAGACGCTGGTGCACAAGGCGCACGAGGTCTGCCCGTATTCGAACGCCACACGTGGCAATATCGACGTGAAGCTCAGCATCGTCTGACAACCGACTGGCGGCGAGATACCTCGCCGCCAGTTCATCCTTGCGGCAGTGACTTGACTACCGGTTCCGAAGAATTCTCTGGCCCAGGCGCTGGCTGGTCGCGCGAAGTGTCGGGTCGAGCACGTAGGTCAGCACTGCGAAGCCAAGCCCGACAATGGCTGCGGCAGTGGCGGAGGTCACGATCGACATCGGGACGACCAGTGCCACGATGAGCGAGGCCAGCATCAACATGATGGCTGGAACCAACAGGATGGTTTCGCGCTTGATGGCGCCGCTCAGGACAAACAGCAGGATGCAGTTGATGCTGACCCGCAATGTCCAGGCCAGGGCCGCTCCGGGCAGGCCAAAACGCTCGATCAACAACCAGAGCACGGCAAAAAACGGAATGACCTCGAACATTCCGACGGTCGCGGTAATACGCGGACGCCCTTGCGCCTGAAGAAAAGAGTAGGGCAGGAACGCGACGCCGTTCATCCAGGCACCGAACATCAGGATCTGGGCGACCGTCTGGGACGTTTCCTGGAAATGCGGCCCGATCCAGATCCGCAGGAATGCTCCGGAGAACAGGATCGCCGGTCCACAGACCATGCCGAAGCCGTAGGCGAGAGACCGCGAGGCGCGTTGCAGGCTGTCCAGAGCCTCGATGTGGCTCAGGCGGGACATGCGCGGGAAAAGCGTTCGCGAGAGTGCGGTCGCGACAACCTGCGAGCGCATAGCCAGGGTCATGGGGACGGAGTATCCCGCGACCGCGGCAACGCCCAGCGTCGCTCCGATGATCAGTTGGTTGGACGTGTCGAGAAGAGGATTGAGCAAGCTCGAGATACTGACCCAGGAGCCATATCCGAAAAGCTTCCGCAGCCACGTCATGTCGAAATCGAGCAGTCGAAGCGGCCATTCGAGCCGGATGACGATGCCGTAGGTCAGCATGACCACGATGAGGCGGGTGATCAGGGTTGCAGGGATAACCACATCGAGGCTCGGCCCGATCACGTAGCAGCAGATCAAGGGCAACACCTGGCCGGCCATCGTGCCAAGCGACCCCAAGGTGTTCGACAGCAGAAACCTCTCGCGCGATTCGAGAGCACCCGTCGTGATGCCGGCCAGTATGCCGAGGGGAAGCATCGCAGCCATCCAGGGAAACGCCGCCTTGGTTTCCGAGAGAAGATTTGCGGGTATTTTCACCAGATGGAGAAGCACCAGATATCCGATGCCATACATCGCTATCCCAGCCACGATTCCGAGGCAGAGGTTGCAATAGAACGCCGTCATCAACACCGGCGACCGTTCCCGCGGCGAAGCGTGGCCGAGTTTTGCCAGGGCGTTCGCCGTGGCGCGGGATAGTCCGAAATCCAGAAATCCGAAATAGCCGAGCAGAACCCAGGTTATGGTGACGACGCCGTATCGTGCCAGGCCGATCTGGTGAATGTAGAAAGGAACCGTCCCGAGAGAGACGACTATCGGCAAAAGAGCTCCAACTATATTGTATAGAAAATTGCTGGAGAAGCTGGTTCTGCTGTTCACACGCTTATTCCTCAGCCACGGTCACCCTGACTATCAAATTTCTATCCGGCCAGCAATCTACTGTTGATCTTGGTGGATTCGCGCTCGTGACCGTCCCGCAGTCGTCAGCTTCGTCTCAACTGTCTCTTGAGTGCACGGGCTGCCTGATAGATTGAGCTTATTATTCCCAGGAATCCTGAAAACTGGACGACGGATACTTCGCTTGTCGAGTAATGCGTGGTAAAGAACTTTTTGTGCGTATCGCCAGGCGTAATGCTGTAGTCGAGACCGATCACCGATTCATTTGCGATGACCCTGCATGGATACTGATCGATGAGCGGTACTATCGTAAGCGTGTAGATCAGAGGGCCTGTCAGGCGCATGACGCCGACCTTGCCTGTTCTGTGGAGCCAGGGACGATACTTATCGATTCCGTCGAAAATCGCCAGCAGCACGGCACGCAGGAAAGGATGCCCCGGCGCCCCGATCACATGCCACTGCTGCAACTCACCCCCTGAAATATGCTCGACTTCAGGCTTGAGCCCGAACCCCTCGTATTTTGCCCCCGGCCGGTTGCTCCATTGTGAAACGATGAATTCCTCATCACCCTGGATTACCTGATCGATCGGACGCAGAAACCGACTTTTAATATCGAGATAAACTCCTCCAAGTTTATAGACGACAAGATATCGGAAAAGATCGGCTCGAGCGGCACCGTAGAGCGGATCGATCCTGAGATACGCGGACAAAACTTCCTGTCCATAGGCATTCAGGATAAAATTCTCAATGGCCGCATCGTCGTAAAGCCTGTGCTCCCAACCAGGGTTCTGCTCTTTCAAGTCGGTAACGTTGTTCTGCAGCGCGTCAGGCAATTCGCGTTTGGCGTATGTCTGGTGAATGATCCTGGGAATGACCGTGCTTCTCGCAACGTCAGCAAACAGTTGGCTGGACTTGGCCTGTGTCATTCTTCCTCGCGATAGACAGCAGAGACCATGATAGTCAATTTTTAGTCACAAGGTAATTAATTATCGTGGTTTGAAATGTAACTCATCATTCAAGAAAAGCCTGTAACCCCACCACGCCTAGGATGAGGTCCTTGATGCGTGATTTTATTCTCCGGTCGGCATCGTCACCGAGAGCACGGTAGGCGCGCATCCGATCGGAAACCGACCGGCCGTAATAGACATCGAGACGCGCGGCCAATGGACGGCGCCGCTCCCTGTAGCGGATCGAGGCAGTGCGCGCCGGCTCTGCGAATGGAGAAGCTGGAACCCTCGAAAGCTCCTCGAACAACTCGCTCAATCTGTCATAGAAGACCAATCGCTCGCGCAGATTTCTTGTCGACAGAAACCACTTCGTTTTGTTCTTGCGCCAGAATCCGGTTTTGCCGATCCCGATCGCGTTGTTTTCGTGTTGCCGGTACAGGATCAGGGGCGTGACGATGTGGGATACTCGTCCCAGAGCTGCCGCAAGCACGTAGATCCACGTATCGTGCGATAGAGGTCGCTCCGATGCTTCGGGCTGCCGCGGCCGGACTTCGCGTGCGATCAGAGTGACAAGGTCCCGCCTGAACATCATGGTGTTGCCCCAGCCATTGATGTACGGATCGAGTTCGAGTGGCCTGGAGACGGAATCGTCCTCGATACCTTGGGTCCACACTCCTATGGGTTCGAGCGCATCGTTCGTGGTGGTGAGGCAGTGCATGGCGAGCAGGCTACCGTCCGCCTCGATGCGATCCCGACCGGTTTCCAGTTTCGTTGGTAACCAAACGTCATCCTGGTCACAAAAAGCAACAAAGTCATGCTTACAGGCGGTCGTGGCGTGCAGAAAATTATCTGCGAAGCCGAGCCGTGCTGCCTTTTCCACAATCCGAACTGGAAAGGGTGCAGTTGCGGCGAAAGCCTTGATCAATGCCAGCGTGTTGTCGGTCGAGCCATCGTCGCTGACCACGAGTTCAGCAGGTAGAACGGTTTGTGCTGCGATACTATCAAGCTGTTCCTGTAAATATCGTTGGCCATTATACGTTGCCATTGCCACTGAGATGAGCATGCTAATTCCCATTATGGCATCAATGCTTCATCAGCCTAGACAACCATGATGGGTGATGCAAATTGCCGAGGAGCCGCAGATCCTATTGGCCTACGGCTTCCTTTTCGATCCATAACGAATATTTAGAGACAGTGCTGTCTCGTATCCTGGGTCGCCTTCACAGGCTTGCCGCGGAATCACGGAGGGTGATTTCTAGAACGCCGGTAGAACCTTCTGGTCCTGTAGGCTCCTGATCGCCGCCAGCACGGCGGCTGCGTTGTCGATCGTCTCGTTGAAGCCGGCACCCCGGATTTTTCCCATGTCCGAGATCATGTCGAACTCGGTGTTGAAGATGAAATCGCCGAAACTCCAGCCGACCAGCTTCTCGTAAGGCATGTCCTTCAGGCCATGCTCGTGAACGAGTTTCGCCCAGAGCGGCGCCTTGTCGGCCATCTGCTTTGCCAGGGTCATCCGCAATGGCGGGCCGACCTCGAGCCCCAGCCCTTCCCCGATCTGGCGCCAGATCCGGTGCCAGCGGAACGGCTCATGAACATAGTTGAACGCCTGGTTTCGGGCCGTATCGCTGGTGGCACTCCACAGGCTCGCGCGTCCAAGCAGGCGCGCATCGGTGAACTGGGCGAAGACGCCGTCATAGACCTTCGTGGAGCCCGGGAAGCGGAACGGGGTTCCAGTCGCCTTGCAGATCGCCGCGAACGTCCCGATGACCATGGCGATATTCATCGCGTTGCCGGCGACGTCGCCGACCACGACGTCCGGCCGCAGGATCGTCCAGTCGAATTCGCCCATGTCGGACCGCCGGCGCAACGTGTCTTCCTGCGTGTAGTAGAAGTTCGGCGGAATATGCCGGATGTCGTCTTCGTAGAAGGGGGCGACGACGGGCCCGAGATGAACGCCATAGACCTTGGCGCCCTGATACAGCACCACCCGTTCCAGCCTGGCGCCGGCGTGCTTCAGCCCGTCGAGCAGGTTCTCCAGCATCGGCCCGTTCGCACCGACCTCGGATGCGAAATCCGGCTGCGGCTTGTAGGCCGCATAGAACACGTGCGTGACATCGGATGCGGCACCGAGCGCCGCGATCGTCGCCTTGGCATCGAGCAAATCTACGGCGATCGTTTCGAGTCCGGGAAGCGGCCGAGTCGCCAGCGCGCGGATGCTCCAGTCCGGGCGCGACCGGAGTTCCTCGATCAGGCCGTTGCCGATGATGCCGCTCGCGCCCGCGACCAGGGCAATATTCTGCGTCATGGTGATGCCTGTTGTTGCGCTTCGGAAAACCTTTAGCCCGACTTGGTCCACACCGTCTGCGCGTTGGTGAATTCGCGTATTCCGAAATGCGACAGCTCGCGACCGTAGCCGCTTTTCTTGACGCCACCGACCGGGGTGCGCGGGTTGGAGGCGGTGAACCCGTTGATGAACACGCCGCCGGTTTCGAGCCGGCGCGCGATACGCTGTGCGGTTTCGGTATCGGCAGTCCAGAGATTGCCGCTCAGCCCGTAGTCGCTGGCATTGGCGAGCTCGATCGCGTGCTCGGCATCGCGTGCGACCACCATGGCGGCGACCGGGCCGAACACCTCCTCGTCGAACGCGGCCATGCCCGGCTTCACACCGCCCAACACCGTCGGCTCGTAGAAGAAGCCTGCCCCCTCGATCTTGTGGCCACCCAGCAGCAACTCGGCACCCGAAGCAACCGAGCGTTGCACCTGGTCATGCACGCCGTCGCGCAAATCGTTGCGGGCGATCGGGCCCATCGACGTCGCCTCGTCCAGCGGATCGCCGGCCTTCAGGGTGCGGGCGACCTCGAGAAACTGTGCGATGAAGCGGTCGGCGATGGGCGCCTCGAGAATGAAGCGCTTGGCCGCGAGACAGACCTGGCCGCAATTGCTGAAGCGGCCTGCAATCGCCGACGTTACCGCCTTGTCGATGTCCGCATCGGCCAGCACGATGAACGGGTCGATCCCGCCCAGCTCCAGCACCGACTTCTTCAGGTTCTTGCCGGCTAGCGCGGCGACGGCGGAGCCTGCGCGCATGCTGCCGGTCAGTGTCGCACCGGCGATCCGGCCATCCTCGATGACTGCCTCGACGCCGTCGGTGTCGACATTCAGGATGCCGAACAATCCTTTCGGCAGGCCGCTCGCTTCCCATGCGTCCTGCATCATGGTGGCGCAGCGCATCACGTTCGGCGCATGCTTCAGGACGAACGCGTTGCCGGACAGCATGATGGGGACGGCGGCGCGGATCGTCTGCCAAAGCGGGAAGTTCCACGGCATGATGCCGAGGATGGTGCCGATCGGGAGGTAGGACACATAGACCTGATCGTCACCTTCGACCTTTGTCGGCTCGTCCGACAGCAACGCGGGTCCATGTTCGGCGTACCATTCGGCGGTGGCGGCGCACTTCTCGACTTCCGCACGCGCCTCCTTGGTGATCTTGCCCATCTCGCGGGTAATCACCGGCGCGATCTCGTCGATGCGCGCCCTCAGCGTCGCCGCCAGCCGGGTATAGACGGCCGCGCGTTCCGTCACGGACTGCGCGCGCCAGACTCTGAACGCTGCGTCGGCGCTGCTCAGCACCTGCTCGATTTCAGCCGAGGACTGGAACGGGAACCGCTCGATTTCCTCGCCCGTAGCGGGATTGCGCGAAACAGCGGCGTGATCGGCGATCGAGGCATTGGTCGGCATGTCGATGACTCCGTGTGTCTGCGCATAACGCCGGGACGTCGTGTCAGGGCGTCGAGGTGCGGCGGGGACGGATGCCGCCAGCGGCAAAGGCCTGTTCCAGAGGGGTCGTGTCCGAGAACTCGGTGTCGTAGCTAAACTGCAACGGCATCAGTGCCCAGGGGAGGGCGCTGCGGGTGAAAATCTGCGCCACCGGCCGGACCCAGCGATGATCGTGGAGCGTGCTCGTCCGCACGATGACGATGTCCGGTGAGTTTTCGGTCATGGTGTGGGTCCAGCCGGCGCAGGTCGGGCAGGTGAACTGCCGGCTCCAGCCGCCGCTGTCGGCCATTTTTTCCCAGCAACGCGGTTCGCCGTGCAGCTCGAAGCCGTCCTTGGGGACGGCCATGCCGAGCGAGAACGCGCTGGACGTCAGTTGCTGGCAATCGGTGCAGTGGCAGGCGAAGATGAAGCTCGGCTCCCGCACGACACGATACTGGATGTGGCCGCAACGGCACTGGCCGGCGAGCGGCACCGGGACTGGAACATGATCCGGGGTGCTCATGACGAAAGTCTCCATCTGCGGCTTATCAAGCGTTGCGAACGATCGGATTGCAGTGAAGTCCCTGAACCAATGGTACATCTTTCGGTGTAGGCATCGGCGTGGCGATGGAGTTCGGGATGAGTGTGCTGCTGGTAACCGGCGAGGCCGACAAATCCAGCGTGTGGCTGCCGACCATCGCGCTAGCACTGCCGGAGGAGCAGGTGGTGCAGCCAGGGCCCGGACTCGATCGGGCCGCGGTGACCGTGGCGATCGTTGCGGCACCACCGGCCGGGTCGCTGCAGGACCTGCCCAATCTGGTATTCATCCAGAGCCTGTGGGCCGGCGTGGATGGGCTGATGGCCGATCCGACAGTGCCGGCGCATGTGCCGTTGGCGCGGCTCGTCGACCCTGCACTGACCGCCATGATGGTGGAAAGCGTGCTGCTGCATGTGCTGTCGCTGCACAGGCAGATGCCGGCCTATCGCGCGTTTCAGGCGGATCGCACTTGGCAGTTCCTGGCTCAGAAGCCGGCGGCGGAGCGGCAGGTCGGCATTCTCGGCCTCGGCGTGCTGGGCCGGGCCGCCTGCGTCGCCCTCGCCGGATTGGGGTTCGCGGTATCGGGCTGGAGCCGGTCGCCGCGACAGGTCGCCGGTGTTCGCTGCCTGCACGGTGACGCCGGGCTGGCAGCATTGTTGGCAACCAGCGAAATTTTGGTGAACCTGCTGCCGCTGACTCCGGAGACACAAGGGATATTGTGTGCGCGGACATTCTCGCAATTGCCGCACGGTGCCGGCCTGATCAACCTGGGACGTGGACGACATCTGGTCGAGGCGGACCTGCCGGCAGCGCTCGAGACCGGCCAGCTCGACCACGCGGTGCTCGACGTGCTGGTGGTCGAACCGGCTCCATCGGACCACCCGTTCTGGACGCACAAGCGCATTACCCTGACCCCGCACGTGGCGGCGGCAACCGATCCTGCCAGCGCGGCATCGATTGCGGCGCAGGCAGTACGCGACCTGCGCGCCGGCAGGCCAATCCGGAACCTGGTGGACCGTGCCCAGGCGTACTGATGCTTGCGGGAAGGGGGGTTGAGGACTAGGTTGCGCCTCTTCCTACATCTTCCGCTCTTTTGGGAGGTGGCCTTCGCGGGCCGCCTTTTTTGGCTTTGGATACTGATCTCCTTCAACTTGTCGGCCTCGAGGCACGCATCGCCGGGATGGTCGGACCGACCCTGCTGGACATGGGCTATGAGCTCGTGCGCGTTGCCGTGCTCGGCCGCGACATGCCGACCATCCAGATCATGGCCGACCGGGCCGACGGTTCGCTGATCGGCGTCGCCGATTGCGAGGCGATCAGTCACGCCGTCGGCGCCGTGCTGGACGTGGACGACCCGATTCCGGGTGCCTGGAACCTCGAGGTCAGTTCCGCCGGCATCGATCGGCCTCTGACGCGGGAAAAGGACTGGAACCGATTCTCCGGCCATCTGGCCCGGGTCGAGGTGAACATTCCGGTGGATGGGCGCAAGCGCTTCGCCGGAATCGTGCTGGGTGCCGGTGACGGTTACGGCCGGATGCGCGCCGACGACGGGTCCGAGGTGGCACTGCCGCTGGCGGAAATCCGCAAGGCGCGGCTGGTGCTGACCGACGCACTGATCGAGGCTTCGGCGCAGATGATGGGCGTGGTCCACGAGACCGAGGACGATCCCGACGCACCGCAGGTTCCGAAATTGAACCCGGACAAGCCGATCACCCGCCAGGCGGATGGCCGTGCCACCGGTGCCCGCGTCGGCGGCGCCAAGGTCGGTGGCGGCAAAACAGCCAAGGCACCCGGCAACAAGGGCAGCGGTACCGGCAAGCCTAGCCGTAAAACGCACTAGCATCGTTATCGACGAGCATTAGAGGGTTATCATGGACACTGCCGTCTCACGTCCCGAGCTGCTGCTGGTCGCCGATGCGGTCGCGCGCGAGAAGTCGATCGACCGCGAGGAAGTTCTCGAGGCGATGGAACAGGCCATCCAGAAGGCCGGGCGCGCTAAATACGGCCACGAGAAGGACATCCGCGCCACCATCGACCGTCGCAGCGGCGACGTGCGCCTGTCGCGCTGGACCGAGGCGGTCGAGGTCGTCGAGAACGAAGAGACCCAGATCCCGGTCCATATCGCCCGCAAGTTCAAGCCTGAGATCCAGGTCGGCGAGCATCTGATCGATCCGCTGCCGCCGATCGATTTCGGCCGCATCGCCGCACAGACCGCCAAGCAGGTGATCGTGCAGCGGGTGCGCGAGTACGAGCGCAAGCGCCAGTACGACGAGTTCAAGGACCGCATCGGCGAGATCGTCAACGGCACCGTCAAGCGCACCGAGTACGGCAACCTGATGGTCGAGATCGGCAATGCGGAAGCGCTGCTGCGTCGCGACGAGCTGATCCCGCGCGAGAGCTTCCGCAACTCCGATCGTGTTCGTGCCTACATCTACGACGTCCGCGACGAGCCGCGCGGCCCCCAGATCTTTTTGTCGCGCACCCACCCGACCTTCCTTGCCAAGCTGTTCGCGCAGGAAGTGCCGGAAATCTACGACGGCATCATCGAGATCAAGGCGGTCGCCCGCGACCCCGGTTCGCGCGCCAAAATGGCGGTGCTGTCGCGTGACAGCTCAATCGATCCGGTCGGCGCCTGCGTCGGCATGCGTGGATCGCGCGTGCAGGCCGTGGTGCAGGAGCTTCAGGGCGAAAAGATCGACATCATTCCCTGGAGCCCGCAGGCCGCGACCTTCGTGGTCAACGCGCTGGCTCCGGCCGAAGTGTCGAAAGTGGTGATGGACGAGGAGGCCGGCCGCGTCGAAGTGGTGGTGCCGGACGAGCAACTCTCGCTGGCGATCGGTCGTCGTGGCCAGAATGTGCGTCTCGCCTCGCAACTGACCCGTTGGGACATCGACATCCTGACCGAGGCCGAGGAAAGCGAGCGTCGCCAGGAGGAATTCCGCCGCCGCACCGGCACCTTCGTCGAGGCGCTGGACGTCGATGACGTGATCGCCGGGCTGCTGGTGACCGAGGGCTTCAACACCGTCGAGGAGCTGGCCTACGTGCCGCTCGAGGAGCTGTCCGAGATCGAGGGCTTCGACGAGACCGTGGCCGAGGAACTGATTCGCCGCGCCGAGGGCTTCCTGGGCCGTCGCGAGGAGTTGCTGGCTGAGAAGCATCGCGAGCTGGGCGTGACCGACGAGCTGATCGCGCTCGAGGTGTTCTCCAACCAGATGCTGGTGGCGCTCGGCGAGAAGGGCGTGAAGACGCTCGACGACCTGGCCGACCTGGCCGGCGACGAACTGGTCGAGATCCTGGGCTCCGAGGGACTCGACGAGGAAGCCGCCAACGAGATCATCATGAGCGCCCGTGCGCACTGGTTCGAAGGCGAGGACGGTGCGGCCGCCGGTGCGGCGGAAGGCGATGCGGACGAGGCGGACGCCGAAGCCGAGCCCGAAGCAGACACCGAAACGGTCGCCCACGCCGAAGATGGGGAGACCCCCCACGTCTGAGCCATCCGACATTCCGGCCGAACTTGCGGCCGAGCTGGACGTGCCCGATCCGGGGCCGGATGTGGACGAGCCCGAGCTCGGTCCGATCCGACGCTGCATCGTCACCCGCGAGCGGACATCCAAGGAACGGATGATCCGTTTCGTGGTATCGCCCGACCGCGTACTCACCCCTGATCTCGCAGCACGTCTGCCTGGACGGGGAATCTGGTTGAGTGCGAATAGGGATGTGCTAGAAACCGCCCGGACGCGTGGAGCGTTCGCACGGGCCGCTCGCGGACAGGTCACCATACCTCCCGATCTGCCCATGTTGCTTCAGGATGGATTGCTCCGCCGTATTGCCGATCTTCTCGGCCTTGCACGCCGTGCCGGACAGGTGGTGTGCGGGTATTCGAAGGCTCGGGAGTGGATCACCGAAGGTCGTGCGGTGGTCATCGTGCAGGCAACGGACGGCAGTCCGGACGAACGTTCCCGATTGTTATCGGGAGCACGGAATTTACCGGTCGTGGCAGTCATGTCCGGAACGAGACTGGCCGCGGCTTTCGGTCGGGACCATGTAGTGCATGCGGCGCTATCGCGAGGGGCTTTGGCCGATCGTCTGATGGCGGAAAGTGAACGATTTGCGGGGTTGGCCGGTTTGGCTGCTCCGATCCGACGGGGCCATGGGTCTGACACTGGTCAGGTGGTCGATCCGGCGGATGGGTTAGAACAGGCGGGTATATGAGCGAAGGTAGCGATCAGGATCAGGGCAAGGGGCGTCTCTCCCTCAGGCCGGCGGCACGTCTCGAAGTGGGACGCACTGTCGATGCCGGGTCGGTGCGACAGAGCTTCAGCCATGGCCGTTCGAAGGTGGTCCAGGTCGAGGTCCGCAAGAAGCGTGGGCCGACACCGCTCCCCGGTGCAGGTCCTGCAGGTGGCGGAACACGCCCCGGCAGCGCCCCTGGTGCACGTCCGGCTGGTGCCGGCCGCGCCCTGACGGCATCCGAGCTGGCGACACGCCAGCGGGTGCTCGAGGAGCAGCAGAAGGATGCTGCCCGCCGTGACGCCGAGCGTCGCGAGCAGGAAAAGATTTCGATCCTCTCCGCTGCCGAGGAAGCCCGTCGTCGTGACGACGAGGCCCGTAAGGCTGCCGAGGAGGCCGCACGTGCAGCCGTCGCCGACCAGGCGCGAGCCCGTGCCGAGGCCGAGACGCGTCGTGCCGAGGAAGAGTCTCCGACCGCTACCGTCGCCGAGACGCCTGTCGCACGTGCCGCCGTCGCCGCACCGGTCGGTGTGGCGCAGGAAGCCCTGCGCACCATCGCATCGCGTGCCATTGGTCATGCGCCGGTCGTCAACACCCGTCCGGGTGCTGCCGCTCCGAGTTCCGCCCCCGCCGAAACGTTGCGCCTGCGCACGGCTCGTCCGGAGGAGGACGATCGTCGTGGCGGTCCGGTTCGTCGTCCGGGTGGCGCCGCCGCATTGCCGGCTCGCAAGACGCCGCTCGTTGCACCCAAGAAAGTCGGCGATCGCCGGGTAACCGGTCGCGTCGACGTCCAGGCCGCGATCGAGGGTGACGACGACAAGACCCGTTCGCTCGCGTCGGTTCGCCGTCAGCGCGATCGCGAGCGTCGTCAGGCCGAGCTCGAGCGTCTGCGGGCCGATCAGGTGCGCGTCGTTCGCGACGTCATCCTGCCGGAAACCATCAGCGTCGCGGAACTCGCCAATCGTATGGCGACGCGCGTTCCGGACGTCATCAAGGCGCTCATGAAAATGGGCGTGATGGCGAACATGTCGCAGATCCTCGACGCCGACACCGCCGAGCTGGTGATCCAGGAATTCGGTCACCGTGTTCGTCGCGTCTCGGAAAGCGACGTCGAAATCGGCATCGAGGGCGATCTCGACGAGGATCTCGACCGGTTGCCGCGTGCGCCTGTCGTGACCATCATGGGCCATGTCGACCACGGCAAGACGTCGCTGCTGGATGCGTTGCGCTCGACCGACGTGGCAGCGGGCGAGGCCGGTGGCATCACCCAGCATATCGGTGCCTACCAGGTCGAGACACCGGCCGGCTCGCGCATCACCTTCATCGACACCCCCGGTCACGAGGCGTTCACCGCCATGCGTGCCCGCGGCGCCTCGGTGACCGACGTGGTGATCCTGGTCGTTGCGGCGGATGACGGCGTCATGCCGCAGACCATCGAGGCGATCCGTCATGCGAAGGCGGCCAACGCGCCGATCATCGTGGCGATCAACAAGATGGATAAGCCGGGCGCCAACCCGAACCGGGTCCGCCAGGAACTGCTGCAGTACGAGATCGTCGTCGAGGAACTCGGCGGCGAGACTCAGGACGTCGAAGTGTCGGCGACCAAGCGCACCGGCCTCGACAAGCTCGAGGAAGCGATCCTGCTGCAGGCCGAAATCCTCGATCTGCGCGCCAATCCGGAGCGTGCGGCCGAGGGCACCGTGGTCGAGAGCCGTCTCGATCGTGGGCGTGGTCCGGTCGCGACCGTGCTGGTCCAGAAGGGCACGCTCGCCCAGGGCGACATCATCGTGGCCGGCGCCGAGTGGGGCCGGGTGCGTGCGATGCTCGACGACAAGAACCGGCCGATCAAGACCGCCGGTCCGTCGTCGCCGGTCGAAGTGCTGGGCCTGTCATCGGTCCCGGGTGCCGGCGAACCGTTCGTCGTGGTGGAGAACGAGAATCGCGCTCGCGAGATCTCCGAGTTCCGCCAGCGTCGCATCAAGGAAAAGCAGGCGGCCGGCATCACTGCCGCGCGCGGCACGCTCGATCAGATGCTCGCCCGCATCCAGGCAGGCGCGCAGAAGGAAGTCGCGATCCTGATCAAGGCGGACGTGCAGGGTTCAGCCGAGGCGATCCAATCCACCGTGCTCAAGCTCGAGCACGAGGAGGTCAAGGTCCGCGTGCTGATCGCGGGCGTCGGCCAGATCACCGAGAGCGACATCCAGCTCGCGCGGGCGTCGGACGCGGTCATCGTCGCGTTCAACGTGCGTGCCACCACCCAGGCGCGTGAACTCGCGACCCGGGATGGCGTGGATATCCGCTACTATTCCATCATCTATCAGGTGGCGGACGACATCGAGCAGCTCGTGAAGGGCAAGATTGCGCCGAAGCATCGGGAGAAGTTCCTGGGCTACGCCGAGATCCGCAAGGTGTTCAACATCACCAAGACCGGCATGGTCGCCGGTTGCTACATCACCGAAGGCGTGGTCAAGCGCGGCTGCGGCGTTCGCCTGCTGCGCGACAACGTGGTCATCCACCAGGGTGACCTCAGCCAGCTCAAGCGCTTCAAGGACGATGTCCGTGAAGTGGCGCGCGGCTACGAGTGCGGCCTGTCGTTCGCCGGCTACAACGACCTCAAGGAAGGCGATGTGGTCGAGTGCTACGAGATGGAGCTCGTTCCGGCGTGAGTCGGAACGCGTCCAGAGGCAAGACCGAGACGAAAGGGCCGGCAGGGCAATCTGCCGGTCCTCGCGCATCGGGCTCCCGTCGGGCTGGCCCCGCAGCCGGTCCGTCGCAGCGTCAGCTTCGCGTGGCCGAGGAAGTTCGGCACGTCCTGGCCGAGCTGTTCACCCGCGTCGAGTTTCGCGATCCGGTCCTGGCCGGCGTCAAGATTACCGTGACCGAGGTTCGGATCAGTCCCGACCTGCGTCATGCAACCGCGTTCATCGCGCGCCTCGGCCAGAGCGACGTGGAGATCTTCCTGCCGGCACTGCGGCGGGCGACTCCGTTCCTGCGCAGCCAGCTCAGCCATGCAGTCAAGCTGCGCGGCGTTCCCGACCTGCATTTCCAGCCCGACACCGCGCTCGACTACGCGATGGAAATCGACGCATTGCTGCGTTCGCCGGTCGTCGCGAAGGACCTCGGCCCACAGGAATGACCTGTGGGCGCGATCCGGCGTACGATCGCCGGTATCGGGCCAGTGTCGATGATCCGTCTGCGGCCCTGCTTTCGTGACCGGCTGTCCAGCCTCGAATCAGTCAGTATCTCAAGTTGCCGCCTGTTCGCGGGTAGCCGTCTTCGTGTCGAGCGGCAATGATCCGATGGTGCGCGATTCATGACGGTGTTCTCCGACCTTGCGATCCGAGGATGGCCGGACTGCATCGTTTCGGTTTCGATATCGCGGTAAGCCGGACGCGAACTCGGCGTTCTCGTCCTTGGGGGAAATCTCTTGCGTCCTGCTGGCCGGTATCGATGTCTCATGCTGGGTGCGTTGTCGCTTCTGCCCACCCTGAATCAGCCTGCACGTGCAGCGCCGCCACTCTGGAGCGTGCTGCCGCCGATGCCGTCGCTGCCGGCGACGGCGCGGTCCGGCTACAAGCAGGTGAACGGCATCCGCATGTGGTACGCCGAATACGGCGCGGGCAAGCCGGTGCTGCTGCTGCATGGCGGCCTCGCCAACTCGAACTACTGGGGCAATCTGGTGCCGTTTTTGATGGCACATCATCGACTGGTGATCGTTGTCGACAGCCGGGGTCACGGACGCAGTAACCGCACCCGCCAGCCGTTCGGCTACGATCTGATGACATCCGACGTGCTCAGGCTGCTGGACCAGCTCGGCATCGCGCGCGTCGATCTGGTCGGCTGGAGCGATGGCGGCATCATCGGGCTCGATCTGGCAATGCACGACCCGGGCCGGATCGACCATCTGTTTGCGTTCGGCGCCAACACCGACCCGTCCGGGCTACGCAAGAATTTCGACCGCACCCCGGTGTTCGGCGGCTTCATCAGGCGCACGCGCACCGAGTATCAGGCGCTGTCTCCGACGCCCGATCAGTATGACCTGTTCGTGCGCCAGATCGGACATATGTGGCAGAGCGAACCGCACTGGACGCGGGCCGATCTCGCCACGATCACCACGCCGACCACCATCGCCGATGGGGACCATGACGAGGCGATCAGGCAGGAACACGATCGCTTCATGGCTGCGGCAATTCCTGGAGCAAAGCTGGTGATCCTGCCTGGGGTGAGCCATTTTGCCATGCTCCAGGCACCCGCTCTCTTTAACCAGGCGGTGCTCGACGCAATCATGCCCTGACAGCCTTGGGAGATTCCCGCCGTGAGTGACGCGATCACGCCCTTCATCCTGGCTATCGAGAATACTGCTCTCGAGGATCTGTCCCGGCGCTTGGCCGCGACCCGCTGGCCCGAGCCGGAAACCGTATCGGACTGGTCGCAAGGCGTGCCGCTCGCCGACCTGCGGTCGCTCGTCGAGTATTGGAGCAACGGCTACGACTGGCGCCGCTGCGAGACGGAGCTGAACGGCATCGGTCAGTTCCGCACCACGATCGACGGGCTCGGCATTCATTTCCTGCATGTGCGATCGCCGCATGCCGACGCACGGCCGTTGATCCTGACTCATGGCTGGCCGAGTTCGGTGCTCG
The DNA here is from genome assembly GCA_050954785.1 of Janthinobacterium lividum. Taxonomy (GTDB): domain Bacteria; phylum Pseudomonadota; class Alphaproteobacteria; order Acetobacterales; family Acetobacteraceae; genus Lichenicola. Next base: position 8,607 of record JBPBQO010000038.1, on the reverse strand, counting down.
AATTCCGCAAGGTGATCGGCCCGCTGACCAACCCGACCGCGCATGGTGGGCAGGCGGAGGATGCGTTCCATGTCGTGATCCCTTCGCTTCCCGGATACGGATTTTCGGACCGGCCGACTGCTCCCGGATGGGACATTGCCCGCGTTGCCGGTGCCTGGACCTTGCTGATGCGGCGGCTCGGCTATGACCGCTTCGTGGCGCAGGGCGGCGACTGGGGTGCCGCCGTCACCGCCGCACTGGGCCGGTTGCGTCCGGATGGGCTGCTGGGTATCCACATCACGATGCCCATCGTATTTCCGCCGCCTGACCAGCGCGGCGACGTCACGCCCCGCGAGCAGTCCGGACTCGATCGGCAGAAGGCCTACCTCGATACCGGATCCGGCTATGCCAGGCAGCAGAGTACCAAGCCGCAAACAATCGGCTACGCGCTTGCCGATTCCCCGGTCGGGCAGGCCGCCTGGATCTTCGAGAAGTTCTGGGAATGGACCGATTGTGCCGGCGATCCGCTGTCGGTGCTGACCCGCGACGAGATCCTCGACACGATCATGCTCTACTGGCTACCGAACACCGCCGCTTCCTCTGCCCGGTTCTACTGGGAGAACGGTTTTGCCAATTCCCCGCAGGACCCGATCTCCATACCGACTGCCATCACGGTGTTCCCGCAGGACATCTTCCGCCCGTCCCGACGCTGGGCCGAGCGCATCTTCACGAACATTATCTACTGGAACGAACCCATGCAGGGCGGCCATTTCGCCGCCTCCGAGGTACCGGGGCTGTTCGTGGCCGAATTGCGTAACGCGTTCCGAAACGAATAACCCGGGACCGCTCTGGTCCTGGCGGACGCGCGACCTTGGCCGGAAACTTCGTGTTCGTTATCGGATCACCGACCGGGCGGTCGATATTCACAGGATCTTGCGTAGCTCCGAACTTCGTGTGTTTACCACCCGGTTGTTCGCCCGTGACGATTGCAAACGTAGGTCAGGTTCATGACAGTCTCCAGGCCGGTTCTCCCTTTGCGGCCAGGTATTCGCTCGATTGCCATCCTGGTAGTCCTGTTGGTGTCATGCAGCGCAAACGCGGCCGATCTTCCGACAGTGCGCCAGCAACAGGATCTGCCGGCGACAAGCGCCGGACCGGGCGTCATGCTGCGCGAGTTGATCGGACGCGGAACAGCCCTCGACAGTCGAAGCCGCCTCGCCAGCGTCGCCTGGTTCCGGCTGTTGCCTGGCCATGCGAGTGCATGGAGCCATAACCGGCGTGGCGAGGAAGCCTTCCTGGTGCTGGCGGGGACAGGCAGTGTCTGGATCGGCAACCAGTCCCAGCCGGTCGGCCCCGGTTCATATATCCTGGTGCAGCCGGCAATGATCCGATCGATCCGGGCCGATCGTGAGCAGGCGCTGGAATTCTATGCAATCACAGCGCCGGCCTGGAGCCGCGCGGACGATGTGTTGGTAGCGCCACCTGCCGGTGCGCCGCATTCCGACTGACGAACACCGTATGCTGACACAGGAGTTTTCACGATGTGGGCGACCGATACCGGCGTTTGCGAACTCGGCGATCTGGTGCTGCAATCCGGTGCGACGCTTCGAAACGCGCGCCTTGCCTGGAAAAGCTATGGCACGCTCTCGCCGACGCGGGACAATCTGGTCGTCTATCCGACAAGCTACAGCGCCACTCACACCGACCAGGAGTGGCTGATCCGGCCGGACGGCATTCTGGATCCGACCCGATGGTTTATCGTGACACCGGACTTGTTCGGCAACGGCCTGTCGTCGAGCCCGTCGAACGACGACGACTACCCCGCGCTGGTCACGACCACCGACAGCGTGCGGGCGCAGCGGCGCCTGCTGCACGAGGTGTTCGCCATCGACCGGATCGCCGCTGTGTATGGGTTCTCGATGGGTGCGCAGCAGGCCTATCACTGGGCAGCGCTGTATCCGGATCTGGTCGAGCGCGCGATTATCGTCTGCGGCAGCGCGCGGACCTCGGTGCATAATCAGGTTTTCCTTCGTGCATTGCTGGCGACTCTCGAAGCCGCGCCGGAACATCTCGGTGGCGGCCGGTTCAGTGCCGAGCCGAAAGCCGCATTGCATGCATTTGCCCGGATCTATGCCGGCTGGGCCAAGAGTCAGGACTGGTATCGTGCCGGCCTGCATCTGGCGACCGCGTCCAGCCTGGAGGATTACCTCGACCGCACATGGGCGCCGGGCTTTACCAAATGCCACGCGGCGGACCTTTATGCGCAGGCCTGCACCTGGGATGCATCCGACATCAGCGCCAACGAGTTGTATGGACATGATCTCGACCGCGCACTCGCTGCGATCGAGGCGAAGGTGCTGCTGCTGCCGGGAAGCACCGACCTGTATTTTCGCGTCGCCGACAACCAGGCGGAACTGCCCGCGCTGCGTCACGCCGAGTTGCGCCCGATCCCGTCGATCTGGGGCCACGGCGCCGGCAGTCCCGGCTCCAACCCGGAAGACGAACTATTCTTGCGCAACGCGGTCCGTACGTGGCTGGGTACGTGAACGCCGCGGTTGTCATGAATTTGGCCGGCGACGACGACCCTGGTCGGCCAACCAACGGAACGGGGTGGAAAGCGACTTTCTGGAGATCTCATTCGATCGAACAGCAAGGCGATCGAATAATGCTCTGTGGATAAAATCCGACACTTGGTAACTGTACTCAGGTCGGGTCTCAGTTGGAAAGCGGGCGAGAGCGGACACCAGCCCATGACCAATGGCGCCATCGCCGGCACCTGGACGCATGCGGTCTCATGGCTACGGCCATGGACGTCGGCGTGCTTGTTGCTGGTAAGCAAGAGTCGACGAGGTAGCCGTGGGCGCAATGCACCCCGACGACATCGAGACCAGCCTTCAGCGCTCGCTTAACTATCGTTACAAAAGCATCTCGAAAATCCATCACCATGTCATAACGGCCTGGACAAACCCCAACCACCATTTTAGAACAATATAACATAACGTTTGCGTTGGTTTCAATGTTGCGTCGGCTTCGAGTTATTGTTCTCATCTCCGCAACTTCGGCTAGGCTTGTCGCCAGTCATACGGCTGGCGCGCAGTCCGCGCCGACCTTGCCGAAGAACAGCGCCGAAGCGGCGCCGGATAGAGGTCCGTCGGGATACATCCCAAAACCGGCGTCGGGCGTCGTCGATAAGCCCGAGCAGGTCACCGTGCGTCTTGATCGAGCGCGAGCCGCATTGCAGCCGAGCTTGGGTGCCCAGGTCTATCGGTTCGGCGCCGGTGCACTGCATAGTATCCCTCAGGGCGACAACACTCCGCTCAACCAGGTGCTCCTGCAGGCGCCAGGCGTAGCGCAAGATAGCTTTGGCCAAATTCACGTGCGCGGCGACCATAACGGGGTCCAGTTCCGTATCGATGGCGTGCAGCTTCCCGAAGGACTTGCGGTATTCGGGCAGAGCCTGCAGACGCGCTTTGCGCAGGATCTGTCTCTTACCACCGGTGCGTTGCCGGCACAGTATGGCTTTCTGACTGCGGCAGTCATCGACATCGACGTCAAGACCGGTATCAACGCGCCCGGTGGTGAGGTTTCGCTCTATGGCGGCGCTCGCGACTATTTCCAGCCTTCGTTTTCCTACGGCGCCTCGGCCGGACGTTGGGACCTGTTCGTCACTGGCGACACGCTGCACAACCGGATCGGCATTGAGAACTCGACCAGCTCTTTCAATGCCGTCCATGACCTGAGCAACCAGTATCACGGCTTGACCAAATTGACGTTCACCGCTGATGCCGACACCCGGATCAGCCTGATTGCCGGCATCTCGGATGCCGAATATCAGATCCCGAACAATCCAGGCCAGGTGGCTGGTCTCGGTATTTCCGACAATGGCTTCTCCAGCTACAACAGTCGAGACCTGACCGAGCATCAGAAGGAAATTACCGATTTCGGCATCCTGTCGCTACAGAAGAAAATCGGAAGCCTGACACTGCAGAGTTCGATCTTCACCCGCTACAGCAGCCTCTATTACTCGCCCGATCCCGTTGGCGACCTACTGTTCGACGGCATAAGCCAGACAGCGGCACGGTCGGTGATGTCGACGGGCTGGCAGACAGATGCGAGTTGGCGGATCAATGACAGCCATACGCTGCGTGTGGGAGAGCAGGCATTTGTCGAGCGCAACGTATCGAGCACCAATTCCGGCGTCTCGCCCCAGATCGGTTCCGATACGAACGGCAGCCCGATTTATGCGAGTACACCGGTAAGCATTCAAAGCGGGGGCGGAAAGACCGGTATGGTCTATGGCCTCTATCTGCAAGACGAGTGGAGCATCCTGCCGCGGTTGACGATCAACTATGGCATACGCTTCGACGGTGTCAGCGAGTATGTCAGTGCCACCCAGCTCAGTCCGCGCGTGAACGTGGTTTGGCGGCCGACCGGCAGCACCACCTTGCATGCCGGCTACTCGCGCTATTTCACACCACCGCCCTTTGAAGAAGTGACAAACGCCAGCATCGGCAGATTTCAAAACACCAGTGCTGCATCGGAACTCACGCAGAACGGAAAGGTCCAGCCGGAGCGCGACCATTATTTCGATGCCGGCATCGACCAGATCGCGTTTCCCGGTTTGCATCTTGGGCTCGACGCCTACTACAAGCAGGCGACGAACCTGATCGACGAGGGCCAGTTCGGTGCGCCGATCATTCTATCCGCATTCAACTACGCCAAAGGGGAGGTGCACGGCTACGAGGCCAGCGCCTCGTACGACAAAGGTCCGCTTTCGCTATATGGTAACGTCGCTTGGTCCCGTGCGATTGGTAGGGATATCACCTCGTCGCAGTTCAATTTCAGCGCTGACGACTTGGCCTATATTCGTAACCGCTGGGTGCATCTCGATCACGACCAGCGTTGGACAGGCTCGGCTGGCGCCGCCTATGCCTTTTTTCACGCAACTACTCACCCGCTGCACACCTCTGCCGACATGGTGGTAGGTTCCGGACTGCGCGCCGATGGCTCCACGCCGAACGGCCGTGCGCTGCCGGGCTACTACACGGTCAATTTCGCCTTGGTCCAAAGCTTCAAGAGCCTTGTGCTGCGTGGCACCGTGTTCCGGCTTGACCTGCTAAACCTGTTCGATCACCGCTATATCATTCGCGACGGTAGCGGCATTGGCGTTGGCGCCCCGCAATACGGTCTGCGCCGTACCATCCTGGCAGGTATCACGCAGCGTTTCTAGGTCGTTCTCGAAATCGGCCGAGACGATGCATTTTCGTGGAAAAAACGTCTTTATCAAATTGGCTTGCATGAAATATTGCACGCTTTTTCATATTTCTCATGTTAACGGGTTAGAGCAGACTAATGATGCGACGCCTTGCTCTCTTTGTAATTATAGTCTTACTTTCGGGGTGTGCTGTTCCCGATTGGAAAATCGACGGGCGTATCACGCGGTATGTCACGATTGACCATAACACGTTCGAGCCGGCTGTGATCCAGGTTCCTGCGAACACGCCCTTTACGCTCGCGATAGATGCTTACTCATATCGAAATAGGATCTTTTTTGTAAGCAAAGATCTAGAAATCCAGAAACGATATATTAAAGCCGCAACCCATTTCAGGCGTCTTTCGTATACAGACATTCCGGTTAGAACGCGCATCTCGGTTCAAGGGCTTCAGGCCGGTAAATATTCCATTTCTACTCGGCAAAATGGAGTTATAGCAGTTGGAACCGTCAAGGCCACCGCCTGAACAGACGTTTACTATACCGCCATTGCCAATGGATAAAGTCTGACGCCTGGTACTCTGTCACCTGAGCCATTTTCGATACGAAGCAGACGTTGCCGGCATCGGCTCGGCCGATTAGATTTGGCCGGAAGCGGACCGGCCGGTTTGGAGCGGGAGCTCGCCAAAAGCGGACGTTGACTACTGCTTGTATGTCGGCAGCTCCCGCCCGTTCAGTCGATTTGACACGCAACCCCGAACCGGAGATCTACACTGCTTGCTGCATTCCTATTCCGCCATGTCCGATAACCGATCTCGGAAAACTCGATCGGGAACAGGTTTTGGGAAAGCATGGTCCAACAGAAGCGCGCGGCTTGCTGCGCCAGCGCGTTTTCCCGTCGGATGTTCCCGATCGAGAAAACGCGGTCCAGCACAGACTGCAACGCGACAAACGAGCTGGATGGCTGCTCAGGACAGGGTGACGACCACCTTGGCTGCAGATATGCCCACCTTCAGGGCTTCCAAGGCAGCCTGAATCGTTTCAAGGCCGTGGCCCAAGATTTTCGCCGGGGGCGCGGGGACGAACGTGCGTGTGGCGAGAGCCTGCGGCAGGAAGTCGCGATAGATCATCGGGCCGACCTCATCATCCTTCAGCATCGTCCCAAAGACGTGCGTCGCCACAACGCCTGCCAGCCGTTCCTCGGGCGGCGCCAACGTCGCGGCCACCCGGTGCGAGCCCTCGCATCTCGCAACGACTGCGAAACAGTCGTCCATCCCGCCGGTCGCGTGCAGCGTGCCGGCGAGACGGCGTCCGTGCATGGCTTCAATCACGTCTTCCACGATTGTCGAACTTGCGTGGTCGAGAACCTCACTCGCGCCCAGCGCCTTCAACAGGCTTGCGTTGTGCGTCGATGCGGTGGCGATGCATCTGTAGCCCGACGCCACCGCGAGCTGGATGGCGTTGCAGCCAACGCTCGACGATCCACCCCAGACCAGGACAACCTCCACTCGAGCAGTCGGCGAGTGCGACGGTGGCTCAAGGGCCAGCTGTGTTCGTCCGTATAGGCCGCTGGCGGCGGTGCCGAGTCCCAGGGGGAGGACCACTGCATCAGTGAAGGCCATATCGTCGGGGATTGGCGCCGCCATGTGGTCCAGCACGATCGTGTGCTGCTGGAAGGCACCCTGCGCTGGTTGATTGACGGTCGTCCCTACCGCCTGTCCGATGACACGATCACCGACCTTAAACCGCTCGACCCCGCTGCCAACCGCCGCAACCTCGCCGGCGACATCGCTGCCGAGGATCGCGGGATAGTCGAGCCACGGCAGAAGGGCGACGTCCTGCAATATCCAGTCGAGCGGATTGATGGCAACGGCCGCGTTGCGGATCAGGATCTCGTTCGCGGCCGGTTGCGGCAGATTGGCGACACCGATCCGCAGCGGTTGCCCCGGCGCGTGCTGCCAGGCAGCCTGATTGGTCATGGTTCCGGTCATTATCCACTCCTTCATCATGCAGAGGGCTAGGCGTTCGTCTCTGCTCGACAAAGGCTATAAAGTGGGATGGTCTGTTGATCTGAAAGAACCAATCCATGGAGGGCGGCCAATACGCCGAGCTAATGGCCTTTATGGCGATCCACGAGGCGCGTAGCTTTCGCGATGCCTCGTTGCGCCTCGGTGTTACCCCGTCAGCGTTGAGCCGCACGCTACGTCGTCTCGAAGACCGGCTGGCGGTGCGCCTGCTCAATCGCACGACGCGCAGCGTGAGCCCGACCGAGGCGGGGGCGCTCCTCTACGCGAACCTCGTTCCGGCTGTTGCCGGTCTGGACCAGGCGCTCGGAGATGCGCTCGCGCTTCGCGACGATCCGGTTGGCACGATCCGCCTCAACCTGCCGAGGCTGGCAGCGGAACTGATCGTGATGCCGCGCCTGCCGCTCTTCACTGCCCTTTATCCCAGGGTGCGACTGGAGATGGTTATCGACGATGGCCTGACTGACGTTGTGGCAAACGGCTTCGACGCGGGGATCAGGATCGGCGAGCGGCTGGCGCAGGACATGGTCGCCGTACGGCTGACCCCGCCCTACCGGATCGCGGTGGTCGGCTCTCCCGCCTATTTCGCAAAGCACGCGTCTCCGGTTACGCCCCACGATCTCTCCGAACATCGCTGCCTCAATTATCGCTGGGCGACGACAGGGCAGCTTGCCCGCTGGCGTTTCACCGGGCCGGAAGGAATGGTGACGATCGATGTCGAGGGACCGCTCGTCATCAACGACACCGGCCTTCTTCGCGATGCCGTATTGGCGGGTGTGGGGCTTGGCTGTCTGCCTGAGGCGGCCGTCAAGCCCCATGTCGCGAGCGGGGCTCTCGTCCGTGTACTAGAGAACTGGTGCAAGCCCTTTCCAGGGTTCTACCTTTACCATCCCAGTCGGCATCGAACACCGTCAACGCTGCGTGCGCTAATCTCGTTTTTCCAAGCTGAGAACATACAACCGGGGTAGCAGAATGGTTATCTGCGGATTTTTGCACTTTCTCAAACAGCATCGTCTGCGGGAAAGGCGGTTGGGTGCGGGACGCCAGCTATCGGCTTTCGTCATCCCAAACCTGCCGGACCGTCGCCACCAAACTCGGTCATTGCGTCCGGTGACTACTGTCTGCTTTCCGGATTGCGGGCAGATCCGCCCGATGACCGGAACTGGCGCAAAACGAGTGTTCCGGCCTGGCACGAAGTTCCAGGCCGTTGGCGCAAGGGCGCTGGACGGGAGGATCAGACCTCCGTTGCCTCCGACAGCGCAAGTGCGTCTTCCATGTCGACGCCGAGGTATCGCACAGTGCTCTCCAGCTTCGTGTGCCCGAGCAGGATCTGCACCGCCCGAAGATTGCCAGTCCGCTTGTAGATCAGCGCCACCTTCGTCCGACGGAGGC
>JBPBQO010000037.1:0-62333 GCA_050954785.1 Janthinobacterium lividum | reverse complement strand
CGATTGCGGCCGCGACACTTCGAGCCCCTGCTGGTCGCGCACCTCGACCGACGGCAGCGCGCGGAGAGCGTCGTTCAGGGTGCGCAGCTGCTGGTTCGCGAGGAAATCCTGCGTCAGCACCGTGACCGATACCGGCGCCGTCAGGATCGATGTCTGACCGAGCGGCCCCAGTTGCGCGGTGTTCGCGTGGAACTGTGCGGTGGAGGCATACGGCGCCTCGCCGCGCACCAGGATGTGCTCCTCGCTGTCTCGCGGCATCGCGGTTGCGGTCGAGACGGCCCCACTTCGAGGTCCTGCACCCTGGCCAAGCGCCCTACCGGGTACTTCGGCAGGCGCAGGCGTCTTGTGACCCGGTGTGGCGATGCCCTGCGTGCCGACCGAGGTGTCGGCGGTGGCCGCCACCGGGGTCCGCACCGCGTCGGGTGTGGCGGCGAACGCACCGGTCGGTAGCCCGACCGCCAGCGCAACGGCCAGCAGCCGCGTCGATCCTGTTGCCATATCCCACTCCAACGTCCGGAACCGTTATAACGGACGGGCTATAGCGGGGCGAACGCTATCGCGTGATCAGGGCCACAAGCCGGGCAACTGTGACATATGTGGCGGCCTGCGCCGATCTCCCGTCGGGGTATCGCGGACAACGACGCTGCCTCCTGCAGTCAGCGTCGCGCCCCCACACCGCTTCGCTGTTGTTTAGGCTGCTGAAGCCAGCGCCACGGCATCGGCACCGGCTGGCAGGCGGAACGGGCATGCAGGGTCGGTCGCCGCGCGCCAGACCGCTTCCGCCACGTCGAGTGACCGCGTGACCAGACCCGGATTCCCGAAGCCTGCGAACACGGCCTGCGCGATGGCAGTGTAAGGCTCGGGAACGCCGTCCTGCATGCGGGTACGCGCGTTGTCGCCGAAACTGGTTTCCGGAGCCAGTCCTGGAAGCACCAGGTTTACCCGCACATTGAACTGGGCCACTTCCAGCGCCAGAGACTCCGAGAACGCGTTCACCGCTGCCTTGCTTGCCGTATAGACTGAGAGAAGGTGAAGCGGTTTCATTGTCACGGTCGATGTGACGTTGATGACGACACCCGCCATCCGCTGCCTGAACTGAGGCAGGACCGCCTGCGTCATCGCCATCGTGCCGAACGTGTTCGTTTCGAAGACGTCGCGGATCGTTTCCATCGTCATGCCTTCGAGGGCGTTCAACACCCCGATGCCGGCGTTGTTGACCAGGACATCGATGGGACCGGCGGCTTCCACGGACTGGCGGATGCTTTCCGGATCTGTGACGTCGAGCGACAGGATCCGCAGCCGCTCGGACCGGGGCAGCAGATCTTCGCGCGGCGTGCGCATCGTGGCGATGACCGTCCACTCGCGCTCGAGGAAATAGCGGGCGGTCTCCAGACCGAATCCGGACGAACAACCGGTGATCAAGATGGTCTTCATGAAAGGCTCCTGGTGATGGTCTGCGTGGCATAAGATAGGCGTCGCTGGCTGGACGTGCTACAATCGGAATTCCCGAAACAATGTCTCGGAGTCCGGATTTGGTCGACCCGCTTGCCGAGATCGTTACCCTGCTCCAGCCGAGCGCCTCGTTCTCGAAACTCGTCAACGGCGCAGGTCCCTGGCGTGTCAGCCGATCGGAGGCGGGGCGCCCCTTCTACTGCGTCATCCTCGACGGCTCGCTCCGCCTCGCAGTTCACGGACACCAGGAAATCACTCTGGAGACAGGCGACTTCGTTCTGATCCCGTCCGCGTATGACTTCACGATGTCCAGTCTCGATCCGGCCCTGGTGGAGGAGACCGGAACGGAGGCGGTCGAGTTATCGCTTAGGGAATTTCGGATCGGCCGCCAGGACGGACCGCCTGACGTCCGGGCACTTCTCGGCTATTGCGTCTTCGGTTCGACCGACGCGACGCTGCTGGTGTCGCTGCTTCCGCAACTGATTCACGTGCGGGGTGAAAGGAGGCTGGCGACCCTCGTGCAACTCGTGGACGAGGAGTCCCGGCGAAGGCGGCCCGGGCGGGACATCATCCTGGCCCATCTGCTCGAAGTCATCCTCATCGAAGCGCTCCGCTCCATGAGGGGACCGGAAACCGTACCCGGCCTGGTGCGAGGGCTCGGCGACGAACGTCTCGCCGTCGCCCTGCGACTCATGCACGAACGTCCCACGCATCCCTGGACGGTCGCGGAATTGGCGACAAAAACGGCGCTTTCCAGATCGACATTCTTCGAGCGGTTCAGACGGGCGGTGGGCGTCGCACCGATGGAGTATCTGCTCCATTGGCGGATGGCTCTGGCGAAGGACCTGCTGCGGCGGGACGATGGTGGTGTCGCCGAAGTGGCGCAACGTGTGGGCTACAGCTCCGCAAGCACGTTCGGCGTCGCCTTCGCCCGCCACGTCGGACTGCCGCCGATGCGGTATGCACGGGAGCAGAAGGAAGCCTGACGCACTTGTCCGGCTGATCCGGCACGCGCACGACGTCCGCCTGGATGAGCGAGCGAGCCGGCCGACTGCTTGCGGCCGGGCTCGGCCAACGCCAAACGCCGGATCAGGTCCCGCGCGCATCCCACGATGCGATCAGGTCGACGGCGGCTTGCGGCGACATGGTGCGTGCGTTGCCGAGTGCCAGCGTCCCGTCCGCGTTCAGCAGCTTGCCGTCCGGGGTCAGGATCAGCACGGTCGGGATCGCCTTCACCTTGACGCCATAGCGCGCGGGGATGTCCATGTTGACGTTGAAGCGATCGACATTCACCGAAACCGTTTCGAAGTGGCTGTCCTTCCAGGCCTTCACCTGCGGCATCTCGAACACGCTCGCGAGCAGGCGGCAGTCCGGGCACCAGTTGGCACCGAAGTCGATCATGACGTTCTTGCCGGTCCGTTTCGCTTCCGCAAAGGCCGCATCGACCTGCGCCTGCGCATTCGCCGTGGTGTCGTAGGGGTGCGGATCCGGCGCCGGCTGCTGGGTCGGCAGATCGAGCGGCTTGGCAAGGCCGGCGGCCATGGCGGGCATGGCCGCCCCGACCAGCAGCGACAATGCCAGAATGGCCGGTTTCAGGGTGTGCATATTCAGGTCTCCAAGAAACGATTGGGCGGACGTGGCAGGCCAAGGTTTTCGCGCAGGGTGCGCCCCTCATACTCGCGCCGGAACAATCCGCGACGCTGAAGCTCCGGGATCACCCGGTCGACGAAGGCATCCAGACCGGCCGGCAGGAACGGGAACATGATATTGAAACCGTCCGATGCGTCGGTCATCAGCCACTCCTCCATCTGGTCCGCAATGGTGACAGGCGTGCCGACGAAGGCAAGACCCGCGTAGCTGCCGACTTTTGCCGCCAGCTGACGAATGGTCAATCGTTTCGATCGGGCCAGCTCGAGGATGCGTTCGCGACCGCTCTTGCTGGCATTGGTCTCGGGAATGTCGGGCAGCAATCCATCGGGATCGAAGCCCGACACGTCATGACCCAGCATGCTGGACAGCGATGCGATGCCGCTATCGTAATGTACCAGGCTGTCGAGCCGGTCGCGCGTCGCCTGCGCTTCCTCGACGGTGTCGCCGACGACGACGAACGCGGCCGGAAGGATCTTGAGATGGTCGGGGTCGCGCCCGATGACCTTCATCCGGCCCTTCACGTCGGCGTAGAAGCGCCGTGCCGCGCCGATATCCGCCTCGGCCGCGAACACGACTTCCGCGGTTTCCGCCGCCAGTTGCCGGCCGGGCTCGGACGAACCTGCCTGCACGACTACCGGCCAGCCCTGAACCGGCCTGGCGATGTTGAGCGGGCCACGGACATCCAGGTGCGCACCGTGATGATCGAGCACATGCAGTTTGGCCGGATCGAAGAACTGCCCGCTTTCGACGTCGCGGATGATCGCACCATCCTCGAAGCTGTCCCACAGTCCGGTGACCACGTCGTAGAACTCGCGTGCGCGCACATAGCGCTCGCCATGATCCATCTGCGTGCTCTTGCCGAAATTGAGCGCCGCATCCGGGTTGGCCGTGGTCACGATGTTCCAGCCGGCGCGGCCGTTGCTCAGGTGGTCCAGCGAGGCGAAGCGGCGAGCCACGTGATACGGCTCGTCGAACGTCGTCGAGGCTGTCGCGACCAGTCCGATATGCTCGGTGACGGCGGCGAGATACGACAGCAGCGTGAACGGCTCGAACGAGGTGACGGTGTGGCTTCGCTTGAGCGCATCGACCGGCATGTCGAGCACCGCCAGATGGTCCGCCATGAAGAACGCATCGAAGCGGCCGCGTTCCAGCGTCTGTGCAAGACGCTTGATGTGCTGGACATTAAAGTTCGCATCCGGCCATGCGCCCGGATAGCGCCAGGCTCCGGTATGGATGCTGACCGGGCGCATGAAGGCGCCGAGCCGAAGCTGTCGCGAGGACGTCATGACGGATGCTCCGAAGCGTATGCGGCTAGAATTGGATCGAGCAGACCCGGGAACCTTGTATCCACCTCGTTCGCGCGCGACAGGTTCACCACTTCGCTGCCACGACGCTCGGACCTGACCAGTCCGGCTTCGCGCAGGATCTGGACGTGGCGCGACAGGCTGGATTTCGGCATGTCCGATGGTGCGCACCGGACACAACTGACCGGGCTGGTCTCGCTACTGCAGATGCGCCGGAACAGCGCCAGCCGCTCCGGGTCGGACAGCGCATGCAGCACGCCTTGCAGGCTGATCTCGCCGAGTTGAGGGTGGAGGAACGGTCGCATTTCCATCATGTCGGTCATGTTGCCACTCAGTTCAAGAGTTCCGCACTCTTGAACCCCGGATCGGGGTTGCCACATGGCCTTGGAGCCCGGGAGCATGAAGCATGATCGACCTGTATTACTGGACCACGCCGAACGCCCACAAGGTGACGCTTTTTCTTGAGGAAACCTCGGTTCCCTATCGCGTCGTGCCGATCAATATCGGCAAGGGCGAGCAGTTCACGCCGGACTTCCTGGCGATCGCGCCCAACAACCGCATCCCGGCGATCGTCGATCATGAGCCGGCGGATGGCGGCAGGCCGATCTCGATCTTCGAGTCCGGCGCGATCCTGCTCTACCTGGCCGACAAGACCGGAAAGTTCGTGCCAACCACTGCGCGCGGTCGTGCCGAGGTGCAGCAATGGCTGTTCTGGCAGATGGGCGGGCTCGGGCCGATGGCCGGGCAGAACCATCATTTCCGCAACTATGCGCCTGAAAAGATCCCCTACGCGATCGATCGCTACGTCAACGAGACCAACCGGCTCTATGGCGTGCTCGACAAGCGTCTTGCCGATCGCGCCTTCGTTGCAGGTGACGAGTATTCGATCGCCGACATGGCGAGCTATCCATGGATTCTTCCCGACGCGCAGGGCCAGGATATGGAGCAGTTCTCGAATTTGAAGCGCTGGCATGCCGCAATCAAGGCGCGTCCCGCGACCGGTCGTGCCTACGACATCGTTCAGTCCATCAACCCGAACCCCGGCATACGTACCGAGGAAGAGCGCCGCATCCTGTTCGGCCAGACGGCCACGCCGAAAGCAGGTGCGTCATGAGCACGACCGCTCTGCCGTACAGGACGCGTTGATCGTCGGCGCCCGCCCGGGGATCAGCCTGCTGCAGGCGTCACGCTGACTTACGCGGATGCCTTTTCGTAGCGGTCGGGCTCCCATTCGTGCTGGCGGCCATGACGGTGCCGCTGCTGCGAGGTGGTACCGGTTGCCAACGGCATCGATGTGATGGAACTCCGGCTCCCGCCGACATGTTTTGACGATGCGCACATCACGTCGCGGAGACATCGTGTGGCCACGCAGGAGCCTCTACGCGGATCCGACGCGGTCAATGGTGAACTCGAGGTCGGCTACAACGAGCACTTCAAATCGCGCTGGTATGCGACACAAATCGTCGGTCTGGCGTGCATGGTCGTGTTCCTGTCCGCCTGTGCGGCGGGACTGCTCGGGCGTGGAATTTTCAGTCACCAGAGCATTGCCTCGGCGGATGGCTCGCTCCGTGTCGATTACGAGCCGGTCGCGCGTGAAAGCACGGGAACGCAGGTTACGTTCCACGTCTCGAACATGCAGGACAAGGCTGTGCCGGTCGTCATCTACCTATCGGGTCACGCAGCCGAACCGCTGGGGCTGGATCACACGCTTCCGGCGACCCAGTCGGCGGTTGTCGGCGACCGCGGCATCCTGTTCCGGTTCATGATCGGGCCTCGACAAAAGAACAGCAGGATCCGGTTCGACATGATGCCGACCGCTTTCGGCCTGGCGCATGTACGTGCATGGCGGGTGGCAGATCCCGACCTGGCCGACAGCCTGGACACGACCCCAGATCCGGCGGCCACCGTCGAATGGTCGCAGTTGATCATGCCATGAACGTCGTCCTGCGTGCCGCGGCGGCCTACTGGATCCTGTTGTTCGTGATCCGCCTGCTCGGCCGGCGTACATCCAGCCAGTTGGCACCGTTCGACCTGGTCGTGCTGTTCCTGGTTGCCGGTACCACCATTTCCGGCGTTCTCGGCGACGAGCGCTCTCTGACCGCAGCGGTCAGCGCGATGGTCACGTTCGGATTGATGCATCGGCTGGTTGCGTGGCTGAGGTCGCGGTTTCCGGCCTTCGGACGGATCGTCGATGGCACACCGGTCATCCTCTACGAGAATGGAGCGTTCCAGGAACAACGCATGCGCCGTCTGAACATCCAGACCGAGGACGTGATGTACGCCGCCCGCCAGCGTGGACTGCGTGAACTCGCCCAGGTGCGATATGCGATCGCCGAACGGGACGGCCGCATCTCGATCATCGTCAAGGAGTAGCCTCCGGCC
Source organism: Janthinobacterium lividum (assembly GCA_050954785.1). Taxonomy (GTDB): domain Bacteria; phylum Pseudomonadota; class Alphaproteobacteria; order Acetobacterales; family Acetobacteraceae; genus Lichenicola. Next base: position 55,545 of record JBPBQO010000037.1, on the reverse strand, counting down.
CGGCGCACTGTAATCTGGCGCTACATTTGCATCCCGCGGATGGCGGGAGGATGCAGAGATGGACCTGAACACGATCCGGACCGTGCTGCGCCCTTCAGGGCGCGATGCCCTGCCCGTTCATACGGCCGGCGATGCCTTCCTGGCAGGCGGAACATGGCTGTTCTCGGAGCCGCAACGCGATCTCGCCCGGCTGGTCGATCTGCAGGCGCTCGCGTGGCCTGCCCTGGTCATGAGCGACGGGACCCTGTCGATCGGCGCCACCTGCACCATGGAGCAGCTCGACCGCTTCGCCACGGAAGCCGGCTGGCCGGCGTCGGCGCTGGTCCGGGACTGCTGCCGCGCTCTGTGGGGGTCGTTCAAGATCTGGAACGCGGCAACGGTCGGCGGCAACCTCTGCCTGGCCCTGCCCGCGGCACCGATGGCGGCATTGCTTGGAGCACTGGACGGGAGCTGCACGATCTGGAGCGCGAACGGTCACACAGGCAGCGTCGCAGCTTCCGACTTTATCCGGGCGCCGCAAACGAACTGCCTGCAGCCCGGGGACATGCTCCGCCAGATCGATGTACCGGCGTCCCGGCTGCACGATCGTTATGCGGTTCGCCAGGCATCGTTGACGATGGAAGGTCGGTCGGCAGCGCTGCTGGTCGGCCGCGCCGCCGGAAATGGGATGGTGCTGACGGTGACCGCCTCGGTACCCCGGCCGCTGCGCCTGACGTTCGGGACCATACCGGACCAGGCGTCGCTGATGCGTGCGATCGACGCCGCGGCCGGCACCGGGGGCTGGTATGACGACGTGCATGGCGCACCGGATTGGAGACGGCACATGACGCTTCGCCTGGCGGACGAGATCAGGCGCGAGCTGTCCGCATGAAGCTGACGGTGGATGGCGGCCTACGCGAGCTGGACGCGCGTCCCGGCCAGTGCCTGCGCACGGCGTTGCGCGAGGATGGACATTTCGGCGTCAAGAAAGGCTGCGATGCCGGCGATTGCGGCGCCTGCACGGTGCTGCTGGACGATGTCCCGGTGCATTCCTGCCTGGTGCCGGCATTCCGCGCCGAAGGGCGCCATGTCACCACGGTGCGTGGCCTGGCTGCGCCGGACCGGCTGCATCCGGTACAGCAGGCGTTCCTCGACCACACCGCGTTCCAGTGCGGCTTTTGCACGCCCGGCCTGCTGGTGACGGCGGCCAGCCTCGACCAGGCACAGCGCCAGGACCTGCCGCGTGCGCTCAAGGGCAACATCTGCCGCTGCACGGGCTATGGCCCGATCGCCGACGCCATACACAGCCTCGACGATCCCGGCCTGACGCCGCCCGCCCGCGATGCGCGCAGTCCGCTGGCGCCGGCCGCGCACGCTATTATCGGCGGCGAGGCTGCCTATACGCTGGACGTGCCGACAGCCGGCGTGTTGCACCTCAAGCTGCTGCGCTCGCCGCATCCGCATGCGCGGATCGTGTCGATCGACACGTCCGCAGCGCTCGCGGTGCCGGGCGTGCAACTCGTGCTGACGCATGCGGACTCGCCGGCGCAATTGTTTTCCACCGCACGGCACAACCGCTTCGAGGATAGTCCGCTCGATACGGCCATACTGGATCGGGTGGTGCGCCATGTCGGCCAGCGCGTCGCGGCCGTGGTCGCCGACAGCGTCACCGCCGCCGAGGAGGGTTGTGCCGCCTTGCGCGTGGAGTACGAGCTGCTGGTCCCGGTGCCGACGCCGGAAGCCGCCCTCGCCCCCGGTGCGCCGATCATCCATGAGAAGGACCCGGCGATTTCGGGCATCGAGCGACCGGACCGCAATATCGTGGCATCCGTGCATGACGAGATCGGCGATGTCGAGGCGGCGTTCGCCGAGGCCGATATCGTGCGCGACGGTGAATATTTCACCCAGCGCATGCAGCACGGGCATCTGGAAACCCATGCCTCGATCGCCTGGGTCGACGAGGTCGGCATGCTGGTCGTTCGTACGAGCAGCCAGGTGCCGTTCCTGACGCGCGATGCACTGGTCCGGGTGCTTGGACTGCCCGCCGACCGGGTCCGGGTGTTCTGCGAACGGGTCGGCGGCGGGTTCGGCGGCAAGCAGGAAATGCTGACCGAGGACATCGCGGCATTGGCGGCATTGCGCACCGGCCGTCCCGTGATGATCGAGTTCACCCGGGAAGAACAGTTCATCGGCGCCACCTGCAGGCATCCGATGCGGGTGCGCACGCGCGTCGGCGCGAAACGGGACGGCACACTCACCGCAATCAGCCTCGACATCCTGTCCGACACCGGCGCGTACGGGAATTTCGGGCCGGCGGTGATGTTCCACGCGACCAACGAGTCGATCGCGCTGTATCGCTGCGCGAACAAGAAGGTCGATGCCACCGTCGTCTACACCACGACGCCGCCGGCCGGCGCGTTTCGCGGCTTCGGGCTGGGCCAGGCGATCTTCGCACTGGAGCAGACCATCGACGAGGTGGCGGCTGGCCTCGGCATCGATCCGATCACGTTCAGGGAACAGAACGTCATCCGGCCGGGCGATGCGATGGTGTCGACCAGCCTGGCGCTGCATGACGTCGAATACGGCAGCTACGGGCTGGACCAGTGCCTGGCGCACATACGCACAGCACTTTCGAACACCGACGTGCCCGACGAGATCGCCGACGATCCGGACTGGTGCGTCGGCACCGGGGTCGCCGCCTCGATGATCGACAGCGCGCCCCCGATGGGCCATTTCGGCGAGGTACGCATCAGCCTGACGGCGGACGGCTACGAGCTCATCGTCGGCACGGCCGAGTTCGGCAACGGCTCCACCACCACGCATGCGCAGATCGCCGCCGCCCGGCTCGGCACCGGCGTGGATCGCATCCGCATCCGGCAGTCGGACACCGCCCTGCTCGGCTACGATACCGGCGCGTTCGGCAGCACCGGCACCGCGATCGCCGGGCTGGCGACGCAGCGTGCCGCCGATGCGCTTGCCGCCTCGATGCGCGACGCCGCCGCGACGCTGACCGGAACGCAGGCTGGCGAATGGGAGATCGAACGCGATGGTCTGGTGCGCGGCCGGCAGCGTCTGGCGCTGCACACGCTGGCACCGCTGTCGGCGCAGGGCATATCCACCGGCACGCCGCGAACGGTGTGTTTCAACGTGCATGGATTTCGCGTGGCGGTGCATCGTCCGACCGGACTGCTGCGCATCCTGCAGAGCGTGCAGGCGGCCGATGCCGGCCACGTCATCAACCCGGTCCAGTGTCGTGGTCAGGTCGAGGGCGGGGTCGCGCAGGGGATCGGCAGCGCGCTGTTCGAGTGGATCCGGCTCGACGAGACGGGCGCGGTCACCAACCCGGCGTTCCGCAGCTATCACATGCCGCGACTGGCCGACCTGCCACGCACCAGTGTGTTCTTCGCGGACACGCATGACCGGCTGGGGCCGCTGGGCGCCAAGTCGATGAGCGAGAGCCCGTTCAACCCGGTGCCCGCGGCACTCGCCAACGCATTGGCCAATGCGACCGGGCACCGCTTCCGCCGGACCCCGTTCACCCGCGACCGGATCTGGCGGGCGCTGAACCCGCCGGCAGGCGATCCTGGCACGACGGACGCGGCGATGCCCGGTCAGTGGGCGGACGCGGCCGCGACCCTGTTGGGCGAGAAGAAGCCGGGGTCGAACGTCGCCGGCACCAGCACACGCTCGTTCGGATGATCCGACGTCACGACGTGCGCCAGGCAATAGCCCGATTCGTGCGTGTCGTAGATGACGCTGGTATCCGAAATCAGCGCAGGCAGGGCCGGCGCCATGTAGTTGAACGCCTGGCCGATCCTGGATAGTTTTCCGTCCGCGTCATAATCCTCCGAGGCTACGGCGGCCCAGCTATCCTCGTCGAGATATAGGCGGCGATGCGGCAATTGGTGATGCTTCCCGGCCGCCAGGGTCAGGTCCAGCACCCAGACGCGATGCAGCTCCCACCTTACGTCGTCGGGGTTCAGGTCGTTCGGGCCGAGCAGGTCGCCCGACGCATGCAGGAACATGCCGTTATTATCGTAGGGCACATACATCTCCCGCTTGCCGACCAACGCGATGTTGTAGCGATCGGGCGAACCGTTGAAGAGCGATCGCTCGTCGACGGTCATGATGGCGCCGCACTCCGCGCTGAGTCCGTCATAGTTGAGCTGCGGCGCCCTGCGCAGCCGGCGCTGCCCAGCGAGGTATTGCCAGGTGATCTGCGGTACCATGGTCTGGTCCAGCGACTGCCAGGACAGGACGACGTCGCCGGCCCGGCTTGGAGGGCCGATCATGTCGTCCAGTTCGGTCAGGTAGTAGCCGACGAAGGGCCCGATCCGGTAGCTCATGTCGGCATAGGGCTGCCAGCGCTGCTCGACGGTCGTCGTCGTCAGCGTCGGGGTGCCGTTCACCGGCACGACGAACGAGCTGGCGACCGATTTCGTCTGCACGCCGTGCCAGCCGAGGTTCAGGTTCCAGATCGCCTCCTTGCCGGACTGCGGGATCGGGAAGGGAATGCCGCCCTTGGCATTCGAAACCCAGTTGGTGCCCCGAATTTCAGTCGACGTCGCATTCGCGAACGTCGCATCATAGAACCATTGCGGCGCGGCGGCGGGCCGATGGGTCGGGTAGATCTCGATCCTGTATCCGTCGTGGTGCGTCAGCAGATAGATCGTGCCGGGTGCCAGCCGGGCCACGTACCGATCCGCGTTGCTGCCGTCGATGGTCAGGATCTTCCGTTCGTCCTTGTAGAAGTCCGGCATCCGGTCGGTTCCGGTCAGGCCTGCCGGGAGCCGGGTGAGACCTCCGGTCCAGGCCGGGATGGTCCTGTCCTGGTTGCCGGCCTTCTCCGCGCCGAACGGTGTCAGCGTGCTCCGGAGCTGCCGAGCCTCGCTGGCGGGCACTTTCGCCCAGGATCGGGCACAGCCAAGGCCAAGGCTCGTGACGGAGCCTAGGAGAACGGGGGCCAGAAGAACGGCGGCCAGAGGACGGATTCCGAAGCTCATCCGCAATCCTAGCGTCCACCGGCGATAGGGGTAGCCCTGTCGACAGTGCCGGATTTCCCACCCGGAACCGATCTGCTTTACACAAGGCGCATGCCGCCGAACCGAAAACGCCCGATCCCCACCCCCGCTCCTGTCCTCATCAAGCCGCCGCCGGCCAACCGCCGGATGTCGACGCGCGGGCGGTTCGTCAGGCGAATGCTGATGGCCCTGCTGGCAGGTGCCGCGATCCTGATGCTGGAGCGGACCGGAGTCATGGAACACCTGCTGGGTCAGATCGGGCCGGCCCGCTTCGACTGGAACAACGACTACAAGCTGGTGGAATACCTGCGCGGCGCGGTGGTTGATGACGGCCTCACCCACGACCGCAAGGATTGCCTGCTGTTCATCATCAATGGCAACGATCCACCGGACGCGAGCCGGCTCCAGGTGATGGAGAAGCATTCCGGCACCTGTCCGGGCGCCAAGGGCGAGCTGCCGAAGCTGTTCACCGTCAAGGTCAACCGGCTGACGCATACGGTGCAGACCGATGCCGGGACTACCGGCACGTTCCACCCGCTGCCCTGATCATGAGCCAGGAACCGGACATGCCATCGCAAGACCCTCCCATGCACGACGAGCCCGGCGTGGATGCCGCCAGCGAGCCGGTCAGGCGCGATTTCCTGACCTTGCTGACCGTCGCCACCGCGGCGGTCGGCGCGTGCGCATTCGCCTGGCCGTTCATCGACAGCCTGGATGGCACCGGTTCCGGTGATGCTGCCGATGCCGTGGTCGATATCGACCTGACCCACCTTGCACCCGGCCAGCAGGTCGAGGCGGTCTGGCGCGGCCATCCGGTCTTCGTCGTTCATCGCACCCCGGAAGCGTTGCAGGCGCTCCAGGAGTCCGACCTGCAGCGACGGTTGCGCGATCCGCTGTCGGCCGAGCACCAGCAGCCCGACTATGCCGTGAACTGGCATCGCTCGATCGTCCCGGCATACGGGGTGATGGTCGGCGTGTGCACCCATCTCGGCTGCATCCCCCGCTTCCGCCCGACCGTGGATCTCGCCGTACCGGGAGGCTACGCATGCCCATGCCACGGATCACGCTTCGACCTGGCGGGCCGGGTGTTCGCCGGGGCGCCTGCTCCATACAACCTGCCGATACCGCCTTACACGCTGGTCGAGCCGATGCATCTGCGGATCGGGGTGAACCCGGACGGAAACCATTTCGACTTCGAGACTATCAGGCAGATTTGAAGGTTTATGTGCGGGTTGCCGCAGGGCTCGATCGACCGCCGGGCGCCGGATTACCGGTAGCCGTTAATACTCGATTATGGATTATCGGGTAGAAGTTAGCTCGTTGCACCCTGGTAGGGCCACATACCGGGCGTCGTTAAACGAGGTCGAGCGCTGCGACGGGTGCTTGTCCAGTCGTACTTCAACTATGTTTTGTTGCTGTAGGCGACCTGTGCCTGAGCTGTATTCTTTATTTCTCGATTGTTTCAAAACGATGTTGGATAATCACGTCGATGTCTTGACGTGTACAGTTACAACAACCACGGCGTCGGAGCTTCAGTCTACTCGTTGGCTTACCCCAACTCGAGGTATTCGCTCCACTTGCAACAACGAGATCGATGTCCTTGCGGTAACGGGTTGGCATCCTGCTCCGGTGGATGGGAAAACCAGGACCATTCAATGGACTGGCAGCCGGACCGCGGCCTCATGGACTATCGACGACAATTGGTCGGGACATGCGGTTCCTGATGTCTATGCCGACGTGATGATCGATGTCGGTAAAACATCGATCTCGCGGGCAACTTCGACCTGAACGGCGGGATGCTATCGGTCATTGCCGGTACGCCGCCGATCACTGAAGGCGGCACCGTCCCGTCGGCCGCGGCTCGGCATCGCCAGCAGTCGCCATGACCATACGACGATGACGGACGCGCAGCTTATGATTCAACGTTCGGATGGCCGACCAGTGTGACGGGCAGTCGATCCGGACCGGTGGCGCCCGCCTGATCGAAACCGGAGCAGCGGCCCGGTCGACCGTATTCGAACGACCGTCGCGATGGCCGTCACCTACTCGTTCGACCAGCCAGCCGAACGGCATCGCGCTCGCTGATATCCTGCCGCCTGCGCGAACTGCTTGACGGGACCGCCTCCCCCGGTCAGGTTCCGGCCGCCAGACGGCTGGACGGTCGCTGTTGCAAGGGAATGCGCTTTTCGGAGCATGCTCTCGCGCGATGGAGGAAAGTCCGGGCTCCACGGAAGAACGGTGCCGGCTAACGGCCGGCGGGGGCGACCCTAGGGAAAGTGCCACAGAAAACAAACCGCCCGCACGGGGTGGCGGCGGCAACGCGGCCATCTTGCAGGTAAGGGCGAAACGGTGCGGCAAGAGCGCACCGCGCTTCCGGTAACGGCGGCGGCAGGGCAAACCCCACCGGGAGCAAGACCGAATAGGGACGACAGGGACCGGCGCTTCGGCGTCAGGTTCTGGGGGCTCTTCCGCCTCGTCGTCCGGGTTGGTCGCGCGAGGCACGCAGCAATGCGTGTCCCAGAGGAATGATCGTCCCGCAGGTTCGCCTGCGGACAGAACCCGGCTTACAGGCCGTCTGGCACCCCTCGAAAGTCTCCTGCGACCTTTCGCGAAACGGGCATTGAGCCATTTTCATTTCACTTACACGCCCCCAGTCTCAAGTTCTGGGACAAGCGCAAGGATAACATCGGCCAAACTAGAACATAACAAGAACAAGTAATGTGCGAAAACTGTTCCGGAAGCGGATTGTCCACCGGCAAAGCTTCACTTGGGATTTTCACCGAGTCGCAGTTTTCAACGGTTTTCACAGCCGCTTTAGTTTGACCCCCCATGTTTTCCCATGATATCCCATGATCACCCAAGTCGATTCCGGTTACCCTGGCTGCATCGAGCGCAGTGAACGGAAAACGCGGTCGTCTTTGGGTTGATGCACTCGCATTGCATCATCGAAGCATGCCGCGGGGGCGGTTTCAGCCGGCAAAACCGGGTGGTAGGGGGGGACAACGGTGAGTGTGTTCCTTGGCACGCACCAGAACAAATTGGATGCCAAAGGGCGGGTCTCGATCCCTGCCGGCTTCCGCGCGGTGTTGCGCGTCCAGGCGGAACTTTCCAGCCCGGGCGAGCCGCTTCTGGTTCTGCGCCAGTCCCCGAAACACGCCTGCATCGAGGCCTGGCCGATGACCGCCTTCCTGGCACTTGGTCCTACCCTGAACCGGCTCGATATGTTCAGCGATGATCAGGAGGATCTGGCACTCTCGCTCTACGGCGACGCCTATCCGATCGATGCCGACAAGGAAGGCCGCATCGTTCTTCCCGAACCGTTGACCACGCATGCCGGCCTGACCGACGCGGTCGCCTTCATGGGCCTTGGCCGTCATTTCCAGATCTGGGAACCGGTCGCCGCCGAACGTCGTCGTGCCGATGCGCGCACCAACGCGCGCAGCGTGACGTTGCCCGCCGGAAACGACACGGTTCGCGGAGCAGTCTCCTGAGCCCGCAGGTCGCCATCGGCGAACCGCACGCGGGAGAGCCCGGCCACAAGCCGGTGATGCTCGCCGAGGTGCTCGCAGCACTCTGCCCGACCGACGGCGCCACCTATCTCGATGGCACCTTCGGCGGTGGTGGCTACGCGAAGGCAATTCTCGCCCATGCGCGCTGCACCCTTTGGGCGATCGATCGCGATCCGCAGGCGATTGCCCGCGGTGTCGCCCTGGCCGCGCAACTGCAGCAGGCCGACACCGTCCAGCGCCTGCATCTGGTACAGGGCGGGTTCGGCGACATGCTGTCGCTCCTGGCGGAACAGGGTGTCGATGAGCTCGACGGAGTCGTGCTCGATCTCGGGGTTTCGTCGTTCCAGATCGACGAGGCCGAGCGTGGCTTCAGCTTCCGTACCGATGGCCCGCTCGACATGCGCATGAGCCTGGAAGGCCCCAGTGCAGCCGATCTGGTAAACACGCTTCCGGAAGCTGAACTTGCAGACATACTCTACGACTTCGGCGAGGAGCGGCTGTCGCGCCGTATCGCCCGCGCAATCGTGGCCACCCGCGCGGATGCACCGATCGAGACGACCCTGCAGCTTGCCCACATCATCCGGCGCGTGGTGCCGCAGGAAAAATCCGGCCTCGACCCCGCCACCCGTTCGTTCCAGGCGTTGCGTATTCGCGTGAACGATGAACTCGGGCAGATCGAGGACGGCTTGGCCCAGGCAGCCCGGTTGCTGCGTCCTGGCGGCCGGCTGGTGGTGGTGTCGTTTCATTCGCTGGAAGACCGCATCGTCAAGCGCTTCATGACCGGTGCCGCCGGCCGCCTGCCCGCACCGTCGCGTCATGACCCGCGCGGACTGGCCCTGCCGACCGCACCTGCCGAGTTCAGGCTCGTCGCCAACCGCGCATTGCGTCCCGGCGAGGACGAGTGCCGCACCAACCCGCGTTCGCGAAGCGCCAAGCTCCGCACGCTCGAACGTGTCATTGCGTCCGCGTCACAGAAATCGACGGACCCGGCAGCGCCGAGTCCCGGTTCGTCGTCTACAAACTTTTCGAGCCATCCCCTTCCGGCCGGAGCCGCACGATGATCCGCCCCTTCACCTGCGTCTGTGCCCTGCTCGCCGGTACATCCGGTCTGTATCTCTATTCGGAAAAACACCGCACCACGCTGCTCGACCAGCAGATCTCGAAGATCGTCGCCGACACCCAGGCGACGCGCGAACGCACGGCGATGCTGCGCGCCGAGTGGGAACTGCTGAACCAGCCGGATCGCCTGGGTGCGCTCGCGACGCGCTTCCTGCCGCAGCTTCAGCCGATGGCACCAACCCAGTTCGTTCAGCTCGCGTCGCTCGACAAGCGGCTGCCGGCTCCCGGTCCGGAAACTCCGCCGCATCCGATCCTGACTCCGGAGACCGCACCGAGCCTGGTCGGCCAGTCGCCTGCGACGACGCCGGCGCCACACAGCCTGGCTCCGGCACCCGACACGGCCGGCATGGCGATCGCCCAGGCCGACATACATAAGGGTGCGCAAAAGCCCGCGTCGCATCGCCAGACCGAGCTGGCCGATGCCGGCAATACGCAGGACGTGGTCGCGCAGGCGACGATGCACCGGGTCGCCGCCCACGCCGTCGTACATGCGCCGAGTGCGCATATCGATGTCGCTCATCTCGAGGCAACGCGTGCGGACGCGGTGCGGCGTGCCTGGAGTGCCCGCGCCAACAGCCCGGCGGTCACCTATCAGGCCGCGAACCACGAAAGCATTCCGACCCGGTACGCCGCCTACACGCAGCACGCGCCGATCGGCCGGACGACAGCGGCCGTATCCGCGGTCAGCGCCTACGTCCGGCCGCCGACCATTGCCGCAGCCGCGTGGCGTCCGGCGCATGCGACCTGGCCGGCGCCGCAGGCCGCCAGTTATAATGGATCGTCGCTCGGCTCGTCGCACAGCACGCTGGCCGCACCCGTGCCGCTGTCCGACGGCAACTGATTCGGATGAGCGGCGACAACAGCGATCGGACCGGCCCACCGGACCTGCAGTCGGGACCCGATCCGCTGCTCGACCGGGAGACCGTGGTCAGCGTAACCGGGCGCGACCTGGCACAGCGGGCCTCGCTGGAAAAGATGCGCGTACGGTTGCTCGTGGCGTCCGTCGGTTTCGCGTGCCTGTTCGGCGCAGTATCGCTGAAGCTCGCCGTGGCGACGGTGCTGTTCCCGATGGCGCCGGCCAAGCGCCAGATCGCATCGCAGGTGCCGCAGATCCCGGTGATCCATACCGATCCGCACAGCATGTATGCCGACGATGTCGGACTGCCGCATGTTCACCGCGCCACCATCACAGACCGCAACGGCCAGATCCTCGCAATCTCGCTGCCGCTGGCGGCGGTGTTCGCGAATCCTCTCGAGCTGATGGATCCGGCCGACGCGGCGGCGAAGCTCAAGACCGTGCTGACCAAGCTCGACCTCGACGACACCATCCGCCGGCTGTCGTCGAAAAAACAATTCGTCTATATCGCCCGTGATATTCCGCCGGACCAGGAACTGGCGATCAACGATCTCGGCATTCCCGGCGTCTATTTCGAACCCGGCGAGAAACGCCATTACCCGCTCGGACGCACCGCCGCCCAGATCATGGGCGCGGTTGATGTCGACGATCATGGCGTAGCCGGCGTGGAGCGCTTCTTCGACAAGCGGCTGAACTCGGAGCATGCCCCGCTCAGGCTGTCGCTGGACGTGCGCGTGCAGGGCGTGGTGCGTGACGAACTGCAGAACGCCAAGGACAAGTTCTCGGCGATCGGCGCCTGCGCCATCGTGATGGACGTGCGCACCGGCGAGATCATCGCGATGGTCAGCCTGCCGGATTACGACGCCAACCTGTTCAACAAGGCGACCGACGACCAGCGCTTCGATCGTGCCGTCACCGGAATGTACGAGCCAGGCTCGACCTTCAAGCTGCAGACCGCGGCGATGGTGCTGCAGGACAACGTGGCGCACGTCTGGGACAAGTTCTCGACGATCCCGATCCATGTCGGCCGCTTCACCATCAGCGACATGAAGACCGATCATTTCGCGCCCTGGCTGGCAATGCCCGAGGTGATGGCCTGGTCGTCCAACCCGGGGGCGGCGCACATGGCCCTCGATGCCGGCGCCAAACGCCAGCAGGACTGGCTGCGCACCATGGGCTTCTTCGCGGCGGTTCCGGTGGAGCTGCCGGAGGCCAGTCACCCGATCGTCCCTGCAATGCGTAACTGGGGCCTTTCGACGGTCATGACCGTAGCATTCGGCCACGGCGTCGCCGAAGCGCCGCTGGCGATCGTCCGCGGCACCGTCGCGACCGCGAATGGCGGCATCCTGATCAAGCCGACGCTGGTGGCCCGCCCCGATCCGCAAACTGCCGACAGCGACGCGCCGGGGGGAATGCCGGGCCTCCAACAGGTCGCCGACCTGCTGCCCGACGATCACGCGGAAACCCCCGACCCTGTCGTCACGCCGCAGGGCGTGCGGGTTTTGTCCGAGGAAAATTCGACGCTGCTGCGCAAGATGCTCCGGCTCGTGGTGAGCAAGGGCATCGGCAAGTCGGCCGACGTGCCGGGTTATTTCGTCGGCGGAAAAACCGGCACGGCGGAAAAGGTGGGTCCGCATGGCGGCTACCTGAAGCACGTCAACGTAACCGCATTTACCGGCATCTTTCCGATGAACGCGCCGCGCTATGCGGTGTACGTCATGCTCGACAGCCCGCAGGCGACCAAGGATACGCATGGCTGGACCACGTCCGGCTGGAACTCGGCGCCGACCGTTTCGAAAATCGTGGCGCGCGTCGCTCCGATGCTGGGACTGTTTCCGAACACCACGACGGTCGATCAGGTCGAGGCGGAAATCGCGATCCCGATGCAGCCCGCGATCCCGGCCGGCTACCGTTCGCTCGGACCGGGCAACGATCCCGGCGATCCGCTGGTGCAGGCGCGTCTTGCCCACCAGCAAAAGGAAGCCGCCAAGGCCGCCGCAGCCCATGCCGGTGTTCCGGTGGTTGCACCGCATATGCTGCATACCGTCGGCGGCAGCCATCCGCTGCCGCAGCATGGCGAGCGCGAGGCCGAGAGCCGCAGCGCACTTGGCCACATCATCCCGCTTGCACCTCCGGTTCCGCTGGCGCCGTCGCTGCGCCGCCAGGTCAGCTACGTCAGGCCGTCCGGATGAGTGCCGCCCTCGTCCGCAACATGAACATTGCCGCCTCGCAGACGCGAAGCCTGGGCATGCTCGCGCGTAACATCGTCGGTCTGCCCGCCGGCGCGGCCGATCTGCCGATCGCCGGCATCGCCATCGACAGCCGACGGGTCCAGCCGGGCTTCCTGTTTGCCGCCCTGCCCGGCGCCGCCATCGACGGACGCCATTATATCGCCGAGGCGGTGTCACGCGGTGCCGTCGCGATCCTGGCACCGGACGGCACCGACTGGCCGGACGACGTCGCCTCCCGGCCGCTGATCACCGCTTCGCTGCCGCGTCATGTGTTGGCGAGGCTGGCAGCCGCATTCGCCGCCCGGCAGCCGGAACGGATGGTCGCCGTCACCGGCACCAACGGCAAGACCAGCACGGTCGACTTCCTGCGCCAGATCTGGACCCTCGGCGGCCTCGAGGCCGCCAGCCTCGGCACGCTCGGCGTGGTCGCCGGGATGGCGTTGCCGGATGCCGGCCCGGCCCTGACCACGCCGGACAGCATCGATCTCGCCAATCTGCTGGGCGCCATGGCCGATGCCGGCGTGCAGGCCGCCGCGATCGAGGCCAGCTCGCATGGACTGGACCAGTTCCGGCTCGACGGCGTCCGGCTTGCGGCCGCCGGCTTCAGCAACCTCACCCGCGACCATCTCGACTATCACGGCACCCTGGACACCTATCGCGACGCCAAGCTGCGGCTGTTCTCGGAGCTGCTGCCCGAAGGCGGCCTCGCCGTCGCCAACGCCGACATGGATCCGGAGACGCTGGCGCATCTGCGCGGCATCGCCCATGCGCGCGGGCTGGAGTTGCGTTCGGTCGGTCAGCTCGGCGAGACGATCAGGCTGCATCGCGCCGTTCCGCTGGCGGACGGACAGATGCTGGAGATCGAGGCGGAGAGCCGTCGTTACGACATCAGGCTCGCCTTGCCCGGCCGGTTCCAGGCCGACAACGTGCTGCTCGCCACGGCACTCGCCGAGACGGACGACGCGGCACTGCCGTCGGTGCTGGCCCGTCTCGAGCGGCTGGTCGGCGTGCGTGGGCGCATGGAACTCGCGGCCAGCCTGCCGAACGGATCCGCCGCCTATGTCGATTACGCGCACACCCCGGATGCGCTGGAGCGTCTGCTGACCTCGTTGCGTCCGCACGCGGAGCAAGCCGGCGGCCGGCTGGTGATCGTATTCGGCGCCGGCGGCGATCGCGACCGTGGCAAGCGCCCGCTGATGGGGGCAGCCGCCGCTCGTTTTGCCGACCTGGTCATCGTCACCGACGACAACCCGCGCAGCGAGACCCCGGCGGCGATCCGCGCCGAGATCCTGGCCGCCTGCCCTGACGCGCTGGAAATCGGCGATCGGGCGAAGGCTATCGATGCTGGCCTGAACGCGTTGCAGCCCGGCGACGTTCTGGTTGTCGCCGGCAAGGGCCATGAGCAGGGCCAGACGATCGGCGGCGTGGTACATCCGTTCGACGACGCCGCGACCGTTCGCCGGCTCGCCGGTATCACACCGGCAGGTGCCGCGTGAGCGCACTCTGGACCGGACCGGCGCTTGCCCTGGCGGTGGACGGGCAGTTCGGTGGCGCCGCGCCCGCCTCGATCACCGGTATCTCGATCGATACCCGCACGCTCGTGCCCGGCGACCTGTTCGTGGCGCTGGTGAGCGAGAGCGGCGACGGTCACGTACATGTCGCCACGGCGCTGCGGAATGGTGCCGCGGCGGTGCTGGTCCATCCGAGCGAGCATCTGCCCGAGAGCCTGCGCGACGATCCGCGCCTGCTGCATGTGGCGGACACGTTCCAGGCGCTGCATGCGCTCGGTCGCGCCGGCCGCGGCCGGTTCAGGGGCCGGGTCGTCGCGGTCACCGGCAGCGTCGGCAAGACCACCACCAAGGAGATGCTGCGTACCGCCCTCTCGGCGATCGGCGAAACGCACGCATCGCAGGCCTCCTACAACAACCATTGGGGCGTGCCGCTGACATTGGCGCGGCTGCCCGAGCATGCCGCCTTCTGCGTCAGCGAGATCGGCATGAACCATCCCGGCGAGATCGCCCCGCTGGCGCATCTCGTTCGTCCGGACGTCGCGGTGATCACCACCGTCGCGGCCAGCCATATCGGGCACATGGGCAGCCTTGGCGCCATTGCGACCGAGAAAGCCGCCGTGTTCACCGCGCTGTCGCCGGGCGGCACCGCGATCTTCCCGGACGACGCGGCGCATGCCGACAGGCTCGTCGATACCGCAGTACAGGCCGCCGCCCGGATCGTCCGGTTCGGCGCCACCGCCGAGGCGGAAGCACGGATCGACGATCTCGTGCTCGGTGCCGACGGATCCACCGGCACGATCCGGCTGGCGAATGCTTACTATCCACTCCGCCTGACGGCACCCGGACGCCACATGGCGATGAACGCGCTCGCCTGCCTCGCCACAGTCGAGGCGCTTGGCGGCAATGTCGCGATCGCCGCGATCGCGCTGGCAGGATTCGTTCCGGGTGACGGACGCGGCGCATTGCGTCCGTTGTTGAGCGGCACTGCTTCGTTGCTGGACGAAAGCTACAATGCCTCCGGCGCGTCCATGCGTGCGGCGCTGTCGGTGCTTGGGCTTTTGCCGGCGACACGTCGCGTCGCGGTGCTCGGGGACATGCTGGAACTCGGCACGTTCGCGCGTGCAGAACACGAATTGCTCAACCATAACGTGTGCGAATCGACCGACATGGTTTATTGCGCCGGCGACATGATGAGGTTCCTGTTCGACAGCCTTCCGGTCGAGATCCAGGGCGCCCACGCCGTCGACGCGCGTGCGCTGGCGCCGATGGTGGTGGCCGGTCTGCGCGCCGGCGACGTCGTTCTGGTCAAGGGCAGCTACGGCAGCCGCATGCGCGACGTGGTGTCGGCCCTGGTTGCGGCCACGTCTTCCACTGCAACACTCGATACTGATCAAGCAGCCTGATGCTCTATAACCTCGCCCACCCGTTCGCAGAGCACTTCGCGCTGTTCAACCTGTTCCGGTACATCACCTTCCGGTCGGGCGCCGCCTGCCTGACCGCGTTCGTGCTCAGCCTGGCGATGGGCCCGCGTTTCATTGCCAGGCTGCGCAAGATCCAGCGCGATGGCCAGCCGATCCGCACGCTCGGTCCGGAGCGCCACCTGATCGAAAAGGCCGGCACCCCCACCATGGGCGGCGTGCTGATCCTGACCGCATGGTTCGTCTCGACGCTGCTGTGGGCCGACCTGTCCAACGGCTTCGTCTGGGCGGTGATGTTCGCGACCGCCTCGTTCGGCGCGGTGGGCTTCGCCGACGACTATCTCAAGCTGTCGCGCCGCAACACCAAGGGCGTGTCCAAGCGTATCCGCCTGGGCTGCGAATTCGGCGCGTCGCTGATCGCCGGCTACTGGATCGAGAGCCTGATGCCGGCCTCGATCGCCAACACGCTGACCTTCCCGTTCGTGAAGGAGGCGGTACTGCCGCTGTCGTATGCATTCCCGATCTTCGCGATGCTGGTGATCACCGGTTTCGGCAATGCAGTGAACTTCACCGACGGGCTCGATGGTCTGGCGATCGTGCCGGTCATCATCGCCGCCGTGGTGTTCGCATTGATTTCCTACCTGGTCGGCAACCGCATCTTCGCCGACTACCTGCAACTGCACCCGGTCCCGGGTACCGGCGAACTCGGCGTGTTCCTGGCGGCGCTGATCGGTGCGGGCCTCGGCTTCCTGTGGTTCAATGCGCCGCCGGCCGCGGTGTTCATGGGCGATACCGGCAGCCTGGCCCTCGGCGGCGCACTCGGTGCGGTCGCGGTCGCGGTGAAGCATGAGATCGTGCTGTGCATCGTCGGCGGGCTGTTCGTGGTCGAGACGCTGTCGGTGATTATCCAGGTGTTCTGGTACAAGCGCACCGGCAAGCGCGTGTTCCTGATGGCGCCGCTGCACCATCATTTCGAAAAGATGGGCTGGCAGGAGCCGAAGATCGTGATCCGCTTCTGGATCGTGTCGATGGTGCTCGGCCTCGCCGGCCTGGCCACGCTGAAGATCCGATGACCGCCAACTTCCCCAACACCCTGTTCGCCGGCCGCCGCTACGCGGTGCTCGGACTTGGCCGCAACGGCCTGCCGGTCGTGCGTGCACTCCTTGCCATGGGCGCCACGGTGCAGGCCTGGGACGATGGCGAGGCCGGACGGCTGGCACTCGGCAACGAGCCCGGCCTGACGCTGGCCGATTTCGACAGCATGGCCGGATTCGATGCGCTGGTGCTGTCTCCCGGGATCCCGCACCACCTGCCGGCACCGCATCCGGTCGCCCTCATGGCGCGGGAAATCGGTATCACGATCCTGTCCGACGCCGACCTCCTGTTCGAGGCGGTACGGGCTGCCGGAAGCCGCGCCCGCTTCGTCGGCATCACCGGCACCAACGGCAAGTCCACCACGACCGCCCTGCTCACGCACCTGCTGACCACGGCCGGCATCCCGAACGCCGCCGGCGGCAATCTTGGCCCGGCCTCGCTTGCGTTGCCGCTGCTCGGCGACGACGGTGTCTATGTGCTGGAGATGTCCAGCTACATGCTGGAGCGGATCGACACTCTGCGCTTCGACGCTGCCTGCCTGCTCAACCTGTCGCCCGATCATCTCGACCGGCATGACGGCATGGACGGCTACACCAGGGCTAAGCTGGAAATCTTCACCCGGCAGACGCAGGCCGATCTCGCCGTGATCGGCCTCGACGACGCCGACAGCCGCGCGATCGCCGCACGCGGCACCGTGGCTCGGCTGGTTACCGTTTCCGGCCACGCGCCCGGTCCGCTGGCTCCCGCACTGGCCGATGCCGCCGCCCTGCCCGGTGCACACAATGCGCAGAATGCCCTCGCCGCCGCCGCCATCGCGCGGCATCTCGGTGTGAGCGACGCCGATATCGCGTCCGGCCTGACCAGCTTCCCGGGCCTGCCGCATCGTCAGCGCCTGGTCGCCAGCATCGACGGCATCGACTTCATCGACGACAGCAAGGCCACCAATGCCGATGCCGCCGCCCGCGCGCTCGGCTGCTACGACCGGCTGATCTGGATCGCCGGTGGCATCGCCAAGTCGGGCGGCATCGACGAGCTGGCACCGTTCTTTCCACGCGTGGAACTGACGCTGCTGATCGGCCACGACGCCCCCGCGCTTGCCCGGACCCTTACCCGCTACGAAGTTGCGCACCGCATTGTCGAGACGCTGGAGGCCGCCGTGCCACAGGCGCTGGACGCGGCCCGGTCGCACTCCGTTCCGGTGGTGCTGCTGTCGCCGGCCTGCGCCAGCTTCGACCAGTTCGCCAGCTTCGAGGCGCGCGGCCAGCGTTTCGCCGAACTCGCGCGCGATCTCGCCCGCGATCCCGGGGAAGCACGCTGATGTCGCAATCCGCACGGTCCGACAACTCGATCATCGGCCGCTGGTGGTGGACGGTCGATCGCTGGACGCTCGGCTGCGTCGGACTGCTGATCGGCTTCGGCTACGTGCTGATGCTGGCCGCCAGCCCGTCGGTCGCGGCCCGTATCGGCGCGTCGCGCGACATGTTCATCCTGAAGCAGGTGGTGTTCCTCGCCATCGCCGGACTGATCGTGGTGGCCAGCTCGATGCTGTCGACGAAGGGCGTGCGGCGCCTTGCACTGGTCGGTTGCCTGGTCGCCCTGGCGCTGACCGCGCTCACGCTGGTGCACGGCATCGAGATCAAGGGTGCGCGCCGATGGATCGCGTTGCCGATGATGTCGGTCCAGCCGTCCGAGTTCCTGAAGCCCTGCTTTGCCGTGGTCACCGCCTGGCTTCTGGCCGAGGGCAAGCGCAGCCGTGGCTTCCCGGGCATGCTGCTGGCGTTCGGGGTGTTCATCGCCATCCTGATGCTGCTGAAGTCGCAGCCCGACATCGGCATGCTCTCGGTAATCACCTGCGTCTTCATGGCGCAGCTTTTCATCGGCGGGCTGAACCTGTTCCTGGTCGGATGCGGCGTCGGCAGCATGATCGCGGCCTTCGCCGCCGCCTTCGTGATGTTCACCCACGTGCGCAGCCGGGTGATGCGGTTCCTGCATCCGGGCCAGGGCGACCATTACCAGATCGACACCGCGATGCAGGCCTTCGGCAATGGCGGCCTGCTCGGTCGCGGGCCTGGCGAGGGCCGGGTCAAGGACCTGCTGCCGGATGCGCACGCCGACTTCGTGTTCGCGGTCGCCGGCGAGGAGTTCGGGCTGCTGGTGTGTCTGTTCATCATCGGCATATTCTGCTTCATCGTGGTGCGCACGCTGCTGAAGCTGCTGGCCGAGGACGATCCGTTCATTGTGTTGGCCAGCACCGGGCTGGTCACCGGCTTCGGTCTCCAGGCGTTCGTGAACATGGCGTCCAGCCTGCATCTGATCCCGACCAAGGGCATGACGCTTCCTTTCATCTCTTATGGCGGCTCGTCGGCCATGTCGGTGGCGCTGACCATCGGCATGCTGCTGGCTCTGACCCGAAGGCGGCCGCGTGGACGCGCTCAGGAGTCGGGTCGCCGCACGATCGACCGCCGTCCGTCCGCTTCACGCCGGATCCTGGCCACATGAGTGTTCCGATCGTCATCGCCGCCGGTGGTACCGGCGGGCACTTCTTTCCAGCCGAGGCGCTGGCGACCGAGCTTGCGGCCCGTGGGCACAGCCTCGTGCTGATGACCGATGGCCGCGCCGGACGTCGCACCCAGGGCGTGTTCGCCAGCGCCGAACAGCATGTGCTGGCCGGTTCCGGGATCGCCGGCCACGGCATCGGCCGCAAGCTGGGCGCGGCGATCGCCCTGGCACGCGGTACGATGAATGCCCGGTCGATCCTGGCGCGGCTGCGGCCTGCTGCCGTGGTCGGGTTCGGCGGATATCCGTCCGTGCCGCCGCTGCTCGGTGCGCGCCTGCTTGGCCGTCGCCGTCCGGCGATCATCCTGCACGAGGGCAATGCCGTGCTCGGCCAGGCCAACGCGCAGCTCGCCCGCTTCGCCGATGCCATCGCTACCAGCTTCCCCGAGGTCGCCCGCCTGCCGTTCGGCGCGAATACCGTGCTGACCGGGATGCCGGTACGTGCCGAGATCGCGGCCGCCGCGAACAGCCCGTATCCCTCGGCCGAGGGCGAGCTACGCCTACTGGTCTGGGGCGGTTCGCTCGGCGCCCGCGTGTTCAGCGACGTGGTGCCGCAGACCCTGGCCGCGTTGCCGGAACCGCTGCGTGCGCGCCTGTCCTTGACGCAGCAGGCACGGGCCGAGGATGTCGATCGGGTTCGTGCCGCCTACCAGGCTGCCGGCATCCAGGCCGAGGTGGCGCCCTTCTTCGACGGCGTGGCGAAGCGGCTGGCCGACAGCCACCTGGTGATCGGCCGCGCCGGCGGTTCCTCGGTGGCGGAGCTCGCCATGGTCGGCCGTCCGTCGATCATGGTGCCGTTGCCGATCGCCGCGTCCGACGAGCAGGGCGCTAACGCCGCGTCGCTGATCGAGGCCGGCGGCGGCTGGATGCTGCGCCAGCCGGACTTCACGCCGGCTGCCCTAGGACTGCTGCTCGCCGGACTGCTGGCCGATCCGGCACGGCTCGCCGCTGCCGCCACGGCTTCAGCCGGCCTAGCCCGTCACGACGCTGCCCGGACGCTGGCCGACCTGGTCGAAGCCAGGCTGTCCGCGACCGCTTCCACCCGCTTGCGCCCCGCCTCCGAAGGCGTCATTTCCGCCCGCTTGCAACGGGAGATGCACGCTATGGACTCGACCTCATGAGAGCCCTTCCCCTTTCCATCGGCACCATCCACTTCGTGGGCATCGGCGGCATCGGCATGTCCGGCATCGCCCAGGTGCTGCACACGCTCGGCTACCTGGTCCAGGGCAGCGACATCGCCGAAAGCGCCAACGTGCAGCGGCTGCGCGCTACCGGCATCAAGGTGATGATCGGTCACGAGGCGGCCAATCTCGGCGATGCCCGCGTGGTGGTGACCTCCACCGCGGTCAAGCGCGACAATCCCGAAGTGGTGTCGGCCCGCGCCCGGCTGATCCCTGTGGTGCGTCGCGCCGAGATGCTGGCCGAACTGATGCGGCTGCGCTGGTCGATCGCGATCGGCGGCACACATGGCAAGACCACCACCACCAGCCTGGTCGCCGCCGTTCTCGACGCCGCCAAGCTCGATCCGACCGTGATCAACGGCGGCATTATCGAAGCCTACGGCTCCAACACCCGCATGGGCGAAGGCGACTGGATGGTGGTCGAGGCGGACGAGAGCGACGGGTCGTTCCTGCGCCTGCCCGCCGTCATTGCCGTCGTCACCAACATGGACCCCGAGCATCTCGACCATTGGGGCACCGGCGAGGCGATGATGGCCGCCTACGACCAGTTCGTCGGCAACATTCCGTTCTACGGCTTCGCGGTGCTGTGCGTGGACCACCCGAACGTCCAGCAGATGATCCCGCGCCTGTCGGATCATCGAGTCATCACCTACGGCTTTTCACCGCAGGCCGATGTGCGTGCCGAGCGCATGGTGGCCGACAAGCGCGGCGCCACCTTCGAGGTCATGGTCACCGACCGGGCCCGCAACCGCAGCCGCAAGATGGGCCCGTTCCGCCTGCCGATGCTGGGCAGCCACAACGTGCAGAACGCGCTCGCCGCGATCGCCGTCGCGGTCGAGATGGAGATCGACGAGAGCACCATCCGCAGCGCGCTGGCCGATTTCCGGGGCGTGAAGCGCCGCTTCACCCGTACCGGCGAAGCGGGCGGCATCACCGTCGTCGACGATTACGGCCACCATCCGGTCGAGATCGCCGCGGTGCTCAAGGCCGCGCGCCAGGCCGGTGCCCGCGACGTGGTCGCGATCGTGCAGCCGCACCGCTACTCGCGCCTGCAGTCGCTGTTCCCCGAGTTCTGCACCTGCATGAACGATGCCGGCACGGTGATCATCGCCGACGTGTATGCGGCCGGCGAGACCCCGATCGAGGGCTTCGACCGCGACAGCCTGGTCGACGGGCTGCGCGCCAGCGGTCATCGCAGCGTGGTGCCGCTGCCGGGGCCGGAGCATCTCGCCGAAATGGTGCACGCCATCGCCCGCAGCGGCGACTTCGTGATCTGCCTGGGTGCCGGCAACATCACCGCCTGGGCGCAGGCGCTGCCCGCGCAACTGACCGAACTGCAGCGCGCCCGTGGAGGCCACGCCGCATGATGGCTGCTGCCGACATGATCGCGCCCACCGGCATCGCCGGCCTGATGCCGCCGGTGCGTGGCCGGTTGGAGTCGAATGCCGCCCTGGGGTCGCAGACCTGGTTCGGCGTCGGCGGTCCGGCCGAGGTGCTGCTGCGTCCGGCCGACGCGGACGATCTGTCGAGCTTCCTCGGCAACCTGCCGCCCGAATTGCCGGTCATCACCATCGGCAAGGCCTCCAACCTGATCATCCGCGACGGCGGCCTGCCGGGCGTGGTGATCCGGCTGGCGCGTGGGTTCTCCGAGATCGTGGTCGAGGCGGACGGAGTCATCTGCGGCGGCGCCTGCCTTGACATGACCGTGGCCGAGCATGCCGCCGGCGCCGGCCTGCGCGGGCTCGAGTTCCTGGCCGGGATACCGGGCTCGATCGGCGGCGCCGTGGCGATGAATGCCGGCGCCTACGGTGCGGAGATCACCGACGTGCTCGACTGGGCCGAGATCGTGAACCGCTCTGGGCAGTTCCTGAGGCTGCCGGTCGAGGCGCTCGGCTTCGGCTATCGCCGGTCCAGCCTGCCCGAGGGTGCTGTCGTGGTCCGGGTGCGGCTGCGCGGCGAGCTGGGCGACCCGGCGATCCCACGTGCCCGCATCATCGAGATCCGCGCGGCTCGCGAGGCGTCGCAGCCGACACGCGCCCGCACCGGCGGCTCCACCTTCCGCAATCCCGATCCGGCCGCGACCCCGCTCAAGGCGTGGCAGTTGATCGACGCGGCCGGCTGCCGTGGCCTCGAGATCGGCGGCGCCCAGGTCAGCGAGAAGCACTGCAACTTCCTGCTCAACACCGGCGCCGCCACCGCCGCCGACATCGAGGCGCTGGGCGAGGAAGTCCGCCGCCGCGTCGCCGACAGTTCGGGCATCGACCTGCATTGGGAAATCAAGCGCATCGGCGTGCCCGGCCATCTTGCGACCCTGGGCGGTGCGGCATGAGCCGCGTCAAGCCGAGCGTCGCCGTGCTGATGGGCGGCATCTCGAACGAGCGGGAGGTGAGCCTCAGCTCCGGGCGCGGCGTTCTCGCGGCGCTGCTCGAGGCCGGCTACGACGCGCGCGGGATCGATGCCGGCGCCGACCTGTCGGCACTGGTCGACACACTGACCCGCGACCGTCCCGGCGTGGTGTTCAACGCCCTGCACGGACCCTTCGGTGAGGACGGCTCGATCCAGGGCGTGCTGGACTGGATGGGTATCCCCTACACCCACTCCGGACTGCGCGCCTCCGCCGTGGCGATGGACAAGGAAGCGGCGCGCGCGGTGTTCGCCAATGCCGGCCTGCCGATCGCCCGCGGCACCGTGATTGCCATCGACCGGTTCGCCGATGCCGATCCGCTGCCGACGCCGTATGTCATCAAGCCGCTGAACGAGGGCTCCTCGGTCGGTGTCTCGATCGTCCGCGCCGGCTCGAACCGTCGCGGAGAGATCGTGTCCGCCTGGCGCTACGGCCCGACCGCGCTGGTCGAGGAGTTCATCCCCGGCCGCGAGATCACCGTCGGCGTGATGGGCGACCGGGCGCTGACCGTCACCGACATCACGCCCAACCCCTCCGTGACCGACGGCTTCTACGACTACGAGGCCAAATACTCGGCCGGTGGCTCGGAGCATGTGCTGCCGGCCGACATCCACCCGGACGCGTTCGCCGAGGCAATGCGGCTGGCGCTGCTCGCCCACCAGGCGCTCGGCTGCCGTGGCGCGTCGCGTGCCGACTTCCGCTACGACGACACAGTGCATGGACGCACGGCGCCGGGCCGGCTGGTGCTGCTCGAGGTCAACACCCAGCCCGGTCTGACGCCGACCTCCCTGCTGCCCGAGCAGGCTGCCTATTGCGGCATTTCGTTCGCCGAGATGTGCGGCTGGATGGTGGAGAACGCCGCATGCCGCGCGTGAAGCCAACTCCGCCTCCCGCCGGCGGCAGCCTGATGGACCGGCCCTCGCGCTACGGCATCTTCGCGCGGCGCCAGCGCCGGCTGGTGCGGCCGATCCTGGTCCTGGTGCTGGCCGGCGTCGGTATCGGCGGCGGCGTCCATCTGAGCCACCTGATGCGCAGCGAGGAAACCTTCGCGCCGCTGCGGACCGAGTTCGGCCACAAGGTGGCGCTGCACATCACCACCGTCACGGTGATCGGCCGCGACATGACCCCCGAGCCGATGCTGATGGCAGCCCTGGGCACGCAGGTCGGCGACGACATTCTCGGTTTCTCGGTCGAGGAAGCCCGCAAGCGGATCGACACCCTGACCTTCGTCGAGCACGCTACCGTGGAGCGCCGGCTGCCGGGCACCATCGTCGTGCAGCTCACCGAGCGGCGTCCGTTCGCGGTCTGGCAGAACCAGGGCCGCTTCGTGCTGATCGATCGCAAGGGCCAGATGGTTGCGGACCAGGGCATGAACGGCAAGGACGCCGAAGCTTTCGCGCAGCTTCCGCTGGTGGTCGGCGCCGGGGCTCCTGCCGCGGCCGAAATCCTGATCGACGCGCTCGACGCCGAGCCTCTGGTGCATGCGCACGTGGTTGCCGCCGTGCGGGTCGGCCTGCGCCGCTGGAACCTCACCCTGCGCAACGGCTGCGACGTGATGCTGCCTGAGGGCGAGGAGCCGGCGGCTCTGCATCGGTTGGCCCAGTTGCAGAACAGCCAGCAACTGCTGGTGCGGCCGCTCGCGGTCATCGACATGCGCCTGCCGGACCGGCTGGTCATCCGGCCACGCCCGGTCGCGCCGATCGACCCGAACGATCCGACCGCCAAGGACGGCGCTCCCGCGCCGGGCGCCGCAGTCCCTGCCGGGAGCATCGATCCTGTCCGGCATACGGCCGGGCAGATTACCGGCGACGCGCGCCAGGCTGGCAGCATGCCCAGCAATATCGGCAGGAGGCCCGCATGAACGAGCTTGTCCGCCCACCCGACGACCGGCCACCCGACGACCGACCGGTTGCCGAGCGTCCGACTGCCCGAGGCGGACGTCGCGTGGCGCGCCGCATCCAGGATCCCACAGAGCCCGGCATGTTGCCTCGGCTGGCGGCACCGGCGCCCGAGCAGTCGCGCCTGTTGGCTTTGCCGCCGCCGGACACCGCGCAGATCATGCGCAAGCGTCCGTACCGCCCGGGTATCTTCGGCGTGTTGGATATCGGCACCACCAAGATCACCTGCCTGATCGGTCGCGGCGACAGCGACGGCACGCTCCGCGTCATGGGATGCGGCTGGCAGCGCAGCCGTGGCGTGCGCCTCGGCGGCATTACCGATCTGGCCGAGGCAGAGCGCGCAATCCGTGCCGCCGTTGGTCAGGCCGAGAGCCAGGCGGACCATCACCTCCGTTCGGTGACGGTCAACCTCTCCTGCGGCCAGCCGGAGAGCCGGCTGTTCAACGTGCGCTGGCCGGTCGGCGGACGCGCAGTCACCGACGCCGACATCCGGCGCGTGGTGAACGAGGGCCGCAACCGTGCCGTGACCGAGGGACGAGACGTCATCCATGCGCTGCCGCTCGCCTTCTCGGTCGATGAAACCACCGGCGTCGAGGATCCGCGCGGCCATCATTGCGAGCAGCTTTCGGCCCGGCTGCATGTCATCGACGCGTCGTCGATGGCGCTGCGCAACCTGGCCGCCGTGCTGGCACGCTGCGACCTCGACATCACCGAGCTGGTTGCCGCCCCGCTGGCGTCCGGCCTGTCGGTGCTGGTCGAGGACGAGCGCGAACTCGGCGCCACCGTGGTCGACATGGGCGGCGGCACCACCTCGATGGCGGTGTTCGCGGAGGGCCAGATCCTGCACACCTCGCAACTTCCGGTCGGCGGCCTGCATGTCACCAAGGATATCGCCGGCATGATCTCGACGCCGCTGGGCAGCGCCGAGCGGCTGAAGGTCATCTACGGCAATGCCGAGACTTCCTCCGACGACGACCGGGAGATGCTGAACGTCCAGCTCATCGGCGAGGACGAGCACCAGTTCACCCGCATGGCGCGCAGCCGGATCGTCAGCGTGATCCGCCCGCGCCTCGAGGAGACCTTCGAGCTCGTGCGCGACCGGCTCGACGGCGCCGGTCTCGGACGCGCCGCGGCCGGACGC
This sequence comes from Janthinobacterium lividum, assembly GCA_050954785.1. Taxonomy (GTDB): domain Bacteria; phylum Pseudomonadota; class Alphaproteobacteria; order Acetobacterales; family Acetobacteraceae; genus Lichenicola. The sequence goes on along the minus strand of JBPBQO010000037.1, from coordinate 29,626 downwards.
GTGGTGCTGACCGGCGGCGCCAGCCAGCTCGACGGGATCACGCCGATGGCGGCGCGCATCCTGAACCGGCAGGTCCGGCTCGGACGCCCGATCGGCGTGCGCGGTCTGCCCGACAATGCGACCGGTCCGGGGTTCGCCACCCCGGTCGGCCTGCTCGCATGGGCGGCCGGCGCCGGCCGCACCCTGCACGACATCGATTTCAACGAGCCGCGCCCACCAGGCCTGGTGCGGCGGCTCGTCGAATTCTTGCGGGAGCGTGTCTGACATGACGCTCGCCGCAACGATCCAGCATACGAGGCCGCCGTCGGCGGTCGACCATCACGCCTCCAGAACCCGGGGAGACCGCCTATGACTCTCAACCTGACGATTCCGCAGCAGACCTATTCGGACTTCACCCCGCGGATCACCGTGATCGGTGTCGGCGGCGGCGGCACGAATGCGGTCGACAACATGATCCAGCTCCAGCTCCAGGGCGTCGAGTTCGTTGTCGCCAACACCGATGCGCAGCAGCTCACCCATAGCCGCGCCGACCGGCGCGTGCAGCTTGGGCCACATCTGACCCAGGGCCTGGGCGCCGGAGCCAAGCCGGAGATCGGCCGCGCCGCCGCCGAGGAAGCCGCCGACGAGCTCGCCCGTCACATGGACGGCGCGCACATGATCTTCATCACCGCCGGCATGGGCGGCGGCACCGGCACCGGTGCGGCTCCGGTGATTGCGCGCATGGCCCGCGAGCGCGGCATCCTGACCGTCGGCGTGGTGACCAAGCCGTTCACCTTCGAAGGCATGCGCCGCGCCAAGGCGGCCGATGCCGGCATCATCGAACTGCAGCAATTCGTCGACACGCTGATCGTCATTCCGAACCAGAACCTGTTCCGCCTGGCCAACGAGCGCACCGGCTGGAAGGAAGCGTTCAAGATGGCCGACCACGTGCTCTACATGGGCGTGCGCGGCGTCACCGACCTGATGGTCGCACCGGGCCTGGTGAACCTCGACTTCGCCGATATCCGCACCGTCATGGCCGAGATGGGCAAGGCGATGATGGGCACCGGCGAGGCCGACGGCGAAAACCGCGCGATCCGCGCCGCCGAGGCCGCGATCTCCAACCCGCTGCTCGAGGATACCTCGATGGCCGGCGCGCGCGGCCTGCTGATCAACATCACCGGCGGCGAGGACATGACCCTGTTCGAGGTCGACCAGGCCGCCAACCGCATCCGCGAGGAAGTCGCCGAGGACGCCAACATCATCTTCGGGTCGGCAATCGACGAAAACCTGACCGGCCGCGTCCGCGTGTCGGTGGTGGCCACCGGCATCGATACGCCGATCGCCCAGTCCGAGCGTCCCCGCCTTGTCGCGGTCGGCGGCATGTCGCCTCTGCCGCTGCACGCGGCCAGCAGCCAGCCCGAGCCGGTGCAGGCCGGTCACCAGCCGGTCCATACCGGACCGATCGGCGCGCCTGTGCTGAACCAGAGCGCCGCCGCGGCAGCAGCCTACGCCGCCGAGCAGGCCGCCTATGCATCGGCGCCGGTTTCGTCGCCGGCGGTGTCGCATGCCGCATCGCATGCGCCGACGCAGTCGCCGGCGACACCGACCCAGATCGGCGCGCTGCGTCCCTCGATGCCGCAATATTCGAACGAGGCCCCGGGCACCCAGGCGCCGCCGGCGCATGCGCTGCCCGGGCAGATTCCGAACGCCAGGGCCGCCTCGCCGCGCTCCGGTTTGTTCTCCGAGCCGCCGCGTCAGGCGGCTGAACCGGCAGCACCCGCACCGTCGCGTAGCCTGTTCGGCATCGTGACCGGCGCGCTGCGTGGACGATCCGCGCCGCCGGCCCCCACACTCCGCTCGGAGCCGTCGGTGTCGGAACCCGAGCCGTCCGCAACGGTCAGTCCCGCCGCTGGCGAGGAAGTCGGCCTCGACATCCCGGCCTTCCTGCGCCGCCAGTCGAACTGAGCAAAAAGGTTCGGGGTCTTTCTGACGTTTCAGAACAGACCTCGAACCTCGTTCAGCGTCGTAATCCTGCCGACTCCTGAGAGTACCCCTTAAAGCCCGAGTTTCGTGCCGGAAACTATGTGTGTTTCGTAAAAGCCGGTGCACCAGAAGCTATAGTCGCAGTGACCTTTGCTATGGCGACAATGCTGCTCCAACAAGAGCATCGGCGTCCTATGAAAGTGCCAAGCGCTGTCGTCTGCCTTGATACGAAGGCAGTTCGCATTTCATTGGCTGGATCACTCTTTATCGCATAGCCTCCTCGCACGGCGACGGGAGCCTCGACATGACGCGGAAGAAGCTACTTCGTCCAGTCGTGCCGATAACACTGCTTTCCGCCTGGATAGTGTCGCCTGCTGTCAGGCAGGCTCATTCACTCGAGATCGTGTGTGCGATGCTCCTGATGGCGATGGCTTCAGCTTGTCTCGAAAAACCATTTCGAATGGAGCGCCTGGCAGCACGACTTCTGATCCTGCTGGTGCTTTGGCCAACCGATCTGACACGGACCATGAATGGCTACATCGGGTCATACAACTATCGTGAAGTACTAGCTTTTCTAACGGTAGTCTTGTTTCTGTACTTGGCCTTTCGCTTCATACTAATTTGGCGTCGACTACCGAAAAGCAAGACCCGCACGTCTATTGCGTTCCATACCTTATCTCCCGGATCCATGGAACTTGCCCGTACTGAGTTGGCGCTTCTTTGGTTCGGGCTGTTTCGCTGGCGGCGGCGTGACGCTGACAGGCCATCGTCGGCAGCAGCCTTTCCAATGACAAATACGAGCAATGAACTAGCGATATGCTGGTTGACGGCTTTTGGCTTCGTTATCGAGACACCGTTGTTTCATGTGTTGCTCGCCCATGTCTGGAACATAGAAGCTGCCTGGGCGTGTACCGGCTTGCATGCTCTGCTGGGTCTTTACCTAATCGGCTATGCGAAATCTCTTTCATTTCGACCTACGCTTCTTTTCGCCGACAGACTCGAAATTCGGCTTGGTGTCGTAGCGCGACGAATCATCCTGCGATCGGACATCGATCACCTGAGTCTTTACCAAAGCAGGCGAGCAAGGCAGCCGGACGAACAACGCCTGTTCGGCTTCGAAGAACCCAATTTGCGCCTGTCGGCGAATGGACTCCACATACTCTTTCGTGTCGACGAACCGACCCGGCTTATGACCGCTCTCGCCTAGCCACCCTGATGACCCGCCCGTCCGGCCTCTGAATTTTGCTCATCGGCATCGCCGGCTGTTTACTTTTTCATCACAGCCAGCATGAAGTATTGGCGGATAACGCGAAGCCATAACCAGACTTGCGTCGCCGTCGCTATTACCAGGACGATGGCGAGATCGATCGGCAGAAACTCGACCAACATCCCGACGGCAATCAGAATTCCAACACACTGTACGATGCGGAGTAGATTGACCCAAAGTAGCAAGGCCGCTTTGCGCTGCATCGACCGGTCGAGACGATTGAATGGCAACACTGGTCGGTCTGATCGTCAGGCCGGACGCAGGCTGTCGAGATAGGCTTCCCTGCGTGCGAACAGCGGTGGCGCCGCACGTCGTGCCTCGGCAATGATCTCAGCCAGGTCGGCGGTTTTCAGAACACCGTCCTCGACCACCACATGCCCGTCGATCATCGTCAGCGATACGTCGCTGCCACGTACCGCGTGCACCAGATTATGGTGCAGGTTGGCGTAGCGGCCACTGTCGAACAGCGGCGTCATGCGTGGCGTGTCGCTGCGCACGGCGATCAGGTCGGCCTTCTTGCCGACTTCCAGCGAGCCGATCTCGTGGTCGAGCCCGATGCAGCGCGCGCCGTCGATCGTCGCCATCTCCAACGCCTCCCACGCATCCAGTGCCGTGGCGTCGAGGCGGCTCAGCTTGGCGAGCAGGGACGCGGTCTTCATCTCCTCGAACATGTCGAAATTGTTGTTCTCCTTCTCGCCGTCGGTGCCGAGCCCGACGGCCACGCCCGCCGCACGCAGGTCGATCACCCGTGCGGCGCCGCTGGCGAGCTTCATGTTGCTGACCGGATTATGCGCGACCGCAACCTTGTTGCGGGCCAGCGTCTCGATGTCCGCATCGTCCAGCCAGACGCAGTGCGCCAGCAGCACATGCTCCGGCTCCAGCAGGCCAAGCTGCTCCAATGCCTGCACCGGGCGGCACCCGAACTGCCGGGTCACCTCGGCCGCCTCCATCTGCGCCTCAGCAATGTGGGTGCTGAGGCCGGTGCGAAACCGTTTGGCCAGTTCGATCGCGCGCCGGCGTCCCGGCTCGTCGGTGTAGAACAGGTGCTCCAGCCCGACCCATGCATGGATGCGGCCCGACTGCTTGCCGTGCCATCGCTCCAGCAGCGCCTCGTTGTCGTCGAGTGTGTCGAAATAATCGTAGTCCGGATGGGCGCCGACATAGGGTACCATCACCAGCCGGTTGCCGATCCCGGCCGCCGCCCGCGCGCTGCCATCCATGAACCGCCACATGTCGACCACCGTGGTGGTGCCGCTCAGCACGCTCTCGGCGTAGCAGAGCCAGGATGCGGCCTCGGCCTCGGCGGCACGCAGAACCCGATGCATCGGGTTGATGTACGTTTCCAGCCAGTCCCACACGGGCAGGCCCTCGGCTGTCCCGCGCAACAGCCCGGAGTGGCAGTGCGCGTTGATCAGGCCCGGCATGACCACGTGGTTGCGCAATGCCCGGTGGGTTGCGCCCTCGGCCAGCGGCACGATGTCGCTCTCCGGCCCGATCGCGACGATCCGGCCATCCTCGATCAGGATAGCCCCCTGCGTGATCACCTTACGACCGGGCCCGGGCGCCATCGTGAGGATGTGGTCGGCAGTCAGAAGCTGTCGCATGAGGCCTCGAAGTTGGTCGGAGTTGAGCGATCGGGTTGGGACGGACCAGCCTCTTCGGTAGCAAGCCGACTGACTGGATAGAAATAATTGTTTTTTATCAATAGGTTGTCACGAAATACTCGGCAATAATGATTGACTGGCCGTGGATGCAGCCGAACGGCTAAAGACTTCGTTAAGCAATGATCGTTCCGCATTTGCGTGGTCGCGATCAGGTGCCAGGGAGTAAACTATGGACGGTATGTCCTCCGGTCTGGTCGTCGATTTCGCCCATGAGCCGGATCATCTGTTCATTGTCGACGCGCCTGTTTTCCAGGCACATGGCGCGCCGCTCGATCATCCGGCGGGCTACCAGCCGCGGATTGGGCGGACACGCCAGTTTACTCTGTCCAACGCCATTTCCTGCACCGGCATCGGGCTGCATTCCGGACATCCGGTTACCCTGACCTTGCGGCCTGCCGCCGAGGATACCGGAATCGTTTTCAGGCGTGTCGACCTCGGTCTGGACATGCCCGCACGATTCGACCGGGTCGTCGATACCCGTCTTTGCACGATGCTGGCGCCGGCGGATCATCCGGAAGCGCGAATCGCTACGGTCGAGCACGTGATGGCCGCCCTTTCGGCATGCGGTGTCGATAACGTGCTGGTCGAGCTGGACGGGCCGGAAGTTCCGGTCCTGGACGGAAGCAGCGCGCCGTTCGTGTTCCTGATCGATTGCGCCGGCCGGACCGAACAGACGGCGGCGCGTGCCGTCATCGAGATCCTGAAGCCTGTTCGCGTCGAGGAAAACGGAGCGTTCGCGGAGCTTCGTCCGTCGCATGCGCCCGGCCTGTCCCTGTCCATGTCGATTGCCTTCTCGGCACCCGCCATCGGGCGTCAGGCCTACACCATGCGGCTGAGCGAGCGCGGTTTCCGCAACGAGCTCGCCGATTGCCGTACCTTTACTCTGCGAAGCGAGATCGAGGCGTTGCGCACGGCCGGTCTTGCACGCGGCGGTAGCCTGGACAACGCCATCGTGGTGGATGGCGAGACTATCCTGAACCCGGCCGGCCTGCGTCGTCCGGACGAGTTCGTGCGGCACAAGATGCTGGATGCGATCGGCGACCTCGCATTGGCGGGCCATCCGTTGCGTGGCGCATTCCTCGGCAATCGGTCCGGCCATGGATTGAACAACAGGCTTCTGCACGCCTTGCTCGGCGATCGCAGCGCATGGCGCCTGTCCGGCCGGGCCGTTACCGACCAGCCGGCGGTTCAGGCGGTCGCCTGACATCGGCCGATCTTGACACCAGCCTGTCCGGAACGCCTTCTCGCGCCACGACCGCGTGATATAAGGCGGTCCTTAACTCAAGAGCCGGCAGGTCTATGTCGTCCAATACGTCACACGTCTCCCGGCTGGTTTCGATCCCGCTCCTGCTTTCGCTGCTGGGTGGGTGCTCCACGCTCGACAGCCTGAACCCGTTTACCGAATCCAAGCCGGCTCCGCATGCCGAAAACGTGCCGCAGACGCCGGAAGGCCTCTACAATAACGGTATCGATGCGTTGCATGGCGGTCGCTACAAGCTGGCGGTTTCCGAGTTCGAGACCATCCAGCAGAACTATCCCTATTCGGGATACACGGCGAACGCCCAGCTTATGGAGGGTTACGCCTACTATCTGCAGAACCAGTATTCGGACGCTGTCTCGCAGGTCGATCGCTTCCTGCAGTTGCACCCGACCAGCAGCGATGCCGCCTACGCGTATTACCTGCGCGCCCTCTGCTATTACGAGCAGATCGCCGACATCCAGCGCGACCAGCAGGGCACCGTCCAGGCGATGAACGCGCTGCAGGACGTGATCACCCGGTTCCCGAACACCTCGTACGCACGCGATGCCCGCCTCAAGATCGACCTCTGCCGCGACCATCTCGCCGGCAAGGAGATGCTGGTCGGGCGCTATTACGAGGGACAGCATTATTACGAGGCAGCGATCAACCGCTACCAGCGGGTGGTGCAGGATTTCCAGACCACCAACCACGCCGCCGAGGCGCTGCATCGTCTGGTCGAGGTCTATCTGAAGCTCGGCCTGACCGATCAGGCACGCAAGACCGCCTCGGTGCTCGGCTATAACTATCCAGGCAGCATCTGGTACCAGAACAGCTACGCGGACCTGCGCAGTGCGGGTCTGCTGGACTCCTCGGTCAGCGCGCCGGTCCAGCCAGGTGCCGCGCAGCAGCGAGGCTTTTTTGGCCGCACCTTCCATTCGATCTTCTGACGATCGTCGGTTCCGGACACTCGAACTCCCGTCCGGGACGACCATCTTTCCCCCATGCTGACCCAACTCTCGATTCGCGACGTCGTGCTGATCGAGAAGCTGGACCTCATGCTGTACAAGGGCCTGACGGTCCTGACCGGCGAGACCGGTGCCGGCAAGTCCATCCTTCTCGACAGTCTCGGCCTGGCTCTCGGCGAACGTTCGGCGACCGGCCTCGTGCGCGCCGGTGCCGAACAGGCGAGCGTCAGTGCATGCTTCGACATGGGATCGAACCATCCGGTCCATGACCTGCTCAACGAGCAGGGTATCGGCCATGAGCCCGGCGAGCCGATCGTGCTGCGGCGAATCGTCACCAAGGACGGCCGCTCCCGCGCCTATGTGAACGACCAGCCGGTCGCCGTGTCGCTGTTGCGACGCACCGGCGCGCTGCTGGTCGAGATCCAGGGCCAGCACGAGCAGATGGGCCTGGCCGACCAGGCGACCCACCTCGACCTGCTGGACGCGTTCGGGGTGAAGCCGGCACTGCGTACGGCGATCGCCAGCCGGCACAAGGCCTGGATCGCGGCACGCGCCGAGCTGACGAAGGCCCGCAGCCGGATCGAGGAAGCCGCGCGCGAGGAGGAATGGCTGCGACGAGCGGTGCAGGATCTGGCCACGCTCGGAACCCAGGAAAACGAAGAAAACCAGCTCGCCGCGACAAGGCTGACGTTGCAGCAGGGCGAGCGTCGCGCCGAGGCGATCACCGCCGCGATGTCCGAGCTTACCCCGCGCGACCGGCGCAGCGGTGGTGGTCCTGCCGCCGCGTTAAGGGCCGCGAGCCGTGCGCTGCAACGATTGCTGCCGGCAACCACGGCCATCGCCAGCGCGGACGCCGAGGCAATGCTGCCGCCCGATGGACCGCAGGCCCAGGCCCAGGCGGCGCTCGACGCGCTGGACCAGGCCGAGGCCGCCTTGTCCGATGCGGAAGGCCTGCTGTCCCGGCTCGCATCCGATCACGATGCCGACCCCAAGCTGCTGGAACAGACCGAGGAGCGCCTGTTCGCGCTCCGCGCCAGCGCCCGCAAGCACGGCGTATCGGTGGTGGAACTGCCCGGACTGCTGCTCGAACTGCGCTCGCGTCTCGACGCGCTCGAAACCGGCAACGCCCGTATCGAGGCGCTGGAGCGCGCGGTGACCGAGACGCGCCAGGCATTCGAGACGGAAGGCGCCGCCCTGACGGCAGCGCGAACCAGCGCATCGAAGCGGCTGGAAACGGCGGTGATGGCGGAGCTCAAGCCGCTCCGGCTCGAGCGCGCGCGCTTCATCGTCTCGCTCGAAGCGCTGCCGGCCGAGGCCTGGACCGCGCGCGGCATGGAGCAGTCCTCGTTCCTGATCGCCGCCAATCCCGGCCAGCCGCCTGGCCCGCTCGCGCGGGTCGCGTCCGGCGGCGAGTTGTCGCGATTGATGCTGGCACTCAAGGTGGTTCTGGCCGGACGTTCGGCGATCTCGACCCTGGTGTTCGACGAAGTCGATTCCGGTGTCGGCGGCGCCACGGCGGCATCGATCGGCGAGCGGCTGGCGCGTGTGGCGGACGGGGTGCAGGTGCTGGTCGTGACGCATAGCCCGCAGGTCGCGGCACGGGGCAACAACCATCTGCGCATCGCCAAGCAGGTGACGCGCGAGCGAACCGAAACCCGCGCCGAGCCGTTGGACGGCGACGCTCGACGCGAGGAGATCGCCCGGATGCTGGCTGGAGAAACCATTACCGAGGCGGCCCGCAAGGCAGCCGACAGCCTGCTCGGACTCGTATAGTGGCCCGCAAGGGGCCGCCGGCGGAGCCGCGCGACCTGGCCGCGATCGAGCCGGACGCGCTGAGCGAGACCGAGGCGGCGACCGAACTGTCCCGCCTCACCGTGGTACTCGCCCGGCTGAGCCATGCCTATCATGTAGACGATGCGCCCGAGGCGAACGACGCCGAGTATGACGCGCTGCTCCGTCGCAACGAGGCGATCGAGCGCCGCTTTCCCGAGCTGATCCGAGCCGACACCCCTTCGGCGAAAGTGGGTGCGGCACCCGAGGGCGGCTTTGCCAAGCATCAGCACCTGGTGCCGATGCTGTCGCTGGACAACGTTTTCGATCGTGTCGAGTTCGAGGCGTTTGCTGCCCGTGCGCGCCGGTTCCTGGGGCTGAAGGACGAGGCCGACACCAGGCTGCGGTTCGTCGCCGAGCCGAAGATCGACGGGCTTTCCATCAGCCTCACCTACGAGAACGGGCACTTCGTCGGCGGCGCCACCCGTGGCGACGGTACGACCGGCGAGGACGTGACCGCGAACCTGCGCACGCTCAGGGGCCTGCCGGAACGCCTGTCCGGCGAGGCCCCCGGCCTGATTGAGATCCGCGGCGAGGTGTTCCTGCAGAAGGCCGACTTCCTGGCGCTCAACCAGCACCAGGCCGATACGGGCCAGCGTCTGTTCGCCAACCCGCGCAATGCGGCCGCGGGATCGTTGCGGCAGCTCGACCCGCAGATCACCGCGGGCCGGCCGCTGTCGCTGTTCGCCTATGCGCAGGGCCGTTCCAGCAAGCGGGTCGCGGGAACCCACTCCGCCTATCTGGACCGGCTGCGCGACTGGGGTTTCAGCGTAAACCCTCTGTCGCAGGTGCTGGAAAGCGCCGAGGAGGCGGAGCGTTTCCAGGCCGACCTGGCACTGAAACGATCGGCTCTCGATTACGATATCGACGGTGTGGTCTACAAGATCGACGACATCACCCTGCAGGAGCGGCTCGGCTTCGTCGGCCGGGCGCCACGCTGGGCGGTGGCCTGGAAGTTCCCGGCGGAACAGGCCTTCACCCGGCTGCTCGAAATCCGCATCCAGGTCGGACGCACCGGCGCGCTGACTCCGGTCGCGGTGCTGGAGCCGGTCAATGTCGGCGGCGTGCTGGTGACGCGGGCCACCCTGCACAACGAGGACGAGATCGCGCGCAAGGATGTACGGCCCGGCGACCGGGTGCAGTTGCAACGCGCCGGCGACGTGATCCCGCAGATCCTGGGGCGGGTACTGGAGGACGGCGTCGCGCGTGGCGAGCCGTATGTGTTCCCCGACCATTGCCCGGCCTGCGGTTCGAAGGCGGTGCGGCCGGAGGGTGAAGTGGTGGTGCGCTGCACCGGCGGCCTGATCTGCCCGGCGCAGACGGTCGAGCGGCTGATCCACCTGGTGTCGCGGCCGGCGTTCGATATAGACGGGCTGGGCGACAAGTCGATCCAGGAGTTCCACGAGGCCGGGCTGATCAGGACGCCCGCCGACATCTTCCGGCTGAAGCCCGAGGATCTGGACGGCCGCGACGGCTGGAAGGCGACCTCGATCGCCAAGCTGATGCGGGCCATCGAGGCGAGACGCACCATTCCGCTGGCCCGCTTCATCTACGGGCTCGGTATTCGCCGGATCGGCGAGACCAACGCCAAACTGCTGGCCCGGCATTACGGCGCCTATGCCGACTGGCGCGCTCAGATGCTGCTCGCCACCACGATCGGTTCCGACGAGCGTCTGGCGCTCGGCAGCATCTCCAGGGTGGGTCCCTCGATCGCCGACGAACTGGCGACGTTCTTTTCGGAGGAGCACAACCGTCGCGCCGTCGACGAGCTGGCGGCCCTACTGACGATCACCGACGAGGAAGCGCCGGAAAGTGCCGCCCTTGCCGGAAAGACCATCGTATTCACCGGCACGCTGGCCACCATGACCCGTCCGGAAGCAAAGGCGATGGCCGAACGCCTCGGTGCCAAGGTGACCGATACCGTCAGCCAGAAGACCGACCTCGTGGTACTCGGCGCGGAAGCCGGATCGAAGGCGAAGAAAGCTGTGACGCTCGGCATCGCCACGCTCGACGAACAGGCATGGCGCGAGCTGGCCGGATTATCCAACTGATTTCCGAAGGGCTGCCGTCATCGGATAGTTCTGCCAAACACATCGATATGATACCGGAACAAATAGTTCATTGACTTTGACGAGACGTCGTTGCAAATATGAGACGAGACATGGATGCCCGCGCTCCTGTCCTGGACCTTTTGACCCAGTCGGCCAACTGCAGGCGGTCGGCAATACGAGAAGCATCATCTTCGCCGCGTATCTCGTTTATTTTCGTGTAGGCGTGCAGTAACTTATTGGAGCATGGTGGATCGGTTGTTGCAGCCGATAATATCCCGCTTCGGATGAGCTGTTTGAATATTCTGGAGAGAATCAATGGCAGCTCGGCGGACGCTCTGTCGGGCCGCCGAAACGGACCGCGGCCCGTGGGTCGCAGCACTCCTCGTCCTGATGTTCGGGACGATGGTCCTGGTGACGCGGCTCTTCTGCGCAGACTCAAGCGGATATACATCGTTCTGGCCAGCCAACGCGGCTATGGTTGGTGCCCTGCTGATGCTGAGATTGCGCTACGCGATCCCGGCTCTGACCGGCTGCTTCTGCCTGAATTTCGGCCTGAACAGCCTGGGCTTCCTCTCGCCTGACGAGAGCCTGCTGGCTTGCACGGTGAACGTCGTCCAGGCGATTGTCGTCGCTCTTCTGACGCGACGGTACTGTGGTGCGCTGACCGACCTGACCCGCTTTCGCAGGTTCGCGACGTTTACGCTCATCACGCTCGCGGTCACGGCGACTGACTCCGCCGTCGGCGTAGCCATCGAGAAGCTGTTCCTGCACGACGACAGCAGCGTCGTTCGTGAATGGGCGCAATGGGTGTTGTGCGACCTGTTCGGCCTGTTGGTGGCGACACCCGTGGTCATTCTGGTGATCAGGCACATCGGCAAGAGTTGGCGGATCACCCGCACTATGGTCGAACCGGTAATCCTGCTGGTGCTGACCGTGCTTCTGACCTTTGTCAGCTTCCTTTTGTCCCACTCTCCGCTTTTTCTGATGATTTTTCCGGCGATGGTCACCCTGGCTTTCCGCGCACGGCCGATCTGGGTTCTCACGTCCGTGCTGGTCATTTCGATCTTCGTCTCCGCCATGACAGCGCACAACCTCGGACCCATCGCCTTGCTGTCTCCCGACGGACGGCTCATGCGCGAGAGCATGTTGCAGCCTTATCTCCTGTCTTTGCTCCTGTCCGCATTGCCGGCGAGCAACGCGTTGGGCGAAAAGCTTCGCGTCTCACGGCGGCTGGCGCAGATGACGAACAACCTGGAACATGCTGCGACACACGACCCACTGACGACGCTCATGAATCGCCAGCTTTTCAAGAAGCGCCTGACCGGTTGCGTCCGGTCGGGGAAAAACGGCGCCGTTCTCTTTATCGACCTCGACCATTTCAAGCGCGTGAACGACATGTACGGTCATCAGACCGGCGATGAAGTGCTGTGGATCTTTGGCAAGCGGATCGGGGAATGCGCGCGCCGTCTCGGTGGCGAGGCCGCCCGCTTCGGTGGCGACGAGTTCGCTATGCTGATCCCGGAGCAGAATCCGGGACAGGATATCGACGGGTTATGCGCATCCGTCCTCCGAACCGCGCGGATACCCTACCAGATCGGCCATATGACCGTTCTGATGTCGGTCAGCATCGGGGCGGCAAGCGTGGATGTCGGCCATGGCGATACGGACAAGTTGCTCCGGAACGTGGACCTGGCCATGTATTCGGCCAAGAAAACCGGTCGCGACAGGTACCGGATATTCGACGACGAGCTGAAGTGGGCGATAGCCTACGCAAACGAGAACGAACCTCGTCCGGATCAGCGCGCCGGCCTGTAGGCGTCACCGATCGGCTTTGTCATCAAACGACACGCAACATGCAGGAGCGTCCTCTCGTTCTTCCTGCGTTCGAACGCCCGACAGGATGACCGAAATGGCCGAGACCGAGGAAGAAGCGCGTGAGAGGCGGCTGCGCCGCCTGATCGGTCGGCTGCCGGAGCGCGTCGGGCGATGGATCGACTGGCTGCGCCGGCCCGCCAACCTCATGGTCCGCATTCCGGCGGCTTTGCTGCTGATCGCGGGAGGCTTTCTCGCAATCCTGCCGGTGTTCGGGCTCTGGATGCTGCCGCTGGGCATCGTGCTGCTGGCCGAGGACATCCCCTGGCTGCGACATCGAACCGGCCGGGTCCTCGCCTGGATCGAGCGGCGCCATCCCACCTGGCTCGGGCCGGTCGAGGCGGAGGGCAACCAGCGGTGATCGCCTGCGATCAATCCGCCAGCCAGACCGGCAGCTTCAACTGGGTGACGAATGCCGCATGCGCTTCAAGTTCGGCGGGGGTGGGCACGATCGGTCGCGGCTGGCGGGTCCGGGACAGGGTGTAGGAAATCGACGACGATCCCTCCTCCCGCGCCAGTTCGAGCCCGCGCTGCCGCCCGCCCATCAGCTCGACATAAACCTGCGCCAGCAGCTTGCAGTCGAGCAGCGCGTTGTGGGTCGTCCGTTCGGCAAGGTCGATCCCGAACCGCCGGCACAGCGAATCCAGGCTATTCGGCAGGCCCGGGAACCGCGTGCGGGCCATGTCCAGCGTATCGATCATCCGGGACACAGGTAGCGAGGGCAGGTCCAGCCGCGTGAACTCGGCGTTCATGAAGCCGAAATCGAACCGCGCATTATGGGCGATCAGCATGTCGTCGCCGATGAATTCGAGAAACCCTTCCGCCACCTCGTGGAACTTCTTCTGCCCGAGCAGGTGCGCACGGGTGTAGCCGTGCACGCGCGACGCCTCCTCCGGGATGTCGCGCTCCGGATCGATCAGCACGTGGTAGTGCCGGCCGGTCGGCAGGTCCCCGACCAGCTCCAGCGCCGCGATCTCGATCACCCGGTCGCCGGTCAGCGGATTGAGCCCGGTGGTTTCGGTGTCGAACAGGATCGCGCGCATCATGGCGTTGGTGTTCCCGGGCCGGTCAGTTTCGTCATCATGCGCCGTATCTGCCTGAGGCTGTGCCAGCGCGACAGCCCGGTGCCGATCACCAGGTCCGCGCGTCGGCGCTTTTCCGCGTCGGGCATCTGCCGGGCGATCAGGGCCACGGCCTCGGCCTCGCTCATCCCGCCGCGACGACGCACCCGCTGCAACTGCATGGCCCGTGGCGCGGACACCACCACGATCATGTCGCACGACCGATAACCGCCGCGCTCGAACAGCAGCGGGATGTCGAGCACCGCCCAGCGCCGGCCCGACCTGCGGGCACGGCCGAGAAACCGGCGCTGCGACGCGCGGACCATCGGATGCAGGATGCGCTCCAGCCCGGTGAGCAGCGACGCGTCCGCGACCACCGCCCGTCGCAGGGCGGCACGGTCGATCCGTCCGTCCCGCACCGCATCGGGCACCAGCCGTGCGATTGCCGGCACCGCCTTGCCGCCCGGTGCCTGCAGGGCATGAACCTCCGCATCGGCATCGAACACCGTTAGTCCGGCCCGGCGCAGGGCGGAAGCGGCGGTCGATTTGCCCATGCCGATGCCGCCGGTCAGGCCGATGATCTTCATCAGGGAACAGGAACGGGATCGGCCGATACGAACTCGAACAGGCTGTCATCCACCGCCGGATCGACACCGAACCAGGCAGCGAACCCGACCCGCGCCTGGTGCAGCAGCATCCCTAGTCCCTCGACCGTCACCAGGCCGCGTGCGCGTGCCTCGGCCAGCAGCGGCGTTACCCTGGGCGCATAGACGATATCGGTCACGACCAGCGTCGAGGCCGCTCGGTCGAGGCTGCACGGCAGGGCGGCATCGCCCATGCCGAGCGACGTCGTGTTCACCAGCAGAGCCCGGTCTCCAAGGGCCTTGTCGCGTGCCGTCCAATCCAGGACACGCACCGGATTGCGTGCGTCCGGCAGCGATGCCGCCAGCGCGTCCGCGCGCTCGCGGGTCCGATTGGCGAGATGCACCGCAACGCCCTCGGCCTGCAGCGACGCGGCGATCGCGCGTGCGGCGCCGCCCGCGCCCAGCAGCAAGGCCGAACCCGAAGCGGGATCGACCCCGGCTGCGCGTAGACTGTCCAGGAAGCCCTGCCCGTCGCTGTTGTCGCCGTGCAGCCGACCGTCCGGCGCGAACACCAGCGTGTTGACCGCCCCGCATCGCCGGGCGGCGGGCGAGAGCACGTCGCTCAGCGCGAACGCCTCCTGCTTGTGCGGAATGGTCACGTTCACACCGGCGAATCCCGCGGCCTGCAGCCCGCGCAGGGCGGTGTCGAGCTGTCCTGGCGCCACCGGCAACGGCAGGTACGCACCGTCGATGCCGTAGCGGCGCAGCCACTCGTTATGCAGCCGCGGCGACCGGGAATGCGCAACCGGCCAGCCCACCACGCCGGCGAGGCGCGTGCGCCCCGTCATCGAACCATGGCTCACCCTGACGGACTCGCTCCGGCGTCCCGGCACAGTGCCAGGGCCTGCGGCAGCAGCCTGGCCAGACGTTCCGCCCAGGCACGCTGGCCAGCCGGCGTGGCGATCAGGTCCTGCCTGATCTCGAGCTCGACATGCAGCAGCCCGCGCCGCTCGCCATGCACCGGGACCGTGTAGTCATCGGTGTCGGACAAGGCATACGGCTCGTTGTCGCCGACGACGAGATCACCTTCCGCCTCCAGCAACGCCAGCAGCGCACGGCTGTAGCGCGGGTCGTGGTTGTAGAGAACGCCGGCGTGCCAGGGCCTGACATGGCCGGCCATCACCGGGGTGAAGCTATGGACCGCTACCAGCACCGGCGGGCGGCCGGCCTGCATGCGGGCATCGACCAGGGCGGCGATCGCGTCCTGGTAAGGGGTGAAGATCTCGTCCCGCCGTGCGTCGCGCGCGTCGTCGTCCAGCCCCTGGTTGCCGGGAACGTCGGTGCCGTCGCTGCGCGGCGCGATCGAGGTCGGATGCCGTGGTGTCCGGTTGCAGTCGATCACCAGGCGCGAATAGCTCTGCACCACCGCGGTCGCGTCGAGCAGCGTGCACAGGTGCTCGCCGACGCCGAGCACGCCGATGTCCCAGGCGATGTGCCGCTCGAACTCGGCGTCGGGCAGGCCGAGCCGTCCGAGCACCGCCGGCACCGCGCGTCCGGCATGGTCGATCACCAGCAGGAAGTCCGAACCGGCCTGCTCGTGCAGGACATGCACAGGACCGGGATCGGCCTGGCTCAGCAGGCCTCCGCCGGCCGGCTTCGAGTCGCGGCTCATTGACAGCCACATTGGGTCACGATTGGGCCAACGTTTGCTGCATTTCTTGCTCCCGACGTTGAAAGGCGTGACGCTGTTGATGAAGCGTCGACGCCGACGATGCTAGCCTGATCTCGATCGCTACCCTGTTTGCACCCATGAAGCGCGGAAGGACCGCACATGCCGGTTCTGACTGTCCAGCATATAACCACCTACAGCTACCGCCGTGTCGTCGGCTTTGGCGAGCACCGGATGTTGTTCCGGCCACGCGATTCGGCCGACCAGCGGCTGCTGTCGTGGGAGCTCGCGATCAGCCCGAAGCCGGTCGAGCTGCGCTCGATCCCGGATGCGTTCGGCAACATCGTGACCATTGCCCGGTTCGCCGGCCGGGCGCGCGAGCTCAGGTTCGAGAACCGGCTGGTGGTCGACCACACCCCGACCGCGCCGGACGCGGACCGGCTGGCGCCCTACGCCCGCGCCTGGCCGTTCACCTATGACAAGGACGATACCGCCGACCTCGCCCGTGTCAGGGAGCGGCACTACGACGATCCCGATCATGTGGTGGATGCCTGGGCACGCAGCTTCCTGCAGAACCACCCGACCGGGAACACGCTCGACCTGCTGGTCGACATCACCCATGAAATCCGCCGCAGCTTCACCTATTCGGCCCGGCACGAGGAGGGCGTGCAGGAGCCCGCGCGCACCCTCGCTTTACGGAACGGAACCTGCCGCGACTACGCGGTGCTGATGATGGAAGCCGTGCGGGCGCTCGGCATGGCGGCCCGGTTCGTGTCCGGCTACGTCTATTCGCCGGGCGCCGACGGCACCGCAAACGTGGGCGGCGGCTCGACCCATGCGTGGGTGGAAGTGTATCTGCCCGGTTGCGGCTGGACCGAGTTCGACCCGACCAACGGCATCATCGGCAGTCGCGACCTGATCCGCGTGGCATCGGTGCGGGACTGGCACCAGGCAGTGCCGCTCGCCGGCACCTGGACCGGGTTTCCCGCGGACAGCATCGGCATGAAGGTCGCCGTAACGGTCGCGCGCCAGTCCGAGCAGCCGGCCGCGAACTCAGCTCTCGTGGATCTGGACGGGATCGTGCAGATGTCGCCGCACAATCCAGGTCCGGATGCCGTGTCGGCCCGCGCCTCCGGAAGTACCGAAACCCGGCCCGACCCCGATCGTTCGGCGGTCTATGCCGGCTGACCGCGCATCCACATACGGATGAGGCCGGCTTATTCATAACCTGGCCGGCGCATCGAGGAACGAGCGCCCGGATATCGAGAAAGGGACACTGATGCTAATCCGCGCCGGATACGACATCGCCTTCAATGCCCCTAATCCAACGCCGCTGCTGCTGATGCTGAGCATCCATCCCGAGCGCGAGTCGGACCTGCAGACGCCGCAGCAGATGATGTTCGATCCGCCGGTGCCGGCGCACCATTATCGCGACGTGTTCGGCAACGTCTGCACACGGGTGGTGGCGCCACCGGGCCTGTTGCGGATCACCAATGAATTCACCATCGCCGACAACGGACAGCCCGACCTGTACGCGCCGGAAGCGGAACAATCGCTGGTCGAGAGCCTGCCCGACGATGTGCTGGTCTATCTGCTGGGCAGCCGCTACTGCGAAACCGACCGGCTGTCCGATACGGCATGGTCGCTGTTCGGTCACGTGCCGCCCGGCTGGTCACGCGTGCAGGCCATCGTCGACTACGTCCAGGATCGCATCAGCTTCGGCTACGAGCATGCGCGCGCCACACGGACCGCCTACGAAGGCTTCATGGAACGGCGCGGCGTGTGTCGCGATTTCGCGCATCTGGCGGTAACGCTGTGCCGCTGCATGAACATCCCGGCGCGCTACTGCACCGGCTATCTCGGTGACATCGGCGTCCCGGCGGTAGACGACCCGATGGATTTCAGCGCCTGGTTCGACGTCTATCTCAGCGGCAAATGGTATGTCTTCGATGCACGGCACAATAAGCGGCGGATCGGCCGCGTGCTGATGGCGCGTGGGCGCGATGCGACCGACGTCGCCATCTCGACCGCGTTCGGCACGGCCTGGCTGGCCGGCTTCGAGGTGATCACCTACGAGCAGACGAGCTGATCGGGAATCTCTCCGGCTAAAGCATCGTCCAATCGTCTTTCTGTTCGATCGGAAAAAACCTCTAGCCGATCAGTTTCGTCACCAGTGCCGCAGCCTGCGTCGAGGCCCAATCCACCGGACCCTGCAGGCGTGCGACTTCGAGACCGGCCTTGTCGACCAGCAGGGTCGTGGGGATCCCGTCGAGGCCCAGGGCGGCGAGCATCGTGCTGTGCGGGTCGAGCAATATCGGCAGCGAGGTGATCCCGTGCGCCGCATAGAACGGCTTGACCGCCGCAGCGCCGCCACGATCGAGCGACACGGTCAGCACGCGCACGCCGGACGGGGCCAGGGTTCGGGCCAGGGCATCGAGCGCCGGCATTTCCGCCACGCAGGGGACGCACCAGGTCGCCCACAGGTTCAGGACCAGGCCATGGCCCATGAACTGCTCGAGCGACTGCATCGTGCCGTCGGCGTCCAGGAAGCCGAGCCGGGGCAGGATCGTGGGCGGATGCGGCTTGACGATGTCGAGCGGCTGAACCGGAGGATGCCCCGGCTCCACCTGTTCCGCCTGACCGGGCCCGATCATGTATTTGCGCGCGAGTGCGCCGGCCAGTAGGGTCCCGCCGGCCGCGAGCACAGTGCGGCGTAGAGTTTTTTGCATGATCCTGGACATCGCATGTCTTTAGAAGACGACGGCACGAGTGCAAAGCCGGCGAATGCCGGAGCGGGTGCGAAGCCCGCGAATGCACAATGGGGCGGCCGTTTCGCGGGTGGCCCGTCCGCCATCATGCAGGAAATCAACGCCTCGATCGGCTTCGACAAGGTCCTGTGGCGCCAGGACCTGCGCGGCTCCAAGGCGCATGCGCGGATGCTGGCGCGTGCCGGCATCCTGAGCGGCACCGACGAAACCGCGATCCGCGACGGACTCGATGCGATCGGCGCGGAGATCGAGGCGGGCACCTTCGTCTTCGAGACCGCACTCGAGGACATCCACATGAATATCGAGGCGCGCCTGTCCGAGCGGATCGGCGAGGCCGGCAAGCGCCTGCACACCGCGCGCAGCCGCAACGACCAGGTCGCCACCGACTTCCGGCTCTGGGTGCGGGATGCCATCGATGGCCTGGACCAGCAGGTCGCGTCGCTGATGCTGAGCCTCGCCACGCGGGCCGCCGAGCACGCCGCCGACCCGATGCCCGGCTTTACCCACCTGCAGACCGCGCAGCCGGTGACGTTCGGCCATCACCTGCTGGCCTATGTCGAGATGCTGTCGCGCGATCGGGGCCGGTTGGCCGATACCAGGCGCCGGCTCAACGAATGCCCACTGGGCTCGGCGGCGCTGGCCGGCACCTCGTTCCCGATCGATCGTGCGCTGACCGCGTCCCTGCTGGAGTTCGACCGGCCGACGCAGAACTCGCTGGATGCGGTATCGGACCGCGATTTCGCACTGGAATACCTGTCGGCGCTGTCGATCATGGCGGTGCATTTGTCGCGGCTGGCCGAGGAGATCGTGACCTGGTGCTCGGCGCCGTTCGGCTTCATCCGGCTGTCCGATGCCTTCACCACCGGCTCGTCGATCATGCCGCAGAAGCGCAACCCGGATGCCGCCGAGCTCACCCGGGCGAAAACCGGCCGCATCGTGGGCGCGCTGATGGGGCTGCTGACCGTGATGAAGGGTCTGCCGCTGGCCTATGCCAAGGACATGCAGGAGGACAAGGAGCCGGTGTTCCAGGCGACCGATGCCTCTGCACTCTGCCTCGCCGCGACCGAGGGCATGGTGCGCGACCTGTTCGCCCGGACCGACCGGATGCGCGCACTTGCCGGGTCCGGCTACTCGACAGCGACCGATCTCGCGGACTGGCTGGTGCGGGTGCTGAAACTGCCGTTCCGCACTGCCCACCACGTCACCGGACGGCTGGTCGGGCAGGCCGAGGCGCGTGGCGTCGATCTGGCGGACTTGTCGCTGGAAGAGATGCAAGCGGAAGAAGCCGGGATCACCGCGGACATATTCGCCGTGCTGACGGTCGATGCCTCGATCGCCTCCCGGACCAGCGAGGGCGGTACCGCCCCCGCCAATGTGGCGAGGCAGGCTGCGGCCTGGATCGGCCGCCTGCAACAGCCGCACGGAGCCGCATCATGATGACCTTCCCGACCGGACGCGCACCGCTGGTCGCCGTGGTGCTGTGCCTAGCCATGGCGTTCGGGCTGTCCGCCTGCGGCAAGAAAGGCTCGCCGGAAGCGCCTGGGCCCGAGAACCAGATTACCTACCCGCGGAATTATCCGACCCAGTAGCCGGGCCGGGCATACCGACCAGCGGGACCGCGCGGCCGCCTGCCCCGGATGCCGCCTCGATCTGGATGCCGATCGCGGCCCAACGTCCGTCCGGCCGTCGCCAGAGCAGCGGCGCGCCACTGGTGCCACGCGTCGCCTCGCAATCATGGACCAGCAATGGCCGCCCTTCGCCGTCGCCGGCCTGCCCGACCAGCCTGCAGGTCCGGTCGGCGATGGCGACCTCGTTCCGGTCCTGCCCATAGCCGCCCAGCAGGATCGGGGCCGGCAGCACGGCCGGCACCGGCGCCTCCGGCAGCGTTTCCGATTCCGGCAGCAATCGACGATCGAGTACCAGGACCGCACGGTCGGCGCCGGCGGTTCGCGTCTCGTCGAGAGGTTGGTAGGAAGGCGGCACGGTGAAGCGGACCACCATGGCATGCGCTGCGTACTGTCCGTTGCGATAGGCACGCAGCACATGCACCGAGGAAGGCTGGATGAAGCGGCGAACGCGCGGCAGGAACAGGCAGTGCGCCGCCGTCACCACGACCTGCGGCGATACCAGGAAGCCGGTGCAGCGCTCGCCGAGTTCGGTCTGCACGCGCACCAGGCTGCTCCACGGCATCGCGTTCACATCCACCGGCATCCGGCGATCGACGGCGCCGACGCCCGGACGCAGCGGCAACGTTGCGGCATCGATTGGGCAGGATAAAAACAGCCAGAGAAGTGACCCGAAAGTCACAGTGTGCTGCATATTAATCATTTGATTGCCGGTTCCTGTCATAATGACGTTCGTCGCCATGAATGCGCCACAGAACGCGCCCACCGTCATGTCGTCGAGCAGGACAGGAGTTCAGGGTGACCCGATCCGACCAGCCTCCGTCGAACGGTCTTTTCAACACGATCATCGACCAACGATCCTGGCCTATGCTGGATCGAATGGCCGCGCGAGCCCTGCACGACACAGCATCCAGTGTCCGGATGCCACTATCGGATGCCGCAAAGGACCGGCTCTATCGCCGCATGTTCCCGGACGACGTCTGCAAGGGACCAGGATTTCATGACCCGACTTGATACACCATCCGAGACACGTCGCGGCGTGATCGTGATGCACGCCTTCGGACCCTACCAGGAGGGTCAGTTTCTGGACGACCCTGTGCTGATCGACAAACTCGTGGCCGACGGGGAGAGCTGGCGGATCAACGAGGCGGTCCTGCTGGCACCGCCTTGCTGACATCCGGCTTGTTTACGCACCGATAAAGGCGAGCAGATCGGCCGTCAGGCGCTCCCGCTCGGTGTAGAAAAGTCCGTGCGGCGCACCTTCGTATTCGATGAATTGCGCGCCGGGTATCAGTGCCGCGGCCCGTTTTCCGGATACGCCAGCAGGAACAGTCGAATCCGATGTTCCGTGGATCACCAGGGTCGGCTTGTCGAACGCCTTCATATCGGCACGGAAATCTGTCTCGGAAAACAACCTTACGCAATCGATCGTCGCAAGCGGTGATCCCTGCAACGCCATATCGCCACTCCATTCCAAAAACTCGGACGATACGCTGAAATTAAGCAGGCCGGCGCCGTAGAATTTCTTCCCGAAGCTCGACAGGAAATGCGGCCGATCGGTGCTGAGTTGTTCGACCATCTGGTCGAACACGCTGCGATCGACACCGTCCGGATTGTCTGGCGTCTCGACCAGGAACGGGGTGACCGCGGACACCAGCACCGAACGCGCGATGCGGGCGCTTCCGTGCCGTGACAGATAGCGTGCAACCTCGCCGCCGCCCATCGAGAACCCGACCAGGGTGACGTCGCGCAGGTCGAGCGCCTCCAGCAGCGCATGCAGATCGTCCGCCAGGACGTCGTAGTCGTAGCGTCCGCCAGGCTGATCCGAGCGCCCGAACCCGCGGCGGTCATAGGCGACCGTACGGACCCCGCGCCGGACCATCGGGACCATCTGGTACTCCCACATGTCGCAATTGACCGGCCAGCCATGGATGAACACCACCGGCTTGCCCGCGCCCCAGTCCTTGTAGAACAGGTTCGTCCCGTCCGGCGTCTTGACGAAGGCCATGTGTCGTCGCTCCTGGTTGCTGGCCGTCGAACGATCGCGTCGTATCCCCGGTTCCACCCCCGCGAGATCTCGTTCATCAGCGCTTAACCACTCGACGAATACCCTCCGCCTACCGGGGCAGGGCAAAGCGATGGCAGCGGACGCGATGACCGACAGCATGACACCTGTCGAAACGAGAGACTGGACCGACGATACCCACTCCAGCTTTGCCGACACCTCGAAACCGTTCGTAAGACCGGACCGTGCGGCGCTGTATGCCATCCGGCTGCTGTTCGACCGCAGCTTCTACCTGTCGCACAACCAGGATGTCGCCTCGACCGGGATCGATCCGCTCGATCACTTCCTGACATCCGGACTTGCCGAAGGCCGGTCGCCCTGTGCGCTGTTCGACCCGGATTTCTATCTCCGCCAGCCGGGCGTGCCGACCGAGCGCGGGTTCCTGTTCCTGCATTACCTGGAAACCGGCATCCTCGGCGGCCTCGATCCGCATCCGCTGGTCGACGCCAGTTTCTATACGCAGCAGAGTCCGGCGCTGCCTGCCGGCACCAATCCGCTGACGCATATGCTCGGTGCCGGCCGACGCGAGAATCGCCGGCCAAATCCGCTGTTCGACCCGGTCTATTACAGGCGCCGCCAACCGCGCGCGGACCAGACGCTGCATCCGTTGATCCATTACGTCCTGCGCGGCTGGCGCGAGCGGCTGCAGCCGCATCCGCTGTTCGATCCACTGGCCTATCTGGAGCTACGGCCCGACATCAAGGCCATTGGAGTCGATCCCCTCGCCCATTATCTGCAGCAGGGCTTTTGCGAACAGGCGCGCACTCACTGGCTGTTCGACGCGGAGCACTACGCTGCGAACTGTCCCGGACAGGTGGCGCCATGCGACGCGCTGCTGCACTGCGCCTCGAACGATTGCGGCGTCGAACGGTCGCCACATCCATTGTTCGATCCCAGGCACTACATGCTCCAGCACCCGGACCTCGCCAACACCGGGATCGATCCGTTCCTGCATTTCCTCGAATTCGGACTGGCGGAAAATCGCGATCCGCATCCCTTGTTCGACACATGGTTCTACCGCAGCCAGAACCCGGACGCGATCGAAAGCGGCCTGCCGCCGTTCGTGCATTATGTTCGACAGGGCATCAAGGAGGGCCGCGACCCGAATCCGTTCTTTCCGGCAGTAATCTACCAGGTTCGAAATCCGGATGCGCGGCACGAGAGCGCCGGTCCGCTCGCCCATTTTCTGCGCACACCCGAAACTCATATGCTGCACCTGTGCGACGCGTTCGACCCGTCCTATTACCGTGCGTGCAACCCATCCTGCGCGGAGGCGGCAACGACCGGCATGCCGCCGCTCAGCCATTATCTGTCGGTCGGTCGTGCCAAGTGTCTATCTCCGGTGCCGCGCGCAATCGAACAGCATAATTGGATCCTGCCGACGACGACAGGCAGCGTCCTGCCATCCGCCTCGATTGTCGGAACCACCGCGATCCTGCTCATCGTGCAGCAGGCCTCGCATAGCGACGCCGGACTCTGCGCGCTTCGGGCGTTGCAGCAGCTCGTCATCGATCCCGATCTGAGCTGTCGGGTGGTCGTTCGTCATGACGGGCCGCTCGCGCCGGCATTCGCGGCACTCGCTCCGACGATCATCCTGCCGGCGGACATGGACGCTTCGGCCGATGTCGACGCCCTGGCGGACATCCTGCACTCGTTCCGCACGGTGTCGACGCAGCGCCTCGTCATCATCAACAGCGCCGCGATGCCCGACGTGGCGCTGCGGGTCAGCTCGCTCGGCATCGAACTGCTGGCCTGGCTGCACGAGATGCCGCTGCTGATCGACAGCCTGCTCGGTGGCGACAGCTCGATGCAGACGCTCGCCCGGACGGCATCGTGCATCGTGACCGGCTCGGAGGCCGCCCGCGACGCGCTGATCCTGCACTACCGCCTCGATCCGGCGCAGGTGACGGTGATTGCCGACGGGATTGCCCATCCGCCGCCCAACCTGACCGTCCGCCAGGCGAGACTGGCATTGCGTCGCCAGCTCGGCCTACCGCTCGATGCGCTGGTCGTGATGGGGAGCGGCGACGTCGCGTTCCGCAGCGGCACCGACCTGTTCATCCGGGTAGCCGGCCAGGTCATCTCGCGCAGCCTGTCCGAGGCGCCGGCCGACAGCGCCTTGCGTCAGGCCTTCTTCCTCTGGATCGGGGCTACCGACGATCCGCTGTTTGCCGGACTTTGCCAGAACGACATCGACCAGCTCGGGCTGGGTGCCCATGTCCGGTTGCTGAACCCGGATGCGACACTGGCGGAATACCTGCTCGGCGCCGACATGTTCCTGCTTACATCACGCGAATCCGCAAGCGGCATCGCCGGGATCGAGGCGCGGACCAGCGGGCTGCCGCTGGTGAAGTTCCGGTTCCGGGGAAACGAACCGACGGAAACCTGGGGCGGACGGGACCCGAAGGTTTCGGAGGTAGCCTATCTCGATGTCGATGCGATGAGCGACATCGTCATGAAACGCGGCAATCGCCCGTCGCGACGGAACCGCAACAGCTCCGAGCATGCCAATGACGGCCCGAGCTGGGAAACGTGGCGGCAAGGCCTGCGTCGTCTGCTCGCGGACAGGTTCGGCATTCCGGCCGACTAGAGCTTTTCCGATCGAGAAAGCAAGGCGATCGGATGATGCTCTAGCCGAGCGATTCCGGCCCGAACGAGTCGGGCAGCAGTTCGGCCAGGCTGCGCACGAGAAGCGTGCGTCCATCGGGGTCGACCATGCGGATACTCACGTCCGGTCCGGCGAACTCGCGGATCTTCTGCCGGCAGCCGCCGCACGGCGTGCACGGGCCGTTTCCGCCACCGGCGATCACTACCTCCTCGATCCTGCGGCTGCCGGACAGGATCATCGAGGAGATCGCACCCGCTTCCGCGCACACGCCCTGCGGATAGGCGGCGTTCTCGACATTGCATCCGGCATGGATGACGCCGCGCTCGCAGCGGATCGCGGCACCGACCAGGAATTGCGAATAGCGTGCATAGGCATGCTGCCGCGCCGCCAGTGCCGCCTCGATCAACGCATCCGCCATGATTCCACCCCTTCGCCGCCGCAGCCGGGACCGTATCGCCGGATGAGGCACGAAGCCATTGCCGAACCGCCACCGGCACTTGGAGACGAACCGGCCCGCCCCTATTCTGGTGTCATGCCAAGCGTGTCCGCCGTGCCTCCGATTTCCATGACCGACCCGAGCGTCGCCGACCTGCTGGCGGCGCGCCCGCATCTCCGCATGGATGCGCTCGAGGGGCTGATGCTGGAACAGGTGCCGCTCGCCGCCATCGCGGATGCGCTGGGAACTCCGGTCTGGGTCACCGGGGCCGGCACGCTGCGGTCCCGCTATCGGCGCCTGGACGCGGCACTCGCGGAAGCGGGCCTCGGAGCCGAGATTCACTATGCGGTCAAGGCCAACGACCATCTCGCCGTGCTTCGCATCCTAGCCGCCGAAGGCGCCGGTGCGGATGTGGTGAGTGGCGGCGAGATGCGTCGCGCGATCGAAGCGGGAGTTTCGCCCGCACGCATCGTGTTTTCCGGCGTTGGCAAATCGGATGACGAACTCGGCCTCGCTCTGTCGCTCTCGATCAGCCAGATCAACGTCGAAAGCCGGGAGGAGCTCGAGCGTCTGTCGGACCTCGCCGGTGCCGGCGGCCGGACGGCCCGGATCGTGCTGCGGGTGAACCCCGACATCGATGCAGGCACCCACGCCAAGATCACCACCGGGCTCGCGGACAACAAGTTCGGTATCGCCTACGACGAGGCGGCGGCGCTTTATGCACTGGCAGCCAGCCTGCCCGGCATCGAGCCGGTCGGGTTCGCCGTGCATATCGGCAGCCAGATTACCGACCCGGCGCCGTTCCGTGCCGCCTATGCGCGCATCGCCGACCTGGTGCGGCGGGTGCGTGATGCCGGCCATGCGGTGTCGGTGGTGGATTGCGGCGGCGGCCTCGGCATCTGCTACCGCGACGAGATCGAAGGATCGCCACGGGCACTGGCGCATGCCATCCGCACCACTCTCGGCGATCTCGGATTGAAGCTGGTGGTCGAGCCCGGGCGCTGGCTGGTAGCGCCGGCGGGCGTGCTGCTGTCGCGCGTGCTGCTGGTCAAGCAGAGCGCCGGCAATGCGCCGTTCGTGGTGCTGGACGCCGCGATGAACGATCTGCTGCGTCCGAGCCTGTATGAGGCCTGGCATGGCGTGATGCCGCTGTCGGCCCGCGATGCGGTGCAACCTGCCGGGCCGGTCCATCTGGTCGGGCCGGTCTGCGAAACCGGTGACACCTTAGCGCGAGACCGGCCGCTTCCGAGCCTCAAGGCGGGCGCACGTGTCGCGATCCTGGATACCGGCGCCTACGGTGCGGTGATGAGCTCCACCTACAATTCGCGGCCGCTGGCGGCGCAGGCACTGGTCGACGGGTCGCGCTGGACCACGATACGGTCCAGGCAGCCGGTCGAGCAGCTCTGGTCCGGCGAGATCGTGCCGGACTGGATCGTCCCGGGCGAAACGGGAGCCGGACGAGCCGCCGAATGAGCCAGCTTTCCGTCCTCGAGCGGGCGCGCCGGCAGGCGGGCCATGTCCTGTGGATCGAGCAGGTCTGGCCGAGGCTGCTGCCGGCTCTTGCGGTGCTGCTCGTCGTGCTGATCGCATCGCTGCTGACGCTGCCGCAGCGCCTGCCGCTCTGGTTGCATACGGCCCTGCTGCTCGCGGTCGTCGGCGGCATCGGGCTGCTGCTGTATCGCCAGCTCCGTCCGCTCCGCTCGCCCGGCCCTCGCCGCCGCGACGACCGCATCGAACGCGCATCGAAACTGGCCCACCGTCCGTTGCTGGCACTCGGCGACCGGCCGGCCTTCGAGCATGGCCGCGACGACGCCACCAGCCGGATCTGGCAGGCTCATCTGCACCGCACCGAAGCCGCCCTGCAGAATCTGACAGCCGGCCCGCCGCGACTGGGACTGCGTCGCCACGATCGTTACCGGCTGGGCCTGCCGCTGCTTGGGGCGCTGGTCGTCTGCCTGCTGCTGGCAGGACGCGAGGCGCCGATGCGGATCGCGTCCGGCTTCTGGCCGGGCCTGAATATCCCGCTGGGACCGAAACCCGCTCTACAGGCCTGGATCACCCCACCGGACTATGCCGGGGGTGCGCCGATCTTCCTGACGGACCCGCATGGCCACTACGACGTACCGACCGGTGCGAAACTGATGCTGAGCCTGACCGGGCTTGCCTCACGGCCCGGCATCTCGATGCAAGGCATCGGCGCGGTCCGGTTCGGCCAGCTCTCGCCGACCAGTTGGACGCTCGGCCAGCCTCTTTCGGACAGCACCGTCGTCAGCGTGCGAGGCGCCGGCTACCGGCTCGCAGACTGGACCATCACCGTGCAGCCGATCCTGGCGCCCATGGTGAGTTGGGCCTCGCCGCCGGGTCCCGCGACCAACGAGCCCTGGCACACCAGGCTGCCCTGGTCGGTGTCGCATCGCTACGGCGTGCAGGCATTGGTCGCCGAGCTCAGGCTGACCACGCCGGGCCGGCATGACCAGCCGGAACGGGTCCTTCGCGTGCCGATCCCGCTGCCGGGCAACACCAAATCCGCCAAGGGCGTCGCCCTGCCCGACCTCTCCGCCGATCCCTGGGCGGGCGAGGCCGTGACCGCGCGACTGCTGGCGACCGACGCAACCGGACAGGCCGGGCATAGTCCGGACGCGACCTTCACCCTGCCGGCGCGGCCGTTCCGCAATCCGCTGGCTCGCGCGGTGCTGGATGTCCGTCGCCGGCTGGCGCTCGGCCGCGAGCAGCCGGCGGAGGCCGCCGACGATCTTCAGGCGCTCGGCGACACCCCCGGGGCGTTCGCGCAGGATAGCAGCCTGTTCCTGAACCTTAGCGCCGACGCATCGCTGCTTCGGCTGGATCCGGGTTCGCCGGCCGCGACCGACGAGGGCTTGTCCAGGCTGTGGGAGCTGGCATTGGCGCTCGAGGATGGCCTGCACAACGACCGCAACGGAGCACGCGCCGCCCTCGACGTGCGCGCGGCCCAGGACGGGCTGGCAGCCCAGCTCGAGCATATGCGCCAGCTCGGAGACCATGGTCAGTCGGATCCCGAGCAGGCCGAGTTGCGCGCCCGGATCGACGCGCTGACGTCGGCGATCGCCCGCAGGATGCAGGCGATGGCGGCTCAGGCGCAGCGCGAACATACGGCACTGCCGCCGATGCCGGACCAGAAGATGCTGGGCGGCCAGGATCTCTCCCGCATGCTGAAGCAGATGCAGGATGCCGCGGCGAATGGGCATCCGCAGGAGGCGATGCAGATGCTGTCGCGCATGCAGGCGATGCTCGACCACATGCGCACCGCGACGCCGAAGGATCTGGAAAGCGCGCGCCAACAGGCCCAGGCACGGCAGCAGGCCAAGGAACAGATGGAGGCCGTGCAGGACCTCGTGAAGCGGCAGACCGCCCTGCTCGATCATGCCCAGTCCAGGCAGAACCAGGCCGACGCGGCCGCCCAGGCCCAGGCGCGGACGCAACAGGACGGCGAGGACGGGACCGTGGATCCGGCCACCCGTGACCTGATGCGCCAGCTCGGCATTCCCGAGGCGAGCCTGCCGCCCCAGCAGGCACGGCCACAGGCTGGATCGCCTCCGGCATCGCCATCTCAAGGGACGCCCAAACCGGGCGCGACCGGATCGGACCAGCAGGCCGGCCAGCAATCGGACGGCCATGCCCAGCATGTGCTGCGCCGTGCGTTGGGCGAACTATCAACCGAGTTCAAGGCGCTTACCGGAAAGCCGGCTGACGGGCTTAGCGACGCCTCGAAGGCGATGGACCAGGCACGCGATGCACTCGCCGCAGGCCAGGATGCGCCGGCTGTGACAGCACAGATGCAGGCGCTCGCATCGCTCCAGAAGGGCGCGCAACAAATGCGCAGCACCATGTCCGGCAGCGGCAGCGGTGGCGGCACCGGAGTGGCGCTGCTGCCCGGCGACGGCAAGGCTGGCTCCGGCACGGGTGGCGAGCCCGGTGAG
>JBPBQO010000036.1:0-67014 GCA_050954785.1 Janthinobacterium lividum | reverse complement strand
GAAAATGACCGCGGTCCGGGAGCGTCATAAAGGCGACGCGATGGCGATGAACACCGAGATGATGGCCCTGTACAAGCAGGAAGGCGTCAATCCGGCCAGCGGCTGCTTGCCGATGCTGGTGCAGATCCCGGTATTCTGGTGCCTCTACAAGGATCTCGTCGTCACCATCGAGATGCGGCATGCGCCGTTCTTCGGCTGGATCCGCGACCTGTCCGAGCCGGACCCGACCAACATCTTCAACCTGTTCGGCCTGATCCCCTTCGATCCGGGCGTGCTCAGCCCGTTCCTTCACCTGGGCGTCTGGCCGATCGTGCTCGGCGGCACCATGCTTCTGATGCAGAAGCTGAATCCGCCGCCGCCTGACCCGATGCAGGCGCGGCTGTTCCAGTTGATGCCGTTGATCTTCATGTTCGTGCTGGCACGCCAGCCGGCCGGCCTCGTTATCTATTATTGCTGGAACAACCTGCTCACCGTGTCGCAGCAGTGGCTGATCCAGCGTCGGACTCACCTGGGCGGTTCGCGCCAGGTCAGCACGGTGTCCCGCTGACCTCTCCTGATTTCACCATCAAGCCGCCCTCCGCCGAAGAGCAGGCGGATGCGCTCGAGGCTGGCCGGCTGCTGTTCGCCGGCGAGTGCCGGTTCTTCTATGCGGCGCAACGGCTGGACCAGCTCCCCGAGCCGGACCTGCCGGAAATCGCGTTCGCCGGCCGCTCGAACGTCGGCAAGTCGAGCCTGATCAACGCGCTTACCGGGCACAAGGCGCTCGCACGTGCCTCGTCGGAACCAGGCCGAACCAAGCAGCTCAATTTTTTCGCGCTTGCCGACCGGCTGACGCTCGTCGACATGCCGGGCTACGGCTACGCCAAGGCCGCAAAGGAAGTGAAGGAGGACTGGCAGGGTCTGATGTTCGACTTCCTGCGTGGCCGGCCGACGCTGCGCCGGGTCGTGCTGCTGCTCGACTCGCGTGTCGAGATCAAGCAGAACGACGTCGAAGCGATGAAGCTGCTGAACCGTGCCGCAGTGATTTTCCAGCTGGTGCTGACCAAGTGCGACGTGCCCAAGCCACCCAAATTGGCAGCCAAGCTGGCGGAGGTCGAGGGACTGGCAAAGCTCTATGCCGCTGCCTTCCCAATCGTCGCGGCAACCAGCAGCGGGACCGGCTACGGGATTCCCGAACTCCGTGCATCGCTTGCCGAACTGGCGCTATGACCGCACTCGACGCTCTTTCGTTGCCGAAACCCCAGGAATCCTGCCAATGCCCATGAACGAGGACGCCCTCAAGACTGCGCGCGAGCAGGCCGCGGTCCTCGCGAGTGCGTTGCCGTTCCTGCGCCGCTATGCCGGCGACACCATCGTGGTGAAATATGGTGGTCATGCGATGGGCGATCCGGCCCTGTCGGAAGCGTTCGGCCACGACATCGCGCTGCTCAAGCTGATCGGGGTCAATCCGGTCGTGGTGCATGGCGGCGGTCCGCAGATCAACGCGATGCTGGAGCGGCTCGACATCAAGTCGACCTTCGTCGACGGCCTGCGCATTACCGATGCCGCGATGATCGACGTCATCGAGATGGTCCTGTCGGGTTCGGTCAACAAGCAGGTCGCCGAGCTGATCAACCGGGCAGGGGCGCTGGCAATCGGCATCTCCGGCAAGGATGGCGGGATGATCCAGGCACGCAAGCTGGCCCGAACCGTTCGCGATCCGGACAGTCATATCGAACGCGTGCTGGATCTCGGCTTCGTCGGCGAACCGGAGCGGATCGATACGCGCGTGTTGTATGCCCTGTCCGGGTCGGGCGTGATCCCGGTGATTGCTCCGGTCGGCGTCGGTCCGGATGGGCAGACCTACAACATCAATGCCGATACCGCTGCCGGGGCCATCGCCGGTGCACTGAACGCGACTCGTCTCCTGATGCTGACGGACGTGCCCGGCGTGCTCGACGAGAACAAGCAGCTTATCCCCGAGCTCAGTGCCGATGATGCACGCCGTGGCATCGCCAGTGGGATGATTTCCGGCGGCATGATCCCCAAGGTCGAGACCTGCCTGGCCGCTGTGCAGGCCGGGGCACGGGCGGCGGTGATCCTGGACGGGCGGGTGCCGCATGCCTGCCTGCTCGAACTCTTCACTACGGCAGGTCCGGGTACGCTGATCCGGGCAAGCTGATCCGGCAGGATAGTCGTTCAGATCAGCTTTCGCGCCAGGAAGCCGATCTGCCAGACCATCTCGCTGCGGTTGAGCGGGCAGCTACCGTCGGATGTTGCGGTCAGTACGGCGCAGGCCGGAAATCCGCCCAGCTCGGTCTGCAACAGGACAGCTGCGCGCATCGAGAAGCCGGCCTTCCAGGCGAGGCTTACAAGACCGCGCCGGCTGCGCAGGCTGATCGCCGTTTCGATCGACTCCGTCGAAACAAGCGCCGCCGCAGCGAGCAGCCTGATTGCGTGCTGGTTGTCTCCGGAGCGGAGAGCCGCCATCAATGCAGGTTCCGTGGCGGACTGGTGCGTCACCGTTGGGATCGGAGCGATCGGCTCTACATGTACCGCATGGTCATCGCCACGAAGAGCCCGGTCGTATGTCTCGCTGTCGGCAGCCGGCAACCGTTCGAGCAAGGCCGTGAGATGAGCCTCGCAGATGGCCCTGCAGGCCCGATCGAACTGCAGTAGCGGAGCGTCCGAGACCAGCGCCTCGATCGCGGACTCGCGCACCGCGGCAACCGGACTTGCCAGTGCGATCGTTGTCTGGTCGGCAAGGTCGCCCGCCAAGAGCATCAGCGCCGCCGGCCACGTCAACGACAGCGCAAGGGCCGGCAAAGCTGGATCGAAACCGGGTGCGTCGAGCGCAAGGGCATGAAGCGCCGGACGATCCCCGATCAACGCGTGCCAGTGCCCGGTCAGCCGCGCCGAAGCTTGCTCGGCCAGCCTGAGGCCGAGACGCTCGCGTTCCGTCGACGATACGTGCGGAAGCAACTGGTTGACGATAGCGGCCCACGGATCCGCCTCCATGTCTGGAACGGGGTGTGACGTCGACCCATCCGCTGAAATGCCAGATCGAGTGCTGTGAACTGGCGGCTCGCTCGGCCGTGCATGAGCCTGTATGCGGTCTGCATGACCTGAAGGCCCTACGGCGGACATCGTGCGTTCGGTGGCAGTAGGGACCACTCCAGGTTGGAACAGTGTCACGCCCCGGCTCCCTCATTATAGAAGTGCCAGCGGCCGCCGCCTGCCAGCTTGATCGCGCCAAGCGCTGCGTGCGCCTGTTCCAGAAGGTTGTCGATGGTCTCGTACGACCGGCTCGGACGCGTCGCCAGGCCGACCGACACGTGCAGCGGCTGCTGTTCGTCGATCGTTACCTTGATGCCTTGCTGGCACATCATCTCGGCTCGCTCGGCCGCCGCGAACTGATCCGCGCCATCCAGCCACAAGGCAAATACATCCCCACCGAGGCGGGCCACCAGATCTGTCGGGCGCACCGTATCGCGCAGGATGTGCGCCGACTGGCGCAGCACCTCGTCGCCGCTTTCCGGACCGAGCGCCTCGTTGATCTCGCGGAAGCGGTCCAGCCCGACCACCATCAGGGTTCCGGGCAGGCCTTCCTTGTCGAGCCGATCAAGCCGGCGATTGACCTCGATCGTGAAGCTCTCGCGGTTCAGCAGTGCGGTCAGCGTGTCCGATCCGGACTGGCGCGACAGCTCGCGCTGCACCTGATCATGTTCGAGCATACCGACCAGGGCGGTCAGGAACGCGTCCACCAGCTCGGCATCGCCGCTAATCCAGTCGCGAGGCGCTTCCCGCCATATCATGAGGACGACCGGCTCGCAG
Organism: Janthinobacterium lividum; assembly: GCA_050954785.1. Lineage (GTDB taxonomy): Bacteria > Pseudomonadota > Alphaproteobacteria > Acetobacterales > Acetobacteraceae > Lichenicola. Next base: position 63,201 of record JBPBQO010000036.1, on the reverse strand, counting down.
AAATGCGTGCCGATTGCGCTCATGATGATGTGCAGATCGAATTCCGACTCGGATCTCGTCCACGGTGCGGCTTCCCTGGCCGCGGCTCCGCAAATGTACGACACTAAATCCTGGTCCGACATCGGCGGTGTGGCGCCGGCCCGATGCAGGATGCGTGGCAGCAGGCGGCCGGGTTCCTCCTGGGCGGCCGGCATCGGCGACACGCCATCGCACGCGACGATCAGAACACCGCTGCCACCGGTCGCATCCAGAAGCTCGTCGAGCCCGATCTTGATGACCATGTCCGGCAGTACCGCACGCCGCATCCGCCGGGTGATCTCGGTCATGGTCTGACGCCGGAGCAGCGTCTCGGCCAGGATTTCGGCGCGATGGTTGTCCTCGGTGATGTCCTGCGCCACGCCGCGACAACCAACTGTTTCGCCGGCCGCATCGAGCAGGGGATAGGCCCATATCAGCACACTGGCGGCCGAGCCGTCGGCACGCCGCAACCAGGTCTGGTGACGGCGCAACGAGGCTTGCGGCCGGAACGGGTTGAAACCGACCGTGCCCGGTATGCGGACCAGCAGGCTTTCCGCACTGAGGCCCAGCAACTGCTCGGCGGACCAGCCGAACGCAGTGTCCGGACCGGCGAACACGAAAACTCCGTGTCGGTCGATCTCGAACATCAGGTCGAGTGCCAGCGTCGCCAGATCACGCCAGCGGGATCGGCTATCGACCAGTGCGGCGACCAAGGCATCGGTACAGGCCGGTGCGGCGGTCCGGATGTCCCCGGCTGCCTGGTTGGGTGCAGGGTGAATTGGCGCGTCAGCGGCCGAGGAGTTCGACATGGAGGATTTTTGTGTCATCGCTGGCCAGAAGTCTCGTCCCAAAATCTGAAGACACTGTAAATATTTCAAACTAGCCTTATCCGAGGCCGCCGGACACCCGCGTTGACAGGAGCGGACCGGCTGAGCATGGTCCGCGCCTCCTTCACCAGTGCCGTGTGCAGGATCATCCACCGGCTGGAAAGATCATGACGAACGACGATTTGCGCCAACGCATCGAGGCGATCTGGGACCGGCGGACCGAACTGTCTGCCGCCAGCGCCGGTCCTGACAGGGACGATGTCGAGCAGGTGCTGGCAGCGCTGGATGACGGATCGCTCCGGGTGGCGACACCCGTCGCGACTGCTGGATCCGAGGAAACCGGCTCCGCCGGCGGTGGCTGGATCGTCAATGACTGGGCCAAGAAGGCGGTCCTGCTGTCGTTCCGCCTGAACGATAGCGTGCCGATGCCGGGTTCCGGTGGCGCGTCCGTATTCGACAAGGTGCCGTTGAAGTTCGCCGGCTGGGATCATGCAAAGTTCGCCGAGGCCGGTTTTCGCGCCGTTCCCGGCGCGGTCGTGCGTCGTGCCGCCTATGTGGCGCCGGGCGTCGTTTTGATGCCGTGCTTCGTCAATGTCGGTGCCTGGATCGGTTCCGGCACGATGATCGATACCTGGGCCACGGTCGGAAGCTGCGCGCAGATCGGCCGCGATTGCCATATCAGCGGTGGCACCGGCATCGGCGGTGTGCTCGAGCCGTTGCAGGCCGCTCCGGTGATCATCGAGGATGGGTGTTTCATCGGCGCCCGTTCGGAAGTGGCCGAAGGCGTCATCGTCGAGCGCGGCAGCGTGCTGTCGATGGGCGTGTTCCTGGGTGCCTCGACCAAAATCGTCGACCGCGCGACCGGCGAAATCTTCATCGGCCGGGTTCCCGCCTATTCGGTCGTGGTGCCCGGCACGTTGCCGCCGGCGCCGGGAACGGACTCGCGGCTGCCATCGCTGGCCTGTGCGGTCATCGTCAAGCGGGTCGATGCCCGGACCCGCGCCAAGACCTCGATCAACGAGCTGCTGCGCGATTGAACGTCACGGAGCTCATGGTCGATCCGCTGGTGTTGGCGCAGGCCTTGATCCGCTGCCCGTCGGTGACGCCGGCCGACGGCGGGGCCCAGGCCATATTGGCGGACACGCTGGAGCATCTCGGATTCAGCGTGACGTCGCTGCCGTTCGGTGACGCCGGCCGGGAGACCCCGAACCTGTTCGCACGAATCGGCACGGCACGCCCTCATGTCTGTTTTGCGGGCCACACCGATGTCGTCCCACCCGGCGACGCGCTGTGGCAGGCTCCTCCGTTCGACGGCCTGCTTCAGGACGGTGTGCTCTACGGGCGCGGCGCTTGCGACATGAAGGGGGCGATCGCGGCCTTCGTAGCGGCGGCGGCGGCGCATCTTTCGGCACAGGGCGTATCCGGATCGTCCGGATCGATCAGCCTGCTGATCACCGGCGACGAGGAAGGGCCAGCGCTCGACGGTACTGTCCGCGTGCTGGAATGGATGGCGGCCCACAACCACATTCCGGATTTCTGTCTGGTTGGCGAACCGACCAACCCGACCGAGCTCGGCCAGGTGATCAAGATCGGCCGCCGTGGCAGCCTGAATGCCCACATTGTCGTTCCGGGCATCCAGGGCCACGTGGCGTATCCGCAGGTGGCCGACAACCCGGTGCACCGCCTGCTGGCCCTGCTGTCCGAGTTGACCACCATCCCGCTCGATCGCGGCACAGCATTCTTCGAGCCCTCAAGCCTGCAGGTCACCAGTATCGATGTCGGCAACAAGGCAACCAACGTGATCCCCGCGCATGCCGAGGCCCAGCTCAATATCCGCTTCAACGACCAGCACACCGGTGCGTCGCTGACGGAGATGCTACGGGAAACCGTATCCCGCCACGCACCGTCTGCCCGGTTCGAGATCAGGATCAGCGGCGAGGCGTTCCGGACCGAACCGGGGCCGGAAGTGCAGGCGCTCGGCGACGCGATCGAAATCCATACCGGCCGTCGGCCCAGGCTCGATACCGGCGGCGGCACGTCGGACGCCCGGTTCATCGCCAGCTATTGCGCCGTCGCGGAATTTGGGCTGGTCGGCGAGAGCATGCACAAGGCCGACGAGAACGTGCCGGTGCGCGATCTCGAACTGCTGTCCGCAATCTATCTCGACATGCTCGACAGGGTTATGGTCGGAGTGCCGTCATGAGTGATCCCGATCGTCCCGCCAAGCCGAAGCAATCGGTACGCAGCGGTCGCACCATCATCCGTGGATTGCTGCTGCTCGGCCGCGGCCGGACGGAGGGATTCGCGTGTTTCGAAGGCGATCGCGATGCCTTCCTGGCCGGACTGTCGCCGCCGCTCGGCTTCCTGCTGGTGCTGGCCGTGCTGTTGCTGATGCAGCGTCCGTCCATGCCGGCGGTCGTTCTCCTGCTGGCCCTGGTGTGCGCGGTGCTGCTTCCTCCCGTGATCACGCATGCGATGGCCCGGCTCTGGAAGCGCTCCGAGTTCTGGCCGCGCTATGCCACGGCCTCGCTGTGGAGCGTCTGGCTGATCCTGCCTGCCTACCTGCCGGCGATGCTGCTCACCGCGATCCTGTTGCAGATGGGGGTCAGCCACGCCGCGGCGGGCCGGCTGATCGTGCTGTTGCTCGGCGCCTATCTGCTCTGGCTGCAATGGTTCATGGCCTGGAAGGGCCTGTCGATCAGCAGGCTCAAGGCCGGGATCACGGTGCTGGCCCTGACTATCGGCTCGATCGTCGTGGGCAGCCTGGTACAGCCGCTGCTGCCGATGGTCATGACGCCTTAGCAGGTCCGATGAACGGGTCGGTTTCGTAGCCGACCTCCATCAGGAACAGCCCATCCGGAGGCGCGGTCGGACCCGCCGCGGCCCGGTCACGTGCCTCAAGGGCACTCGCGACCTGCGCCGGTGTCCATTTTCCTTCGCCGACCAGCTTGAGCGTGCCGACGATGTTCCTGACCTGGTGGTGCAGGAAGCTGCGCGCCTCGACGTGGATGTCGATTAGCGTGCCATCGCGGCACAGCTCCAGCCGGTCGAGCGTGCGTACGGGGCTCTTGGCCTGGCAGGCGCTGGCCCGGAAACTGGTGAAATCGTGTTGTCCCAGCAGCATGAGCGCCGCCTCGCGCATCTGGTCGAGGTCCAGCTCCCGCTTCACGTGCCAGACGCGGCCCTGGTCCAGCGCCGGACGGGCGGCCCGGTTGAGGATCCGGTAGCGGTAGCGCCGGTTGATCGCCGAGAAGCGCGCGCTCCATTTATCGGCGACGACCGCAGCCGCCAGCACCGCGATCGGATGCGGCTTCATGTGGTAGTTGAGCGCATCGCGCAGCCGCCTCGCGGTCATCTGCTGCTGGCCGCCGAGTGGCGACGGCAGATCGAGATGCGCCACCTGTCCGGCCGCATGCACGCCCGAATCGGTTCGGCCTGCCCCGGTGACCGCGACCGCCGTGCGACCGACCAGATGACTGGCGGCCTCTTCCATCACGCCCTGCACCGAGATGCCGACCGCCTGGCGCTGCCAGCCGACGAACGGCGTGCCGTCATATTCGAACAGCAATGCCCAGCGCGTCATGGTCCGGTCACTGCAGCACCGTGCCGGGCGCCACGCGCCGGCCGCGCAGGAACGCCGCTGCCTCCAGCACGCTGCGGCCGGGCGCCTGCAGCCGATCGATCCGCAACGCCCCGCTGCCACAGGCGATCGTCAGATGCTCGTCCAGCACCGTTCCGGGTGCCTGGCCATGCGCATGCCCGACCACCGGCGTCGCCGCGTCGATCTTGAGCACGACGCCGTCGAGCGTCGTGAAGGCGCCCGGCCATGGCGTCATGGCCCGTACCTGGCGGTCGATCGCGGCGGCGTCGTGCTGCCAGTCGATGCGGCCGTCCGTGCGGGTCAGCCTCGGCGCGTAAGACGCACCGTTGGAGGGCTGCGGCGTCGGTTCGTCGACCTGCGCCAGCGTCTCCAGGATCAGCCGCGCGCCCATCGTCGCCAGCGCATCGTGCAGGGTCGACGCGGTGGTGCCGGCATCGATCGGCACGACGCCCCGACGCAGCATCGGTCCGGTATCCAGCCCTTCGTCCATCTGCATGATGGTGATGCCGGTTTTGCTGTCGCCGGCCAGGATCGAGGCCTGGATCGGCGCGGCGCCGCGCCATCGTGGCAACAGGCTCGCATGGATGTTCAGGCAGCCCCGGACCGGCGCCGTCAGCATCGGCGCGGGCAGGATCAGCCCGTAAGCGGCCACCACGGCCGCATCGAGCGACAAGGCCGCGAACTCGGCATGCGCGGTCTCGTCGCGTTTCAGCCTGGCCGGGGTGCGCACCACGAGCCCGAGGCGCTCGGCTTCCCGCTGAACCGGCGAGGCACGGACTGCCTGGCCGCGTCCGGCCGGCCGTGGCTGCTGGCTGTAGACCGCGACGATCTCGTGCCCGGCCTCGTGCAGCGCGCGCAGCGCCGGCACCGCGAAGTCGGGCGTGCCCATGAAGGCAAGGCGCATGGTTGTGTTCCCGTTTTCAATCCGACTTCTGGCGCTGGTCCTTGGCGAGCCGGCGCATGATCATGTTGCGCTTCAGCGTCGACAGGTGATCGACGAACAGCACTCCATCGAGATGGTCGATCTCGTGCTGCAGGCAGGTCGCCAGCAACCCGTCCGCGTCGAGTTCCTGCCGCTTGCCATCGAGATCCTGGAACCGCACCCGCACGGTCAGTGGCCGTATCACCTCGGCATACTGGCCGGGCAGGGACAAACACCCTTCCTCGCGCGCCGAGAGCTGCTCGCTGGCCCGGATGATTTCCGGATTGACCAGAGTGATCGGCGACTTCGTCTCGTTTTCCATCAGGTCGACGATCGCGAACCGGAGGTCCAGCCCGACCTGCGGCGCGGCAAGCCCGATGCCTGGCGCCAGATACATCGCCTCCCACATGCCGGGCAGGAGGCTTCGCAGGGTCGCCGCATCCTCGGGACGCACGAGCCTGGTCTTGCGACGAAGCATCGGGTGCGGCGCGATCAGGATGGTCGCCGGCTCGATGCCCGTCGGCATTTCGGAAAATGGTGGCAAATCGCTCATTGCGGCGATGTAGCGACCGACGCGACTATACACCAGGGCCGGATCGCGCACACTGACCGCCATGGCTTGCAGAGCAGGCCGCCGATTGCCATATCGAATTGATCACGGCGCTTCGGGCCGTGGCCTTTCGTCTCGCTCCAAGGAGGAGGCTTTTCATGTCCGGCAGACTTTTTGCGTCTCCGATGTTCCTCGGCTTCGACCATCTCGAGCAGATGCTCGAACGTGCGGCGAAAACATCGTCCGATGGCTATCCACCCTACAACATCGAGCAGACCGGCCCGACCGGGTTGCGTATCTCGCTCGCCGTTGCGGGCTTCTCTATGGACGACCTCCAGATCACCCAGGAGGACAACCAGCTGGTAATTCGCGGGCGCCAGTCCGACGATACCCAGGGACGGACCTTCCTGCATCGGGGCATCGCCGCGCGGCAGTTCCAACGGGCGTTCGTGCTTGCGGAGGGAATCGAGATCGCCGGTGCGTGGCTCGATAGCGGGTTGCTCCACATCGATCTGGCCCGGCCGCAACCCGAGGTCCGGGTCAAGCGGATCGAGATTTCCAAGGGACCCGACCATGGACGCGAGCCCGGACGTGCGGCAACCGGCGACGTGGTGCAGGCCAGGCCGCCGAGAGCAATTCGGACTGTGCCGACCAACGATTGAGACGTCACCAGCAATTTCGGAGGCACCCGCATGCCCGCTTTGGGATGCGAATGACCTGCCTTAGGACAAATTCGATGGATACGACTACGACTGATTCGAATGAACTTTCACTTGCCACGCTGGATATCCGTCACCTGACGGCGAGCCAGCTTCTGGCCCTGGGCGTTGCCCAGCTTGCTTACGTCAAGTCGGTCGTCGTCGACGGGAATGCGGCGTTCGCGATCCATGCCGCGGACGGTACGCCGATGGCATTGACCGGAGACAGGGACGTGGCGTTCGCGGCGATCCGGCAGCACGAGATGGTGCCGGCGCTGGTTCACTAGACAAAGAGAAGCAAGGCCAGGGGCGCTGCCCCTGGCCCCCGCCGAAGGCGTGCCTTCGGGAACCACTCAGTGGGTGTTGGGGTCGGGGTCAAGCCAGCCGATATGGCCATCCGGGCGGCGATATACCACGTTGATGCCGCCACTGGCGCTGTTGCGGAACATCAGCACGGTCCGGTCGGCGAGATCGAGCTGCATCACCGCTTCACCGACCGTCAGCGTCGCGATCTGCGTCTCCTGCTCGGCGATGATCGTGGCGTAGGTCTGGGAAGCGGGTGACGCCGATACAGCCTCGGAGGTATGGTCGACGCGGATCTCCTCCTCCTGCCGCAGGATGTATTGGCGGCCCACTTCCGGACGACGCTGTGCCAGATCCCTGGAGTGTTCGTTGACCCGGCGCCTGTAACGCCTCAGCCGTTTCGCAATATGCTCGGCTGCGTCGTCGAACGCGCCATGTGCATCCGCAGCCTCGCCCTCGCCACGCACCACCAAGCCACGTGCGGCATGGACGTTGATGTCGCAGGTGAAAAAGCTGCGCGCCCGTCCGAACGTCACGCTCGCCTCGAGCGCATGGTCGAAATACTTCTCGGCAATCGTATCCAGATGGGTCGTGACGCGCGTTCGAAGCGCGTCCGAAAGGTCGATCTGCTTGCCGGCGACGCTAATCTGCATGCGGTGTTCGCTCCGCTTGAGGAAGTTCGACCGGCTTCCAGGCGCCGTCACGCGGGGAGGGACTTGTCCCTCTTACGCTGCACGGAACTCGGGATCCGGAGGGCATCGCGATATTTGGCCACGGTCCGGCGGGCGATGTCCACGCCTTCCCGTCGCAACGCTGCAACGATCGCGTCATCCGACAGGATGGTCTGGAGCGTTTCGGCGGCCACCATGCCCCTGATCCGGTATCGGACGGCCTCGGCACTATGGCTTTCGCCACCGGCCGTCCCGGCGATCGACGCTGTGAAAAAGTATTTTAGTTCGAACAACCCGCGCGGGGTCGAGATGTACTTGTTGGCCGTGACCCGGCTGACCGTGCTTTCGTGCATTTCCACCGCCTCGGCGATGTCGCGCAGGATCAGCGGACGCAGATGCCCGACGCCGCGACGCAGGAACGCCTCCTGCTGACGCATCACCTCGCTGGATACTTTCAGGATGGTCTGCGCGCGCTGATGCAGCGACTTTACCAGCCAGTTGGCACTGGCCAGCTTCTCCGACAGAAAGGCGCGATCCTCCTTCGGCGAGCGCAACAGGACCTTGGCGTGGAACGCCTCCGATACCAGCAGCCGGGGCATGGTTTCCGGGTTCAGCTCCAGCAGCCAGTCGCCGCCAGGGGCTGCGCGCATCAGCACGTCCGGCACGATCGGCAAAGGTGGCACGATGTCGAAGCTGGCGCCGGGCTTCGGATCGAGCGCCTTGATCTCGGCGATCATCTCCGCAAGATCCTCGGCATCGACTTCGCACACTGCCTGCAGGCGCTTGAGCTCGCGACGTCCCAGCAGCTCCAGATTGTCGAGTAGCGCCACCATGGCCGGGTCGAGCCGGTTCCGGTCGGCAAGCTGGGCAGCGAGGCAGCTCTTGAGGTCGACCGCGAAGATTCCCGCCGGGTCGAAGCGCATCATCCGTCCCCGCACCGACGCCACGAGCTTTTCGCTGCTGCCAAGGGCGAGGGCGAGTGCGGCGTCGTCGACCAGTACCCGTCCGGCCCCGTCGAGGAGCGCGATCAGGTGTGCACCGATCAGTCGTTCGGCCGGATCGTCGAACGCCAGCCGCAGTTGCTCGCTCAGGTGCTCGCGCAGCGTGCGGGCATGCGCGACCAGTTGCGCCACACCGTCGAGCCCCTCCGGGTTGCCCGCCGAGGATGCACCGCGTCCCATGCCCCAGTCGCTGCGGTCCGAGCCACCGCCGTCATCCTGGTAGCCGCCATCGTAGGGACCGTCGTCGAACTGTTCCGCATGATCGGTATCGAGCGGCGCGTGGTGATCGCTCGGCAATGTGTCGCCGGAGACCAGCAGATCGGTGGAGACCGGCTCGGCGGCCGAGGCGGCGCGATCGTCGACACGCTGGTCGAGCGCCGGGCGCTCGGGCGGGATGTCGATACGCTCATCACGTTCGAGCAGGGGATTGCGCTCGAGCTCTTCCTCGATGAACGCGGCGACCTCGAAATTCGAGAATTGGAGAAGCTTGATGGCCTGACGCAGCTGAGGCGTCATGACCAGATTCTGCGTCTGCCTTAGCTCCAGCCGTGGTCCGATTGCCATGACCGGAGGCTACAACGAAAATCTTTCCCCGAGGTAGACGCGCCGCACGTCCTCGTGTGCGACCACCTCCTCCGGTACGCCCTCCATCAGCATCTGGCCGCCATGCATGATGTAGGCCCGGTCGATGATCTCGAGCGTTTCGCGAACGTTATGGTCGGTGATCAGCACGCCGATGCCGCGATGTTTCAAATGCGATACGAGATCGCGAATCTCGCCGACCGCGATGGGATCGATTCCCGCAAGCGGCTCGTCGAGCAGGATGTAGTTCGGCTGGCTGGCCAGGGCGCGGGCAATCTCCAGGCGGCGACGCTCGCCGCCGGACAGAGCAAGCGACGGCGATCGCCGCAGATGGCCGATGCCGAACTCGGCCAATAGCCCGTCCAGCATGGTGTCGCGCCGGTCCGGATCGGGTTCGACCACCTCGAGCGCCGCCATGATGTTCTGCTCGACATTCAGGCCGCGGAAGATGCTGGCCTCCTGCGGCAGGTAGCCGATGCCGAGCCGGGCGCGCCGGTACATCGGGAGCTGCGTGATGTCGGCACCGTCCAGGCTGATCGAACCGGTATCTGGCTGCACCAGTCCGACAATCATATAGAACGTCGTGGTCTTGCCGGCGCCGTTCGGCCCGAGCAGCCCGACCGCTTCGCCGCGGCGAACGCTGACCGAAACGTTCTGCACCACTTCGCGCTTCTTGTAGGTTTTGCCGACGGCGTGCGCGTGCAGGCCATCCGTGGCGCTTGCGCTGCTGCCGGCGCTGCTGCTTGTGGTATCGCCGGCGCGTGGCTTGATTTCATTCATGGCGTGGCCGCCGCCTTGCCCGGTGTTCTGGCGGGTGCGCCCTGTGTGTCGTTGGGCACGATCAGGCCCTGGACGCGAGCGCCGGGGTCCTCGCTCAGGGTCGCGATACCGGTATGCATGTTCACGATTGCGGCGGCCCCGTTCAACTGGTTCTGGCCACGCGTGATGTGGACGTTACCGACTATGCGCGCAATTCCGGTATCCGGCACATACACGCCGCGGTCGCCGCGCACGGTTTCGGTCTGCGTGCGGACGATGACGTTCCCGAACGCGTTCACCTTCTCCAGCTTGCCACTGCTGCCGATCGGGTCCTGGCCGCTGTTGGCCGGCTTCGCGGTAGCGTCGGCGGGTTTCGCGCCGGCAGGCTGGGCCGCCGGCGGCGCGCTATAGCCGACCAGCACGTCGGCCTGGATACGGCGGCCATCGTTGGTGGTGACGACGGCATTGCCGCGGCCGACCGAGATGCGTGTCTGCGATCCGTATTCCATCTGATCGCGCGCGGTCAGAACGTCCTGTGGCGTGATCAGCCTCAGATCGTGGCCGGTCAGCACCATGACCGCCTGGTCGATATCATAGATGCCGTGGTCGCCGAACGCCTGCTGGGTCGCGGTGAAGATATGCACATGGCCGATCGCGACGATCCGGTAGATCTCGGTGGCGGACGTGTCTCCACCGGGCATGATCGTGGTCCCGCCGGGTGCCTTGGCATCGGTGGCGGGCATCCCGGTCGGATTCTCGGGCGTCGGCTGCGGAGCCGGCGTCGTCGCTGCAGTGGGCGTGACGGCGGACGCCGTGCCCGCCTTCTTGCGGTAATAGGCGATCAGCCGATCCGACGTGATGGTTACGCCGCCACGAACCGCCTGGGCGCTGCCATAGGCGGTCACCGTCTGGGCCTTCTGGTCCCAGTCGAAGCCGCCCACCGCGGTCACCGTGATCTGGCCGCCATGCGACAGGTCGATCTGCTGCGCGCGGGCGTGCCCGGCGAACACCATCATCGCCGCGAATGCCGCTCCCGTCCGGGCGATAACCCGCAGTCTGGCCAAACTCATCGTGTCGCTCCGGCGGCCGAATTCTCGGTGGTGGGGGTATTGGTGGCCGGCCGCGCCACCCGGTCGTCGTTCAGGACCAGCCGGGCCGGCCCGCGAAACTGCGCCAGCCCGTCCCGCTGGGAGATCAGAAAGCCTTGTGCGTCCAGCACGCCGAACGGGCCTTCGACATGCACCCAGTTGTCGGATGCAACCACGCCGCTTCGGAGATCGAGGCCGGCGACCGGACTGGTCATCATGATACCGTCGTCCCGATACAGCGTGACGTCGCGGCTAAGGTCGAGGAGTTGGCCGTGCTGCATATAGACCCCGGTCTGCGCGCTGATCCGGGTCCAGTTTCCGCTCTGGTCGAGCGAGTCAGCGATCGGCCTGGTCAGGTTGACGCGGTCTTCGCCTTTGCCCGCGTGAGTGCCAGGCACCGCCGGAGCCGCCTTGCCGGTCACCTGCTGCGCCTCATCGGACGTGATCATGTATGGACGATCATGGCTGTCGAGCCCGTGATAGCGCGCCCCGAGCATCCGTCCGCTATCGACCTGCACATGGGATACCTGTTTCAGCCCCATGCGGGCACTGTTCATCGAGCGGTCCAGCTCCGGCCATGTGGCGATAGACACGAGCAACAGCAGTGCCGCGGCTGGCAGCACCCATTTGGTCCAGCGCAACAGCCTGCGCCGGCGGGCGATCTCGCTGGAGTTCGGTACACGACGGAAGCTGCCCTGGTTCTGCTCCAGACTGAGCCGCCGGCGGGCGACGGTCGCACTTGGCTGAAGCGCGTCGGCGGCATCGCCGGCTGCATTCGCCCCGCCGGTGCTCGGTAATCCGACGCCGGAGCCAGTCGGCGACCCAGTGCCGGAACCCGGACCGTCCGATGGCCGGCCATCGCGCAAGGTTGGCCGCGAGGTCATCGGCCGGTCCCTGGGACATGATGCATGCGTCTCGAAGTGGTCGCGGCGTGCCGGACCATCCCGAGTTCACCTGCAATCAATGTCATGTTGTTCAAGGCGTTCACGATCTCCACAGGCCGTTCGGCATGGTTCGACCGTTCCGTGGCGCGGCCGTCAGGAACCGGCCTGTATGGACATCCGGGTCGGGTTGCGTCAACCGAACCCATCGCAGCCGGGCTCAGTGCGCGAAGATATCCGGAAGCTCGTAGCCGAGCAGGTCGAGCCTGGCGCGGGCCGGCATGAAGGCGAAGCAGGCCTCGGCCAGCTCAAGGCGCTGTTCGCGCACCAGCAGAGCCTCCAGGCGCGACCAGAGCGCATGCAGATGCAGAACGTCGGATGCCGCATAGGCCAGTTGTTCCGGCGACAGGTCGCGCGCGCCCCAGTCGGAGGTCTGCTGCTGCTTGCTCATCTCGACGCCGAGCAGCTCGCGCGACAACTGGGCAAGGCCGTGCCGGTCGGTGAAGGTGCGCACCAGCTTGGCGGCGATCTTTGTGCACTTGATCGGCGCCACGGTGATGTCGAGCGCATGCTGCAGGATCGCCACGTCGAATCGCGCGAAGTGCATCAGCTTGACCACGCCGGTATCCGACAGCAGCCGCTTCAGGTTCGGACAGTCGGCGCCATGTCCACCCAGCCGTGGCGGTACGATCTGGACCAGATGGGCGGTGCCGTCGCCAGCCGAAAGCTGAACCAGACAGAGACGGTCGCGGTGCGGCTCGAGACCCATGGTTTCGGTATCGACGGCAACGGACGCACCGAACGATATGCCGTCCGGAAGATCGCCCTGATGCAGATGGATGGTCGCGTTCGGCATGAATTGCGTGACGCTCACAATTTTGGTCCCACGACGCCTGTTCAGGCAGCCGTCTGAAAATTCAGCGTCTTATGATATGGCGGGAGACTGTCGGTCGACCATCCCGACCACTGGTCGGGATGTCGAACGTCCTTTGGTGCCCAGGAGAAGACTCGAACTTCCACGACCTTGCGGCCACAGATACCTGAAACCTGCGCGTCTACCAATTCCGCCACCTGGGCTCAAGGGGCAACCGCGAAACAACCGATCCGCGGGTGGTGACGGCGATTTAGCGGGGCGGGGGAGTGCCGTCAACTGGCTGCGTGCACGAAGCTGTCAGAGGATGCACCGGCAGGGCTTCCGCGCCCGGCGTGGCTTGAGGCTGGCGCGTCGCTGCCTATAGTGACGGCGAGGCATGAGGATCGAATACGAATGGCAACCCGCAGCGTAGCGACGGTGTTTGGCGGCTCCGGCTTCCTGGGGCGCTACATCGTCCGGCGGCTGGCAGCCCAGGGCCATGTGGTGCGTGTCGCCGCGCGCCATACCGCCAGCGCCAATGCATTGCGGATGATGGGACGGGTCGGGCAGGTCGTGCCGATGTATGCGTCGCTTGCCGACGAGGCGTCGGTCGCACGTGCGCTCGAAGGCACCGATATCGTCGTCAACCTGGTCGGCATCCTGGCGGAAGCGCGCCGAGGCGACTTCCAGCGTGTGCACGAGGAGGGCGCCGGCCGAATCGCTAGGCTCGCCGCCGTCGGGGGCACGGCCCGCCTGGTGCAGATGTCGGCGATCGGCGCCGACCCGGACAGCCCCAGCGCCTACGGAAGAAGCAAGGCGGGCGGCGAGGCTGCGGTGCGGGCCGCGTTCCCGAACGCCACCATCCTGCGCCCGTCGGTGGTGTTCGGACCGGAGGACGCGTTCTTCAACCGGTTCGGCGCGATGGCCAGGCTGTCGCCGATCATGCCGGTGTTCAGCGGCCAGACGAAGTTGCAGCCGGTCTATGCCGGCGACGTTGCCGACGCCGTCCAGGCGGTGGTGCGGGAGAATGCACCCGGCGGCGGGCTCTACGAGCTCGGCGGACCCAGGGTCTGGACCTTCCGCGAGCTGCTGGCCTGGATGCTGGTGGAAATGCACCGCAAGCGGCCGCTGGTTTCCGTGCCGATGGGGCTGGCGCGTATCCAGGCCGCCCTGCTGGAGCATGTGCCCGGCAAGCCGTTGACGCGGGACCAACTGGCGATGCTGTCACGCGACAACGTGGTTGCCGCCGGGATGGCGGGCCTGGAAACGCTGGGTATCGTCCCGACACCGGTCGAGCTGGTCGTGCCGTCCTATATCGCCCGCTACCGACCGGGCGGTGGTCGGAAAGAGGAGTTGGACTGAGTTAAGGCCGAAACGGACCTAATTCACAGGCTTACTGGATCCGATTTTAGACTTTGTCTTCCTGATTATCTCAAGAACGACAGCATTGCTGTCTTTTAAGTCGTGTTTTGTCTCCGTTATGGTGTTGGAGCCCCGGCGTCCGGTGTGGGAGCAGAAACTACGAGGGATAGACCATGGTCGATCGCATGCTTCAATTCGTGTCGGTGCATCAGCATCAGCCGGACAAGCGTGTCGCGGCCGAACGGCGGCAGGATTTCGACGAGATCTACCGCGACTTCGATATTCCTCGGGCCGAGGTTCAGTCCAGCCGATGCTCGCAGTGTGGCGTACCGTTCTGTTCGGTGCATTGCCCGCTTTCGAACCACATCCCCGACTGGCTGAAGCTGACGGCCGAGGGCCGGCTGGAAGAAGCCTACGAGGTCAGCTCCGCAACCAACAACTTTCCGGAGATCTGCGGCCGGATCTGCCCGCAGGACCGTCTCTGCGAAGGCAACTGCGTTATCGAGAAGGGGTTCGAGAGCGTCACCATCGGCGCGGTGGAACGCTTCATCACCGACAACGCCTGGGAGCAGGGCTGGGTAAAACCTGTCCGGCCAAGAGCAGAGCGCCGGGAGTCGGTCGGCATCATCGGCGCCGGCCCAGGCGGGCTCGCGGCGGCCGAACAGCTCCGCAAGCAGGGCTACCAGGTTCATGTCTACGATCGCTACGACCGGGTCGGCGGGCTGATGATCTACGGCATTCCGGGTTTCAAGCTCGAGAAGGACATCGTCCTGCGTCGCCATGCGCTGCTGGCCGAAGGCGCGATCGAGTTCCACCTGGGCAGGGGCGTCGGCACCGAGGATAGCGATACCGACATCTCGTTCACGACCCTGCGCAACCGCCATGACGCGATCCTGATCGCCGCCGGCGTCTACAAGTCGCGCGAACTGGGCGGTCCGGGCTCCGGGCTGCCCGGGATCGTCAAGGCACTCGACTACCTGACGGTGTCGAACCGTCGCTCGCTCGGCGACGACGTGCCCGAGTTCGACAGCGGGCTGCTGAATGCGGCCGGCAAGAATGTCGTGGTGATCGGCGGCGGCGACACCGCCATGGATTGCGTTCGCACCGCCATTCGCCAGGGCGCGAAGTCGGTGAAGTGCCTGTATCGCCGCGACCGCGCCAACATGCCGGGGTCGCTGCGCGAGGTGAAGAACGCCGAGGAGGAAGGCGTCGAGTTCGTCTGGCTGGCCGCACCCGAGGCATTTTTGGGCGACGACATGGTCACCGGCGTGCGTGCGGTGCGCATGAAGCTCGGTCTGCCCGATGCATCCGGACGGCAGTCGGTCGATGCGGTCGAGCAGAGCGGCTTCACCCTGGAGGCCGACATCGTCATCAAGGCACTGGGCTTCGACCCAGAGGAACTGCCGACGATGTGGGGCGAGCCGGGTCTCGAAGTCTCTCGCTGGGGCACGCTGAAGGTCGGCCAGAAGACGTTCATGACCAGCCTGCCCGGCGTGTTCGCGGCGGGCGACATCGTCCGAGGTGCTAGTCTGGTGGTCTGGGCGATCCGCGACGGACGCGATGCCGCGGCACAGATGCATCGCTGGATGGGTGCGCGCGCCGAGCAGCCGCTTCCCGTCGCGGCCGAGTGAGGACGTCACCATGACCGACAGGATGGACACGATGGACAACTCGACCGAAAGCGGCGAGCAGTTCGTGACGGCGTGGGCCGAAAACGCCAAAGTGCTCGCCGAGACCTACAACGCCTCGATGGAGCACGATGCGTGCGGTGTCGGGCTGGTGGCGGCGCTCGACGGCAAGCGGCGGCGCGACATCGTCGAGGCCGGGATCGCCGCCTTGCGCGCGGTGTGGCATCGCGGCGCGGTGGATGCCGACGGCAAGACCGGCGACGGTGCCGGCATCCATATCGAAATCCCGCAGGATTTCTTTGCCGACGCGATCAGCCGCACCGGCAACAATCCCGATGGCAGCCTGATCGCCGTTGGACAGGTGTTCCTGCCCAAGACTGACCTGGGCGCGCAGGAGCGCTGCCGGCAGATCGTCGAGACCGAGATCCTGGCGTTCGGCTACGGCATCTACGGCTGGCGGCAGGTTCCGATCGACACAGCCTGCATCGGCGAGAAGGCCAATGCGACCCGTCCCGAGATCGAGCAGATCATGATCCGCAACACGCGTGGATCCGCCGAGGTCGATTTCGAACGCGACCTCTACGTGATCCGTCGGTGTATCGAGAAGCAGGTGATCGCGGCGCAGATCGGCGAGTTCTATATCTGCTCGCTGTCGTGCCGGTCCCTGATCTACAAGGGCATGTTCCTTGCCGAGAACCTGACCGACTTTTATCCCGACCTGCTGGACCAGCGGTTCGTCAGCCGGTTCGCGATCTATCACCAGCGCTACTCGACCAATACCTTCCCGACCTGGAAGCTGGCGCAGCCGTTCCGCAAGCTCGCGCATAACGGCGAGATCAACACGGTGTCCGGCAACACCAACTGGATGAAGAGCCACGAGACCAGGCTTGCCGATCCGGTGCTCGATCCGTTCATGGACGATATCAAGCCGGTGATTCAGGTGGGCGGTTCCGATACCGCGACGCTGGACAACGTGTTCGAGCTGTTGACCTTCACCGGTCGCGATGCGCCTATGGCGAAGGCGCTGCTGGTGCCGGCAGCGATCGCGCAGCCGGGGCAGACGAAGCCGGCGCATAACGCGATGTTCCAGTACTGCAACGCGGTCATGGAGCCGTGGGACGGACCGGCGGCGATCTGCGGCACAGACGGGCGCTGGGTGATCGCGGGCCTGGATCGCAACGGCCTGCGTCCGCTGCGCTATACCATCACGTCGAGCCAGATGCTCGTGGTCGGGTCCGAAACCGGCATGGTCAAGATCCCCGAGCCCGACATCGTCAGCCGTGGCCGCCTCGGGCCGGGTCAGACCATCGCGCTCGATCTCGACGAGAGCCGGCTGTATGGCTCCGACGAGCTGCTCGACGTGTTGTCGGCTCGTCAGGACTTCGAAGGCTGGGTCAAGCGGATCAACAAGATCGACCGGATCGTGCGGAGCGACTCGATCGAGCCGACCTACTGGAAGGGCGAGGAATTGCGTCGGCGCCAGAATGCGGTCGGCACCACGCTCGAGGAACTCGAGACGATCCTGCATCCGATGGTGTCGGATGGATCGGAGGCGATCGGCAGCATGGGTGACGATACGCCGCTCGCGGTGTTGTCCGAGCGGTATCGCGGCCTCGCGCATTATTTCCGGCAGGCGTTCAGCCAGGTTACCAATCCACCGATCGACAGCCTGCGCGAAACCCGCGTGATGAGCCTGGTCACCCGACTCGGCAACCTGGGCAACGTTCTCGACGAGGACGGCAGCCAGTGCGAACTGCTGCAACTCGACAGCCCGGTGCTCACCAGTGGCGAGTACGAGGCGCTGCTGCAGTTTCTCGGCACCAGCGCCTGCGTCGTCGATTGCACTTTTCCGGCGGCCGACGGCGAGGCGGGGCTGCGCGAGGCGTTGACCCGCATTCGCCGCGAGGCGGAGGAGCGAGTTCGCGAAGGATGCACGCATGTGTTCCTGACGGACGAGAAACAGGGGCCGAATCGCGCCTATATCCCGATGATTCTGGCAACGGGTGCGGTCCATACGCATCTGGTGGCGACATCGCTGCGCACCTTTACCAGCCTAAACGTACGCACGGCGGAATCGCTGGATGTCCATGCGATTGCGGTCATGATCGGTGTCGGCGCGACCACGGTGAATGCCTACCTCGCACAGGAAAGCATTGCCGATCGGCACCGTCGCGGCCTGTTCGGCGACATTCCGCTGCGCACCGCGGTCGAGCGCTATCGCAAGGCGATCGACAAGGGCCTGCTGAAGACCATGTCCAAGATGGGCATCTCGGTGATCGCCTCCTATCGCGGCGGCTATAATTTCGAGGCGATCGGGCTGTCGCGTGCGCTGGTGGCGGAGTTCTTTCCGGGCATGCAGTCGCGCATTTCCGGGATCGGCCTGTCCGGCCTCGCACGCAACGTGCTCGGCTTCCACGAGAAGGCGTGGCTCGAGGATGCCGTCATGCTTCCTGTCGGCGGGCTCTACAAGCTTCGCCGCCTGGGCGAAGTCCATGCGTTCGATGGCGGCCTGATCCACACGCTGCAGACCGCAGTTGCCACAGACAGTTTCACCACCTACCGCCGTTATGCGGACGCAGTGCGCCGGCAGCCGCCGGTCGCGTTGCGCGACCTGCTGGACTTCCGTGGCGGTCGCGCGGCAGTCCAGGTCGAGGATGTGGAAAGCATCACCGAGATCAGGAAGCGCCTGCTGGCACCCGGCATCTCGCTCGGCGCGCTGAGTCCGGAGGCGCACGAGACGCTCTCGATCGCGATGAACCGGATCGGTGCGAAGTCGGACTCCGGCGAGGGTGGCGAGGACCCTGAGCGGTCCAAGCCGCGTCCGAACGGCGACAATGCGTCTTCGGCGATCAAGCAGGTCGGATCGGGACGGTTCGGCGTGACCGCGCAATATCTCAACGATTGCCGCGAGATCGAGATCAAGATGGCGCAGGGCGCCAAGCCGGGCGAGGGCGGGCAGCTTCCCGGCTTCAAGGTGACCGGGCTGATCGCCAAGCTGCGTCACTCGACGCCCGGCGTGACGCTGATATCGCCCCCGCCGCATCACGACATCTATTCGATCGAGGATCTTGCCCAGCTCATCTACGACCTGAAGCAGATCAATCCGGAGGCCACCGTCACCGTGAAGCTGGTGGCGCGGTCGGGCATCGGCACGATCGCCGCTGGCGTGGCCAAGGCCAAGGCCGACTGCATCCTGATTTCCGGCCACTCGGGCGGCACCGGCGCCAGTCCGCAGACGTCGGTCAAGTATGCCGGCTTGCCCTGGGAGATGGGGCTGGCCGAGGTGCATCAGGTGCTGATGCTGAACCGGCTGCGGCACCGGGTGAAGCTGCGCACCGATGGCGGACTGAAGACCGGACGCGACGTGGTGATCGCCGCCATGCTTGGTGCGGAAGAGTTCGGCATCGGCACAGCCAGCCTGGTGGCGATGGGCTGCATCATGGTGCGGCAGTGCCACTCGAACACCTGCCCGGTCGGCGTCTGCACCCAGGACGACAAGCTGCGCGAGAAGTTCGAAGGCACGCCCGAGAAGGTGATCAACCTGTTCTCGTTCATTGCCGAGGATGTCCGCAACATCCTGGCGTCGCTCGGCGTCCGTACGCTGAACGAGATCATCGGCCGCACCGACCTGCTGCACCAGGTGAGCCGGGGCGCCGATTATCTCGACGACCTCGACCTGAACCCATTGCTGGCACAGGCCGATCCGGGACCGCATGCACGCTACTGCACCCGCGAAGGACGCAACGAGGTGCCGGAGACACTGGACGCGCAGATGATCGCCGATGCCAAGCCGTTGTTCGAGCATGGCGAGAAGATGCAGCTGCATTACAACGTGCAGAACACGCATCGCGCAATCGGCACCAAGATCTCCAGCCGTATCGTTCGCCGGTTCGGCCAGGAAACCCTGGCGCACAACCACCTGACCGTGCGGCTGCGTGGATCGGCCGGGCAATCGCTGGGCGCGTTTGCGGTCAAGGGGCTGAAACTCGAGGTGATCGGCGATGCCAACGACTATGTCGGCAAGGGCCTGTCGGGGGCGACCATCGTCGTACGCCAGCCGCCATCGTCGCAACTGGTGAGCAATCACAACGCGATCATCGGCAACACGGTGCTGTATGGCGCGACCTCGGGTGCGCTGTATGCGGCCGGGCAGGCGGGCGAGCGGTTCGCCGTGCGCAATTCGGGCGCGGTCGCTGTCGTCGAAGGTTGCGGCTCGAACGGATGCGAATACATGACCGGCGGAACGGTCGTGGTGCTGGGGCCGGTCGGCGATAATTTCGGGGCCGGCTTCACCGGCGGCATGGCGTTCATCTACGACAGCGACGGCGACTTCGAGATCCGTGCCAACCCGGACACACTGACCTGGAGCCGTGTTACCGAGGCGCGCTGGCACGACGAACTGCTGCGCCTGGTCGAAACCCATGCGCGCGAAACCAGCAGCCGGTTCGCGGCCCTGCTGCTGCACGAGTGGAACAAGGCGCTGCCGAAGTTCTGGCATGTGGTGCCGAAGGAGTATGCGAAATACCTGGCAGCGCCCGAGGTTGCCGCACCGACCATGACCATGGTCGGCTGAAGCACGGTCTCCTTGTGCCTGGATGATCAGGGTGCAGGGAGACCGCTTGCGGGATCAGCGGAGGCGGGTATCCAGAAGGCCCGGCGTCAGCTCGTAGATGTCGATCAGTTGGGTGCCTGTCTCGATGATCCTTTCGGGCGCTCCCATGACCGCCTTGACGTCGGATTGCCGCAAATCCATCGGCTTGTCCGGCACGTTGCTGGCGATAAAGAAAACCCGGCCGTGCCAATCCTCAACGGCGGCTTTGTACCATGCCTGACTGCCATCCCATTCAAACGGGACGAAACGCCCGGTGGGCAGGGTCAGCATGGCGAGGCTGATGATATGTCCGCCGCTGGCGGCAGTCAGGATCGAGCTGTCCCAATATCCGGCATAGCCATGGGTCAGGTGTTCCTGCTGCAACCTGTCGATGAGCTGGCTTTGGGCCTGCGTTACGATGATTGGCCGGGCTGGGCCGGTAAGAATCCAGGCGCTCTCGAAAATTACCGACGCGGCCAGGGCGACAGACGTATAGCCGGTGAACAACGGTGAGGCGGCCCAGCTTCTTGCCAGAAGAATGCTGCCGGCTGCGAAGGCGGGAATAACATAGCGCGCATCGGCCTGATTGCTGAACAGGCTGCTGCAAATGATAAAACACAGATAGAAAACAAAGGTGGTCCACAGTAGCTGATCGAGGAAGCCGATCCTTGCGGCATCGCTGCTCTGCTGTGGCCAGGTGCGAAGGTCGGTAATGATCGGTCGTCCGATCGTCCAGAGGGCAAGGACGAGCAGGATCACGAACGGTGTGCGGATCACCGGGACGAGCACGCCGGACGTCAGCGACACGGCGACCGGTTTGCCGGTGAAGTCGGCCCCCATGAACTGCATCAGGCTGTGAACGGCGAACAGCGCGTGGGTGCTCAGACCCTCAAAACTGACGAACTGCATCGGTAATCCAAGAAGATGGAAACCGCCGGTTGCCGCGTTCAGGAACAGCAGGCCATAGCCGATCAGCGTTGAGCCGAGCACGGTGCCGGCAAGTGCCAGCTTCCGAACGTCCATCCGGCGAAACGAGCAGCGCATAAGTGCGGTTACGCCGACCGGCAGGCAGGCGAAGAGGTCGAACACCGGATCCGCGAACGTTCCGATTACGACCAGGATGCCGAGAACGGTCAGCAATCGTGGGCCCTGGCGCTCAAGGCTGACCACCGCGATCCAGAAGACGATCAGTGACAGCAGTACGGTCGATGCATGCGACGCGAGTATTCCGAGGGCATCAACCTCGACCGTGTCCTTGTGGATCGTCAGCACGAGCAGCGTGAAACATGCGGCGCCAGCCGAAACAGCCGCGCGGCCCGTCATGCCGCGGACCGCAAGCCGGATACCGACAAGCGCGACTCCCGCCCAGAGCAATCCCTCGAGGATCTGCATGAGCTGCGGAAGCGGCCCGAGGAACAGCATCAGGATCGCATATAATGCGACGTCGGTTGTCACGTAGTTGTCAGTCGTGATCAGCCAGTCACTCAGTTGCCAATTGCCGTGCAGGACTGCGGATGCTGCAAGCGCGATGCTTGCATCGTCGGAATTGCGCGGTAGACGAAACGTCAGCAGCACGCAGGTTGCGCAGGCGATCATGACGATCGCCAGCACGAGTGAAAGCCGGGACCAATTGGTCCGTTGCAGGTGACGACTGGTCGAGACCGGTCTCAGGAACCTGCCGATCACAGACACTCCTCCGGACGTGCCTGTCGCAGCGTCATGCTGTGGAGTCCGAATGCCAGATGCCTCGGCTCGGCGCTGATATGCAGTTCATTGAGCGATCGTATATCGTTGGTTTCGAAACTGACCAGAACGACGTCACCCTGCAGCCGGTCAGGCCCGACACAGAGCAGATGCTCCCCGGCTTCATCCTTGCCGAGCGTCCAGCGTGCGATCGGCCCGGTGCCGGCTTGTGCTGTTACCTGGTGCGCCGGTGCTCCCACGACCCCGTTCAAGGTAAGGACCAGTACGAGTTTTCCGGAATTGGCCGGTGAGTGGAATGCCAGCACGGCGGTCTTCGACGTGGCCCAGGTCTGCTCGGGGTCGGTCGCGTACCAACCGTTGATCTCGTAGATCAGGCCTGATCCCGTCGATGAGAACAGCACTGGCTCGTCCAGAACAAGGTCGGACGCGGCATAGGAGCGCAGGCCGACAAACCGGCCATGGCAGAACACTGTATCGAGCCAGATCATGCTCGGGGTTCGAAGGCAGGGAGGCGCCAGCGTGATGCCGTGCCTGCTCATCCCGGCTCGGATCGTCGGGTCCAGCTCGGTGTCGAAATCGAGCAACCACAGCCGGTCGCCGGCCTGGCTGATGATGTGGTCGAGACGTTGTTCCAGCCGGCCGCCCTGGTCGACGAGGTCGGTATCGAGCGTAAAGGCATGACTCGCCCGTGGGGCAATGGTGACCCAGTAGCCTTGCGGCTGTGACAACAGGCCGAAAACCGAGTCCGCGGGCACACCCGGAGGAAGATGCGCGGCATAATTATCCGCCCAGGGCCGATGGAAGAAGTCGGCGGAACGGGTGGTGACGACCAGGATCAGCAAGGTTGCCAAAACCGCCGGCACACGCCAGCGCTGGACGAACACCCTGGCCACGGCGAGCAAGATGATTGCCGCCGCCAGCATTTCCAGTGAAACGGCGTAACGCTGGATCGGGCAGAGCAGAAGCCAGAACGCGGTCGCAACCAGCAGCCAGACGGAGAGGACCGCAAGCGGATCGGGCGGCAGCGCGATGGTGCGACGAGCGACATGTCGGAACGCTGCAAATGTTACGGCGATGGCAGCGACCGGCAGCGCCACCGCCAGCCGGATATCGCGCAGGACGATCTCGCTCGCCGCATCCGAACCGAACGCCAGGGCGAACGGCAGAAGCAACGCGTGACCGATGCCCTGCCAGTGGTAGCGCGGATCGCTGAAATCCGTGTGTCCGGCTGAAGGCGACTGGAACAGCGTGTTCATGAACGGGAACATCGGACTCGAATAGTCTCGCCACATCAGCCACGCCCATGCGCCGTCGGACAGCACGCCACCCAGCAGGGCACCTGCGGTTACCAGTCCGAGGATACGGACGATGCCTGCCAAAGTCGTTCCCGAGGGACGAGCGACGATCGCCGCAGCAGCCAGGGCCGGAAGCAGGAACATGCCTGTCGGCTTCAGTCCCACCGCGATGCCGACCGAAACACCCGCGACCAGCAGCCGGAGCGGCTGGTCGCGTTGGCGGCCGAGCGTGTCGGGCAGCAGGAGAAACAGCCCGAACAATACCGGCGCGGCAAGCACCAGGTCGCAGAAGCTTGTGCCCGTTTCCGTCAGGACGATGGTTCCGGTGCACGCTGCCAGCGCGGCGGCAACGGTGATCCAGCCGCGGTGGGCCTGATCCACCCCGGCACGCCAGGCGATTGCCCAGATCAGCATCACGCCGGTCAATTGCGTCGTGGTGATCAGCAATCCGGCAGCGATCGGCGACAGCGCACGACGGAACACGTAGGGCAGCAGGTATGGCAGCGGGTTCAGGAAACTTTGCGGCCCGCTCGGGGCGACGTCGGCATGCAGATGGGCGTGCAGCAGCGCATAGACATCGTAGAGATGGTAATTCTGGAGATCCCAATTGACGTCCTGCCCGCGATGGACGGTCCACCCGAACATGACGAGCATGACCAGTCCGAGCGTGAGCGCGAACGACCGGCGAGGGGAGACAGTTATCGGCGGCATTCCGGTGACCGCCCCCTCAGGAGGTTCGCGTGAGGGTCCGGCGGATGGCCCGCAGTGGATAGGTGATCCGCCACGAGGTCGAGCGATAGACGGCTTCCAGTTCCCGCGACGCCTGCATTTCGTCGGCTGTTCCGGCAATGACCGGATCGATCTGCGGTGCCTGCTCCGGGACCATGCCGGCATCGGTTTCCGGTTCGGCCCGGACCTCTTCCGGCGGCGGATCGACGGGCGTCACCGGGGGCAGATCCTCCAGGCGTTGCAAATGCCATACCGAGGCCCAGGGCACCGTCGCGCAATGGTGGAACGTGCCGTGCCATCCGGTCCGTGCGAGCGCGTCCTTGAAGTAGGCGTCGTCGAAACCGAGTTCCAGCCAGCCGAAATTACGGGCAGCCCACAGAGCCTCGCCGTCCATGCGCACGCCCCAGGGGGTTCCATAGTGCGAAATGATCGGTTCCGACGCGAGATAGACCGATCCGCCGGGGACCACTGCCCGATGCAGGGCGCGCAGCAGGCGCATGTGGTCGTCGCAATGATGGAAAGAGGCAAAGAATAGCGCGGCATCATACGGCTGCTCGACCATTTCGGCACGGAAGAAATTATCCTCGATCGTCGTGACCGCAACTCCGGCCGTCGCCGCCCGCAGGCGGATCACGTCGAGAAAATTCGGCTCGATATCGATGACGGTCACGTCGAACCCGACGCGTGCAAGTTCGATCGTGGTGTTTCCCCAACCGGGGCCGAACTCGAGAATGCGCGCGCCCGGCGGCAGTTCGAGCTTGCACAGCATGTAGCCGATCGCCAGCAGGTGATGACCGGCGGTCCAGGAGCTTTTCAGGTAGTAGGGAAACGGGCATGCCGCCTTGCCGGCTGTGTCGAAGTGGCTGCGCTCGTTCTGGATCTCGTAGGATCGGCCGGCGATCGTGCGGTAGAGCGTCATCTGGAAGTCGCGATAGGCCGGGCTGAACGGGTCCGTCGGCGCCTCGCTGGAGAAGTCCATCCGGAAACTGTTGAACAGCCGCCGCATGGCATCGTCGGATTCCTGAGCCAGGACATCGTTGCATTCGGCAATCTTGGTTTCCAGATCGGCCAGGTTGGAAATGACGTCCATTATGCGGATTCCTGGTATAGCGGTGCTACTGCGATTCACGAACGTTCCGGTATCGGCATCGGAATGGTGTAACGAACACCACGGCCGACACGATCGCGCAGCTTGAGGAATGGTCGTTCCACCAGCAGATAGAGTGCGCAACCGGCGAGCAGCGCGCAAGCCAGCGCGGTCGCCAGTGCGATGCCGGGCGCATGGCCCAGCGTCGGGATCGCGCCGTCGGCGACTGTGTGGAACACGATCTTGTGGCTGAGATAGAGGCTGTAGGCGATCGACGCGATTGCGCCGGCGCCGGGTATCGACCTGCGGCCGATGATCGACCGCCGCGTGCTTCCGGCCATCACCATCAGCGCCATGCTGGACGACAGCAGCGGAAAGCCGAACAGGGCCAGTGGCAGGCTGGTGAACCGGTCGGCGAAAAACAGCATCGACATCCCCACGCCTGCCACCCCGGCGCCCAGCAGCAGGTCGGGCCTGGCGGTCAAGCGATGCCACAGGCCGGGTCGGAAGGTTTTAAACGTGGCAGCGGCGATACCGGCGAGCAGACCGTCCAGCCGTGTCCATGTCGGATAATAGATCCGTTCCAGATAGGCCGGGCCGAAGCCGTCCCCACCGATCCCGGGCGGCGACAGATCGTGCAGCCAGATCATGCCGCGCAGGGCGATGCCGGCGAGCAGCACGGCCAGGATCGCCGAAACGGTTTTCCGGGCCGAGGACTTGATCGATAACAGAGTCACCATCACAGGAAACAGCAGGTAGAATTGCTCTTCCACGCACAACGACCAGACATGCGAGAACGCCTTTGGCGGCGGCACCCGGATGAACAAATTCTCGCTGAAGCTCAGGAATTGCCAGAGCGGCTGGATCGCGTCGTATTCGCGCGCTCCGGGGAGCAGGAAATACAACGCCACCACAGCCAGGTAGGCGGGGAGCGTCCGCAACAAGCGGCGGACCAGGAACCGGCGATAGTCGGGCTCTATTCCGCGCAGGCGCGGCGCGAGCAATTGTCCGGCGATCAGGAATCCGCTCAGAACGAAGAACAGGTCGACGCCCATCCAGCCGAACGCAACCAGCCAGTGGTCGCCCGAAATGAAGCCGAACTGGCTGGCGTGGTAGAGCATGACCCAGCAGATCGCCAGCGCCCGGAGAAGATCCAGGCCTGGCAGGCGGCTCGTCCGCCTGCCCGGAACGGTTGGTACAAGTTCGGCCTGGGTCAGTCCGGCTTCGATCGGCATCCGGCAACTCGCTCGTGGGTGTGAAGGGTGGATGCCGCATCAGCATCGCGATGCCGGCGATGTCCAGCACGGTCGTGCCGCCAGATGCTGACGTTGCGCAATCCGCGCCTGGCCCGGGTGCTGGCGCCGCCGGGTGCGATCGTGTCCGCCGGCAGCCTGTACCGGAGCCTGCATTTCGTGTTCCGAGAAGCTCTTCCTGCTCGTCCCACGGCGATGATACAGCCGATCGATGGCAGACGAGCAGCCCGCGAACGACCAGAAGCCCGACGAAGAGAGCAAGGAACAGAAGGAGAGCAAGCGCCGGTCCGGCATCCTTGCGTTCCTGCTGTTTCTTGCCGGGGTCATCGTGCTCGTGGTCCTGGTCGGCTGGGGCGTGGGCTGGGACCAGTTGCTGGCCAGCCGCATCAATCCGGAAACCGAGGATGCCTATGCGGACGGCACCGAACGTCCGCTGGGCGCGCGCGTCTCCGGCTACGTGACGCAGGTGCTGGTCACGGACAATCAGGCGGTGCGCGCCGGCCAGGTTCTGATCGTGATCGAGGACGACACCTATCGCGCGACGCTGGCGCAGGCGAACGCTCGTCTGGCTGCGTCCGAGGCCACGCTCGACGCGCTGCGTGCCCAGGTCACGGCAGCCACCGCGACGGTGGCGCGCACCGACAGCGATACCGGTGCCAACCAGGCCCAGGCCAATTTCGCCGGCCAGGAGGCGGCCCGCCAGAACCGGATCGAACACAGCGATCTCGGGCTGCCGCGCCGGACCCAGCAGACCGATGCCGCCGACCGCGTAGCCCAAGCCCAGCTCGCGCGCAGCCGGAGCCAGGGCCGGTCCGCGCGTGCGCAGCGGGTTGCGCTGCTGGCATCGTTTGCGGAGGCGCAGGGCGCGCGTGATCTTGCGGCCGCACAGTCCGAAATGGCCCGGCTCGACCTCGTCTACACGCGTGTGGTGGCGCCGCAGGACGGGGTGCTCGGCGTACGGCGGGTGCATGTCGGTGATCTGGTATCGGCAGGACAGGAGATCGTGCCGCTGACACCCCTGAACGACGTGTGGGTGACCGGTTACTTCAACGAGCGCCAGTTGGACCAAATGCGTATCGGCGATCGTGCGTCGCTGAAGTTCGATGCCTTTCCGGACGTGAGGCTGGTGGGCCATGTGCGGTCGATCGGGCCGCTGACCGCGCAGCAATTCTCGGCAGTGCCGCCGGACAACGTCACCGGCAACTATACCAAGGTCATCCAGCGCGTGCCTGTAAAGATCGTGATCGATCCGGCGACCAACTCGCTCGCCGGCCTGCTCAGGCCCGGCCTGTCGGTGCTGGCGCGGGTCGACACCAAGGACGCCGTCGATGTCGGGACGGTACGCTGATGGCCGCCGTTCTGGTGCGTGGACTGGTGGCCGGGATCGGTCTGCTGCTGGTCACGATCATGCTGATCGACTGGAACGGGCTGGTCTGGAGCGGGGCCGCGCGCACCACCAACGATGCGCAGTTGCGCGGCCAGCCGACCATCATTCAGGCGCGGATTTCCGGACTGGTGGTCGAGGAAGCGGTCGACGACAACCAGCCGGTCCGGCGCGGCCAGTTGCTCTTCCGGATACAGGACGATTATGCCCGCGCCCAGTTGGCCGAGGCCCGGGCGCGGGCCGAACAGGCGCATGCCTCGGTCGGCATGGCGGAGGCGCAACTGGCCTCGTCGGATGCGCAGATCGATGCCGCGCGGCACAACGCGTCCGCCAGCGACGCCCAGCTCGATTTCGCGCGGATCGATGCCGCACGCTGGAACAGCCTGCGCGGCGGTCCGGGCGACCTGTTGCGGGCCAGGCAGCAATCAAGCGCCGCCCTTGCCCAGGCGCAATCGAACGCGCATGGCGATCGCGACACCATCGGCCTGAGCCTGGCCCGCCGGAACAGCATGGCGGCGGATGTCGAGCGTGCCCGTGCCGACGAGCGCGCCGCCGACCATGCGGTCGAACTCGCGGTGATCAACCTCGGCTGGACCCGCATCGTCGCCCCGGACGACGGACGGGTCACCGAGCGGGTGGTGCATGTCGGCCAGGTGGTGGCGCCGGGCCGGCCGATGATCTCGTTCGTGCCGCTGCCCGGGACATGGGCCGTCGCCTGGTATCGCGAGGAACAGGTCGCCGGCATGCGGATCGGGCAGCCGGTCGAGATCCATGTCGACGCGTATCCCGAACTCAGGCTTGCCGGCTGCGTCGCCGGGTTCGGACCGACCAGCCAGGCGTGGAGCGAGGTGTTGCCGCCGGACCGCGCCACCGGCAATTTCACCAAGGTGGTGCAGCGGGTTCCGGTCAAGATCACCTATGTCACACCGGAAGTTTACGCCGGCATGCTGATCCCCGGCCTGTCGGTCGAAACCCGGGTGCGGCTGGATGGCCCCGCCTGCGTGCCGCCGCCGGCCGAATATCTGACGTCGCCGCCGCCGCAAGCGGCCGGCATCGGCTGAACGTGGCGGGTTCCTTCTTCAAGGCGCTGGCGGCACAGCAGCAGGACGCGTCACCGGACGAGCCGAAGCTCGATACGAAGATGATCGTCGGCACGCTCGGCCTCGTGCTGTTCGCGCTGATCTATTACATCGACGAACGCCTGTCCGGTCTTGCGACGACCGACCTCACCGGCGGCTTTCATGAAGGCCAGGACGAGGGGTCCTGGCTGGCGACCACCTATGCGCTCGGCCAGATCATGGTCATCCCGATGATCCCGTGGCTGGCATCGGTGTTTTCGCTGCGCGCGATCGCCGTCGTGCTGATCTGCCTAACGACGGTATCGTCGGCGTTGCTGATGGGCACCGCGGATTATCACACGATCATGGTGCTGCGGCTGCTGCAGGGAGTGGGCGAGGGCGGTTCGGTTCCGCTGATGCTGGGCCGCATCCTGAGGGACCTGCCGAAATACCGGCGGCCGGAAGCGCTCACGATGTATGGCCTGGTGGTTACCGTCCCGGTTCTGACCACGTTCTCGCTGGCAGGACTGGCGTCGGACCTGTCGAGCTGGCGTGGGCTGTTCGCGGCGGCCCCCTTGCTCGGACCGGTGGCACTGGTCCTGGTAATTGCCGGTCTGCCGGGCAAGAAGCCGGACTGGTCGGCGTTCCGCAACGCCGATTATTTCGGGCTGTTCTCCATTACCGCGAGTGCGTCGGCACTTGTGGTCGGATGCAGCCAGGGGCAGCGGCTCGACTGGTTCGACTCGGGCTTCATCGATGCGATGTTCGTGCTGTTCGTGTGGTTCCTGATCTGCTTCCTGGCCAACACGATCCTGGTCGAGAAACCTCTGTATCAACTCGCCACGTTCAAGAAAATCAATTTCAGTGTCGGCCTGATCGAGATTGCGTTGTTCGCGGTTTCCCTGCTCGGCGTCGGCACGTTGTTCCCGCAGGAAGAGGCGATCGTCCGGTCGCTGCGTCCGATTCAGATCGGCAACACCACGATGGTGTTGCTCATCCCGCTGCTGACGATCGCCGGGATGCTGCCTTACCTGCTGCGCCGGGTGGATGCGCGGCTGATTCTGGCAATTGGGCTGTTCCTGGTCTCGTTCGGCGCCTGGCTGTGCATCTGGGTGTCGCCTTCCTGGTCGGGACTGGACTACCGGCTCGGCCTGCTGCTGCAGGTGACGGGCTGGCTGATGGTAATCGTCACCAACGCGTTGCTCACCACCGGCGTGCTCGGGCCGCCGGACATGCTGACCGGATCGGCCATGTTCAACCTGATGCGTACGATCGGGTTCGCGGTTGGCGGTGCGATCCTCACCGCCATCCTGACCGTGCGGGAGCGGGTGCACGGCAACGCCAACATCGTCCGCAACCTCGATCCGGGTCGCGAACCGGTGCGGCGCGCGCTTGCCCTGCATGGGCCCGATACATTGTCATCGCTGCAGACGAGCCAGGCAGCGGTCATGGCCTTCGCGGATAGCTGGGGATGGCTGGCGATCGTCGTGTGTTTCGCGCTCTTCCTGAGCCTGCTGCTGACTCCGGCCAAGGTGATGCGGCCGCCGCGCTGAGCCATGGCCGCCGCATCTGGCGCATCGGACCTTTGTGGTGTTCCTGGGGGTTCACCTGATCGAGGGCTTACGTGATCCCGTCGCCGATTCAGAAGCGCACGCTCCGCCTGCCATCGGCAGCTACCACGATGCCGATGGAGGCTGCCGCCACGTTCGGCTGCGGCGACGTGTGGACCGGTCGCTGAAAGCCGGTCCCGTCATGCGCCGCGCGTTCATCCCGATATCGGCGTTTTGCGGCGCGATGCTACTGGCATCAGTCGGGCACGCCGCGGTGGTGCGGGCATTGCCGGCATCTCACGAGGAGCCGGCATCGCGTACGTTCGGCGACTGGCTGGCCACTTGCGACAACCAGCTCGATTGCGTGCTCGACGGATTTGGCGCGGACGACACGCCGGCAACCCTGATCCTGAGCCGTCCACACGGCGGATCGGCACCCGCAATTCTGGTGTTGCAGCCGGACCAGCCGCACTATCCAGCCTCGGTGCGGCTCCAGCTTGGGCGGCATGGTCCATCGGTCGTGATGCCGATGCTGTCTTCGACCGGCGCCGGCCCGGTGCGGGGTGCCCTGAGCCCGGCCGCGACGGCAACGCTGGTGTCGATGCTCCGCACGAGCGGGCGCCTGTCGCTGTTGGGCCAGCATATCGGTGGCGTGCGCCCGGACACCCGGATCGGCGGGCTGGGCACGATCCGGCTGGCCGGCGCCGCCACGGCGCTCGACTGGATCGAGGCGCGGCAGCATCGCCAGCCCGAGCCGCTGCCGCTGGTGCGGTCGCCGCCGGGCGACATGCTGCTGCCTGCCGATCCGCATCGGGTTCCATCGATGGTGAGCGCGTTGCCGATGGTTCGTGCCTGTGGCCACCAGGATGCCGACGATCCGTCGCGTGACCCGGCCGCCTGGAGCCTGACCGCGACCGTCACGCTATGGCAGGTGCCGTGCGGCAGCGGCAATTTCGACAGCAGTTCGTTGTTCGTGCTGACCGACTCCAACCTTCACCGGGCCGTCCAGGCTGTATTCTGGTCGCCGCCACAGGTCGGCCCCGGCCAGCCGGGCCAGCTGGTCAACGCACAGGTCGGTCGCAACGGGCTGGAGATCGTAGCGACCGAGCCGAGGCGCGGCCTCGGCGATTGCGGCGACCAACGTGTGTATCGCTGGGACGGCGTCCGCTATCGGCTGACGCTGGCCCGCCTGATGATCGCCTGCCATGGTCTCGCGCCGGAGGACTGGCCGGTGGTCTATCGCAGCCGGAGCAACCCGGGTGGTCCCGGATCCGCAACCCCGTGATCACGGCACTTGTCTTCGCACTGGCGTCCCTGGCTGAAATCGCCGGGTGCTTCGGATTCTGGCAGTGGGCCCGCGAGGGGCGGTCGTCGCTGTGGCTGTTGCCGTCGATGGTATCGCTGGCGCTGTTCGCGTTGCTGCTGACGCGGATCGACAGCGCGTCCGCCGGCAGGGCATTCGCCGCGTATGGTGGGATCTACATCACCGCCGCTCTTCTCTGGATGTGGGTGGTGGAGGAAATGCGGCCGGATCGCTGGGACCTGGCGGGCGCGGCGCTGTGTCTGGCCGGCAGCGTCGTGATCCTGCTGGGACGGCATGGCTGATATCGGCAAGGCCTGCCCCCGCGCGATCGAGCTTGCAGCGGGAGCGGGCAGAGGGCACAGCCCCGAGGCAAGTATGGCAACCGGGACAGGGAGCGCGTTCAGAGATGAAACAGACGCTGCGTGTCGCGTGGGTGAGCCTGCTGATCAGCCTGATCGTGCTCGGCATGAAGACGGTGGCCTACTGGCTCACCGGCAGCGTAGCGCTCTATTCGGACGCGATCGAAACCATCATCAACGTGGTGACGGCAGCCGCGGCGTTGTTCGCACTCTGGTACAGCGCGCGGCCGGCCGACAACAACCATCCTTACGGCCACTACAAGGCTGAATATCTCAGCGCCGTCGTCGAGGGCACGCTGGTACTGGCGACGTCCTTCATGATCTGCAGCGCGGCCTGGGCCGGCTGGGAACAGCCGTTGGTGCTGCATACGCCGTTGCTCGGCATCGGGGTCAACGCGGCAGCCGGCATGGTCAACCTGCTCTGGGCGCTGGTGCTGCTGCGCGAGGGCCGCCGCTGGAAGTCGCCGGCGCTGGTGGCGGGCGGGCGCCATGTGATGACCGATGTGTGGACCACCGGCGCGGTGTTGATCGGTTTCGGACTGGTTCCGCTGACCGGCTGGACCTGGCTCGATCCGCTGGTCGCGGTCTTCATCGCCCTCAACATCCTGCGAAGCGGCTACGGGCTGCTGCGCCAGTCGGTCGGCGGCCTGATGGATGAAGTGACCGATCTCGGCGAGGCGGATGCGGTCCGCCGTGCGATCATGCGCGGCGGCCGGGGTGCTATCGAGGCGCACGACATACGGATGCGGGTGGCGGGACGGATGACGTTCGTGGATTTCCATCTGGTGGTGCCCGGCGGATTTACCGTCGATGCGGCGCATGCCGTCTGCGACCGGATCGAGCAGAGCATCCGTGAAGCGGTCGGCGAGGCGGTGATCAGCATCCATGTCGAGCCAGCGCACAAGACCAAGCTGCACCCGTTGCGCCAGGATGTGCTGGTTCTCTCCTGAGCAACGAATAGGTGATGTTTCCTATAGGCGACAGCAATAGATGTTGCCTGGAGGCGACATGATGGTAATGTAGCCTATGGGCGACGATGGTGTGTCGACAATGCGTTTGGCGACCTCGCAGGATATTGGTCTGGCGATTCGAGCGGAACGCCATCTGCGAGGCCTGAGCCAAGCCGAGCTGGCGGCGCGTCTGGGCGCGTCCCGTCGATGGGTCATCGACATCGAGAACGGCAACCCTACCGCAGAGATCGGGCGGGTTCTCGCGGCGTTCTCGCTCCTTGGCATCGCATTGCAGAGTTCCGTTCCAGGTGCCGACCCTCGACCGGAAACCAGCCCAACAACCGAAGCGGGTATCGATATCGACCGGCACCTCGCGAGCTTCAGGCGCAGGAAATGAGCCGGCGTCTGGACGTCTTCCTGAGCGAGACGCATGCGGGCGTGCTCGAGGAAGGCACCGACGGTCGTGTCGCGTTCCTCTACGACGAGAACCGGGTTGGCGATGACCGATTGCCGGCCTTGTCCCTGTCGATGCCGTCGACCGCTCGGCGACATGGCGGCGGAACGGTGCTGAACTGGCTCTGGAATCTGCTGCCCGACCGCCAGTACAGCCTCGACCGAATCGCCGCCGATACGTCGCGCGGCTTTCGCCAGGTCAGCCCGGGAAATCCGATGGCGCTGCTGGAGAAGGTGGGCGAGGACTGCGCCGGCGCGGTTCAGCTCGTGCGGCCGGATCGCCTGACGGTACTGGACCAGGACCAGTTCCAGCCTGTCGGCGATCTGGAAATAGCCGGCATGCTGCGTGAGTTGCGCACCGGGCTGGACGTGATGGGCCGCAGACGAAGCGACCGCGGGCGCTTCAGCCTGCCCGGCGCGCAGCCGAAGACCGCCCTGCATCTGGACCCGTCGACGGGATGGGGTATTCCCTCGGGCCGCCTGCCGACGACGCACATCCTGAAGCCGCCGATTCCGGGTATCCAAGGGCAGGTGGAAAACGAGCATTTCTGTCTCGATCTCGCCTTCCGCCTGGATTTCGCGGTCGCTCCGACCTCGGTTCGATATTTCGAGGACGAGATCGCCATCGTCGTCACCCGGTATGACCGGGCTCGCCTCGACGATGGCCGGGTGGCGCGGCTGCACCAGGAGGATATGTGCCAGGCGCTGGGTGTCCCGCCATCGCGCAAATACCAGGCAGACAAGGGACCGGGCATCCATGCGATCGTCAGCCGGGTGTTGCAGGCATCGCTCGACCCCCAGGCCGACCGATCGGACTTCATGCGGGCCGTTGCGTTGAACTTCATCCTCGGCGGAACCGATGCGCATGCAAAAAACTACTCGGTGTTCCTGCTGGGCGATCGGCTGCGCTTCGCGCCGCTCTATGACATCAACAGCATGGTGCCCGAAGGTCTCGACCCCGACATGAGACTATCGATGTCGGTGGATCGGCATTACGAGTTCGGTCGAATCCTGCCACGGCACTGGTTCGCGCAGGCTGCCGCCTGCGGAATGGACGGCGACATGCTGCTGCAGGATATTCGTGACCTGCTGCTGAGAATGCCCGACGAGGCAGCCGCGACATTGAGTGCCTGTCGCACGGCCGGCCTGACCACGCCTGTGCTGACGGCCCTGGCGGATGGTCTCGCGGTGCGGTGCAGCAGGCTTGCCGAACAGTATGGCAGCGAGGAACTCGTCAGGCGTTCAGCCTTGAGGCTGTAGTCTCGCTCCGCCGTTCCTCAACGCCTCGATGTTGCGGACCGCCGGATCCATGATGACCGTGGCCATGGCGGACGATGCGCCGGGCTGGTCTCCGGCTTCCACCGCATCCGCGATCATGCAGTGCCTGGCGACCGAGTTGCGCTGTCGTACCGGGTCGTCGACCGGCGAGGACAGCATGAACGAGGCGGCGAGGGCGGTCTCGATCACCGCGCCGATGCCGCGCATCATCGCGTTGGCCGACGCATCCAGCACCGCGAGATGGAACGCGAGATCGGCGTCCGCGAAACCCTGCGCGGTCTGTCCAGGCTCGCCCATCACGCGCAGCGCCGCGCGCATGCGGTCGAGATGCGCCGGCTGCCGCCTCGTCGAAGCAAGTGCCGCCGCCGCCGGCTCGATCACCTGACGAATCTCGAACAGTTCGGTCATGAAACGGGCGTCGATGCCGAGCGCCATGCGCCAGGCCAGTATGTCCGGATCGAACATCTGCCAGCGCTGCGCCGCAAGCACGCGGGTGCCGATCTTTGCGCGTGATTCGACCAGCCCCTTGGCGGAAAGCGTCTTGATCGACTCGCGCAGCACGGTACGCGACATGCCGAACCGGGTCATCAGCTCGGCTTCGTTGGGAAGCAAGGCGCCTTCGGGAATCTCGCCCTTCAGGATCAGGCTGGCCAGTGCCCGTGTCACCACGCCCTGCACCGATCGGGACTGCACCCGCAGGCGCCGCCGCATGGCATGTTCCGTCACCGTATCGGCCGGATTGGCGATCCACCTCGATCGTCAGGCATGTGCGGCGCCGCGTGACGCCGTGGCCACCAGCACGCGCTGCATCAGGATGAAGCCGAACAGCAGAACGCCGACCGCGATCTTGGTCCACCACGAGGACAGCGTGCCGTCGAAGCTGATGTACGTCTGGATCAGGCCCTGGATCAGCACGCCGACGAAGGTCCCGAATACCGTTCCGACGCCGCCGCTGAGCAGGGTGCCGCCGATCACCACAGCGGCGATGGTGTCCAGCTCGACGCCGGTCGCGGCCAGCGAGGACCCCGCGCCGGTGTAGAAGGAGAAGACGATCCCGGCGAGCCCGGCCAGCGTCGAGGACAGCATATAGATGCCGATCGTGGTGCGGCCGACCTTCACCCCCATCAGCTCCGCCGAGACGCGGCTGCCGCCGAGCGCATACACGTTGGTGCCGAAGCGGCTGAGATGGGCGACCACCATCCCGATGCCCACCACCGCCAGCATGATCATCGCGATCACCGACAGCGTGCCGCGCCCGGGGAGCGGGATCGCGTGTTTGTACAGGTTGGCATAGAGCGGAACGCTGATCGGGATCGAGTCCGTGCTCAGCACGAAGCACATGCCGCGCGCGAAGAACATTCCAGCCAGCGTCACGATGAACGCGGGCAGACGAAAGATGTGGATGATCGCGCCCATCACCGCGCCGAACCCGGCGGCGATCGCCAGCGCGAGCGCGAATGCGATAAACGGCGGCACGTGCAGGCGCTGGATCATGATCGCCAGGAACACGCAGGTGAAGGCGATGACCGAACCGACCGACAGGTCGATGCCGCCGGAAATGATCACGAACGTCATGCCGACGGCGACGATGCCGAGGAAGGCATTGTCGGTCAGCAGGTTGGCGAACACGCGTGTCGACGCGAAATGCGGGAACTGCAGCGAGCAGGCGATCGAGCCCAGCAGGAAGACCGCGATGGTGACCACCAGCGGCAGAATGCGGCGGTTCATGAGGCCTTCCTGAAACCTGAACGAAGTTTTGGCAGTGCAGCCCGGGTGACCGGGGATTGCAGGAGCAGCACGGCCAGAACCACCAGCGCCTTGACGATCAGATTATATTCCGGCCGGATGCCCGACAGCAGGATCCCCGTATTCAGGGCCTGGATGATCGCGGCACCGACCAGCGACAGCACCAGCCGGAAGCGGCCGCCGAACAGCGACGTTCCGCCGACCACGACGGCCAGGATCGCGTCGAGCTCCAGCCATAGGCCGGCATTGTTGGCGTCGGCGCCATGGATGTCGGCGGCGACGACCAGGCCGGCCAGCGCCGCGCACAGGCCGCTCCAGACATAGACCGTGATCTGCACGCCGCGTGCGCCGATACCGGCATAGGCGCTCGACCGCTCGTTCGCCCCGACCGCCTCGATAAACAGTCCGAGCGCCGTCAGTCGGGTGAGGGCGAGGGTCAGCGCCGCCATGCCGGCGACCAGCAGAACCGGCACCGGTATTCCGAGCACGGCACCGGTGCCGATCGCTCCGAGCGAGTGGCTGTCGAAGGTCACGACCTGGCCGCCGGTGATCAGTTGCGCGATGCCACGGCCAGCGACCATCAGGATCAGTGTCGCGACGATCGGCTGGATACGCAGCAGCGCCACCAGGATCCCGTTCCATAGTCCACACAGCAGCCCGGCGCCGATCGAGGCGGCGAGCACCAGCGGCATCGGGGTTCCGGAGTTGACCAGCGTGGCGGCAACCGCGCCGCTGATCGCCATCACCGCACCTACCGACAGGTCGATACCGCGTGTCGCAATCACCAGCGTCATGCCGAGCGACAGCAGGGCCACCGGCGCACCGCGGTTGAGCACGTCGATGATGCTGCCGAACAGGCGGCCGTCGACCATCTGCACATGGAAGAAGCCGGGCGACACCAGCCTGTCGGCCAGCAGCACCACGACGAGCGCCAGCATCTGCGGCCACCCGGCGAACGTCACACGTGGACGGCGGGTCGTCGGCGCAGCCGGAGTGTCGGGGCGCAGCGGAGGCGAGACCGCGTTCATCAGGTGGTTCCGGCGATCGTTGTCATGATCCGGTCGACACTCACTTCGGATGGTCCGAGTTCCGCGACATGGCGCCGGTCGCGCAGGATCACGACGCGATCGGAGTAGGCGGCGATTTCCTCGAGCTCGGACGAGATTACCAGCAAGGCCAGCCCGTCCGCGCAGAGCTCCTCGATCAACCGGATGATTTCGGCATGGGCCCCGACATCGATGCCCCGGGTCGGCTCGTCCAGGATCAGGAATTCCGGCTTGGTTGCGAGCCAGCGCGCCAGCAGCGCCTTCTGCTGGTTGCCGCCGGACAGCATGCCGATCGGCCGTTCGGCATCCGGCGTGCGGATGTCGAGCATCTTGATGAAGCGGTTCGCCATCGCGTCCTGTTCGGCACGCGGCAACCGTCGGAGCCAGCCGCGCCTTGCCTGCAACGCCAGAACGATGTTCTCGCGGATCGAGAGTTCAGCCACGATCCCCTCGGTCTTGCGTTCCTCCGGGCAGTATCCGAAGCCGAGCCGCACGGCATCGCGCGGGGACCGGATGCGCGCAGGGCGTCCGCGTACGGTGGCCTGGCCGCTATCGGCCCGCTCCACGCCAAACAGCAGCTTGGCGGTTTCCGTGCGTCCCGAGCCGAGCAACCCGGCCACGCCGACCACTTCGCCGCGCCGCACCGAGAGATCGAACGGGGCGATCAGCCGGCGCTTGCCGTACTGCTCGAACTTGACCAGCACCTCGCCGGCATCCCCGGTACGACGGCGCGACATCGCGTCGCCGGCCAGTTCGCGGCCCAGCATCATCTGCACGAGCTGCAGTCGCGGGAGTTCGGACGCCAGGCGTTCGCCGACCCGCTTTCCGTTGCGCAGGACGGTAATGCGATCGCAGACAGCGTAGACCTGGTCGAGGAAGTGGGTGACGAACAGGATCGCCATGCCCTGTGCCCGCAGCACGCGCAACGTTGCGAACAGGCTTTCGACCTCTTCCGCATCGAGACTGGCGGTCGGCTCGTCGAGGATCAGCACCCGGCCGGACAGGTCGACGGCGCGGGCGATGGCGATCAGTTGCTGCACAGCCACGGAGAACGTGCCGAGCGGTGCCTTCACGTCGATGTCGAGACCATAGCCGGACAGGATGCGGCGCGCCTGCACGCGCATGGTGCGGCGATCGACCAGCCCGAACCGTGTCGGTTGCCGGCCGATGAAGAGGTTGTCCGCCACCGAAAGGTTCGGCAGCAGATTGACCTCCTGGTAGACCGTGCCGATCCCGCAGGCGGCGGCATCGGCGACGTCGGCCGGCGCAATCGGCTGGCCGTCGAGCAGGATGGTGCCGGCGTCGCGCCGGACGACACCGGTCAGCACCTTGATCAGTGTCGACTTGCCGGCGCCGTTTTCACCCAGAAGCGCGTGGATCTCGCCGGGGAACAGCCGCAGATCGACCCCATCCAGCGCGCGTACGCCCGGATAGGAGCGGCTGAGTCCCTCGATGACCAGCAGCGGCGCGATATCCGCCGCTGCCGTTGTTTGACCGGACATCGTTACCGATGGCACCAGTGCCGATTTCGTCAGTACATCGATTTACGACGATCGTATTCCGCCTGCGCGGTAGCCGGCGTGAACAAGGTCGACGGGGTCTTGATCCATTTCGTCGGCTCGGTCTTGTCGGTCTTCAACGCGATCAGCGCCTTGATGGCCGGCCCCGCCATGTCGGGAGACAACTCGACCGTTCCGTTGGCGTCGCCATCGGCCATCGCCTTGAACATATCGGGCACGCCGTCGATCGAGACCACCAGGATATCCTTGCCCGGCTTCAGGCCGGCTTCCTTGATCGCCTGGATCGCGCCGATCCCCATGTCGTCGTTGTGGGCGTAGACGGCGCAGATGTTGTGGCCATTGTTTTCGGCCTTGATGAAGCTCTCCATCACCTGCTTGCCGCCGGACCGGGTGAAGTCGCCGGACTGGCTGCGCACGATCTTCATGTCGGGATGGGCGGCGATGGCTTCCTCGAAACCCTTCTTGCGATTGATCGCCGGGCTCGACCCGACGGTGCCCTGGAGCTCGACGATACGGCACTTGTCGTGCGTCAGTCCGGCCAGGTAGTCGCCGATCATGTGGCCTTCGAGAATGGTGTCCGACGTGACGGCGGCGGTGTAGAGCGATGGGTCCGAGGTCTCGATCTGGCGGTCGAGCAGGAACACCGGAATATTCGCTTCCTTGGCCTCGCGCAGCACACCGTCCCATCCGGTTGCGACGACGGGCGCAATGAAGATGCCGTCCACGCCCTGGGCGATGAACGAGCGGGCGGCCTTTATCTCGTTTTCCTGCTTCTGCTGCGCATCGGACATCTTGAGGTCGATGTTGTTCTGTTGGGCGCGGATCTTCGCGGTTTTCGTTTCGGCGGCACGCCAGCCGGACTCCGAACCGACCTGAGCAAACCCGACCACGAGCTGGCCGGCGGCATGTGCGTTCGCACCGAGCGTTACGGTAAGCGCAGCTGCAACGGCAATTCGATTGAGCTTCATTATGGTTCCTTCCCTGCCGCCTTCTGTGAGGCGTGCGACGGAATAACCATACAATAGTATTATTGGTTGTCGACATGAATCTCGCGTGTTCGTTACGCGAAGTTTCGACGAATATTGTTGCTATGCACCATTTCGGAAAGGAAATGGGTATCGAACGTCGGTCGATACGAGCCTGTTTTCGATTGAAACGGGCATATTCGTTGCTTTGTGCCTGCGGTGGCTGCCTGACGAGCTCGGGTTAAGCTGACAT
Source organism: Janthinobacterium lividum (assembly GCA_050954785.1). Classification (GTDB taxonomy): domain Bacteria; phylum Pseudomonadota; class Alphaproteobacteria; order Acetobacterales; family Acetobacteraceae; genus Lichenicola. Next base: position 22,933 of record JBPBQO010000036.1, on the reverse strand, counting down.
ATGAATTTACCTTTCCTTCCTCCTGACCTCGCCTTCTTCCAACTTGACCTCCGCCGAGACGACATCGATTTTGCTTTCGCGGCCAAGCAGGCAGCGATGCGACCACATATCGTCAAGTGGTGGACGTGGGATGAAACGTTCCAGCGCGATCTCCACGAACGCCGCTACCGCGAAAAGCCTTTCTTCGACATCAGGCGACACGAAGAGCGGCTTGGAACCGTCTCGTTCCAAGTGCTGCCTGAATACGTACGGTTCGGGGAGTTCTACCTGTTCCCGGCGCACCAGGGGCGAGGAACCGGCTCAGCCATACTCGCCCATTGTCTGGCCATGGCGGACCGCCTGAGCCTTCCGGTCAGGTTGGAATATCTACATTGGAATCCGGTAGGATCCCTCTACTTGCGGCACGGCTTCACGGAAATAGGCCGCTCCGGGATCCACTGTTTCATGGAGCGCCCAACAGCTGGTTTGTAGCTCCAGGCGAGACAATATCCGCCGTTGCGGCGTTCGGATAAGCGTCGCTAACGCAGCGTCACGACCACCGGCACATGATCGGACGGCTGGACCTCGTCGCGTGCGGCGCGGTCGGGGATGGCGTCCACCAGACGTTCGGCAATGCGCGGCGACAGCATCGCGTGGTCGATCCGCAGGCCGCGGTCGCGTGGCCAGCAGCCGGCCTGGTAGTCCCAGAAGGTATAAACCGGCCCGCCTGGGGTGATGGCCCGCACCGCGTCGGTCAGGCCGAGCCACTGCAGGGCACGGAACCGTTCGCGCGTTTCCGGGCGGACCAGTGCGTCGTCGGCACCCATGATGCCGGGGGCCATATCCTCGTCGGTCGGACAGACATTATAGTCGCCGGCCAGGATGAAGTCGGTTTCGGCGGCGAGCAACGTCCGTGCATGGGCGGTCAGTGCGTCCATCCAGGCGAGCTTGGCGGCATAGCCGTCCGGCCCCCCGGAATTTCCGTTCGGCAGATAGAGGTTGCCCACCGTGATGCCGGCTGCTTCCACCTCGACGTAGCGCGCCTGGTGTTCGCCGGTCTCGGGTAGGGCGAGGCCAGGCAGATGGCGCTGGGTCACCGTGAAGGGCAGGCGGGAGAGGATGGCGACCCCGTTATAGGCCTTCTGCCCGACCGCAACGCTCTCGTAGCCGAGGCTCGAAAACACCTCGGCCGGGAATACCTTGGTCTCGCACTTGATTTCCTGCAGCAGCAGGAGGTCGGGCGCGTGGGTTTCGAGCCAGCGTGCGACATGGGTCTGGCGTTGCCGGACCGAGTTGACGTTCCAGGTGGCGATCTTCACGGCACGCAGTTCCTGTCGGCGCTTAGTCGATCGAGAAGCTGGTGCCGCAGCCGCAGGATGATGTCGCATTCGGGTTGCGCACGGTGAAATGCGCCCCCATCAGCGCGTCACTGTAATCGAGCTGCGCGCCGCCGAGCAGGTCCAGGCTGATCGGATCGACGAAGACACGGGCCTGCCCGGCCTGGATCACGTGGTCGTCTGCCGCCATGTCCGGGTCCAGCTTGAAGCTGTACTGGAAGCCGCTACAGCCGCCGGCCAGCACCGCGACCCGCAATGCCTGCGAGGCCGGTCCGGTATTGCCGGGCTGGGACACGACGATCTCGGCAATTCGCGCTGCCGCCCGCTCGGAAACCGAGAACGAGGTCGGAGGAGGAAGACCGGCGTCGGAAGCATTGGTCGTCATGGCGATGTCCATGCTCCCTAGATAGCGTCTCCGGGGTGATTCTTGAAGACCGGCCGTTCCGGTGCGAGCGCACGCTGTTCATCGGGTCGGGGATGCGGACTATAATGTGTCCATCACCGACCGTTCGCGATCCAGAAGCACCGGCGGTTGACGGACCCGTCCATACCGGGCTGAAACCGCGCCTGTCGCCTGCCTGTCTGCTTACGAATGGATCATGATGTCCGATAACCTCTTTGCGCTGTATCGGACCCGTGTCGTCGAGGCGCTGGCGCGGATCGTGCCGGACCTGCGCGAGGAGGTCGCGGCCCGCGTCGAGGTCACGCCGACCCGCGACCCCGCGCATGGCGACATGGCGACCAATGCCGCGCTGCTGGCCGCCAAGCCGGCCCGTCGCAAGCCGGGCGACATCGCCGCCGAGCTTGCGGTCCTGCTGGCAGCCGGCGAGGGCGTAGCCCATGCCGAACCGGCCGGGCCCGGCTTCGTCAACATCACCCTGGCGCCGGCGACGCTGCAGGCGGTGCTACCGACGATCCTTCGCGACGGCCAGGCCTATGGCGACAGCGCGATCGGCCACGGCATCACCATCAACATCGAATACGTGTCGGCGAACCCGACCGGCCCGATGCATGTCGGGCATTGCCGGGGCGCCGTGGTGGGGGACGCACTCGCCAACCTGCTGTCCAAGGCGGGCCACGGCGTGATCAAGGAATACTACGTCAACGATGCCGGCAATCAGGTCGCGGCACTCGCCTGGGTGGTCTACTGGCGCTACCTCGAGGCGATCGGCACGTCGACCACGGAGGCGGAGTTCGAGATCCTGGTGCCGGGCGGCACCCTCCAGTATCGCGGCGACTACCTGGTTCCGGTCGGCGTGGCACTCGCGGCGGCACATGGTCCCGGCCTGGCGGCACCGGATCTCAGTCCGGCCGATCCGGTGGTCTGGCTCGATACGGTGCGCGAGTTCTCGCTCGACTGGATGCTGCGGATGATCCGTGAGGATCTGGCCCAGCTCGGTGTCAGCCACGACGTGTTCACCTCCGAACGGGAGATCCTGGCGGCGGGCGTCGCCGACGCGGCGATTGCCAGGCTCGACGAGGCGGGGCTGTTGTACGAGGGCGTGCTGGAGCCGCCCAAGGGTAAGATCATGGCCGACTGGGAGGCCCGCCCGCAGACGCTGTTCCGCGCGACCGAATTCGGCGACGACGTCGACCGGCCGCTGCGCAAGTCGGACGGCAGCAATACCTATTTCGCCAACGATATCGGCTATCACGGCGACAAGATCGTCCGGGGCGCGGACGTGCTGATCGACGTGCTCGGCGCCGACCATGGCGGCTACGTCGCCCGCATGAAGGCGGCGGTGAAGGCGATCGCGCCCTCCTATGCGCCGGACCGGCCGGTAACGTTCGAGGCGGTGATCTGCCAGATCGTGCACGTGATCCGTGACGGCCAGCCGGTGCGCATGTCCAAGCGTGCGGGCACCTTCATCACCTTGCGCGAACTGCTCGACGAGGTCGGCAGGGATGCTGTCCGCTTCACCATGCTGACGCGCAAGCCGGATGCGCAGATGGAGTTCGACCTCGATCTCGCGGTCGCCCAGACACGCGACAACCCGGTGTTCTACGTCCAGTACGCCCATGCCCGCTGCCGCTCGGTGCTGCGTGCGGCGGCGGAGCTGGAGGGGATCGGCCCGGTCGATCCCGCATCGCTGGCTTCGGTGCCGGTCGATACGCTGGGCAACGATGCGGAACTCGCGCTGATCCGCCGGCTGAGCCATTGGCCGAGGTTGGTCGAGAGCGCGGCGCAGGCACGTGAGCCGCACCGGGTTGCGTTCTATCTCAACGATCTGGCCGGCGACTTTCATATGTTGTGGAACCGCGGGCGCGATGATGCCACGTTGCGGTTCCTGCAGGCCGAAAGACCCGTCGAAACACGCGCGAAGCTGGCGCTGGTCGAGGCTACTGCCACCGTCATCCGATCCGGCCTGGCCGTTCTGGGAGTCATGCCGGTCGAGGAAATGCGATGAACGATCCCGATCTCAGCGACCACAAGCGCCCGAAGGGCATGGATCCCGGCACCAGGCTGCTGGCCCTGTTCGCCGGCGGCATTGGCGCCTTGCTGGTGCTGGTGGTCGGCGGCTGGTCGCTGGTCGGGCACCATGAGACCGGCATCCCGATCGTCGATGCGCCTGCAGGCCCGGTGCGGATCAAGCCGGTCGATCCAGGCGGGATGCAGCTGACGGGCGTTCAGAATCTTGCCCAGACGAACGGCTCAGCGGCTTCGGGACTGGCACCCGGCCCTGAGACCGCCCAGCCGCAGGCGCTGCAGGCACAGGTCGATGCGGCACGGCAGGCGGATGCGCCACCGGCGCCGGTCGTCGCGCCGGCAAAGCAGCCTGTTGCCCAGGCAGGCCCTTCACCTGCTGCTGCACCTCCAGTGGCGTCCGGGTCGGGTCAGTCCGCGGAGCCGGTCGCCGAGGCACCAGCGACGGCACCGGCAGACGGCGCATCGGTCGCCTTGCCGGACGCGGCAACGGAGCCCGCCGCCAGCGACGAAAACGATCACGCCGCGATAGCTCCGACGCCGGCGGCCCGCCCGGCAGCTTCGGCAGCGACCCATGGAGTGGCCGTGCAACTCGCCGCGGTGGATTCCCAAGCGGCAGCCCACGCAGAATGGGCGCGATTGTCGCATCGTGCGCCCGGCCTGTTCGCGCACCGCATGCCGGCCATCGTTCCGGTCAATCATGCTGGCAAAAGCTTCTTTCGTCTGCGTACCGCTGGTTTTGCCAATGCGACCGAGGCAACGGAATTCTGCAGCCGTGCCAAGGCGCAGGGTATCGCCTGCACGTCGGCCGATTTCTGACATGACGCAGCAGACAAGAGCGGCAATCGTCGGCATCGCCGGACCTGAGTTGACGTCCGACGAGCGCGCACTCCTGTCCAACCGACCGCCCCTTGGGGTTATTTTCTTCAAGCGCAATATCACTAAAAAGCAGCAACTTATTGAACTTGCAGCATCGGTTAGGGCTATAGTTCCTGATTGCCTGTTGATGGTGGATCAGGAAGGCGGACGGGTCGCTCGTCTTCGGCCACCTGAATGGCATGGACATCCTCCGGCGGCGGCAATCGGAATGCTGCATCGACGTGATCGGGCGGCAGGGATCCGAGCAGCGTTTCTGACCGGGGCATTGATCGGGCTCGACTGCATCCAGGCGGGCTTCGATGTCGTGTGCGCACCGGTACTCGACCTGGCGATCCCAGGCGCGAACGCGGTTATCGGCGACCGTGCCTACTCCGAAAATCCGATGGACGTGGCGGCACTTGCCGGAGCGACGGCGAGCGGCCTCCTGGCTGCAGGTATCCAGCCTGTCGGCAAGCATGCTCCGGGGCACGGGCGGGGCACTCTCGACAGCCATCTCGCATTGCCGGAACTCGACGACGTCGACGAGGCCGATCTGATACCGTTCCGCGAACTGTCCTGGCTGCCCTGGATGATGACCGCTCATATCCGCTATCGACGGGTCGATTCGTTGCAGCCCGCGACCTTGTCGCGCACCGTGATCGAGGACGTCGTCCGCGGGCGGATCGGCTTCGATAATCTGCTGGTATCGGACGATCTCGCGATGCATGCGGTGTCCGGCGATCCGGGTGCCGTGGCTCTCGCCAGCCTTCGGGCCGGCTGTGACATCGCACTTCACTGCTCGGGAATTTTCGAGGAAACACGCGGCGTGCTGGAGACCGTACCAGCTCCGGACTCGGCTGCCTGGAAGCGTCTTGCCGCTGCCCGGAAGATGGCCGCCGACTACCGCATGGACCTCGACGCGGATCAGATTGCATCGGAGCGAGAGCGGCTGCTGGCATGACGGAGAGGTCATCGTCCGCTGCGTCCAGCCAGGCTCCGTTGTTGCAACTTGACGGATTCGAAGGCCCGCTCGACCTGCTGCTGGAGCTGGCGCGCGCGCAGAAGGTCGACCTCGCCGGCATCTCGATCCTGCAACTGGTCGAGCAGTATCTGGCGGTGGTGGACGAAATGCGGCTGGTCCGGCTCGAGCTTGCCGCCGACTGGCTGGTCATGGCCGCCTGGCTCACCTGGCTGAAGTCGCGTCTGTTGCTGCCGGAGGATCAGGCGGCAATCGAGGAGGCCGAGGAGGCAGCCTCGGTACTGCAGGCCCGGCTGCTCGAGCTGGCACGAATCGGCGAGGCGGTGGCATGGCTGCAGGCGCGACCGCAGCTCGGCCGCGACGTGTTCCGTCGCGGGGCTTTCGAAAACCTGCTCGAGATCGACCGGAGCGGCCTTTCGCTGGATCTCGGCCAGTTGCTCGGCGCCTATCTTGCCGCATGCAGGCGCACCGCCCGGCGGCACGTATATCGTCCGAAGCCGACCAGCTTCTGGACCGTGCAGGATGCGTTGGCACGGCTCCAGAGGCTGCTCGGCGGTTACGCGACCGGATGGATCGCGCTGGAGCGGTTTTTGCCCGAGGTCGGAATCGGACAGGGTCCGAAGCAGCTCCGCGCGGCGAAAGCCGGTACCCTGCTGGCCGGCCTGGAGCTGGCCCGCAATGGCGAGCTGGAGCTTCGTCAGGACGAGCAGTTCGGTGCGGTGCTGTTCCGCCGTGTCGAGGCTGCGGCGTGATAGCGGAAAACATCGATGCGCCGGATGAAGGTTTTTCCCTGGCCTGCCGCCTGGTGGAAGCGTTCGTTTTCGCGTCCGCCGCGCCGGTCAGCGAGAAGGCGCTTGCCGAACTGCTGGTGACACAAGGCGCGTTAGCCGGGACCGAAGCGCTACCCCAGGTGATCGAGCAGGTGCGGTCGAGTTGCGAGGGGCGTGGCGTGACGTTGGTGCCTGTGGCGGGTGGCTGGCAGTTCCGGACCGCACCGGATCTGGCGTCGCGCTTGACCAAGGTCATCGAGCGCCCGCGCCGGTTGCCGCGATCGGCGATGGAGACGCTGGCGATCGTGGCCTACCACCAGCCCTGCACACGCGCCGAGATCGAGACGATCCGCGGGGTTTCGCTCAGCCAGCAGACGTTCGACCTGCTGATGGAGGCATCGCTGATCGTCCCGGTCGGACGCAAGGAGGTTCCCGGCAGGCCGTCGCTGTGGGGTACGTCGATAGAATTTCTCAGCCGCTTCGGCCTGAAGGCGATCGGCGACCTGCCGCGACGTGAGGAACTGCTGACCGAGCTGCCGGTGCTCGACGCGCCCGAGACCTCGCCGGATAGCTGACCGGACAGGGCCGTGTTAGGGAGTGAACACTCACTGACGTCGTGGAATAGATGTTCGATTTTGCATGGTCCGAGCTCGCATTGATCGGCGTCGTCGGGCTGCTGTTCATCGGGCCCAAGGACATGCCGGTGGCGATCCGGACCGTCACCAACCTGCTCAAGAAGGGCCGCAAGCTGGCCGGCGAGTTTCAGACGCATGTCGACGACATGGTGCGCGAAGCCGATTTCGGCGAAGCGCGCGACCAGTTGCGTCAGCTCAAATCGTTCAACGTGCGCGGCCAGATCATGAAGGCGCTGGACTCGGACGGGTCGATCAAGCGCACGTTCGAGCAACGGCCGCTGGCCGACACGCCCGCCGGTCCGCGCTTCGCCCCACCGACCGAATCGCTGCCCGCCGGGGGAACCGCCGATGCGTCGACCGGTCTGTTGTCACGGGAGAGCGTCCAGGCCCGACCGATGCACGATGTGTATGTCGGCGACCGCTCGTGGGCAGCCGTCGATACCAACAGCGGGCCGGAGGATGAAACCCTGATCGCCGCCGATCCGGCACCCTCGATCGTGCCGCCGCCCATCGCGCGACGGCTGCGGGCCGAACGGGCGCAGCCGCATCCGCCGAGCTTCCTGCCGCCTCGTGCAGTGCATTCGCAGGCAGTCCGGATCGACCGGAATACCAGGACTGGAGCGCCTCTCTGATGGATGATCCCATCAAGGATCAGGCGATGCCGTTGCTCGAGCATCTGGTCGAGCTGCGCAAGCGACTGCTCTGGTCTGCGGTCGCCTTCGCACTGGCCTTCCTGCTTTGCTACCACTTCTCGCAGCGCATCTATCTGTTCCTGGCACAGCCGCTGGCGCACATCATGCGTCAGAAGGGTGAGCAACCACATCTCATATATACAGCGCTCTACGAGGCGTTCTTCACCTATATCAAGGTGGCGTTCTTCGGGGCATCTTTCCTATCGTTTCCGGTGGTTGCGACCCAGGCCTATATGTTCGTGGCACCCGGGCTCTACCGGAGCGAGAAGCGGGCCTTCCTGCCGTTCCTGATCGCCACGCCGATCCTGTTCTTCGCCGGGGCTGCGCTGGCATATTATTTCGTATTTCCATTCGCATGGAGCTTTTTCCTGAGTTTTCAGACGAGCTCCGGAAACGACCAGCAATTGCAGATCCAGCTTCAGGCCAAGGTCAGCGAATACCTGGCACTGGTGATGAAGCTGATCATGGCGTTCGGCATTGCGTTCGAGCTGCCGGTGGTCCTGACACTCTGCGCCAAGGTCGGGCTGGTAACCTCGGCCGGGCTGAAGAAGGTCAGGCGCTATGCCTATGTCGGGGCCTTCGTGGCGGCGGCGATCCTGACGCCGCCGGACGTGATCACCCAGACCGGCCTCGCCATACCCCTGATCGCGCTCTACGAGATTTCGATCATCACCGCGCGTCTGGTCGAACCCAGGCCGACCGTCGACGAGGAAACCTGATGCACGACCTGCGCGCCTTGCGGGCGGACCCAGCCGCGTTCGATGCGGCCCTGGCCCGGCGAGGCGTTGCGCCGGTCGCGGACGCGATGCTGGCTCGCGACGAAGTCAGGCGGCGGGCGCTGACGCAGTTGCAGGAGCTGCAGTCTCGCCGGAACGCCCTGTCCAAGGAGGCGGGGCAGGCCAGACGCAACGGCACTGATTCGACCGCCCTGGACGCTGAGTCCGTGTCGCTTAAGGGCGAGATGGAGCGCCTGCAGCAGGTCGCGGCGGCTGAGGATACGGCGGTCCAGACAGCACTTGCGGAGCTGCCGAACCGGCTCGATGCGGAGGTGCCGGACGGACATGACGAAGCCGACAACGTCGTTGTGCACGAGCGCGGCAGCCGCCGGAACTTCGAGTTCACGCCGAAGCAGCATTACGAGCTCGGTGAGGCGCTCGGACTGATGGATTTCGCCGCTGCATCCAAGCTGTCCGGCAGTCGATTCGTGGTGCTGCGCGGCGCGCTGGCAAGGCTGGAGCGGGCTCTCGGCCAGTTCATGCTCGACCTGCATACGCTGGAGCATGGCTACGTCGAACATGCCGTGCCGTTGCTGGTGAACGAGGCGGCCATGTACGGCACCGACAAGCTGCCGAAATTCGCCGACCAATCCTTTTGTACCACCGACGGACGCTGGCTGATCCCGACCGCCGAGGTCCCGCTGACCAGCCTGGTTGCCGGCGAGATCCTGCCGGCCGGCAGCCTGCCGATCCGGGTTACGGCGCTGTCCGCCTGTTTTCGCAGCGAGGCGGGGGCTGCGGGACGCGATACCCGCGGCATGCTGCGCCAGCATCAGTTCATGAAGGTCGAACTGGTCTCGGTGGTAGCCCCGGAACAGAGCGATGCCGAGCACGAGCGCATGACCCGTGCCGCCGAGACGGTGCTGGAACGTCTTGAAATTCCGTATCGTCGCATGTTGCTCTGTGCGGGTGACACCGGCTTCGGTGCGGCCCGCACCTATGATCTCGAAGCCTGGCTACCGGGGCAGCAGGCGTGGCGCGAGGTCAGTTCCTGCTCCAACACGCGCGATTTCCAGGCGCGGCGGATGAACGCCCGCTGGCGACCCGGGGCCAGTGGGCCAGCCGAATTCGTGCATACGCTGAACGGATCCGGCGTCGCTGTCGGGCGGGTCATGATCGCGGTGATGGAAAACTACCAGCGCGCCGACGGCCGGATCGACGTTCCGGCAGCGTTGATACCTTACGTCGGCGGAACGAGCATCATCGGGGATTAACACACGCATAGGTTGGTAGCGCAAACGTGATACCACCCTTAGTATGAGGAATGCGGGATAGTCGATCGTTTCGTGCGGAACATGAACTTCGAGTTCGCTCATGTCGGGATTATGGGCGGCAGGTGCGATCCGGAAGCGTGCCATGCTGACCCAGCCGATCGATGACATCGATGCGCTTCGCACCGTGTCTCATCTCTACCGTCTTGTGCTGCAACGACCTCCGGACGGTCCTGGATTGATACATAACGCGGATCTGCTGAGTTCCGGCACCAGGCTCATGGATCTTGTTTCCGCAATCACTGGCTCCGGTGAAGCGCAGCAACTTTGGGCTGGTCTGGACGCGCCCGGAATTGCCAGGTCGATCTGGGATCATGGTCAGCCTGGCTTGCGCGGTTTGGCACACGTTCGAAACGCCTGGTCTTTTCGTAGGGCCTGGAGACAAGCTGCCGGCCTCGATCGGTTCATTGCGGATTTTCTGCAAACCGACAGGGCGCGCGACGTGCCGATCCTGCCGCTGCTGTTTCCGAATGGAATCGATCCCGACGATCAAACCGATACTCCCGCCTGGGCCTACCGGCTCTGGGCCGAGGAGAGCGAAGGCGCGATCCTGGCCGGGTTGGTGCCATTGCTGCCGCGGTTGGTCACGTCCGGTACGCGGATCGACCTGGTGCTCGAACTCGACGCGGGCGACCCGGCATTCGATCTGGTCGGCACCATCAACAGCCTGCGTGGGCAAAGCTACCCGCACTGGCGCCTGCTGCTGTCGGGCGACCTCGTATCCGGACAGATGATCCCCGCCGATCCACGGATCGTTCGTGGCGATGGGCATCCCGTCGGGGATCTGGCGAACTGGATCGGCTGGCTCCGACCCGGGGATACCTTGTCGTCGATGGCGCTGGCGGTGTTCGCTCATGCCATCATGCAGCGGCCGGACGCCATCGCGATCTACTGCGACGAGGATTGCCGGCGGCCTGATGGGCTGTGGTCGAATCCGATTCTGAAATCGGCCTGGGATCCGAATGCGGCCGAACAGGTCGATGTCATGGGCGCGCTGGTGCTGTACCGGACTGGCCAACTGTATCGGGAGCCGCGCACCCCGTTCCATGCAGGCGGCACGATGGCGCGAAGCCGGACCGTTACGCAGGACGCGCGTGACGGGCAGGTGGTGCATCTGCCGGCGATCCTGTGCCATCGGGGTGAAACTTCGATACCGGCATCGATACGGGCGCCGGCGGCAGTGCCGAGCGGGTTTGCCAGGCCACGCCCGGGGGTGTCGGTCGTTATCGCCACCCGCGATCTGGCGCCTCGGCTCGAGTGCTGCGTACGTTCGCTCAGGCGCTGCACGGACTACCCGCAGATCCAGATCATCCTGGTCGATAATGGAAGCAGCGAGCCCGATGCGATCGCCCTGCTGGATCGGCTGGTCGCGGAAGAGGGCTGCCTGCTGCTCCGCCGGCCGGGAGCATTCAACTGGTCGGCGCTGAATAATGATGGCGTCCAGGCATCGTCGGGCGACATCGTCGTCCTGATGAACAACGACGTCGAGTGCATCGAGCCGGGCTGGCTGGACGCCATGGTGTCCGCCTGCCTGCAGCCGCAGGTAGGGGTGGTCGGGGCGCTGCTGCTGTTCTCGTCCGGCGAGGTGCAGCACGCCGGTATCGTGATCGGCCCGGGTCCGGTCGCGGCGCATGCCTGGAGCACCGGCAATTCGCATCGCGCGGACAGGCAGAACTTCGCTGCGGTGACCGGAGCGTGCATGGCGTTCAGGCGTTCGGTATTCGACGGCGTGAACGGCCTGAACGCCGCGCATCTTCCGGTAACCTGGAACGACATCGATCTGTGTCTCCGGGTTCGGGAAGCCGGCCTGCGTGTCGTGCTGGCCCGGGGAGCAGTGCTGATCCACGACGAGGGTTCGACGCGTACACCCGACTCCGCGGAGGAAAACCTGCCGCAACTGCGGCGGACCCGCGCCTACATCGCGTCGACGCATCGGCACGCGTTGGAGGCGGACCCGTTCCTGAATCCGAACCTGACCGTCGGCAGCGGCGGCAGGCTTCTGGACTCTTCGGCGCCACGACATGTCTGGCGGATCCTGCATCGCGGTGGCCGGTGACCGATTGTTCCGCCGAGATTTGACGGTCCGGGCGGCGCATGGTTTCTGCGCGGTCCACGGTGTGAGGCACGAATGGGACAGGCATCTGCGGTCTGGATCGATGTCGAGGATCTGTTCCACTACGTCGGCCATAATGCCCGGCTGAGCGGTATCCAGCGCCTGACCTACGAACTTTATGCCGCGCTCGAACAGCAGGTACCGACTGGCCGACGAATTGGTTTCGTCCGGATCGATCCCCGCACCGATGAATTCGTGACGGTCGCGTGGGAGCAGGTGCACGGACTTTGTCATGGGCTGACGACATCTCATGTCAAACCGGACCTGCAACCAACGACAGCGCCGGGTCGTCCGTTTTCCCGCGCGTTCGCCATCGCGTTGCACGACCGGCTGCCTGCCCTTGCACAAGAACGATTTGCGCGTTTCTGTCGGCTGCAACTCGCAGCCATCGGCTCGCTCTGCGAGCTTGGCCGGCAAAGCATTTATCGCAGGGGCGTCCGTCAGCCGCAGTTGCCGGTTGACCCGGGATTACCGCTCTCGATACAGCCTGTGGTCGCGCGGCCAGACGCCGATGGTCGGTTGCTGCACGAGGTCGCGCGTTCAGGCGACTGGCTGCTGTCGCTCGGCGCCTCGTGGCATCGGGTCGATTATGGTCGGTTGCTGCAACGGGCGCGGATCGAGATCGGATTGAAAACCGGGCTGCTGCTCTACGACCTGATCCCGCTTCGGCGACCGGAATGGTGCCATCATACATTGGTGGATACCTTCGAGCGCTGGTTCGAAGGGGTGTTGCCGTCGGTCGATGCGATGTTCGCGATTTCCCAGGCCACCGCCGACGATGCGATGCTGTTCCTCGAGCAGCGCGGCGGAATCGATGTGGGTCGGATCACGACGATTCCGGTCGGCACCGGCTTCCCGGCCTCGGCTGCCTCGTTGCAGGACGAGGTGAGCCGGGTATCTGCCCATGCGGTGCCGGCACCGGGCAGCTACGTTTTAGTCGTCTCGACGATCGAGGCGCGCAAGAACCACGCGCTGATGTTCCAGGTCTGGCGGAAGCTGGCGCAGGAACTGCCGCCGAACCAGGTTCCGACGCTCGTGTTCGCGGGCCGGATCGGCTGGCTGGTTGCCGACCTGATGCTGCAGATCGCCAACACGAACTATATCGACGGCAAGCTCCTGATCATCGAGGATCCGTCGGATGCGGTGCTGATGCGTCTCTATGAGGGATGCCTGTTCACCGTGATGCCGTCCTTGTTCGAGGGCTGGGGCCTGCCGGTAACCGAAAGCATGGCGGTCGGAAAGCCGTGTGTGATTTCCAACGTCACGTCGTTGCCGGAAGCAGGCGCCAACCTGGCTCGGCTGTTCGATCCATACGACTTCAACGACGCATATCGGGTGATTGGCGATACCGTGCGAGACCGCGATGGGCTGGCGCGCTGGGAACAGGAGGTTCGTCGTTCATTCCAGCCGGTGTCCTGGACAAGGTCGGCCGATGTTCTCCTGGACGGTCTCGATGCGCATGACGGACTTTGGGATGTCTCTCCGTCCCATGCCGGGATTGTTGCGCCGACACTGGTGACACATGGTTAGGAAGGCGATGATACCCCCTGCCGGCGACCTGCCGAGAATCTGGTTCGACGTCGAGGATTTGTTCCACTTCTCGCTTCGCAATGCCCGCCCGACCGGCATCCAGCGTGTTTGTTTCGAGATCTACCAAGCGGCGATGGCAGACCCCGCGATCGCTAAGCGAGTCGGCTTCCTGCGCCACTCGACGACTGAACGCGGCTTCATCGAAGCGGATTGGATCGAACTGGAGGCGCAGTTCCGTCGCATCACCGAACGCTCGGGACCGTCCGAGCCTGCGCGGCTGAGACCGGAAAATGTGCGGAAATACGTGCCGGAAGGGATCGCGGAGGCCGCTCTGGCACCGGTGCCGGCAGCGGTTCCGGACGCCGGCTTGTCGCAGCCGGCTGGAAGCTCGCACCGGAGACGTCCGGTCACGCTACTCAGGCGCGTGTTGAGGCTGTTCCCCGAGCGGCTTGTCCGTCCGGCGATCCTGTTTACCGTCATGCAGGGGCAGGCAGGGGTGGCCCTGTCGAGTGCCACCGGACTGACCGTTGCCGCACTGATCCGACGCGGCGCCGACGGCGGTACGCGCCGGCTGATCCGGATGAAGGCGATCCTGCCACGGCCGGCAATGCCGGCGGCGCTGATGCAGACGGTTCGGTCCCGGCCGGGACACGTGCCGCCTGACCGGCCGGCCGAGCAGAAACCGATGCGCCGGCTCGCCGACATCGTCCGGCGCGGCGACATCCTGGCCGTGCTCGGGTCGCCATGGTTCGAGCTGGAATATGCCGAGCTCGTAGGCCATGCCAGCGGCAGGCTCGGTATGCGCATCGCGGTGCTGTTGTACGACGTGATCCCGGTGCAGCGTCCCGAATGGGCCGATCGCGGCACCACGCGGGTCTATCGCAACTGGTATACGACCGTCCTGCCACTGGCGGACGTGGTTTTCGCCATCTCGCGCGCTACCGCCACCGACGTTACAAAGTGGTGCGGGCGCGACGGTATTATTCTGCGTAACCCGGTGCGGGCATTGACGCTGGGTACCGGGTTCGGAAACACCGTTGCCGACCGGGCATCGGTCCCGGGAACGGCGGCGTCGATACCGTCATCGCTCCTGACCGTGCTCGAAGGACGCCCATACGTCCTGTTCGTGTCGACGATCGAGGCACGCAAGAACCACATGCTGCTGTTCCGGGCCTGGCGCCGGCTAACGGAGGAAATGGCTCCCGGCCAGCTTCCGGACCTTGTCTTCGCCGGCAAGGTCGGCTGGATGGTGTCGGACCTGATGAACCAGATCGAGAACAGCAGCAGCCTGAACGGACGGCTGCACGTGATCGAAGGTCTCGACGATCATGAGTTGAAGGCGGTCTATGCCGGATGCCTGTTCACCGTGTTCCCGTCCTTCTACGAGGGTTGGGGATTGCCGGTCAGCGAGAGCCTGGCGATGGGCAAGCCATGCATCAGTTCGAACGCGACTTCGCTGCCGGAAGCCGGTGGAACGCTGGCCCGCTATTTCGACCCGACCGACCTGAACGATGCATGCCGGGTGATCCGCGCGACGATCGAGGACAAGGCTGGACTGTCCGACTGGCAGGACGAGATCAGGCGCAGTTTCCAGCCGGTCGCCTGGCAAGCGACCGCCTCCGCCGTCGTGGCGATACTGGATGAAAGGGTCTGACCCGACTCAGGCCGGATCGCTTCGTCCGGTCAGGTCCTCGATGAACTGCCAGGCGACCCGGCCGGAGCGGGCGCCACGGCCGACCGACCAGGCATTGGCTTCGGCGTGCAGCCGCTCCGGGGCGATCGTCAGGCCACGATCTGCCGCATAGCCGTCCACCATCGCGAAGTAGGTCGGCTGGTCGACATTGTGGAAGCCGATCCAAAGGCCGAACCGGTCCGACAGCGAGATCTTTTCCTCGGCCGCCTCGGACGGATTGATCGCGGTCGCCTGCTCGTTTTCGATCATCTCGCGCGGCATCAGGTGGCGCCGGTTGCTGGTGGCATAGAACAAAACATTGGCCGGCCGGCCGCGGATACCGCCATCCAGCACCGATTTCAGCGCCTTGTAGTCGGCATCCTCGCGCTCGAACGAGAGATCGTCGCAGAACAGCAGGAACCGGCGGTCCTGGGTGCGCAACAGGTCCAGTAGCGCGGGCAGGCTGGTCAGGTCGTCGCGCTGAATCTCGACCAGGACGAGGCGGCGGGCAGGAGGTGCGTCGGCCGGCAGCCCCGCATTGGCCGCTTCGTGCACCGCCTTCACCAGCGACGACTTGCCGGTGCCGCGGGCGCCCCACAGCATTGCGTTGTTGGCCGGCAGCCCCGCCGCGAAGCGCTCGGTATTGTCGACCAGCAGCCGGCGCTGGCGGTCGATGCCCTTGAGCAGGTGAAGTGCCACGCGCGATACCAGGGCGACCGGTTCCAGCCTGCCGTCACGCGGCGCCCAGACGAAGGCGTCCGTGCGATCCATCGATTGGGCGACCGGCGGTGTCGGGCTGAGACGTTCGAGGGCTTCGGCGATCCGGGTGAGCATCGGCAGCAGCGACTGGATCATGGAGCGCGGTTTCCTTGACGAATGGGCCGCGAAACCTATGGTCCGGGCCGAGCGACCGCAACACGCGTGTCCGCAAACCCTGCTGCCCGGAAATCCCACCCCATGAACTTCCTGATTTCGCCTGCCTATGCCCAGGACGCCGCCCAGAGCGCCGGGCCGCTCGGGAACCTCGGCGGGATCGTGCAGATCCTGCCGTTCGTCCTGGTCTTCATCGTGTTCTATTTCCTGCTGATGCGTCCGCAGCAGCAGCGCCAGAAGCAGCTCAAGGCGACCGTGGCGGCACTGAAGCGCGGCGACCGGGTGGTGACGGCCGGCGGCATCATCGGCGTAGTCCAGAAGGCGCGCGAGGGGTCGGCCGAGATCGAGGTCGAGATCGCGGCGGGCGTCAGGGTGATGGTGCTGCGCGACACCATCAGCTCGGTCATGGGCGACACACCGCCGGCCGCGAACGATTCGGTGCCGGAAAAGCGGGTCGTGAAGAGCTAGGCCGCAGCCCGGCAAAAAGAATGGGGCTGCCGCGAACCGGCAGCCCCGATCGTGGTCAGGCCGACTTGAGCTGTGCGTCGGCGAACTCGTAGTTCGCCAGCTTGTCGAGGAAGTTGGTGACGTAGTCGGGACGACGGTTCTGGAAGTCGACGTAGTAGGAATGCTCCCAGACATCGAGGCCGAGCAGCGGCTTGCCGGCATCCTCGGCGACCGGGTTCGACCCGTTCGGCGTCTTGGTTACTTTCAGCTTGCCGTCGGTGCCGAGCACGAGCCAGGCCCAGCCGGATCCGAACTGGGTGGTCGCAGCGGTCTTGAACTGCTCCTTGAAGGTCTCGACGCTGCCGAAATCCTCGGTGATCTTGCTCTCGAGGCTGGTCGGGATGGTGCCGCCGGTGGGCGACAGCGCCTGCCAGAACAGGATATGGTTCCAATGCTGGCCGGCATTGTTGAACACCGGCGCCAGGTCCGGCTTGCCGTGCGCGAACTTGATGATGTCCTCAAGCGACTTGCCCTGGAGTGCCTCGTTCTTCTCGACGAAGCCGTTCAGCGCGGTAACATAGGCCTGGTGATGCTTGCCATGATGCAGCTCAAGGGTCTGCTGGCTCATGCCGCGTGCGGCAAGGGCGTTGTTCTGGTAGGGCAGTGCCGGTAGTTCGAAGGCCATGACCATGTTCTCCTCGGTTGTGCGGCGAAGCGACCCGCCTGACATGCGGGTCATGAGCCGCAAGGACGTGCTGGAGAGCTATGAGCCGGCACCCTCCCAGTCAAGCCGATGAGCAACCAGAACCAATGAGTATCGCGCCCGTCCCGACGCTTGAATCCTGCCTGGCGATCGCCAGGCGTTCCGATCCGGACCGGTTTCTGACCGCCTTGTTCGCGCCGCCCGGCCGGCGGGATGCCGTGTTCGTGTTGATCGCCTTCAATCACGAGCTGGTCCGTGCGGTCGAGATGCCATCGGCCCATTCGGGAGCAGGGCCGATCGCGACGCTGATCCGGCTGCAATGGTGGCGCGACGTGGTGGAAGGCAGCCGGAGCGACTGGCGGCACCACGAGGTGGCCGAGCCGCTGCACCGGTTGATCGACAGCGGAGCGGTGTCGGCGGCGACGCTGCTCCGGCTGATCGATGCGCGGGAAGCCGACGCCGAGGAGTCGTCGGACCTGGCTGGCTGGCGCGCATCGCTGCTCGACGGCGCCGGCGCACTGCAACAGGCGATCGGCGAGGCACTGGATGTGGACAAGGCCGTGGGCGACCGGCTTGCTGCGGTCGGTGCGGCCTATGCGATCGGTGCGTTGGCTCGCCATCTGGCCGAGATGCTTCAGGCCGGACGCTGTACGTTGCCCGACGATCTGCTGGCGGTGGTCGGCACCAGCCGCGAGGCGCTGCTGCAGGACCCCCAGCCGGACCTGCTGGCAAGGCTGCGGCCGGTGCTGGTACAGGAGGGTATCGGGTTCGTAGACCGGGCCGGGAGCCTTCGCCTGCCGCGCGATCGGATCGCCGCTGCGCTGCCGCTGGTGCTGGCGACCCGCGATCTCCGGCGAGCCGCCACGCCTTCCACCCACATCCTGCGTTCGGGACAACGTGGTATCGGCGATCGGCTCGCCGTGCTCGCGTCCTACGCCACGGGTCGCGCGGGTCGACCTTCCTCTGTTCCGGAGCTGAACCGATGAGCAACGATTTCGTCATGGATTCCGGCGCCGCCGTGGTCACCGGAGGTGCCTCTGGCATTGGACGGGCGGCCTGCCTGCGGTTCGCGTCGATAGGCCATCCGGTGGTAATCGCCGATATCGCCGGGGCTGGACTGGAACAGGCGGTCGAGGATGTGGCCGCGGTTTCGCCGCGCGGCCGGAACGCGGTGCTGGGGATCGGCACGGACGTCGCCTCGCGCGATGCGATGCAGGAACTGGTTTCGGTGGCGCGTAGGCGTTTCGGCCGTGTCGGCATGCTGATGGCCAATGCCGGCGTGCAGCCCGGCAGCGACGTGCTCGGACCGGTCGCCGACTGGTCGCGGGTGCTCGATGTGAATTTGCTTGGAGTGATCAACACGGTGCAGGCGTTCCTGCCCGGGATGATCGCCGATGGCGGCCCAGCTCGCGTGGTCGTCACTGGCTCGAAGCAGGGGATCACCACACCGCCGGGAGATCCCGCCTACAACGTAGCCAAGGCTGGGGTGAAGGCCTTCGCCGAGGCGGTGCAGCATGATCTGCGCAACCGGGCCGGCTGCGGCATCACGGCGCACCTGCTGATCCCCGGGTTCGTGTTCACCGGACTGACCGCGCGCGGCCGGATCGACAAGCCCGCTGCCGCCTGGACACCGGAGCAGACCGTCGACTTCATGATGGAGCGGCTCGACGCGGGCGACTTCTATATCCTGTGTCCCGACAACGACGTCCCGCGCGCGCTCGACGAGCTTCGGATCCAGTGGGCAGCCGGCGACATCGTCGCGAACCGCCCGCCGCTGTCACGCTGGCATCCGGATCACGCCGCCGCGTTCGAGGCCTTCCTGCGCGCCGGCGGTCTGTAACGTCCGTTCGAGGAAGCGGAGGCGACCGGAGCGCCGGCTTAACCGGGCCGGATGCCTGGACGATCGTAAAGCCGACCGTATCCCGCAATGGAGATACGGCGGTACCTGTTTCAACCGATAGGCGTGGCCAATAATACTGGTCTTAATGGTGAGCTTGTTCTCCGCCAGCAGGTCGCGACCGAAGCCGCCACCCGGGCCGAACGTGGTGGTCAAAGATAGCAACTGGTGCTGGAGGAGGGGCTGGTGGTACCGGTCAGCCGGAACGCGGTTCCGTCGATGCGCGCGAGCGGACTGGTGGCTCAGCCTTTCGCCAGTGCCTCGGTGACGGGCAGCACGGCCGAGTAATCGTCCTTTGCGTGATGCTGCTTGGTCAAGGCCAGAAGCTGGGTGGCGGCGGCGATGGTTGGCAGCGGCACGGAATGAATGGCACCATCGGACAGCAACAGGCCCATGTCCTTGTGCATCAGCGCCGTCGGGAATTGTGGGCTGATGTTGCCGCTGCTGGCCGCCTTGAGCTTGCGCTTGTGGTGCGGCGAGATCACCGCGAGGCCATCCAACGCGCCGAGCAGCATCTCGCGGTCCAGACCGGCAACGAGGCCGTAGCCGACCGCTTCGGCGAGCGCCGTCATGCCGGCGCCCATGATGCCGTTGACGACCAGCTTCAGGACCGAGCCCTGGCCAGCCGCACCTGCATGCACGGTGGTCTTGCCGATCGCATCCAGAATTGGGCGTGCCCGCTCGACGTCCGCCGCCTCGCCACCGACCAGCACAATGAGGGCGCCGGCTTCGGCTTCCGGCGTGCTGCCCGATACGGGAGCATCCAGCACGGCGATGCCTTGAGCGATTCCGGCCTTGGCCAGGCGGCGCGAAGCGTCCGGCGAAACCGAGCTGGTGTTGATCAGCAGACCGCCGGAGCGCATCCCGGCCAGCATGCCCTGGTCGCCGTACGACGAGATGTCCAATGCGGCGTCGTTCGGCACCGACACCATGACGATGTCGGACGCTTCCGCGAGGGCGCGTGCCGATCCGAATAGCTTGGCGCCATCGGGCGCGTTCCCGCCCTTGGAAGAGGGCGTGTAGGCAACGACCTCGTAGCCTGCATCGCGAATATGCTGCCCCATGCGTGACGCCATCGCGCCGTAGCCGACGAAGCCGACAACCTGTTTCTGTTCCGCCATGTCCGATGTTCCTTGAGGTTCAGGCTCGTTTGCGTTTGCGCGCCGGCTCCGGCGCCGGGAGGATCGGCGCCAGGAAACGGCCGGTATGGCTGTCCTTGGCGGCTGCGATATCCTCCGGCGTACCCACCGCAACGATGCGGCCACCGCCGTCGCCGCCTTCGGGGCCGAGATCGAGCACCCAGTCGGCGGTCTTGATGACTTCCAGGTTGTGCTCGATCACCAGCACGGTGTTGCCCTGGTCGACCAGGGCATGCAGCACCTCGAGCAGCTTGCGGACATCCTCGGTGTGCAGGCCGGTGGTCGGCTCGTCGAGGATATACAGGGTGCGGCCGGTGGCACGGCGGGCGAGCTCCTTGGACAGCTTCACACGCTGCGCCTCGCCGCCCGACAGGGTGGTCGCCTGCTGGCCGAGCTTCACGTAGCCGAGCCCGACCTGCTGCAGGATGGTGAGGCGGTCCCGAATGCGGTTGGCGGCGGAGAAATACGGCACCGCCTCGTCGACCGTCATGTCGAGCACGTCGGCGATCGAATGGCCCCGGAACTTAACCTCGAGAGTCTCGCGGTTGTAGCGGGCGCCCCTGCAGGTGTCGCAGCGCACGAACACGTCGGGCAGGAAGTGCATCTCGATCTTGAGCACGCCGTCGCCCTGGCAGGCCTCGCACCGGCCTCCCTTCACGTTGAAGCTGAAGCGGCCGGGCGTGTAGCCGCGCGCCTTGGAGTCGGGCAGCTCGGCGAACCAGTTGCGGATCGGCGCGAACAGGTCGGTGTAGGTGGCTGGGTTGGAGCGCGGTGTGCGACCGATCGGCGACTGGTCGATGTCGATGATCTTGTCGAGCAGTTCCATGCCCTCGATGCGATCGTGCGGCGCCGGCACCTGGCCGGAGCCCATCAGCCGGCGGGACAACGCCTTGTAGAGCGTGTCGATCACCAGGGTGGATTTGCCGCCGCCGGACACGCCGGTGATGCAAGTGAAGGTCCCGAGCGGGAAGGCGGCGGTGACGTTCTTGAGGTTGTTGCCGGTGGCGCCGATCACCCGGATCTGGCGTTTCGGGTCGGTTATGCGTCGCTCGGTCGGGACCTCGATACGACGGCGACCGGAGAGGTACGCACCGGTCAGGCTGTCCGGGTGGGCGGCCACTTCGTCCGGAGTGCCCGAGGCGATGACGTTGCCGCCATGTACGCCGGCGGCCGGCCCCATGTCGATCAGGTAGTCGGCGGCGCGGATCGCCTCCTCGTCATGCTCCACCACGATCAGGGTGTTGCCGAGGCGCTTGAGCCGGTCGAGCGTGCCGAGCAGCCGCTCATTGTCGCGCTGGTGCAGGCCGATCGATGGCTCGTCCAGCACATAGAGAACGCCGGTCAGGCCGGAGCCGATCTGGCTCGCGAGCCGGATGCGCTGGCTCTCGCCGCCGGACAGGGTGGCCGAGCCACGGGAGAGGGTGAGGTAGTCCAGGCCCACGTCGTCGAGAAAGCGCAGCCGGTCCAGGATTTCGCGCAGGATGCGGCGCGCGATTTCGGCACGCTGCGGGGTGAGCGTCGCTTCGACGGTGGCGAACCATTCCAGTGCGCGACGGATCGGCAGCTCGGATGCGTCCGAGATGGTATGGCCGGCGATCTTGACCGAAAGCGCTTCCGGGCGAAGGCGGGCGCCATTGCAGACATGGCACGGCTTCTCGGACTGGTAGCGCGACATCTCCTCCCGGATCCAGGCGCTGTCGGTTTCGGCGTAGCGGCGCTGGAGGTTCTTGATGACGCCCTCGAACGCCTTGTTCACCTTGTACGAGCGCTTGTCGTCCTTGTAGGTGAACTCGACGCTCTCCTCGGTGCCGTGCAGCACGGCGTCGCGCACCGGCTCGGGCAATCCCTCCCAGGTGACGGTCATCGAGCTCTTGAAGTGCCGCATCAGGCTCTGCAGCGTCTGGATGTAATACGGGCTCTGACTCCCGTTCCAGGGTGCGACCGCGCCGCCGGTCAGGCTCAGCGTTTCGTCCGGAACCACCAGATGCGGGTCGAAGAAGCTCTCGATGCCGATGCCGTCGCAGGCCGGGCAGGCGCCCTGGGGCGCGTTGAAGCTGAACAGGCGGGGCTCGATTTCCTCGAGCGTGAAGCCGCTGACCGGACAGGCGAAGCGGGACGAGAACACGGTGCGGACCGGCTCGGCCTGCCCATCTTTGCCGGCCTTATCGTCCTTGCCGGATTTGGCGACTTCCTCGGCATAGACCACGCCGTCGGCCAGCCCGAGCGCCTGCTCGAAACTGTCGGCCAGCCGGCTCTCGATGCCTTCCTTGACCACGATGCGGTCGATCACGGCTTCGACCGTGTGCTTGAGCTTGCGGTTGAGGTTGGGAACCTCGGCAATCTCGTAGAGGGTGCCGTCCACCTTGGCGCGGGTGAAGCCCTTGCGGGCGAGGTCGGCCAGTTCCTTGCGATACTCGCCCTTGCGATCCTTGATGATCGGCGCGAGCAGCATCAGCCGAGTGCCTTCCGGCATCGCCATGACGCGATCGACCATCTGGCTGACAGTCTGCGCCTCGATCGGCAGGCCGGTGGCGGGCGAATAGGGGATGCCGGCACGCGCCCAGAGCAGGCGCATGTAGTCGTGCACCTCGGTGATGGTGCCGACGGTGGAGCGGGGATTGCGACTGGTGGTTTTCTGCTCGATCGAGATCGCGGGCGACAGGCCCTCGATCGAATCAACGTCCGGCTTGCCCATCAGCTCCAGGAACTGGCGCGCATAGGCGGACAGGCTTTCGACGTAGCGGCGCTGGCCCTCGGCGTAGATGGTGTCGAACGCGAGGGACGACTTCCCGGAGCCGGACAGGCCGGTGATGACCGTCAACTGGTCGCGCGGAATG
>JBPBQO010000035.1:0-73480 GCA_050954785.1 Janthinobacterium lividum | reverse complement strand
TCAGGTCGCCGCCGTCGTCGAGGATCATGTTCGGGACCCACCCGTCCGGTCCGCGCACGGTCTGCTCGATGCACCACCAGAACTCCTCCTCGCTGAGGCCCTTCCAGGCGAACACCGGGACGCCGGCCTCGGCCACCGCCGCCGCTGCCTGGTCCTGGGTCGAGAAGATGTTGCAGGACGACCAGCGAACCGTGGCGCCGAGCGCGATCAGGGTCTCGATCAGCACCGCGGTCTGGATGGTCATGTGCAGGCAGCCGGCGATCCGGGCACCCTTCAGGATCTGGCCCGGGCCGAACTCGTCGCGCAGCGCCATCAGGCCGGGCATCTCACCTTCGGCGATCGAGATTTCTTTCCGACCCCAGCCGGCGAGGCTGATATCCTTGACCTTGTAGTCCTGGCTCATGGTCTGTCCTTACGTGCAGCGGAAATTTGGAATTGCGGTGCGATATATCCCGTGGCGTCGGAAAGCGGAAATCACGACCGATGCGTCGCCGATAGCGGAGTTTTGTTCAAATCCGCATCGGCGCGCGGACGTCAGCGTCTCTGTGCGGAACAACCGCATCACGACAAGGACTTCTCCCATGACGGCTATGACACGGCGTACTTCCGACCGCGCGGCGAAGGCGCTGGGCTGGTTCAGCATCGGCCTCGGCGTCAGCCAGCTTGTCGGTGCCAGCCAACTGCTGGGCATGATCGGCGGCAAGCGGACCGGTATCGCGCGCCTCTACGGCATCCGCGAAATCGGCACCGGGATCGCGCTCCTCACCGCATCCGACCCGACCCCCTGGGTCTGGGCTCGCGTCGGCGGCGATGCGCTGGATCTTGGCAGTCTCGCCGGCGGCTTCGGGACCGGCGCACCACGCAGGGGCACGCGGCTTCTGGCGTTCCTGTTCGTGGCCGCGACCAGCGCCGTCGATGTGGCGTGCGCACGTCGCATCCAGCCAAGAACACCGCACGCAGGCATCTGATCGACCGGCGGCAGCTCACGCCGCCGCCGGGCATAGCTTCAGGACAGGAGCGTTGCGTCGAGCGTGATCTCGGCATTCAGCAGCTTCGAGACCGGGCAGCCGGCCTTTGCCTTGCCCGAAAGCTCCTCGAACTTCGCCTGGTCGATCCCGGGGATCTTCGCCGTCAGGGTCAGGTGAGACTTGGTGATCGCGAAACCGCCCTCGACCTTGTCCAGCGTGACTTCGGCCTTGGTCTCCATGTGCTCCGCCGTCAGATTCTCCTCGCCGAGGATCAGCGAGAACGCCATGGTGAAGCAGCCGGCATGCGCGGCGCCGATCAGCTCCTCGGGATTGCTGCCGGACTTGCCCTCGAAACGGGCCGCGAACCCATACGGATAGTCGGACAATGCGCCGCTCTTGGTCGAAAGCAGGCCCTTGCCGTCCTTGAGTCCGCCTTCCCAGGCGGCTGAACCGTAGGTGATCATGATGGACACTCCTTGAGTTGCGCCGCCGCGACTGGCGGACATCGGGCGTCAACGTTGCCGGCCATCGTTTGTTCGCGCGGCCGGGCCTGCCATGATCCTCCCCGTGGCAATGGGGACAGGTATCATGACGGCACACCGCTTCTCCCTGCTCCGGCCCACGATGGAGGACACTGGCGCGCGCGCGGTGTCGGAACCGGTGCCCGCCGCCGAAAAGATGATGCGTCTCGACCGGGTGTTCTGGAGCCACTTTTCGCCCAATCTCGGACCCGGCGGATGGGTGACCGGCGTACTGCTGGTGCATCTCGGGCTCGATTTCCGCTGGGGCCTGGCCGCCATCCTGATCGGCAACCTGGTCGGGGCGCTCCCGGTGGCGCTTGCCGCTGCGATCGGGCCGAAAACCGGCCTGCCGCAAATGGAGTCCTCCCGCCGCGCGCTTGGCCGCAAGGGCCTGCGGCTGCCGGCGTTCCTGAACTGGATCTACTGCATCGGCTGGGACGCGGTGAACAACGTGCCGGCGGCCGCCGCCCTGATCGCCCTGGTGGCCGCGGTCGGACTGACACCGCCATTCTGGCTGGCGCTCGGCGTGCTGGCATCGATCCAGATGGTCGCCAGCATCTATGGTCACCACGTGGTCCAGGCCCTGCAGAAATACCTGGGCGGGCTGCTGCTGGTGGTGCTCGGCGCGGTCGGGCTGCTGGTGGTGAGCCGGGCAGGAGGCGTGCCGACGGCGCCGCACCCGCCATCCGCCGCCATCTTCATCCTGGCCACCGCGATCCTTGCCAGTTTCAACCTGTCCTGGGCCTCCTATTCCTCGGACTACACCCGCTACCTGCCGGCAAACGTTTCTCCGAAACGCGTCGTCTGGCTCGCGCTGGCCGGGCTGCTCGGCTCGGCGATCCCGTTTCAACTGCTTGGGCTGCTGACTGCCGGCGCCATCGGCGAGGCATCTCCGGTCGCGGTAATCGCCAGCCTGCAGCATGCGGCCGGGCTGCTCGGGCCGGTGGTGCTGGCCGCGATCGCGCTGTCGTCGATCACCGGCAACTCGTTCAACGACAACACCGCGAGCTACAGCCTGATCTCCGCCGGTATCCAGGTTCCGCGCGTGCTGGCGGCGATCGTCACCGCCAGCCTGGGCTATGTGCTGGCCGTGGTCGGCGCCGGCCGCTACGCCGACCTCTACACCAGCTACCTGGTCGTCACGCTCTACTGGATCGCGCCATGGATCGGCATCGTGCTGGCGGACTGGTATCTCGTGGGCAGCGCTCCGCACCGGGATCCGCCTGGCTGGACCATCGGCGCCACCATCTTCGTGGTGACATCCGTGCTGACCATCATTCTGTTCTCGACCAGCGACCTCTATACCGGTCCGGTCGCCCGACTGCTGGGCGGCGCCGATATCGGCTACTATGTCGGCTTCTTCGCCGCCGGGCTGTGGTATGCCGCCGCCGCCCGGACCCAGCGGCTCAAACTCGCGACCGGAATTGCCATATGAGCTCAACCCTCCCCGACCAATCCACGCTGCCCGACAGGCTGGCGATCAACCCGAAGAGCCCGCACTTCAACGAGGCCCTGCTTGCCCGCGGCATCGGCATCCGCTTCAACGGCGTCGAAAAAACCAACGTCGAGGAATACTGCGTCAGCGAAGGCTGGGTCCGCGTCGCCGTCGGCAAGACCGTCGGCCGCGACGGCAGCCCGATGACCATGAAGATGCAGGGCAAGGTCGAACCCTACCTGCGCAACCAACCCGTCGACGAAACGCCGTCGGCGTAAAAAGCGTCGGATCCAATAATTAGGTAGGCGGTGGCCGGAACAACGGTCGAAGTCGTTTCGGTAACCGTTGGTGCCGACCAGGGCCGACACAGACCGTGCCGATACCGGCGTATCCGAACGCCACCCCCGTGATCATGCGACGCGACGTCGAGCAAGACCGACGGCCTGACCGGCGGCGCTCGCGGATGCTCGGGAGCTGTCCGGCGTCACGTTTCCCCTCCAGCATAGCCTCGGCCGCACGATCCGGAGGCGGCGCGTGGCGGGGGAAATGCGGTTGGTTGGCGTGCGCGGTTGTCGTACACCAATCTTATCCGCCGAGCGGCGGTAGATTTATAATAAGCGCATAAAACATTGTGTAATAGTTAGTGACACGATACAACACCGTTAGTTAGGCGGGTGGGGTGGTCTCGCCAGGTCGATCGACCGGCCGCGCCACATCGTCGCGGCGTCTCGTTTCGGAAGGCGCTCATGTCACTTCGCCTGCTTCGGCGCTCTGCGCTTCTTGTTCTCCTCGTTCCACCAATGGCCGGCGCACATGCCGACGACACGTCGTCCGGAGCCCAGCCGACGGCTCTTATGGGCGCCGATGCCCGCCATCACCCAGCCCACTCCGGCCAGGCTCGGGCAACCGCGTCTCATCGACCGCAACAGGCTGCCGACAGGGCAAGCCGGCAGCCACAAGCCGTCACGAAGCGTGTTCCGGTCGGGCACCGGCAGGCGGCTGTTCCGCCGAATACTTCAGAGGTGGTTGATGTGACGGGCCAGCGGCGTGATCCGGTGGTCGCAGGCGGCGCGCTCGGCAGTCGGCGCGACCTCGACACCCCATTCTCCACCCGTACCGTAACCGCTGCCGAGATCCAGGACCGACAGGTAAAGTCGCTTGCGCGGGTGTTCTCCGAGGACGCGTCCTTTGTTCCCAACGGCAACACTTATTCCTACAATTCCTATTCCGTGACGGTGCGCGGCGTGCCGCTCGACGACTTCAACGGCTACAAGATCAACGGCGCGCCGTTCTACATGACCACCGTGGAGCTACCGCTCGAATCCTTCGAACAGGTGCAACTGCTAAAGGGTGCGTCCGGCTTCCTCTACGGCTTCAACGCACCGGGCGGCCTGATTGATTACGAGACCAAGAAGCCCACCGACCGGAGCTTCGTCGCGGCCGATGTCGGCTACAGTTCGGGCTCGGTGGTCTCGCAGCATATCGACCTCGGCGGCCGTGTTGCGCGCAGCGTGCTCGGCTACCGCGTCAACCTGGAGCATGAGCAAGGCCGCACCTATAACGGCTCCAACGTCCGCCGCTACTCCGGCTCAATCGGCCTCGACGCCCGCATCGCCCCGTCGCTGCTCTGGACGGCCGACGCGATCTACCAGGATCGACGCGTCTACGGTGGCATCCAGGGCGTCATCCTGAACCAGAACGGGATGAATTATGCCGGTAGCCAACTACCGGCCCCGGTTAGCGGCGACACCAACCTATCAGCGGTGCCAAGCACCTTTTTCAACTCGGAGGTGCTCTACCTGGCCAGTGGCCTGCGCTGGGACCTGAACGATCATTGGACCGCGCGCGTGAACTACAGCCACAGCTACGATTGGCGCCGCTACGGTGGCGAGTGGCCGCGCCTCGAGAACGAAAGCGGAGATTTCCAGGACTTCCTGACTGCCAGCCAGGGTGTCGCGGTCTACGACCAGGTCCAGGCGCTGGTCGAGGGGCATTTCGTGACGGGCCCGTTCCACCACCAGCTTACCTTCGGCGGTTCCTGGCAGGGCCTAACCCGGTTGACGGCACGAAACTCCATGAACCAGCCGATCGGCTCTACCGAGAACCTGTACCAGCCGTTGACGACGATCCTAATTCCGCACGATTTCTCGTTTCCGCAATACCGTAGTCTGCGCTCCGACCAGACTTCCGCCTTCGCCAGCGACACGATCGATTTCGGTCGGAAATGGTCGCTTATCGCGGGCGTTCGCTTTACCGATTACCGCCAGATCAATTATTCCGCCGCCGGCGGTCCGGCAGCCGTCGATACCGAGACCCCGCTTACCCCGGTCGCCGCCCTGCTGTTCCATCCCTGGCGCGACACCACGCTCTATGTCTCTTACGTGCAGGCGCTCGAGGATGGCGGTACGGTCGGCGACAGCTACGCCAATGCCGAACAGTCGCTGTCGCCGATTCGCAGTGACCAGATCGAGGTCGGTGCCAAGATCGACCGGCCGGGCTGGTCGGCCTCGGCTGCGCTGTACCGCATCAACCGCGGCGCCCAGTACGCCGATGCCGCCAACGTCTTCGTGTCGAACGGCAACGAGCGTCTGCAGGGCCTCGAAGCGAATAACCGCATCAATCTTCCCTGGGGCTTCGTGTTCACCAACAGCTTCGGCTGGGAGGAAGCGGTCTACCAGCAGACCGAGACCGACCTGATCGGAAATCGTGTCGAGGGCGTGCCGCGTTTTCAGGATTCCGTGCAGCTCACCAACCACGTCCCGTGGGTGAAGAATCTTTCAGCAACCGCGGAAGCTCGTTACGTGGACAGTATCGTCGGAGACTCCCCCAACACCTTCAACCTGCCGCATTACGTGCTGGTCAACCTCCGCGCGAGCTACACCACAAAGCTCTATGGCAAGACCGTTACCCTGCGCGCCGAAGTCGACAACGTTGCCAACAAGCATTTCTGGGGCTTCCAGGCCTCCGACTACATCTATGTCGGCGAGCCGCGTACCGCTTATCTGAATGCCCGCATCCAGTTCTGATGACTGACGCCGGCCGGAGTGATGGAAAAGCCGATCCCGGTCCGGGGGCTGCCGGTGCACGCTCTGCATCGTCTACAGGACGGCGAACGTTTCCGAGCCCGTATGTCTCGATCGCGACGCCCTATGTGCCGGCGTATAAATCCAAGGTGTGGCGGGCGATCATCGCCTCTTCGTCGGTCGGGATCATCCGTACCTCGACCCGGCTGGCCGCGGTGCTGATGATGTCCGCATCGGCGTCGTTGGCCTTGTCGTCCATCTCGACGCCGAGCCAGGCCAGCCGTTTGCACACGAGCGCGCGGACCTGCGCTGCATGCTCGCCGATCCCGCCGGTAAACACGATGCCGTCGACACCGCCGAGCGTGCTCGCCATCGCTCCGGCTTCGCGCGCGATGTGGAACACGAACAGCTCGACCGCCTCCGCCGCTTTCGGATCGTCACTGTCGAGCAGGACGCGCATGTCGCTGGACACGCCGGATACGCCGAGCAGGCCGGAACGCCGGTCGAGCAGATCCTCGACCTGATCCGCATTCATCCCATGCTCGCGCAGTAGATAGAGAATGGCGCCCGGATCGATGCTGCCGCAGCGGGTGCCCATCACCAGCCCGTCGAGCGGGGTGAAGCTCATCGTCGTGTCCTGGCTCTGTCCGTTCTTCATGGCGCACAGGCTGGCGCCGTTGCCGAGATGAGCAACGATTACCCGGCCGGCCGCCAGGTCGGGCGACAGCACCCGCAGGCGGCGGACGATGTATTCGTAGGACAACCCGTGAAACCCGTAGCGGCGCACGCCCTGTTCCTCGAATTCACGTGGCAGTGCGATCCGTGCGGCGACCATCGGCATGGCGTGATGGAACGCCGTATCGAAGCACGCAACCTGGCTGAGGCCCGGCCGGATCGCCTCGACCGCGCGGATCGGCGCCAGATTATGCGGCTGGTGCAACGGCGCCAGCGGCACGAGGGCTTCGAGCGACGCCATGAGATCGGCCGTCACCAGCGCCGGCCGGTCATGGTCGCGTCCGCCATGCACGACACGATGACCGACTGCGACCAGCCGGTCCGATCCGAGATGCTTCACGATCCAGTCGAGTAGGAACTGAAGCAGATCCTCTTGGGTCTGGTCTCCGCCGGTCCAGGCGTGTTCGCCCAGCGCCTTGCCATTCGGATCGGCGGCCCGGAACTTCGGCGCGCTGCCGATCCCGCTGATCTGGCCGCGGACCGCGACCGCGATATCCGCGTCTACGATCCGGAACAGGGCAAACTTGATGCTGGACGAGCCCGCATTCAGGGTCAGGATCGCGTCCATCGCCAGCCGTGGCGCCGGCTCGGCCTGGCTCACGGTGCGCCCCAATGGCCGAGCAAGGGCAATTTGACGTGGGATCGGGTATGCGGCTCGTCCAGCAGCGGGTTGTCGTGCAGACAGACTTGTCCGACCGACACGTCGTTCGCGGTGTGCCATCGCGCAGGCGCCAACGCGAGCCGATCCGACGAAATCGAGTTGTCCATTTCGGAACCCGCGACAGGATCATTCATGTCGATTTTCCTCCCGTGTTGAAGGCGGATGCGTCTCGATCAGAATCAAGAAAATCTCGCATGTGGCAATGCAAACCAGATAGCGATCCCGATCCCCGGTAGCAGTGCAACTGCGACCACCTCGCCGCCGATCGAAGCAGACAGGCCCCAGAGCACCACCACCAGCCACCACGACCGACCCGGACGCTGGCGCAGCAATACGAGCATCAGCCCGGCGAGGCACGGCAGCGAGCGGAACAGCGACCGCAACGCCACGTCGAGCGGTGCGAACGCGATCGTGTCGTAGGGCGGCAAGCCGGTAGCGCCGACCTGAACGATCTGCCTTAGCCATGTCACCAGCAGGCCGAGCAGAACCAGCAGGCCATGCGCCACGGTATCGAACAGCACCATGAGCAGAACCAGCATCAGCGGCAGGATCAGGATCGAAAGCGCGGCCAGCCCCGACAGAAGGGCCACCGCGACGCCGGCTCGCCGCGACCAGCTGCCAGTTCGCCCGGACTGTGTCAGGCGCTCTTGCGTTTCGGTGCAGCCTTCTTCGGAGGCTCCTTGGATACGGGCGGCTTTTTTCCGGATTTGGTATCCGATGTTTTCGGCGCTGAGGGTTTTCCGTCTGTGCTGCCTTTCGTTTCGCCGAGGCTCTTGCGCAGCGCGCTCATCAGATCGACCACGTTGTCGGCCGGGGCTTCCTCGGTCGGCGTCTGCACGTCCTCGCCGGCGAGCTTGGCGTCGATCACCTCGCGCAGGCGCGCCTCGTAGCGATCTTCCATGTCGCCCGGCTGGAACTTGGCGGTCTGCCGGTCGATCAACTGCACCGCGAGTGCCACCATTTCCTTGTCCGCAGGCGCGTCAGAGATGTCCTCGAACAGCTTGTCCGGCGCAGTGATCTCGCGCGTGTCGTTCAGCGTATGCAGCACGATCCCGCGTCCCATCGGCATCAACGCGACTGCCCGCTCACGCCGGGACATGACCAGGCGCGACAATGCCACCCGGCCCGTTTTCGCGATCGCCTCGCGCAGCACCACGAACACGTCGTCGGCGGCATCGCGGCCGCTTCCATCCGGCACGAGGTAATAGCTGCTGTCGAAATAGATCGGATCGATGCTGTCCGCGCGTACGAACTTGTCGATCGACAGGACCGACGAGCTGTCGATCCGCGCACGTTCGAAATCCTCGTCGTCGAGCAGGACGTAATGGTCCTTCTTAAACTCGTAACCGCGCTGAAGATCCTTGCGCGACAGCTCCTCGTCGGTTTCGGAATCCTGCGTCACCATGCGCACGCGGTTGCCGGTTTTCGGGTTGATGAAATGGAAATGCAGCTCCTGGCTCGGCTGCCGCACACTGTACAGCGCGATCGGGCAGGATACGAGGGCGAGGCGAAGCTGCCCGCGCCAGATTGGACGATCGGCCATCGGTTCAGCTCTTCCTG
Source organism: Janthinobacterium lividum (assembly GCA_050954785.1). Lineage (GTDB taxonomy): Bacteria > Pseudomonadota > Alphaproteobacteria > Acetobacterales > Acetobacteraceae > Lichenicola. The sequence goes on along the minus strand of JBPBQO010000035.1, from coordinate 64,577 downwards.
TTGCGGACGGGTTTTGCGGACAGCCCGGGCAGATCGCGTGCAGCGTCCGCGAAACCATCCCATGGATTGGCTTTTTGCCTGGCCAGTCGGGCCGGGATCGTGCGCAGGTTGAAGGCTTGCGGATCGAGCTTGTCGGTCACTTCGCGCCAGGTCAGCGGCGTGGCGACACCGGCTCCCGGCCGTGCCCGTGGCGAGAATGACGCGATCGCGGTCGAGCCGAGCCCGTTGCGCAGCCAGTCGACCAGGATCTTGCCGTCGCGATCCTTCTTGCGGGTGGTGGAGATGAAACGGCTCGGCGCATCGGCTTCCATCGCCTCGGCGAACGTCCGGCACCAGGCGCGCACCGCGTCCCAGCTCGCCTTGGCTCGTACTGGCGCCACCACATGCAGCCCCTTGCCGCCGGAGGTACGGCAGAACGCGGCGAGCCCGGCTGCCTCCAGGCGCTGCTTCACCTCGCGAGCCGCCTGCACGATCGTCGGCATGGTCACGCCGTCGCCGGGATCGAGATCGAACACCAGCCGGTCGGCATGGACCGGATCGGCTTCGCTCGATCCCCAGCTATGCAGCTCGATCGCCGCGATCTGGGCCGCCGCGACCAGTCCCGACGCCTCGGCGAACGCGACATAGGGCGCGCCGTCCGCCTCCGCTTCGTGCAGCGCATCGGGCATTCCGCGGCCGAGATGCTTCTGGAAAAACTGCTCGCCGCCGATCCCGTCCGGACAACGTACGAAGGCCAGCGGCCGGCCGACGATACCGGGTACCGCCATCCCGCCGACCGCCTGCCAATACAGCGCCAGGTCCTGCTTGGTCAGCGCCGGACCGTTCGCATCCTCCGGCCAGAGCGGGCGGTCGGCATGGCTGATCCGAATGCCGCCGATCTCCGCCGCACCGCGCTCGGTTCTTCGTGCAACCACGATGGTGGCGCGTCTGGTTGCCGGCTTCGGGTCGGTCTCGCCCTTGCTCGCCGGAGCGGACTTCAGTCTGGCGTTGCCGAGCTGGATCCGCTTGACGTCGGAGGGTGGGATCGGGCGCACCACCTCATCGGCCGGCTTGTCCTCACGCAATCCCTGGAAGCTCGCATGCCGCAGCATTCCGCCGCCGGTGAAGCCGGCATAGGTCAGCTCGGCCACCAGCTCCGGTTTCACCCAGATCGTGTCGCGCGGCGGCTTCTCGGTGCCGAGCATACTCAACGGCTTGTCGATCCGCAGTGTCTGCAGCCGTTTGGTCAGCGTGCGCAGAATGCGGCTGGAAAATCCGGTGCCGCAGCCGCCGACAAAATAAAGCTGGCCGCCATCGCCCCGAAATCCGAGCTGCAGTGACCCTAGTCCTTGCCGTGTGCCGGCTGGGGGCGTGTAGCCGAGAATGATGAATTCCTCGCGGTTCTCGCACTTGACCTTGACCCAGTCGCCACCGCGTCCGGGCTGGTACGGCGCATCGAGCCGCTTGCAGATGATCCCTTCCAGCCCGATCGCACACGCCTCCTGCTTCACCCGCGCGGTGTCCGATTCCAGATGCTCGCTGAACCGCACCGGCCCTGCCTCGGGCAGGTTCTGCATCAGCGTCTCGAGAGCCGTCCGGCGCGCCGAAAGTGGCTGTGGGCGCAAATCGGCCCCGTCCAGATGCAGCAGGTCGAACACGTAGTAGAACAGGGATTTCGTCCGTCCGGTGGAGAACGCGTCCTGCAGCCCGGCGAAGCTGGAGATGCCGTTCTTGCCGAGTGCCACCAGTTCGCCATCCAGCATCAGCGTCCGGGGTTCCATCGCGGCGACCGCGGCCGCCAGGCTGGGCAGGCGCTCGGTCCAGTCGAGGCCGTTGCGCGTAATGATCCGGACTTGGTGGCCGTCCTTGCGGGCCAGCATGCGATAGCCGTCGAACTTGACCTCGCTGACCCAGCCTTTGCCGGTCGGTGGGGTGTGCACCAGTTGGGCAAGCTGTGGCTCCTGGGTCTCCGGTAGCTCGGAATTTCCTCTGGATTTCGGCGGCGCCTTCTTCTTCGCCGGTTTCGCCGGCTTTTCAAGTTTGGCGGCGCCCAGCTTCCGTTCCTCCAGCACCGCGGCATCGGCGCCCTCGCGCTCGAACTCGTCGTGCTCCTTGATCAGCAGCCAGCTTTCGGATTTCTCGCGCGGCCGCGGCTTCAGCCTGATCAGCACGAAGCCGCCCTGCAACCGCTCGCCGTCGAGCCTGAACTTGAACTCGCCTTTGGCCAGGGCTGCTTCGGCATCGCCGTTGATCGGCGCCCAGGTGCCGCGGTCCCAGATCTCGACCGTGCCGGCGCCGTAGTTGCCTTCGGGGATGACACCTTCGAACGTCGCGTAATCGACCGGATGATCCTCGACATGCATCGCCAGCCGCTTGTGGTGCGGATCGAGCGACGGACCCTTCGGCACCGCCCAGCTCCACAGCACGCCGCCATGCTCCAGCCGGAAGTCCCAGTGGAGGCGGGTCGCGTCGTGCTTCTGCACCACGAAGATCGGTTTGCCGTCCCTGGATGCCGCCTTCGAAGGCCCCGGACCCGGCTCCGGGGTGCGCGTGAAGTCGCGCATCTCACCGTAAACTCGTTTCGTTTGGGGTGTGTCGCTCGCACGATCTGCCATCACCCGAGGCAACGTGTTCGCCCACCGGCCGGTTGCGGAGTTGCGGAGGGTGGAGTTCTCTCCGGGGTGCAGCCACCTGAGCATGACCGCTCGCAAGGCCGGAGCATGATCGCTCGCAAAGGATAAATTTTTGGATAACCAGCCGGACCTCCCGACCATACAGCTTGCACCCGACGTATCCGACCCGGCCGCCCCGCACGATGGCTTTCAGGTCTCCGCCAGCTCGGTCATGGCGGTGCGACGGCTGCATACCCTGAAATACGGCGACCTGTTCGGGGTGTTCGATCAGAACGGCAACATCCTGTCCGGACCTGGTATCGCCGACGGGCTGTACTATCTCGACACGCGTCATCTCTCGTCGCTGTCGCTATCGATCAACGGCACCCAGCCGATCCTGCTAAGCGCCACCTTGCGCGAGAACAACGCGACGCTCTCCTGCGACCTCACCAATTCCGACATCGAGATCGACGGCAAGACGTTGGATCACGACCTGCTGCATCTGCGCCGCACGGTGTTCCTGCGCGAGCAGACGTCCTACGAGCGGCTGCAGGTGCGCAACTACGACGTCGTCGCACGAACCGTGGTCATCGAGCTGTCGTTCCGGGCCGATTTCGCCGACCTGTTCGAGGCACGCGGCACCAAGCGCCTGCGTCACGGCACCCTGCGTGCGCCGATCGTCAGCGACGATACCGTGCTGCTTGCCTATGACGGGCTCGACAACCGGCTGCGCACCACCCGGCTGCGCTTCGGCCCGGTGCCGGAACGCCTTACCGCGACCAGCGCCCGCTTCACCCTCACGCTGCAGCCCGGCCAGCGCCAGCTCATCCATATCGAAACCGCCTGCGACCCGACCGACACGCCGGAACGCGCGGTGTCCGAGGCGTTCCTGGTCGCGATGGTGGAAGCCCGGCGCAGCCTGCGGCATTCCTCCTCGCGGGCGGCCGGCATCGCCTCGTCGAACGAGATTTTCAACGAGGCCATCCGTCGCTGCATCTGCGACATCTACATGCTGCTGACCGACAAGCCGGACGGGCCATACCCCTATGCCGGCGTGCCCTGGTACAGCACCGCGTTCGGCCGCGACGCGCTGATCACCGCGATGCAGACGCTCTGGCTCGATCCGGCGATCGCGCGGGGCGTACTGGGCTATTTGGCCCGCCACCAGGCCGAGACCGAGGATCCGGTCGCCGACGCCGAGCCGGGCAAGATCCTGCACGAGGTGCGTCACGGCGAGATGGCCGAACTCGGCGAGGTGCCGTTCCGCCACTATTACGGCAGCGTGGATTCCACGCCGCTGTTCGTCATGCTGGCCGGCGACTATCTCGACCGCACCGGCGACGTCTCGATGATTGCCCGCGTATGGCCGAACATCGAGCGGGCGATCGAGTGGATCGACAAGTACGGTGACCGCGATGCCGACGGCTTCGTCGAGTATGGCCGGCGCAACGAGAACGGGCTGGTCAACCAGGGCTGGAAGGACAGCTTCGACTCGATCTTCCACGCCGACGGCACCCTGGCGGAAGGGCCGATCGCGCTCTGTGAAGTGCAGGGCTACGTCTATGCCGCCAAGCGTGCCGCCGCGACGATCGGCCGCCGGCTCGGTCATGCCGTGTTCGCCGATCGCATGGACAGTGAAGCCGAGGCGCTGCGCACCGCGTTCAACACCGCGTTCTGGGTCGAGGAACTCGGCACCTACGCGATCGCGCTGGACGGCAAGAAGCGCCCCTGCAAGGTGCGTTCCTCCAATGCCGGTCAGCTGCTCATGTCGGGCATCGTGCCGCAGGACCGGGCGGCCCGGATCGTCGCCGGGCTGATGAGCCGGACCTTCTTCACCGGCTGGGGCATACGAACCATCCCGGCCGGCGAGGCCCGCTACAACCCGATGGCCTATCATAACGGGTCGGTCTGGCCGCACGACAACGCCCTGATCGCCATCGGCATGGCCAAGTACGGCTTCAAGGACGAGGCCGCGCGCGTGTTCACCGGCCTGTTCGACGCCTCGCTCTATGCCGACCTGCGAAGGCTGCCCGAGCTGTTCTGCGGGTTCGCCCGCCAGCGCGGCGAAGGTCCGGTCCGGTATCCGGTCGCCTGCAGTCCGCAGGCCTGGGCGGCGGCGACCATCCCGTCGCTGATCCAGTCGACACTGGGTCTGCGCTTCGATCCGGCGACCGCCACGGTTCATTTCGAACGACCGCAACTGCCTGCCTTCCTCGATGAACTGACCCTGTTCAACCTGGAAGTCGGCGGCGGCCGCGCCACCGTCCATCTGCAACGCCTCGGCACCGAAGTCGCGCTGAACGTCATCGAGCGGCACGGCCCAATCAAGGTGCAACTCACGAGCTGAGGGAGACACTCCGGTAACCCAACCGATGAGTTATGGCCGGCGATGGTCGTGGTTCATCGTGCGTCTGGCTTTCGGTTCGTGATCTACACCTTCGATCACGAACCGGCGCATGTTCATGTCACCGGCGCAGGTCGAGCGAAAAGCAACCAAGGTGTTGAACTCTGCCATGCGCGCATCTGCGGTGAGCTATGATCGGCTAACCGGTCGTGTGGTCGTCTCCGCGACAACCATAAAAGTAGTCATTCGATTGACTATTTTATCGAGCGGCCTTAGAAGGCTTCATGAACGCGGACGCATCACCTCAATCTCTCGGCAGGTCTGTCTCCGCTTCAAGGCGTGGGGACGGAAATCAGTCTCGTGGCGAGGAAGCCAAACTTCGAATTGTCCTCGCTGCTATCGAGATATTCGCGGATCAGGGGTACGAGGGGGCAAGTACCCGGCAGCTTGCGGCGCATGCAGCAGTCAATCTGGCCTCCTTGACATATTATTTCGATGGCAAGCCGAGCTTGTATAAAGCTGCGCTGGAGCATGTCGTCGAGAAGATAAACCAGGTTCTTCGACCTAATGCCGAGCGCGTAGAGTCACTCCTGGCAACGGAGTCTTCGGTAACGCTGAACAAAGATGCGCTCTATCAGTTGCTTTATGTCGTCCTCGATCAATGGACCGATCTCCACCTTGGCCGGACCGGAAGGCCTTGGGACAAGAACTGGACCAAGCTAATGAAACGGGCGGAAATCGATCCGCCGGTCGATGGGGCGGGGCTGTATCAAACGACAACGAAGCTTATTTTAAAACCATGTAATGACTTGATCGGACGACTGCTCGGCAAGGACCCGGCGGATGAGGACTGTGTCCTCCTTACGATGTCGATACTGGGGCAGGTGTCACATTTCCGGCCGCAGCGTAATGGACATGTGGCTGCTATCGGATGGGACGAGATCACCACTGACCGCCATCAAAGGCTGACGGAGCTGTTCCACCGCAACGTTTACGCCATCCTGGATGCTGCGGCGAAAGACAAGTCCAAGTCGCGTCGGCGATCGCCGAACAAATAATAACTATATTCATGGTCGGAGTTATGTCCGGGCATCTACAAATCTGTTGGCCGGTACAGGAGTCACCGAAATGATGCAGAGCAGAGCCACGACCGGATTTCCAGCAAGTCCAAAACCGTGACGAACGTTTCCGGTGCGACGCGAGCGCTCATTTTTGCAATACTGCTTCTTTCCGGCTGCGCTTCAACTCGCAATACTGCGCTCGTCAGTGTCGCCGGATTTAACGGCGCCGTGCCGCCGGACAGGCTCGTCATTATGGTGGTGGACGCTACGGCACATTCGGCCAATGGCAACGAGCGTTCGTCCGACGCTATGCAAAGAGGTCGCATCGCAGCACTCCTGCAGGAACAGTTGGTGCAAAAGTTCGGTGGTGGCCGCGGGACGGTCATGTCGGCCTCCGCTGCCGCCGCAGGTCCGGCCTATTCCGGCAGGACTCTCCTGCTTCGTTGCCGTCTTGCAAAGGTAAGCGACGGAAACCAGGCGCTTCGCCTGATCGTAGGATTCGGAGCCGGCCGTGCGACATTGCAGCTTACCACGGACCTGCTGGAGCTCCGCGGCAAATCCGCTGTCGAGCTGGCGACATTCAATACCCGCAGTACGACAGGTGCCATGCCGGGTCCTGGATTGGGACTGGCCTCCGGGGCAGCGTCCGGTCAGCTCTTAGGTCTGGCCGGAGGATCGGCTGGTTTGCTCTTGGGAATGCGCGAAACCCTCAATCGAGAGATAGATCAATCCAGCACGAAGATTGCCTCGAACCTGAAGAATTATTTCCAGGATCAGGGGTGGGTAGCCTTCAACGCTCCGGTGCGCTCGGCACTTGGATCGAACGCAGTGCCGCCGCCGCCTGTCCATTCCTGACAAATCGATAGGTAAATCGTCATGATCCGAAAACTTGTACTGACCATATTGCTGACTGCAGGAACCGCAACGACGTATGTGTTTCCCGCGCGTGCGCAAGGCGCCGCCTACTGGGGCCCGCATGGCGCAGCTATCATACATTCGGGTCCACCGGGCGGTCATTACTACGGCGGCGGCTCATGTTGTTATCGTCATCATAGCACCGCTGCAGCCGCCGTTGCCGGTCTTGCGGTCGGTGCAGCCGTCGGTATCGCATCCCGTCCTGCCTATAGCGCTCCGCCGGTTGTGGCCTACGTGGCACCGCCCGTAGTCTACGCGGCCCCACCTGTCGTCTATGCGCCTGGCGCGTACTACTATCCTCGTTGAGAGAGCCACACTGACTGCTGCCTCACGACCACCCGGTCCGACCGGCGCGCGTGCACGTAATACATGGCATTGAATGAACTGGAGCGTTCCCGGCGACATCTTATGTTCGCGCTCTCAGCACGTTTCGCCTAAACCATTCTGCCTCTGCCAATTTCCCCCTTTCAGATATGGAAGAGTAATCGTGAATCGTCGAAACTTCGTTGGAATGCTGGCAGCCGCTGGAATTGCAAGTTCGGCCTCCGTTCGTAGCGCTTGTGCCGATGTACCGGTCAAGGCGCGGAATGTCGTCCTGGTCCATGGCTTGTTTGCGGACGGATCGTGCTGGTCCGAAGTCATCGCACGGCTTCAGTCGGCCGGACTGAATGCGACGGCCGTGCAGAATCCGTTGGCTACATTCGAGCAAAGTGTGGCTGCGACTCGACGTGTCCTGGCAATGCAGGATGGTCCGATCGTGCTCGTAGGGCATTCCTTCTCGGGTATGATCATAACCGAGGTCGGGATCGATCCGAAGGTCAGCTCGCTTGTCTATGTCGCGGCACGGGCGCCCGATGCAGGCGAGGATTATGCCGGGCTCGCAGCGCACTATCCGAAGCCTCCGGCCTCCGCAGGCATCGTCTGGTCCGGCGAGTGGGGGCAATTGAGCGAAGAGGCGTTTTTGCGTGATTTTGCCGGAGACATACCGCCGGCAAAGGCGCGAGTACTCCATGCCGTCCAGGAACCGTTCAATCGGGAGCTTCTCGCAGCCAGGACAACGCATGCGGCTTGGCGAACGAAGCCGAGCTGGTATGCGGTATCGACGGAAGATCGGACCATCGATCCGAATCTCGAACGGTTCATGGCGAAGCGGATGGGTGCCGCGACCATAGAGATACCGTCAAGCCACCTGTCGATGATCTCTCATCCAGATATCGTTGCAGGACTTATTCTGAAGGCAGCCCGGCAGGTATGAGCATCCGCCAATGGCATAACTGAATATTGCTGTCGTCGGCACATGGCGCGTGTGCGCTGGTTCCGGCCCCATCAAGTAACAATTCCATACGTCAGCGCCAGTCGAAATCAAGTTCGACGATGTTATCGTCACCGTCATGGATATATTGAACCCGAAACGTATCTCTTCATATCGTATGCGGCCTGACGGCGAACGATATCCGGGAACGTCGACGCTATCACCTGCACGAGCTTCGGTTCTGGCCACGCTGCTCGCAGCCGTTGCCATCGGATCAGTTTTTGCGACGGCTCACGCGTCCGATATCATGATGGACACGCAAAACGGCCGCGTGATCGGCACACATAATGGCGATATTTCGGACTTCCTCGGCCTTCCCTATGCCGCTGCGCCGGTAGACGCCTTGCGTTTCCGTCCACCCGGTCCGCACGCATCTTGGTCGATCCCGCTACAGACGACGACATACGGCCCTGTCTGCCCGCAGACCGCCGCACTTGGTACCCCAGGCGTTGATGAGGACTGCCTGACCTTGAACGTCTTCCGGCCGGATCGCGGTGGCTCGAACCGCCCGGTGCTGGTGTTCTTCTATGGCGGCAGTTTCCGCTACGGCGGTGCTGGACTCGGCGTCGCGGCCCTCGGACCGAACTATGACGGAAGTCAGATCGCCGAACGGACCGGTGCTGTCGTCGTCACGGTGAACTACCGGCTCGGCGTACTTGGCTTTCTGGCCTTGCCGGCACTGGATGCCGACGATCCGCGCCACGTTTCGGGCAACTACGGTCTGCTCGACCAGCAGGCGGCGCTTCGGTGGGTGCACGACAATGCCACGTCGCTTGGGGTCGATCCGTCGCGCGTCACCGTGTTCGGCCAGTCCGCGGGTGCCTTGTCGATTGTGGAGCAGATGGCATCGCCGGCTGCCAAGGGATTGTTCTCGTCCGTATGGCTGGAGAGTGTCGGGGCACTGCCGGCGGAGACTTTGGCTCGCGCCGAGATCAGTGATGCCGCGATCCTCGGCACGACCGGTTGCAGCACGGCCGCCGATGCTGCAGCCTGCCTGCGGACTGTGTCGGTCGCGACCCTGTTGAAAAGTGACGTGACCGTGGGCCCTGCCATCGACGGCATCGTTATTCCCGCCGCACCAGCGAATGCACTGAGCCAGGGCGCCTTCTCCCAGGTCCCTGTCGCGCTGATGACTGATGCCGACGAGGGAACCTATTTCATCGCCGAAGCCACGACCAAAAAGAGTTATGCGGTAACGTCCGACGAGCTTGGGCTGACGCTTGCGGCGAATTTCGGCAGCGCCGACGCCGCATCGATCGCCGCCGCCTACCCGACCAGCCGCTACGGCAGGCCGGGGCAGACTCTTGCCGCCATACTAACGGACGAGTTCTTCAGCTGCCCGGCTGCCAGTTTGCGCGGCACGCTGGAATCTCGTGTTTCAACGCTGCAATTCGAATTCGCTCAGCCGGATCCGGTGCATGACTACCCGATACCAACTGCTCCCGGTATCGTAACGGGCGATGCCCACACCGCCGAACTTGCCTACGTCTTCGGCCATGACGGGGCCGGTGACCCGTTGCCGGTTGGAGCCAGCCGCACGCTTTCGGACGGGATAATCGACGCGCTCGGGCTATTCGCCCAACGGTCCGGCAAATTACCGGATACTGGCGATCAGGTGATCTCCCTGTCGAATGCCTCTCATATGTCGAACGACTTCAGCGCCCGTCATCAATGTGAATTCTGGACCAGGCTCGGCGCCAAGCCGATCTTGATCGGCAAGATTATCTGATCCGGGTGGTCGATCCATCGTTGCCTGCTGAATCAATCGACTATTCTCGCTGCCTTGACAGGAGCATGCCCTGAACTGCTTCGTCCCAGGTTTCGATGGTTCATTCTTATCCGGTGAATGGAAGGATGCATTATGGGCCAGGTTCTCCATGGCAGCGCCAAAACGACTGCGGCAATGCGTCGAGCGATGCAACATCGTCAAGAGAGCCTGAGGGCGCTGGCAAGGCGCTACGGTATCAACCAGAAGACCGTTGCCAGGTGGAGGCGGCGGACCTCTGTCACAAACCAGCCGGCTCGTCCAAAAGACCCGAAATCAATTGTGCTGTTGCTCGAGGACGAATATCCGCTTGGCTACTTCCACATCGAACCCACCGAGGTCCGCACCGAGCAAGGTAAGCTCTACCTGATCGTCGCCATAGATCCGGATCTCGAAGTTCGCTTTACGCCCGGAACGTCGGACGACTGGTGGAGGACCTGAATAAGGCGGGCGATGATGAACTCGCTCCGGTCGAAGTCGACGGTGTCGGCTTCGACCTGCATGGGCCTTATCACGCGCTGTTCTCGAGCGACAAAAGTTTTATTAAAACCCGAGTGCGGTGTTGAGGCTGAAGGCCGAAATGGTGCTCCAGTTCGTCCAGTACTGGCCTATGGCGGTCTTTGTATCGGTGGCCGGATTGGGACGGGTCGGCCAATGCCATGGATCGTAATAGCCCCAGTAGTTCGGGGCGACACCATTCACTGCTTTGTAGCTCCAGACGCTCCAGCTCAACCCCGCCGCGTTGTAATCGGAGATCGAGTATTTCCATACGGACGCGTCCGCGCTGAAATCGTTGAATTCGCCTACATAGGTCGGCACGTTCCAGGAGGCGTGGTTCTGAACATCCGTTACCACCTTGTCTGAACCGGCTTCGACGGCACTGGCGATTTCATCTGACGTCTGGCCGCTCTTCGGCCAGTTGTAGGCGTGCAGCTCATAGGCGACATTGCTCCAGCCATGATCTTTCGGCGACGGGAGCATACTCAGGGTCCAGCTTCCGAACGTGGCCTCGACGAATATGATATGACCCGGGTCGACGTCGCGGACGGCGCTATAGAGTTGGTCATAGGCGGCCAATACGGTTGCCTTGAGAGGCATGCTTGAGGGAGGGGCCGGCTCGTTGATCAGATCGTATCCGGCGATCGTTGTATTGCCTTTGTAATGCGCGGCGATCTGCTGCCACATCCATGCGGTATTTTGCTGTGCTGTGGTGTCGGTCCAGTAGGTGTTCTGGGACGCGCGTCCGGTGTTGGACGCGGTACTCTGTCCGCCGATTACGCCGTGCATATCCAATATGGCGTAGACGCCATGGTTGGCGCAGCTCTGGATGATCGCGTCCAGTTGCGTGAACGCATCGGCGGAACGCCACCCGCTCGGTGTCTGATCGTTCAAAGCAAAGAACTGGCCCCACCAGAGTGGAATACGTACGAGATTGAACCCAGCATCTGCAATGTTGGCGATGTCGTTGTCGGTGATCCAGCTCGTCTGGTAGGTCGTGATCAGTTGACGCTCCGTCGTTTCGCCAAACCGGCTCGCCAGAGTGTTCATGACACTCCAACTATCGTTGAGTTGATGGCCGCTATCCATGGGCGACATGAAGCTTTCCATGACAAACCAGCCGCCGAGATTAAAACCGGCCAGATGCACGGATTTGCCTGCCGCATCGACGATGGTCGTACCGCTCGTCTGCAGCAAGCCGGTTGCCGAAGCCTGGCCAATCAATCCATGGCAGGCGATCGAGGATACCGTAAGAGCAGCGAAAATAAGAGGCTTGAGCATCTATTTACTCCTGGTCGCGCGAACGAAGGTTTGGCGTCTCCGCGTCGGCGCAGCCTGACGACGTAATATTCCGACTGTTTCAGAAAACGAGCGAAGCGCATAGTGATGGCTGTAGTGCTCGCTGTCGAAGAATATCCGATTCGCATTAACTGGAGATCAGGCAATATTCTGGAATCACGCAGGCAAGCGGTTTTGCAAGATTGCCGGAACGAACCAAGTTAGTGAATCCCAGACCAGTGACTATGGCAGAGTCACAATTGAGAAGCGTCGGGCGTCGTCGACAATTCCTACCAGTCGGCCTGCTTCAGTCCGACGCCCAACAGCATCAATGCCAACAGCAGCGAAACGGCCTGCCAGAAGCGCACGGGATTGCTCATCAGCAAGGTCATGCGGCCACGCAGGAACAGCTCGGGCATTTCGGCGCCGTGTTCCAGTTCCAGGATCAGTTCGACGACATCGTCCTGGCGCTCGTCCGGACGGACCGCGACGGCGCGGGCCAGCACGGCTCCGAGCCACCGCGGGAGGTCCGGCCGATACGTTGCCAGCGGGGTCGCGCGACCGAACTGCGGTCGCTGGAACGGCTCGGTCTCGCCATACGGCCAGGCACCCGACCAGGCCCGATACAGCGTGACCCCGAGCGCGTACAGATCGCTTCCGGCATCGCCTGCGTTGCCGCCGGCCAACAGTTCGGGCGCCATGTAGCTGGCCGTTCCCGGCACGTTGTCCGGCATGTCGGGTGCACCTGCGCCGCGCGCGGTCTGGTCCGTGAGGCCGCTCACCAGCGCGACGCCGAGATCGAGAAGCCTGACCCCGCCGCCAGGTTCGAGTTGCACGTTCTCCGGTTTGATATCGCGATGGATCACGCCTGCGCGGTGCAGCGCCGCCACCGCCTTGCCAAGCCGGATGCCGATCGCCAGCCCGGCGCCGAGCGACAGCGGCGGTGATCGACGCAGCCGCTGGTCGAGCGTTTCGCCAGGATGATACGCCTGCACCGCATACAGCGTCTGCCGCCGATCGGCTGGCAGTGGAACAGGCGCTGCCAGCCATGGCGAGCGCACCCGCAGCCCGATCCATTCTTCCCGCAGCACCATCCGCCGTGCCGCCTCGTCCGGCCCCGCCGGGAACTTCAGCACCACATCGCCGAATTCCCCGATCAGGTCGCGTGCAACGAACACCCGGGCGTGCCGACCACGTGCAAGCAACCGCTCCAGCCGGAAGCCGTCCACCTCATGGCCGACCTGCGGGTCCGCCAGCCTGTCTAGCCCGGACAGCGCCAGCATCAGCTCGTCCTGCTGCGCCGGCGGCAGCGCCTCGACATCCACCACCGCGACGCTGACGTTATCCGTGCTGCGGGCCGCGAGTGCTGCCTGCACCAGGCGCTGCGCCGCCAGCGACGGGTCGCCTTGTGCTAGCACCCTTGCGATCCCGGCATCCGACAGGACACCGTGCACCCCGTCCGTGCAGAGCAGGAACCGATCATGCACCTGCACCGGCTCGGTGGCAGTGGCGATCGCCAACTCGTCCGACAGCCCGATCGCGCGGGTCAGCATATGGCTCTGGCCGGGCCGGTCCGATGCGTGATCGGTCGTCAGACGCGAGATCCGGCCATCCCGCAGGCAGTACAGCCGGCTGTCTCCGACATGCACCACATGCGCGATCCGCCCATGCAGAATCAGTCCGGTGAAGGTCGTCGCCATCCCGTCGAGCGCCTCGTCGGTTCTCCCGACCGCGTGGATCCACTGGTTCATCGTGTTCAGGGCCAGCGCTGCGCGATCGCGCATGCTGCGCAGTGGGCTCTGGCTGCTCTGCGCATCGATGAAGCCGCGCACCGTCGTTTCGGCTGCCTCCCGACCGCCCCTATGTCCGCCGACACCATCGGCGATCGCGGCCACGAAACCGTGATCCGCGAGCGCTCCGGTGTCGCCGCCATGAAACGCGACGAAATCCTCGTTGCGTTCACGCCGTCCCTGCACGCTGCACCAGCCGAAAGCGAGGGCAGGGACGGCGATCCCGTCGCCACAACGCTCGGTTTGCATCAATTGCGCCTCATCGGCACACCTGGAAGTTATAACTTAAAAAATATGCCTTTTTTGACATCATCAAGATCATAGGGGCTGACAGGCTCTCAGGATTTGCACAGAATGCATGCTTCAGGGGCAATCGGTCTCGAACTTGGCAGGGTGATTGATGATCAATAAGGCATTTCTCAAAGCTGGCCATCTTCCGACCCTGTTCTCGGCATTCTTCTATTTCGACATGGCCTTCATGGTCTGGGTGCTGCTCGGCCCGCTCGGCGTGCAGATCGCCCACACCCTTCACCTGAACCCGGCGCAGAAAGGCTTGATGGTCGCCGTGCCGATCCTGTCCGGTGCGCTGTTGCGTGTCGTCGCCGGGTTGCTGGTCGATCGCCTCCGTCCGAAACGCACCGGCATCATCGCCCAGTGCATCGTCCTGGTGACGCTGCTCGCAGTCTGGCTGTTCGGCATCCCGTCCTATTCCGCAGTGCTGATCCTTGGCGTGCTGCTTGGTGTGGCCGGCGCTTCCTTTGCGGTGGCTCTGCCGCTGGCTTCCCGATGGTACCCGCCGAAATACCAAGGAATCGCACTTGGCATCGCCGGTGCGGGAAATTCCGGCACGGTGTTCGCCGCATTGTTCGCACCGCTTCTCGCCGCCCGGTTCGGCTGGACCACGGTGTTCGGTCTGGCCGCGATCCCGGTCGCGATCGCCTTCGTCACCTACCTGATCCTGGCACGCGATGCGCCGAATCCGCCGGCCCCGCGCCACCTGCATCAATATGCCGACGTGCTGCGCGATCCCGACGCCTGGTGGTTCATGCTGTTCTATGGCGTGACTTTCGGCGGCTTCTCCGGCCTTGCCTCGTCGCTCACCATCTATTTCAACGCCGATTACGGGCTCGGCCCGGTGCTCGCCGGCGAATGCACCGCCGCCTGCGTATTCGCGGGTTCGATGTTCCGTCCGGTCGGCGGCGCCCTGGCCGACCGGATCGGCGGTATACGTACCTTGTCGGTGATGTATGGCATCGCTGCAGCCGCACTGATCATCGTTTCCACGCATCTGCCGACGCTGGGTGGTGCGCTGGTCGTGTTCATCGTCGCCATGCTGGCGTTCGGCATGGGCAATGGTGCGGTGTTCCAGCTCGTCCCGCAGCGTTTCGCCCGCGAGATCGGCGTGATGACCGGGCTGGTCGGCATGGCCGGCGGTATCGGTGGTTTCCTGCTCGCCTTCTCACTCGGCACCGCGCGCCAGTATGCCGGCGCCTACGGGCCCGGCTTTCTGATCTTCGCAGTGCTGGCCCTGGTCGCCCTGGTCGGGCTGGTCATGGTGAAAGGCCGCTGGCGCACCACCTGGGGCGCTCTTCCCGGCGTCGCCCGCATCTGATGGCCGATAGTGCCGCCCTCGACCGTGTCGTCACGACGCTCGCCGGCGCCGGGACCACCGGAACCGCGACGCACTGCCCATACTGCGCCCTGCAGTGCGGGATGATGCTGAACCAGGACATGGACGGCGCCTGGAGCGTGTCCGCGCGCGACTTCCCGACCAACAAGGGCGGCCTGTGCCGCAAGGGCTGGACCGCAGCGGCACTTCTCGATCACCCCGAGCGCCTGACCACGCCGCTGGTCCGCGACCGCAAGGGCGGCCCGTTGCGCCCGGCGAGTTGGGACGAGGCGCTGGACCGGATCGTTGCCGGCATCCAGCGCATCCAGGCAACGCATGGCCCGAACGCCATGGCGGTGTTCGGCGGCGGCGGCCTCACCAACGAGAAGGCCTACCTTCTCGGCAAGTTCGCGCGCCTCGCCCTGCGCACCGGCAACATCGACTATAATGGCCGCTTCTGCATGGCCTCGGCGGCTGCTGCCGGACTGCGCGCATTCGGCATCGATCGCGGTCTGCCGTTTCCGCTCGAGGACATCCCCGGCGCCGAGACGATCCTGATCGCCGGTTCCAACCCGGCGGAAACCATGCCGCCGATCATGCAATATTTCGAAGCGCAGCGGGCTCGCGGCGGCAAGCTGATCGTGTCGGACCCGCGACGCACTGCCACCGCCAAGCTCGCCGACCTGCATTTGGCGCTGACCCCCGGTACCGACGCCGCCCTGGCCAACGGCATCCTGAACGCCGCGATTCGCGCCAAACTGATCGACCCGGTCTTCATCGCCGAGCGCACCACCGGCTGGCCGGCCACCCGCCGCTCCGTCGCATCCTATTGGCCCGACCGGGTCGAGCGCCTCACCGGCGTGCCTGCCCGCGACATCGAGCGGGCCGCCCACATGCTCGGCGAGGCCGCCACCGCAATGATCCTCAGCGGCCGCGGGCCGGAGCAGCAGAGCCAGGGCACCAACAACGCGCTGGCCTTCATCAATCTCGCATTGGCGCTCGGCCAGGCCGGCCGCAAGCATTGCGGCTGGGGCTGCATGACCGGGCAAGGCAATGGGCAGGGCGGCCGCGAGCATGGCCAGAAGAACGACCAGCTTCCCGGATATCGCAAGCTCGACGATCCCGGCCATCGTGCCGCCGTCGCCAGGGTCTGGGGCGTCGATCCCGACACCCTGCCGATGCCCGGCATGCCGGCGGTCGCGTTGCTGCAATCGCTCGGCCAGCCCGGCGGCGTGCAGGGATTGATGGTCGCCGCCAGCAACCTGGTCGTGTCCGCCCCGGATGCCGCCAGCCTGGCGGCCCGGCTATCCGGCCTCGACATGTTCGTCGCCCTGGACCTGTTCCTGACCGAGACCTCCTCGCTCGCGGACATCGTGCTGCCTGTGCCGCAATGGGCGGAGGAGGGCGGCACCATGACCAACCTCGAAGGCCGGGTGATCCAGCGCATCCCGGCCCGCGATCCGCCGCCCGGTGTGTGGTCGGAGCCGCGCATCCTGTCAGAGCTGGCGTCCCGGCTCGGTTGCGTGGCGGCGTTTCCGTCCGAGCCCGCCGAGGCGTTCACCGAGCTCAGGCGTGCCAGTGCCGGTGGCGTCGCGGATTATGCCGGCATGGCGCCCGACCGGATCGCCGCCAAAGACGGCCTGTTCTGGCCGTGTCCGGACGAAGCCCATCCCGGCACGCCGCGCCTGTTCCTCGACCGCTTCGCCCATCCGGACGGCCGCGCCCGCTTCCATCCGGTCGAGCGCCGCCTGTCCGCCGAGGAGCCGGACGATGCCTACCCGCTCTACCTCACCACCGGCCGCGTGCTGACCCACTACCAGAGCGGCGCGCAGACCAGGCGCGTGGCCGAGCTGCAGGATGCGGAGCCCGCGGCTTTCGTCGAGCTTCATCCCGATACCGCACGGCCGCTCGGCATCCTTCCGGGCACGCTCGTTCAGGTCAGCACCCGGCGCGGCAGCGTGAAACTGGCCGCCCGCGTCACCGCCGACATCAGGCGGGACACGCTGTTCGTGCCGTTCCACTGGGGCGGCGCATCCAACGCCAACCTGCTCACCATCGACACCGTCGACCCGATCTCGCGCATGCCGGAACTGAAGATCTGCGCTGCCCGGATTGCTGTCGCATCCGCCGAAGCCGCTCCGGTCGCGGCGTCATGACCCACTCCACCATGAGGACCATCGCTCCATGATCGAGAGCACGCCACGCATCATCACCGGCACCTTCGCCTTCACCGGCGCCGGACTGCAGCAACCGACCGCACTCGCCGGTGCGCCTACCTACACCGTGCCGGCCGATCGCCGCGCGCAATTGATCTATCTGCGTGCCGGCAACTCGGCCGATGCATTGGTGACGCTGGTTCTGCTGCGCGACGGCAAGCCGATGCGGCTGTTCCCGCTCGGCGCCAAGTCCGGCCAGCACGTGCCGCTTTCGGTAATCGAGGATCTGTTCCCGGAAACCGTGATCGACGTGCAGGTCGCCGCACCCGAGGGCATCACCGGATACGTGGTGCTCGACATGGGTCTGATGGAAGTTTGAGGAGCACGACGATGTCGGATACGAATAGCCCGAAACAGACGCTCGTCGTCATCGGCAACGGCATGGCGGGCGCACGCGCCGTCGAGGAGGTGCTCGCGCGCGGCGGCGCCGAGCTGTTCGACATCGTCATGTTCGGAGACGAACCGTACGGCAACTACAACCGGATCATGCTGTCCAACGTGCTGTGCGGCGTGCAGGACCCCGGCGAGATCTATATCAACCCGCTCGACTGGTACATCGACAACGACATCCGCCTGCATAGCGGTGCGCGCGTCACTACCATCGACCGCACCGCACGCGTGGTGACCGCCGAGAATGGCGTCCAGGAGCGCTACGACGTGCTGCTGATCGCCACCGGCAGCCGCTCGTTCATCCCGCCGATGCACAACATCCGCGACGAAACCGGCGAACTTCGTCATGGCGTATTCGGTTTCCGCACGCTCGACGATTGCAATGCCATGGCCGCCATGGCCAAGGAAAGCACCAACGTGGTCGTGCTGGGCGGCGGACTGCTCGGGCTCGAAGCGGCGCGTGGGCTGATGACGCACGGGCCCTCGGTGCATGTCGTGCATCTGGCTCAGCATCTGATGAACGCACAGCTCGACGTCGAGGGCGGCGCGATCCTGCGCGGCGCCATGGAAGCGATGGGCGTCACCATCCACCTGGGACAGCAGAGTTCCGGCATCGAGCTCGACTCGAACGGCCATGTTGCGGGCGTACGCTTCAAGGACGACAGCGTCATCGCCTGCCAGATGGTGGTCGTCGCTGCCGGCATCCGCCCGAATGTCGAGCTGGCGCAGCGCGCCGGCCTGACCGTCGAGCGCGCCATCGTGGTCGACAACCACATGCGCTGTCTCGATGATCGCCACATCTTCGTGGTCGGCGAGTGTGCGCAGCATCGCGGCCATGTCTATGGGCTGGTGGCGCCGCTTTGGGACCAGGCCAAGGTATTTGCCGACCACGTCACCGAGCGCAATATCGATAGCGCCTATCACGGCTCCAAGCTGGCCACGAAGCTCAAGGTCATGGGCGTCGAGCTCGCCTCCATGGGCATCACCGAGCCGCAGGAGGAGCGCGACGAGGTCATCCGCTTTACTGAAACCCGGCATGGAACCTACAAGAAACTCATCGTGCGCGACGGCCGTCTGGTCGGAGGCATCCTGATGGGCGACATCTCCAAGGCCGCCTACCTGATGCAGGCGTTCGATCGGGACAGCCCCCTGCCCGAGGAACGCCTGTCGCTGCTGTTCGACCTGGGCACCCCGTCCCAGAAGATCACCCTCGACGAGATGCCGGCCGATACGCAGGTCTGCAACTGCAACGGCGTCACCAAGGGTGCGATCGGCGCCTGCGTCACGGCCGGAAAACGCACCACCAAGTCGGTCATGGATGCGACCCGCGCCGGCATGGGCTGCGGGTCCTGCAAGACCCTGGTCGGCGAAGTGGTCGAATGGTTTTGCGGCGGTGCCGTCGAGGAAGACCCGTCGATCCACTACTACGTGCCCACTATTCCGATGGCCAAGCCGGAGTTGGTTGCAGCTGTCCGTGCACAGGGTCTGCGCTCGGTCTCGTCGGTGTTCGCGGCCCTCGGCGGCGGTCATGAGGATGCGGGCTCCAAGCCGGCGCTCGCCTCGCTGCTGGTTACCATCTGGGCCGACGAATATATCGACGAGCGCGATGCCCGCTTCATCAACGATCGCGTGCACGCCAACATCCAGAAGGACGGCACCTTCTCGGTCATTCCCGAGATGCCCGGCGGCGTCACCACTCCGGCGGACCTGATCCGCATCGCCGAAGTGGCGCTCAAATACAACGTGCCGCTGGTCAAGCTCACCGGCGGCCAGCGCATCGATTTGGTCGGCGTGTCCAAGGAGGACCTGCCGAAAATGTGGGCCGATCTCGGCATGCCGTCCGGCCACGCCTATGGAAAAAGCTACCGCACCTGCAAGAGCTGCATCGGCACCGAGTTCTGCCGCTTCGGCCTCGGAGATTCGATGGGCCTGGCCACGCAGATCGAGAAGCGTTTTCGCGGTGTCGACAGCCCGGCCAAGCTCAAGCTCGCCACCGCCGGCTGCCCGCGCAACTGCTCCGAGGCGCTGGTCAAGGATATCGGCGCCGTCGCAATCGGCAACGACAAGTGGGAAATCTATATTGGCGGCGCTGCCGGCGCCCACATCCGCAAGGGCGACCTGCTCTGCACCGTCGACGGCGAGGCGGCCGTGATGACCATCACCGCGCGCTTCATGCAGTACTACCGTGAGAACGCGAAATGGAAGGAACGCACCTACACCTTCGTTCCGCGCGTCGGACTGGAGCGCATTCGCGCCATCGTCGTCGAGGATAGCGACGGCATCGTTGCCGATCTCGATGCAGCCATGGAGAAATCCATCGCTGCCGCCTACGACCCCTGGCAGGAAGCCAACACGCCCAAGACCGCCAACCAGTTCGCGGACATCGTGGTCCCGGAAGGAGTGTCGTGATGATCGACAGCCACAGCATCGGCCCGCTCAGCCAGATCCCGGTCGGCGAAGGCCGCAACATGGTCGTCGGCGACCGCACCCTGGCGGTGTTCCACCTGCATGGCGGCGAGGTGTACGCCACCCAGCCGACCTGCCCGCACCGGGGCGGACCACTGGCGGATGGACTGACCGGCACCCATACCGTCATGTGCCCGCTGCACGACCGGGTGTTCGACCTGCGCACCGGGGCAGGGCCGGACTGCTCGATCACCGTCGTGCCGGTCAGGGTGCAGGACGGGATGATGGTCGTCGAAATGGCGATGGCGTAGAGGATTGCGTTTTCCTTTTTGAGCGCAGGCATGGTGTCTGTAGCTCGTTCCTGAGCCGCGTCGGCATGAACGCGGCATTGGGGAAACCGCCACTGGGCTCCATGGCTGACCAGGATCGCCACAGGGTCGATACCAGGGCATTATCGCGCCAATGGTGGCGAACGGCCGGTCAATGCTCGGGGTAGGGAAAATCGCGATGCAGTTGGTCCTGTGCATCCGGACCGGCTCGGCGGCGTCCGGCCCGCGATGATCATCGGCATCGATCTCGGGACGACCAACAGCCTCGCATCGGTCTGGCATGATGGGCGGGCGTCCCTGGTGCCCAACTCCCTGGGCAAATTTCTGACCCCTTCGGTGGTCAGCCTCGATACGACCGGCGAGATACTGGTCGGGGAACCGGCGCGTGAACGCCTGACAAGCCACCCCCTTCATACCGTGGCGGCGTTCAAGCGCAGCATGGGCACGGGGCGCTCGACGATGCTGGGCGACCGACCGTTCCGGCCGGAGGAATTATCTTCTTTCGTGCTGCGGTCTTTGAAGGCGGATGCGGAAGCGTTTCTCGGTATTACGGTCGATGAGGCTGTGATCACCGTTCCTGCCTACTTCAGCGACTCGCAGCGACAGGCCACACGGGTCGCAGGCGAACTGGCCGATCTGCGCGTCGAACGGCTGCTGAACGAGCCCACCGCAGCAGCTCTTGCCTACGGCCTGCACGAGCACAAGCAAGGACGTGACGGGGAAATTCTGGTCTTCGATCTCGGTGGCGGAACCTTCGACGTCTCCGTGATCGACCTGTTCGATGGGGTCATCGAAGTACGCGCGACCGCCGGCGACAATTTCCTCGGCGGCGAGGATTTCGACACCGCGATCATGTCGTGGTTTGCGCGAACCACCGGTTTACCGATGCCGGAAGTGACGGATCCAGAGTTCGCCCGACTTTCGGCGCGGCTGCGAAACCAGGCAGAAACGGCACGGCGCGGGCTTTCCGTTTTCGACCAAGTGCAGCTTCGGATCGACACGGGCGGTCGGAGCTTCAGCGCCATGCTCGATGCGGAAGGCTTCATGGCCATCGGCAAGCCGCTGTTCGACAGGCTTCGCCAGCCCGTAGCTCGTGCTCTCGCCGATAGTCGGATCAGGGTGGAAAGCCTGGCAGCCGTGGTTCTGGTCGGGGGGGCGACACGCATGCCGAGCGTGCGGCGTCTCGCCGCCACGTTGTTCGGGCGCCTGCCGCTGCAGACGATCGATCCGGATCAAGCGGTGGCGCTCGGGGCTGCAGTGCAGGCCGGGCTGAAGATGCGCGATATTGCACTCGACGATGTCGTGTTGACCGATGTCGCACCCTATACCCTCGGCATCGAGGTGGTGGAGGGCAGCGGAGCCGGCCGTCTGCTGCCGGTCATCGAACGCAATACGGTCGTGCCGGTCAGTCGCACCCAGACGGTGTCTCCGGTTGCTGATTTTCAGCGTCGTGTCGTGGTTCGGATCTACCAGGGGGAAAGTCGGCTGGTGAAGGACAACATCCGGCTTGGCGACCTGACGCTCGAGCTTGCACCGCGCAGGTCGCGGGAACAGGAAATAGAAATACGGTTCACGTATGACATCAACGGGCTGTTGGAAGTGACGGCCCGAAGCATGGTCGACAATGTCATGGAGCGCGTGCTGATCGAGCAGCATGCCGGCGTGCTGAGTGCCGAGCAGGTGAAGGAGCGGTTGGTGGCTCTTGCGCCGTTGAAGCTCGCGCCGCGTGACGCAGCGAGCAACCGCCTGCTGCTGGCGCGCGCCGAGCGACTGCATGAGGCTTCTTTAGGAAACGTGCGGAAGGTGCTGGCGGACGCCACCTCCGCATTCGATGCAGCGCTGGAAAGTCAGGATAGCGACAAGATTCTCATTGCCGCTGCTGCGCTGTCGCATGCAGTCGCGGCTGCGGAAAGTCCGAAATGACGGTCCTGACGATGGATGCGTGTTGGAGCCGTCTCGGGATCGTGCCGACGGACGACATGGCTGCTATCCGCAGGGCATACGCCCGGGCCTTGAAGGCGGCGGATCCGGAACGAGATCCGGAAGGCTTCCAGACCCTTCGGCAGGCGTTCGAGGCGATCATGCAGGCGCGGACTGCGGCGCCGGGACCGGCGAGCGTATCCGACGGCGATGCGTCCGAACGTGCCGAAGCCTTCGAGCACGCGTTGCTCGCGTATCGTGTGGCTGGGGACGGTCCGGGTGCGATCGCGCTCGTCGATCGGTTGTTCGATGAACATCTTCCGGGATCGGCGGTCATCGAGGCGGCGGACGTCGTGTTGTTCGGCAAGGTGGCGCTCGATCGAACGCTCGGGTCAGCCCTTTTCAACCACCTGGTCAGGCGGTTCGACTGGCGTGACGCGACAGGACCGTCGGCTCGTGCCGATCCAGAGAAGCACGCGGTTCTTTCCGCCCGTATTGCTGCCGAGGATTGGTTTCGATCCCTTCAGGCGGCGGCAGACGTACCCGGCTCGATCGCCGCATCGCTTCTTCGGTCGGGTGCGCAGCCGCCGGTGCCGTTGCTCGATCATTCCGGAAAGGACCAGGCCCGGACACTGATGCAGGAGCTGCTCATGCATGGGCAATTCCTGCTCGATCGTTTCGATGCGCGTAGCCTCGCAGCGGTGCGCGAAGGAGTGGAGGGCGAACCGCTTGTTGTTGGCAGGCCGGTCCCCGTTGTGCAAGCTGCCCCTGCATTCGTTCCTTCGCCCCCGACCGGGTGGCGCCGACGGCTGGTCCGGTTCGGTCGGCAGCCTCAAACGCTCGCCTTGCTGATCGGCGCTGGCGCTTCCTTGCTGGTTCTTGTCTATCAGACGCTGACTGCGCCTCCAGCCCCGCCACCGGGCCTAATCGAAGCGCGCCAGGTGCTGGACACCACCGACGATCGATGGATCGCGGTCCAACGTATCAACGGCCACATGTCGATTGATTTTTCCAGGCTGATCGGCAGCGATATCGCGTTGAAGTCCGTGCATTACGGTCTGGACGAGGCTCTGCCGACTGAGGAGTTTCCGCTTCCTGCCGTTCGCGCTTACCCGCAACCGGTCCATCCGGAGACGAAAACGGCGATCGACGTTCCTGAAACACTGAAAACCTTCGCCATCCAACTGACCTACGCCGATGGAACGATGTCGCCAGTGCACAACTACAGCATCGAGGACAGCAAGTGACGGCGCAGGACCCTGACACGGCCACGCGTTACTCGATCATATCGGGTCCGGATCCGGCGTGGAGCCAGGTCCAGCACTGGGCATACGCCATCGGCGCGTCATACCACGTGCAACACCGACTACCCGTGGATTCGATCCTGGTCGATGCCGAACAGCGGCTGGCCGCCACGAAGCTGTGCAACCAGGCGTGGGGAATCGAGACTGCCCGGGAACTTGCCGAGGGGCTTAACAGTCTGGCTTCCGGCGGACACCGCGTCCCGTTCAGGTACCGCATCCGCCAATACAGCCTGATGCGGCGCCCGGCGATCGCGGCCCGGCGGGAGGAATTTCGTGAGGCCGGGTTGGAAAACTCCTCGGCACTGAACGAGCTGTGGCGGCTCGACGCGGTGCAAGCCGATTGGCACGGTATTCGTGGCGGCAACCTTCTCGCATTCGACGCCGCCCGTGCCGTGATGCTGGTACGCTGCGGGCTGGTGCTTGGCTGGCTAGGCCACGACGATGCGTGGCGATACCTTACCGATATGGCCGCTGATGTTCAGCGTAATTTCACCTCGTGGGTTGATTTTGCAACCGATTATATGTTGGCCAGTGCTGTCTGGACTGGCGACGATCGGCATGACCAGACCGATGATACCGTGGCGCAGCTTCTCGAAGACGCATCCAGTCCCTGGCGCAGGCTTCCGTGGAGGATCGGCGGTCTTGAGGTCCCGAGACCGGTCGCTCAGGCGGTAGTGGGAGCGCCGGTCTGGTCGTTGGAGCGCTGACCGTCGATCCGTTGATCGGGGTGTTGATCTGAATCAAGGCGCACATGAAATCGGCGTGGTTCACCTCCCTGACAGGAGTGGACCATGCTCGGCAAGCTTACCCTTTCGGATATTCCTTACGACCAGCCCATCATCATGGGTGCGGCGGTCTTCATGGGGCTGCTGGTCGTCGCCGTGCTGGCGGCGATCACCTGGTTCCGCCAGTGGCGCTACCTCTGGAGCGAGTGGATCACCTCGGTGGACCACAAGCGCATCGGCGTGATGTACATCGTCGTCGCGATCCTGATGCTGGTGCGTGGCTTCTCCGACGCGATCCTGATGCGCATGCAGCAGGCCATGGCCCACGGCGGCGCTCCGGGATTCCTGCCGCCGCATCATTATGACCAGATCTTCACGGCCCACGGCACCATCATGATCTTCTTCATGGCGATGCCGTTCATGATCGGGCTGATGAACGTCGCCATGCCGCTGCAGATCGGCGCCCGCGACGTCGCGTTCCCGTTCCTGAACTCGCTGTCCTTCTGGCTGACCGCCGCCGGCGCGATCCTGGTCAACGTCTCGCTGGTGATCGGCGAGTTCGGCCAGGTCGGCTGGCTCGCCTATCCGCCGCTGTCCGAACTGAAGTTCAGCCCGGGCGTCGGCGTCGACTACTATTTGTGGAGCCTGCAGCTCACCGGCCTCGGCACGCTGCTGACCGGCGTGAACTTCTTTGTGACCATCGTGAAGATGCGCGCGCCGGGCATGACCTGGATGCGCATGCCGGTGTTCACCTGGACCACGTTCTGCTCGGTCATCCTGATCCTGGCAACGTTCCCGATCCTGACCGCAACGTTCGCGATGCTGGCACTCGATCGTTATCTCGGCATGCATTTCTTCACCAACGAGCTTGGTGGGAACCCGATGATGTACGTCAACCTTATCTGGGCCTGGGGCCATCCTGAGGTGTACATCCTGATCCTGCCGGCCTTCGGCATCTATTCCGAGATCGTTCCGACCTTCAGCCGCAAGCGCCTGTTCGGCTATAAGGCCATGGTCTACGCGACCATCTCGATCACCGTGCTGTCGCTGATCGTCTGGCTGCACCATTTCTTCACGATGGGCTCGGGCGCCAACGTGAATGCGTTCTTCGGCATCACCACCATGATGATCGCCATTCCGACCGGGGTGAAGATCTTCAACTGGCTGTTCACCATGTATCGCGGCAGCATCCGCTATAATTCCATGATGCTCTGGGTGCTCGGCTTCATGGTGACCTTCACCATAGGCGGCATGACCGGCGTCATGCTGGCGATCCCGGCCTCGGACTTCGTGCTGCACAACAGCCTGTTCCTGATCGCCCATTTCCATAACGTCATCATCGGCGGCGTGGTGTTCGGCTATCTGGCCGGTCTCACCTACTGGTTTCCCAAGGTGTTCGGCTTCAGGCTGCACGAAGGCTGGGGCAAGGCCACGTTCTGGTGCTGGCTGGTCGGCTTCACGATCGCCTTCATGCCGCTCTACGCGCTCGGCTTCATGGGCATGACCCGTCGCATGAACCATTACGACAACCCGGCCTGGACCCCCTACCTGCAGGTGGCCCTCGTCGGCGCGGTGATCGTGGCCTGCGGCATCCTGTGCACCGTCATCGGACTGGTGGTGAGCATCATCCAGCGCAACCGCAACCTCGACGTCACCGGTGATCCCTGGGACGGCCGCACGCTGGAATGGTCGACCTCCTCGCCGCCGCCCTTCTACAACTTCGCCGTATTGCCCAGGATCAGCGGACTGGACGCATTCAACGAGGTCAAGAATCGCGGCCTCGAGGCACGCGACACCCCGGTCTATTCCGACATCCACATGCCCCGAAACACGCCTGCCGGCTTCATCATCGGCGTGTTGCTGGGGTTCACCGGGTTCGGCCTGGTCTGGCACATCTGGTGGATGGTGGGGCTGACCCTGTTCGCGGCGATCGCGACCTTCATCGTCCGGTCCTGCAACGACGATATCGGCTACATCGTGCCGAAGGCGGAGGTCGCCCGCATCGAGCAGCTTCACCGCCTGCGGGTGATGGCGCTGGCGCCTGTCGGTGCGTGAGGCCGTCCGTTCAGCCGGCGCCGGAGGCGATCGAGTCCAGCCGGCTGCGTTGCAGGATGTTCAGGCTATGGTCGGCATGCACCTCGATCAGCCCGTCACCACGCAGGCGGGTCAGCGTCCGGCTCACCGTCTCGATCGTCAGCCCGAGATAGTCGGCGATGTCGGCGCGCGTCATCGGCAGCGCCACCCGGTCGGTCGCCGCTGCGCAGGTGGCCACGATGTCCGCTCGCATCGACAGGAAGCTCGCCACCCGCTCGCGCGCGGTCTTGCGCCCGAGCAGCAGCATCTGCTCCTGCGCCGTCATGAGTTCGCTGGAGGCAGCCTGCAACAGCCGCTCCTCCATCTGCGGTGCGTCCTGCATGAAGGTCCGCAGCCGGGTCCGTGAAAAGCGGCAGGCCGTGACGTCGTCGACCGCTTCCGCGCTGAACCCGTATCGCTGCCCGGCGGCAAGACCGAGGAACAGCCCGGCATCGGCAAATCCGGTGATCTGCCGGCGACCGTCGGCCAGCAGCTTGAACAGCTTCACCGTGCCGGAGGTGATGTTGAAGAAGTCGCTCGCCGGCTCGCCTTCGCCGATGAAACCCTGTCCGGCTGGAATCTTCATCGCCACCGCGAGTGCCGCCAGCCGTGTCAGGTCCTGCTCCTCGATCGCGCTGCAGACGCTGAGCGGACGGATCTCGCAGGAAAAGCAGGCTCCGGGTCGGCCGATCGGTATGATGATGGCCGTCCGCCGCAATAAACCTGTCTCTGACAATAAGAACCCTCCAGTTCGAACGTGAGGGTAGCGCATTCGTGAGCGCCGGCGTTAGCGTCATGGCTTGATCCAGGTCAAGGCAGCCGGACGCCATCGATGATCTGTTCCGGACACCGGCGTGTTCCGAAAGATCAATCGATGTCCTGTCGTTCCTTGTTGCTGTCGATGGCGTTGCTGTCCGCCATCATCGCTGTCTCGCCGAAAAGCCTGGCCCGCGCCGCCGACCCGAACGACCCGGCACCGGTCGGCAAGCAGGCCGGCACCTTCATGGTCAGGCTGCGTGCGATCGGCGTGCTGCCGGAAAACCTGTCGAGTTCCACCAGTCTCGGCGGCTCGGTGCATACCAGCAACCAGGTCGCCCCGGAGGTGGATCTTTCCTACTTCCTCACCGATCACCTGGCGCTCGAACTGATCGCCGCCAGCACCCGCCACGAGGTATCCGCATCGGCCACGGCGCTCGGGCATGTCGATGTCGGCAGCACCTACGTCCTGCCGCCGACGCTGACCTTGCAGTACCATTTCATGCCGCACGCCCGCTTCAGCCCGTATGTCGGTGCCGGCCTGACCGTCGCCTGGTTCTACGACACGTCGCCGTCGCGTCCGACCGTCACCTCGGTCGGATTCGAGACCACCGTGGGGCCGACGGTGCAGATCGGCGCCGACTACAATCTGACCGGGCACTGGTTCCTGAATGTCGACGCCAAGCAGATGTTCCTGAACACCCGCGCACGGATCAATGGCGGCGCGATCCGTGCCAGGACTTCGCTCGACCCCACGGTGGTCGGCCTGGGCATCGGCTACCGGTTCTGACATGTCCGTCACCATGACGATGACCAGCGCCGACCGGATCGCCGCCGCGATCGCCCGGTCGGAACCGCGACTGCATCCGTTCCGGCATTGGCTGCCGACCGAGATCCTGCCGCCGGATCTCTGCCGGCGCTTCGCCATGTGGCCACAAATCCATGACGCTCCGGTCGCGAGCGGCCGGCGTGAGACCGTGAACCCTACCCGGCAGTTCCTCGACGCGGATGCAATGGCGCGCGATCCCTGCGCCGCCGAATTGGGCCGTGCGTTCGAGAGCGTCCGCACCCGATCCGCGATCGCCGACCTGTCCGGCGCCAGGCTCGACGGTACTTATCTGCGGATTGAACATGCGATCGATCGCGACGGCTTCTGGCTGGAACCGCATACCGATATCGGTGCCAAGCGGCTGACCTTGCTGGTGTTCCTGTCCAATGGCCCGAACTGTGGGGCCTGGGGCACGGACCTGTACGACGACGCTCTTCGACCGGTTGGCCGCGCCGACGCCCGGATGAATAGCGGCCTGTTGTTCGTTCCTGGCAAAGACACCTGGCATGGCTTCGAGAAACGCCCGATCCACGGCCTGCGCCGGACCCTGATCGTCAACTACGTCGACGATACCTGGAGAGCCCGGCATGAACTACCGTATGGCGGGGCATAGGAAGCGGCGTCAGAGACCGGGTGCTGCGGCGGCCGCATACCGCTCCAGGATCTCGTCGACCGGACCATCGGCCACGATGCGCCCCGCCTGCAGCCAGATCAGCCGGGTGCACCAGGTTTTCAGCACCGCGGGCATGTGCGAGGTCAGCACCATGATCTCGGCGCCGCGCACTACCGTCTCGAGCCTGGCATGTGCCTTGTCGCGGAACCGGGCATCGCCTGCCATGAACCACTCGTCCATCAGCAGCACCTGAGGCGCGATCGCCGTCGCCAGCCCGAACCCGAGCCTGACCACCATGCCGGACGAATAGACCCGGACCGGGAGTTCGAGGAACGGACCGAGTGCCGCAAAAGCCTCGACGTCCGCTTCCAGCGCTCGCATGCCCTCGCGCGATAGCCCCACATAGCGGCCGCGCAATGCGATGTTCTCGCGCCCGGTCAGATCGAGGTTCATGCCGAAATTGGTGTCGAGCAACGTATTGATGCTGCCGCCGACATGCACCTGGCCGGCGACCGGCTCGTAAATGCCGCCGAGCACGCGCAGCAGGCTCGATTTGCCGGCACCATTATGACCGACGATGCCGAGCCGCTCGCCGGAGGTCAGCCGGAAGGTGATGTTCCGCAATGCCTGCACCACGACGCGACGATTGCGGTCTTTGCCGACCTTGCCGCCGGTCGTGCCGGCGACCCGCTTGGTCGCCATCGACAGCACGGTCTTTTTCAGTGAGCGGGCACCGCCGTGATAGAGCGGAAAATCCAGCGACAGGTCGTCGACGTGGATGAACGCATCGGCAAGCGGCTGCTTCAGGCTCGCCGCATTGGTTGCAACCACGTTCATCGCCTTAGACCCAGAACGCGAGGCGGGATCGTGCACGGACAAAAATCATCCACGCGCCGATCCACAGGACTGCGCTGTAACCGAGCGCGGTTCCCCAGATCAGCAGGCTCGGAGCCTGACCCAGCAATGGTGCGCGCACCACCTCCAGCAGCGGATAGAATGGGTTGAGCGGCAGCCACCAGCCGTGTGTGCCGAGCTGCGACGGTTTCCAGATTACCGGCGTGATGTAGTACGCGATCTGCATCAGCGAGCCGATGATCGGCGGAATATCCCGGAACCGGGCGCATATGCTGCCGAACAGGTAGCATGCGGCCGCACCGTCCAGCAGCCACAGCGCCAGGCCGGGCAGGGATATCAATGCATGGAAGCCGGGCCAGGCGCCGAAGATCGCGAACACCACCAGCGGCACGATCACATTATGGCCGAGCACGATGACGTTGCTGACCACGGTGCGCAGCACCTGCACGGTGAACGGCATGCGCATCGATCGTATGGTCTGTTCGGCGTTCAGGAAGCTGTTGCACGCATCGCTCGAGACGGCCCCGATTCCTGCCTGCCACAGGATGACCGACACGGCGAGGAACGGCAGGTAGTCGTGCAGCACGGTGTGGAACAGCATGCTGTAGATGTAGCCCATCGAGCCGATCATCACGGCGCTCGAGAGGGTCAGCCAGAGTGGTCCGAGAGCGGACCCCCGATAACGCAGCTTGATGTCGAGCCAGCCGAGCGACACGGCCAGCCGCCATAGTCGCAGCCCGTCGCGTATGTCGGCCCGGGCAGCGGCGGAACGCGACGATCGGCCGGTACGGGCATCGAGCAATAGGTCATGAGGTAGGTTGCGGAATGCCTCGGTAGTACCGCCGGTCCATGACTGATCGGCGGCCACGTGTGTCGCTTCCTGGTCCAGACGCTCCGACGCGGGCGGGAGGGCGTTCATTTGGGCGACGTAGCCGATCTGGCGGGTTGCGGCAACTCGACCGCTTCACGACCCGTAAATCCGGGGCAGAATTCGGTTCATGTTGCGGCAGAGATGGATGCGCGGTAATGGCTTAGGAGAGGTTCCTGCGCAAGTGGCTGAGCTTCCGCCTCGCTGGATCGTTGTGCCACCCCGCGGCGCGATACCCGGTATGAAGGCGGAACCGGACGGCGAGGCGGCATCCTTGATCTGACCGCCCGGTTCTGACCGGGCACGCCGGAGATACCCGACTGATGACGCCATCCGCCGATAGCCATGTCGATAAGTCTGCCGATCCGATCCGATCGGCCGTCGCTGTCGCCTGTCGTTCTGTCGCGGGCATCCTGTCGTCGGTGTCGCTGCTGACCTTGCTGGCCGCCTGCGCCGGTACGCCGGATCGTCCCGACATCCCCGTCGCGCAGGAAGCAGCGGTCTATCGCTCCCATGCGCGCACCTATTATGCCCCACCGGGTCCGGCCGACGACCCCTGGCGTCCCTATATCGACGAGGCTTCCAGGCGCTTCGACGTGCCGGATGCCTGGATCCGTGCCGTGATGCACCAGGAGTCCGGCGGCCACCAGTTCGTTGCCGGCACTCTCACCACTTCGCCGGTCGGTGCGATGGGACTGATGCAGCTCATGCCGCCGACCTACGACGACATGCGTGTCCAGTACAGTCTTGGTCCCGATGCTTTCGAGCCGCACGACAACATCATGGCGGGCACCGCGTACGTCCGGCAGATGTACGACATCTATGGATCGCCCGGCTTTCTTGCCGCCTACAACACCGGTCCTGGCCGCCTCGACGACTTCCTGACCCGCAACCGTCCACTGCCTCGCGAGACGCGGCAGTACGTGTCCATCATCGGACCGCAGATCGCCGGAATCTGGCCAAGCAACCGGTCGCAGACGGACCTGCTGGTCGCCAGCCATGCCGGCAATTCCGGCGTCATGTATGCGTCCGCCCAGAGCACCGACCAGACCCATTCGGTCCAGATGGCCTGGAACCAGCGTCGTGACCTGAACCAGGGCGCCGACCAGCCGATGCAGGTTGCGGAAGCTCCTGCGACTGGTGCTGCCATGCCGGCACCGGCCTATATCCATGCCTGGAACAGCGTGCCGATCGCGCGTCCGGCCGATCCGACACCCCAGGCGATCGCCGCAGCCCAGACACGTCCGGTTTTGGTGCCTGCACCGATCGAGATGGCTCAGGCTGCTCCGGCACCGCTCGCATCGAGCGTAAGCGCCGCCTGGGCCGCACGGAACGGAACCGCGCCCGTCCCATCGCCGGCCGTGGCGCCGATGGCAGCCCCGGTTGCCATGGCTGCCTTGGTCCCGATCCAGCGGTGGACGCCGGCTCCGACGCCTGTCCAGGCTGGTGACGCACCATCCGATCCGATCCAGGTCGCACCGACCGCTCCGGTTTCGACTGCAATGCCGGCCCCGGCGACCATGGCGGCTCCTGCTCCGATGGCTGTTGCGGAAGCTCCGGTTCCCGCTCCGGTGCAGGTCGCATCCATCGCTGTTCCGGCACCGCGCCACGAGCGCTTCCACCTGATCCGCCCGGCCATGGCCGAGCCGGCACCGTTGTTGAGGGATGCCGGACGCAGCACTGCCGCCCGCAACTGGTCGATCCAGGTCGGTGCGTTCAGTACCGAGGCGCAGGCGAATCAGGCTGCGGACGCCGCACAGTCGCATGCACCCAGCCTGTCGCATGCCCGTGCCGAAATAGCCGGCGTCAGGCAGCAGCGTGGCGGCAAGGTCTATCGTGCCAGGCTGATCGGCCTCTCTCGTGGCGATGCGCAACTGGCATGCGAACGTCTGAGCCTTGGCCGCAGTGATTGCCTGGTGGTGTCGCCTGATGCGCGCTCGTAACCCGCTCGCCTGCCTGGCCATTGGACTGGCCCTGCTCGGCGTACCTTCGGCGCAGGCGGCACTTGCTCCCGGCGCCAAGGCGCCGGACTTCAAGGCCCGCGCCACCCTGGGCGGCAAGGAGTTCGATGCTTCGCTGACAGCGATGCTGAAGAAGGGTCCCGTCGTGGTGTATTTCTACCCGGCCGCCTTCACCAGCGGCTGCACGGTCGAGGCACATGATTTTGCCGAAGCGATCCCCGAATTCGAGAAACTGGGCGCGCATGTGATCGGCGTTTCCGAAGATGGCATCGCCAAGCTCGACAAATTTTCGGTCAGCGCCTGCCAGAGCAGGTTTCCGGTGGCTGCCGATACGGATGGCAGTATCGCCCACGCTTATGATGCGACCCTGACGCTGCTACCAGGTCATGCCAGCCGCACGTCCTATGCGATCGCGCCGAACGGCACGATCCTGGCAGCCTACAGTGCCATGGACCCGGACGGGCATGTGTCGCGTATGCTGGATGCCGTGAAGGCTTGGGCATTGACGGCGGCACATGCCAACCAGGGCTGACGGCACCACTTGGTCGATATCAAGGCGGACCGGTTCCGAGTTCGTATTCGATAACTACGGTTGAGGCGCTTTTCGGTTTTGCTGTCTCGGCACGACCGGCTTGACCTTCACCTGGTGCGTCGCACGCGAAGGTTTGTAGGTCCCGGTCGCTTTGTTTTCGCCGAATTGGCCATGATTGCCGGGTAGTTCATGACCTGAATTATGGGCTGGACTTCGCATCATCAGCTCCGGTGTTATGGTTTCCCCACGTATCCACCATGCGCCTGGCTGTTGTCCGGTTCCAGCTTTTCAGCAGCTCGTACCTTTGAATGCCGCCGGAGCCTGAGCTCCGGCGGTGATCATGGTTTAGTGAGTGGCGAGCCCGGTGTTGTTGGTCACGGCGCCTTGGGTAGCACCCGCGCCTTTCGACACGTCGTGTCCGACGGCCGCGGCATCCTGGCCCATGCCGTTAACGGTGTTGCAGGCAGACAACCCAAGAGTGGCTGCCATCAGAAGACCAACGGTAGCAAGGATGCGGCAGGGAGTGGAAATCATCTTCTTCATCTCCAGGAGGTTTTGCGCACAACGGATGGTAGCGCCAGTCGGTTGCAATCCGATGTCACCTTCGCGGTTCCTTGTATCGAGCCGGCCTCAACCAGCAGGTCCCGGCCGAGCGCCTGTTCCGTTAAAGCTACGGTGTTGATCACCAACCGAAACAAGGAACCGGCAACCGTACGGTTTGACGAGCGCTCGCGTAGAAGTTAAGAACAAGTCGCAATTCGATTCAGACCGCGTCCGTCGCGGCCCTTCACAGGACCTGTTCCCATGCGTCTACCGTCGTCCAAAGCTTCGTCTTCGCTCGTGTGCACCCTGCTGGCATCGGTAGGCGTCGGCGTGCTTGGCGGCGGAGCCGCTCTGGCCGAAACGCTCACGCTCTACAGCGCCCAGCACGAGCAGATGGTAAACCAGATCACCGATGCCTTTACCAAGCAGACCGGAATCAAGGTCCGCACCCGTTTCGGAGAGGCGCCCATGATCGCCAGCCAGATCGTACAGGAAGGCAAGGCCTCGCCGGCCGATGTCTATTTCACCGAGAACTCGCCCGAGCTGGTGCTGCTCGACGAAAAGAACCTGCTGTCGCCGGTCGACACGACGACGCTTGCCGATGTCCCGAGCCGATATAACGCCGAGACCGGACATTGGCTGGGCGTGCTGGTGCGCGAGAACGTGCTGGCTTTCAACCCATCGATGATCGCTGCCGACAAGCTGCCGGTGTCTCTGCTCGATCTGGCTCGTCCGGAATGGAAGGGTCGCGTCGCGATCGCGCCGGCGGACGCCGACTTCCTGCCCTTGGTCGAGGCGATCGTAAAGCTGAAGAGCCGTGCCACTGCGCTGGCCTGGCTCAAGGCGCTCAAGGTCAATGCACAGGTGTTCGACGATGACGAGGCGGTGGTTGCGGCGGTCGATCGCGGCGCGGTGGCGACCGGTATCATCAACAACTACTACTGGGCTCGCCTGCACCAGGAGAAGGGGGCGGCTACCAAGAGCGAAATCCATCATTTCAGCGGCGGCGATGTTGGCGCATTGATCAACGTTTCAGGCGCCAGCGTGCTCAAGACTTCGAAGCACCAGGCGGCGGCTCAGAAATTCCTGGCCTTCATGGTCAGCACGCCAACCCAGACCATGCTCGGCGCCGGCGATGTCGACTTCGAATATCCATTGGCCAAGGGCGTGAAGGCGAACCCGATCCTGAAGCCGTTCGACCAGCTCCAGCCACCGACCATCTCGATCAAGGATCTCGGCGACGACCAGGATGCGGCACTCCTGCTGCGTGAGGCCGGCCTGCTCTAGACCCAAGTCCCAACCCGGCATGTCGAGCACGATGCGTCGGCTCATTCCAGGCGTGGCATTGCGCCGGCGTCGACAGGGCCATCGTCATGCGCCGGCACTGCTGCTGGCCTGCGCCGGGATCGGTGCCGCGCTGGTACTGCTGCCGCTGGCGGTCACCGTCCTGGAGGCTACCGGCGTCGCCGGCTCCGAGGCGGTCTCGCTGCTCTGGCGGCCGCTGGTCGGCGAACTGCTGCTCAATACGATCGGGCTGGTACTGGCGTCGGTGGCGGTTACCTCGCTGGTCGGCGTGACCTGCGCATGGCTGGTCGAGCGCACCGACCTGCCGGGCCGGCGCGTGTTCGCGGTGCAGGCGGCGGTGCCGCTGGCGATCCCGCCCTTCATAACCAGCTACGCATGGGTATCGCTTAGTTCGAACTTGCAGGATTTCGCCGGCGCCCTGCTGGTGGTGGGTTCCGCCTACATGCCGCTGGTCTATCTTCCGGTTGCCGCCGCGCTGCGCGGCATGGACCCGGCGATCGAGGAAAGCGGCCGCGTGCTGGGCTTGAGTCCGTGGCGCTGCTTCACCCGGCTGGTCATGCCGCAATTGCGGCCGGCCCTGCTCGGCGGCATGCTGCTGGTGGCGCTGAACGTGCTGGTGGAGTTCGGTGCCTTCGCGCTGCTGCGCTACCGCACCTTCACCACCCAGCTCTATGCCCAGTATCGTACCGGCCTGACCGGTCCCAGTTCGGCGCTGCTGGCGACGGTCCTGATCCTGCTGTGCCTGCTGTGTCTCGCGCTGGAGCTGAAGGTGCGCGGCGGCAGCACCTACGCGTCGCTCACCCGCGGCGCCCGCCGGTCGCCGTCCCGCTACCATCTCGGCTGGACCATGCTGCCGGCATTGCTGTTCTTCGTGGCCCTGGCGATCGCCACCCTCGGGGTGCCGCTCGGCATGATCGTGTTCTGGCTGACCCAGCATAATTCGGCGGCGACGTCGGCGGCCGGCGTCTCGTGGTCGTTGCTGCTGCAGGCAACCGCCGGCTCGCTGTCGCTGGCGTTGGCGGGTGCGGGTCTGACCCTCCTGCTCGCATTGCCGCTCGGCTTCCTGTCCGTGCGCTATCCGGGCCGCGCCGCCACCGTGCTGGAACGCATCGCCTATCTCGGCCAGGGCGTGCCGGGAATCGTCGTGGCACTGGCCCTAGTGACGTTGGCGATCAACCTGCTGCAGCCGTTGTACCAGAGCGCGCCGCTGCTGGTCGTGGCCTATGCGATCCTGTTCCTGCCGCTGGCGCTGGTCAGCGTACGCGCTGCCTTCACTCAGGCGCAGTCCAGGCTCGAGGATGCGGGCCGGGTGCTCGGGCTCGGACCGTTCGCCGTAGCGCGACGCATCGTGCTGCCGCTGGCGGCACCCGGTCTCGGGGCTGCCGGTGCGCTGGTGTTCGTGGCGATCGTCACCGAGCTGACCACCACCCTGCTGCTGTCGCCGATCGGCACCCAGACCCTGGCCACGCAGGTCTGGGCCGACACCACCACGCTCGCCTTCGCGGCAGCGGCGCCGTATGCGGCAACCATGGTAGCGCTCTCGCTGATCTCGACCTGGATCCTGGCGCGGCGTTTCGGCAGAAGTGCCGGCATCGTTCCAGTCGGATAAGGGCCGCCATGTCCGCACTCGCAATCCAGGGCCTGTCCAAATCGTTCGGCGACGTGCGGGTTCTGCACGAGCTCGATCTCGAGGTGGAGCAGGGCAGCCTGGTCGCCATCCTGGGCGCGTCCGGCGGCGGCAAGACTACGCTGCTGCGGCTGATTTGCGGTTTCGAACGCCAGGATGGCGGCACCATCTCGATCGGCGGCCAGTTCGTGTCCGGCCCGGAGCTGCATCGCCGGCCGGAACAGCGGCGCATCGGCTATGTCGCCCAGGATGGCGCCCTGTTCCCGCATCTGTCGGTCGGCCAGAACATCCTGTTCGGGCTCGACCGGAACGCCCGCCGCGAACACAGCCGGGCCGACGCCCTGCTCGAACTGGTGGGTCTGCCAATCGCCTATGCCGCGCGGCCGCCGCAGGAACTGTCCGGTGGCGAGCAGCAGCGGGTAGCACTTGCCCGGGCCCTGGCACCGGCTCCGGGCTTGGTCCTGCTCGACGAACCGTTCTCGGCACTCGATGCCGCCTTGAGGGCCGGCACCCGGCGCGCCGTTGCCGAAGCCTTGTCCCGGGCCGGTGCCACCGCGCTGCTGGTGACGCATGACCAGTCCGAGGCGCTGTCGATGGGCAATCGGGTCGGTGTGCTGCGACACGGGCGGCTGGTGCAGATCGCCACGCCGTCGGAGCTCTATTGTCATCCGGTCGACGCCGAACTGGCCCGTTTCGTCGGCGAGGCGGTGCTGATGGAAGGACAGGCCACCGGGCGCAGCGTCGTATGCGCGCTCGGCCGTCTGACATTGGCGTCGGACGCGCCGGACGGTCAGGTCATGGTCATGGTGCGGCCGGAACAGATCGTCGTCGGTCCGCTGTCCGGTTCCGGTTCTGGCTGCGACGCACGCATCGTGTCGGTCGCCTATTATGGCCACGATGCCAGTATCGGCCTCATGCTGCCGACGCTTGCAGCGCCGTTGCTGGCGCGTGTCGGCGGTGCCCAGGCGCTGTCGTTTCGGAATGGCGATGCTGTGCGCCTGGTGGTCGAAGGTCCGGTCGTGGCATTTTCGGGATTGCCTGCGCCGTAATGCTCCAGTGCCATGCCGAAGTTATCGGACACTAATCGTTCCGAGCATTTCAGTCGGTTAATGAACCGGCTTAAAAGCAACAGTGATATGAGTAGTGAAACCCCCAGCATCGTGATGACTGCATCTGGTTGTGGAAGACCGTTCTGCCATTACAGTGCATAAAGCCGGTCCCGCCGCACCTGGAGCGCTGACCCTGGCGCTCACTCCGGTTTGAAGGCAGCGCAGCGCGGGAGACCACCACGTGAACCATCGATCAGGCCATCTGGCCAGGCTGCAGCCGCCACCCGACATGCGGGAGCTGTTCGAGTGCACGGTCGAAAGTGCGAATGCGTTCGCAATTTTTACCCAGGATCAGAACGGCATCGTCACAAGCTGGAATGCTGGGGCCGAGCGGCTGATCGGCTATCGGGATGCCGACATTCTAGGCCGGATGTCCGACGTGGTCTTCACGCCCGCGGACATTGCCGCCGGCATACCCGATGCGGAGCGCGCCCAGGCCATGCTGGAAGGCCGGGCCGAGGACGAGCGCTGGCACATGCGCAAGGACGGCTCGCGCTTCTGGGGGGCCGGACTGCTGATCCCGCTCGCAGGTCCGGATGCCGGTTTCGTCAAGATCCTGCGCGACCTGACCGAGCGGTACGTCGCCGAAAAACGGCTGCGCGAGAACGAGGAATTGTTCCGCGTGCTTGCCACCAATCTGCCGCAACTCGTCTTCCGGTCCCGGGCGACGGGCGACCGCACCTGGGGCAGCCCGCAATGGATCGAGTTCACCGGACTGCATCTCGACCATAGCCTCGGGTTCGGCTGGCTGGATGCCATCCATCCGGACGACCGGGGAGCGACGATCGCTGCCTGGGAGCAGGCGCAGCAAGGCGGCGAATACACTGTCGAGCATCGTATCCGCCGGGCGGCCGATGGCGATTATCGCTGGCACCAGACCCGGGCCAGACCAGTCGACAACGGTGATCCTGTTGCTGGCGAGATGGTTGGCACGTCGACCGATATCCATGACATGCGCAGTCTTCGCGATCGGCAGGAAGTCCTGCTGGCCGAGCTCCAGCATCGTACGCGCAACCTGCTCGCAGTGGTCCGCTCGATCGCCCGCCAGACATTGCGTGCAAGCGCCTCGCTCGAGGAGTTCGATGCTGAGTTCGGGGAACGGCTGGCAGCACTCGGCCGTGTCCAGAGTCTGCTCGCGCGCACCGACCACCATGCCCTGGATCTCGGCACGCTGGTCGAGGCTGAGCTTGCGGCTCACACCGACGGCCGTCGGGACACGGACAAGGTGCTGATGGAAGGTCCGCCGGCAGTCGTTTCGGCGGGAGCGGCGCAGGCATTGACGCTGGCCTTGCATGAACTGGCGACCAATGCGGTGAAACACGGAGCACTTGGTCAGGAGTCCGGACGGCTGTCGGTCAAGTGGCATACCGAGGAAGCGGACGAGAGGCGCATCGTGCTCGAGTGGCGTGAAAGCGGGGTCGCGATGCCAAGCGGCGAGTTTAAGAGAAAAGGTTACGGCACGGATTTGATCGAGCGCGCGCTTCCCTACCAGTTGAAGGCCACGACAAGGCTGCAGTTCGGTCCGGACGGTGTTTGCTGCCACATTTCGGTACCAGTCGCGGCGAATGGAATCGGAGCGGGTCGTGATTGAGCCGGCAACTCCGTTGTTGTTCGGCCGCCGCCTGCTTGTCGTCGAGGATGATTACCTGGTCGCCATCGAGGTTGCGGGCGCGCTCGAGGATTGTGGTGCCCAGATCGTGGGAATGGCAGGTTCGATCAAGGATGCGCAGGCGGTGATCGCCGCCGAGCACGACCGGCTCGATGGCGCGGTGCTCGACGTCAATCTCGACGGCGACCGTGTGTATCCGGTTGCCGACACGCTCATGGGCCTCGGAATTCCGTTCGTTTTCGCGACCGGCTACGATCTATGGATCATCCCGGACACCTATGCCGGTATTCCCCGGTGCGAGAAGCCGATCCGGGTTGCGACACTGACGCGTCTGCTTGCCGCACAGATCACCCGGTTTGGCCTGACCAACAAGGTGGCGGCCCAGGCTCTGCCGGATATCGGCCCATCTTCCGCCGTATCAGAGCCGGCCATGCCTGAATAGGAACACTCCATGGCCTGAGCTGCCTGGCCATGGTGCCGAAGACGGGTTGCAGATCGACACACGGCACAGATTGCCTGCATGCCGGCTGGCTTCTACAGCATGCCGATGTCGTCATGCCTCGTCCCAGTCACGGAACGCCGTCGTATCGCGCCCGCAGTCATACTGGCGATTGTTCTCTTCAACCCGGATTTCGGCATCGCCTGGGGCCAGACGCCATCGGTGAGTCGGCCCTCGTCGGGCGGCGTAAGCCTCACCGTGCCCGTGGAGGGTGGCTACGATTTCCATGCGGTCGGTCCGCCATCGCCAGCAAGCCGGCTCAAGAATGCGCCGCTACCCGATCCATCGACCATTCCTAAGGTCGATAACAGCCTGCATGACCCCAACACTGGTGCCGACACGACGGCGTTCGGCAGCGCCTACTCTTATCCCAACCCGAACTTCGGCACTGCCGCCGGCGAGAACTCGGTCGGCAATGCCGCAAGCAAATCGGCCAATGTGCCGCAGCGGACCGGCTTCGGGATCGTGGTGTTCGAGTGGGGCTATCCGCCGAAGCCGATGCCGAAGGTGCCAGGCGAGGACCTCACCGCCGCGCCGCCGCCGATCCCCCTGATGCGGCTGGCGGTGCAGGCGAACGACGAGATGGTGCTCGATCCCAAGTCGCTCTGGGTCGTGCAGCGTGCGGTGCAGGCCTATGGCCGCGTCGGCCTTATCGAAATCACCATCGAGGGCCCGGCGGGCAATCCAGGCTGCTGCGCCCGTTTTCCCGACCTGATCAGAACCGAGCTGATCCGGAGCGGTCTCGGTCCAGGCTCACGGGGGATGCTGGTCGGCCACAGGATCAGGCTCGTGCTGGCGGTGTTGCCCGGATCAAGATGAATTCAGGGATTGCGGATCGGGGGATCCGAAAAGGCGTACGGAGTCGGCACGATTTGCAGCGTCACACCGTTAATCCGGGCGGCCGTGCTCTGCGAGCCCATAGATCGTTTCCGGCGCCCGCAGACGCCGCGCGCCCGGGATGATCTCAGCTCTCCGCAACTAACTAACCTCCATTCTTTAACAGGATCCATATTTATGTTTTCTCCGAAAAATCTTGTATTAAGCATACCAAGCATACAAAAGTTACACGCCTCTCGTGAGGCGCTGCGCGCAGAGCGCGACGTTTTATCAGCCAAGCTACAACGCAGGATACACACATACCCTCAGGCAGACAGTATATTCCACCATTTCAATAAATCGTTCGATGCGATCGAGGTAATGGAGCGGCATGCGCTATTTGAGCCGGTACCGCATCCTGACTATGTGACGAATTTCCTAGGTGTCCGGATTGATCCTAAGTTTTTTCCGACAATCCTGGACGGTAGGGCCGGCACTGTTGAACCCATACCTATTCCTGCAAATTGGCATGCCGACATGGCCGAATGGGGAGCAGTGCTTCGAGCCGTCGACCTTGCCGAACATAAATTCACGGTGCTCGAGCTCGGTTGCGGCTGGGGTTGTTGGATGAACAACGCCGGGGTCGCAGCGCGCCGGCTCGGCCTTGAAGTGATGCTCGGCGGCGTAGAGGGTGATGCGAAACACATTGGATTTGCAGTGGAAGCGTGCGCCGCGAATGATTTTGCTTCATCACAGGTCACGATTCATCACGGAATTGCAGCCAGTAGGGGAGGCGTGGCGCTCTTCCCGCACCAAGGTGGCGAAGATTTTTCATGGGGTTTAAAGCCGGTCTTTGCTACGGGCGATGAACAAGAAGGTGCAAGCGTTCAAAGTAATTTCGATAAACTGCCCATAATTTCTCTTGAGTACCTCCTTGCTTCACGTGAGCGAGTAGATCTGCTGCACATGGATATTCAGGGAGGTGAAGCCGATCTGATTGATAATGGAATCTCGAACATAACAGGCAAAGTCGCCTATCTTGTCATCGGTACGCATTCGCGCGAAATAGAAGGGCGATTGTTCGGCACGCTGCTTCAGGCAGGATGGCGACTTGAAATAGAGCGCCCTTGCATTGTCTTGTTATCAAACGATACGCCGCATACTCTTGTCGATGGCATACAAGGATGGCGTAATCCGAATCTCACGTCATGACAGGGTGGAACATTCGAAAACGGATTTATGTGCATCGTCTGGGATCGACTGGGCATCCTGTTCGTGCTGCATCGGGCATGACCCGACTTTGTGGTGAACCTGGAAGGTTTGCCATGCCGACTGCGCTTTGGACCGATTTACTGCGGCTCCGGTCCGGGGTGCGGCGAAGAGACAGAAGATGGTCCGCAAGTGCGCGGCGTCTGCTGGCAGCGGCAACGATCTACGATGAAGGCTTGCGAAGCGCGGCTACCCGGGTTGGCGCGAATAAGTGCAGCGTGTTTTCGTATGTCGCCGCCGGTGCCAAAGCATCGCGCACCGGCCGTTGCTGGCTGTCTCGGACAGACAGCCAGCGACGGATCAGGAAGCGTTCAGCCTCGACCATGCAGCGCGGTAGCGTGGAACCAGCCAACTATTGAAGGCCTGCTGCGCGCCTTCCTGCCAGGAGTAGCGGCCGCGCGGCGCGAAACGGGAGCGCAGGCCGACCTGAACCAGCTCGTCGACGTGCAGGTCCTGGCTGACAATTTCCATCGCGGCGTTCATGTTCATTGCCATGCGATGCTTGAATGTCGGGTCCCTCATCGCGCCGGGCGCCACCAGAACGCCCTGGTCGAGCAGGTGGGTTTCCGGTCCGTCGGCGCGCAGGATCATGTAGATCACCATGTCGCTGGTCAGCACCAGGGACAGCGTCGGCGGGATATTGGCGAACACCATGCGATTGCGGCCGGCTTCGTCCAGACCGGGGAAGATCGGCAACAGCGCTCGCTGGGTCGCATTGAAGCTGGCATCGGCATGCAGGGTGCCGTTGGTGCGGTAGTAGCCGGCGGTATCGTCGGGCAGCACCGGAAACCTGGCCAGGTGGCTTGGCACGAAATCGTGCAACGCGCCTTGATGCAGCTTGTTGGCGTGGTAGCCGTCGTTGTTGTTCTCGAACATCACCTTCCAGTTCCAGGCAAAGCGCGAGGGCTCGCCGGGCCGTTCGCCTTCGGCCTCGTCCAGAGCGTAGCCGGCGATGACGTCGGATACCGATTGCAGGCGGGGTCCGAGCGGCGCCGCATCGGCGTCGAAATTGATGAAGACAAAGCCTTCCCAGACTTCGACCAGGAAGTTCGGTAGCCCACTTCCGGCCTTGTCGAAGTTGCAGGATTTGTCCATTGCTGGCGCGCCGATCAGCTTTCCGTCGAGTGCGTAGGTCCAGTGGTGATACGGACACACGAAGGCGCGACGCTGGCCATGGCCTTCGGCAACCAGCATCGCGCGATGCTGACAGACGCTCGACATTGCCCGGAGCGTGCCTTCCTTGTCACGCACCACGATGATCGGCTCACCGACGATGGTGGTGGTGAAATACTCGCC
The DNA here is from genome assembly GCA_050954785.1 of Janthinobacterium lividum. GTDB lineage: Bacteria > Pseudomonadota > Alphaproteobacteria > Acetobacterales > Acetobacteraceae > Lichenicola. Next base: position 21,564 of record JBPBQO010000035.1, on the reverse strand, counting down.
GATTTCGGCAACCCAGGAGGAACGGCCGACACAGAGCCATTCGTGGTCGAACACCGCCGATTTCTCGAACTCGTAGAACGAGGCATCGGTGTAGCACAGCGGCGGCAGGCTCTCGGCCTGCTCGGTGGGGATGACCGAGCTTTCGAGGCTCGCGAAGAAGGCGTCGTCCAGCACCGGTTTTACTCTGCTTACGCTCATCGACGTTATCTCCTTCGATGGCCCGATCTTAGTCGCAAGCAGAAGCCGACTCTTGCCTGTCGGCGCCCGAACTTTTGCGTTGTCCGGCTTCAGACGGGCTTTTCCCCGGCAACGGTCACCCGGTATCCGGAGCGGAGATCCGGGAAATAATCCCACACCGCCTGATGCTGCGTGCAACGATTATCCCAGAACGCGATCGATCCCGGTTCCCACTTGAACCGGACCTGGAAGTTCGGGTTCATGCAATGCACGTAAAGGAAATGCAGGATGGCATCGCTTTCCGGTTTCGGGAGCTGGTCGATTTTCGTCACGTATGACGAATTCACGTACAGGCACTTGAGTTTCGTCACCGGATGGGTTCGCACCACCGGATGGCTGTTGCACGGAAAGCGCTTGGCCGGATCGTTGGTGAATGGCCGATACACATGCTCTGCGTCATGCGTCGCGGTCAGCCCCTCGAGGTAGGTTTTCATTCGGTCCGACAGGGCGTCATAGGCGGCGTACATGCTGGCGAACATCGTGTCGCCGCCATTCTCCGGCACGACATGCATATACAGGATGCTGCCCATCGGCGGTTCGGCATCGCAGCTCAGGTCGGTGTGCCAGGTTTCGCCGGCAACATAGGTCGAGTTGGCGTCGGCATGGATCGCAACCACTTCGCGATGGTCCGGCAGCCCGGCCACGCCGGAATGGATCGCCAGCGGACCGAACATGCGTCCGAACCGCTTGTGATCGTCATGGCTCAGCGTCTGGTCGCGGAAGAAGATCACCTGGTGACGCATCAACGCCTCGTCGATCACCGCGAACTGCGCCGGCGTCAGAGGCTGCGACAGGTCGACGCCGTGGATTTCCGCGCCGATCCGGCGGGTCATCGGCCGGACCATGATGGTGTCCGGCTTGGCGGTCGTCATCGTCATGTTCATCGAATGGTCTCCTCCGGATTGGCCAGACCGCAGATCGTGATCGCCGTCAGCGCATAGAGCCGCGTGCAGTCGACCAGGTCGCGGAGCGTAGGGCGGTGACGCGGCGGTCCCATGGTCGCCGACGGCACGCGGTTCATGTTGAAGACGTTGTGGTCGCGCCACATCGACGAATAGACCGAGTGCGCATTGGGCATCGCCTGCCCGTCACGCACCGCGGCCAATGCGCCAGTCAGCGCCTGCCTGAGCGGCGCCACCTCGTTCGGGTCGGCGGCGTAGCCATGGCGGATCGCCACCGGCTGCAGCTCGAACCCGCTGAAGCCGGCATTCTCGAGGGCGCCGGCCACCTCGCGACGCACGTCCTGCACCCGGCTCGCCGGCGTCAGCAGCACTTCGAGATAGAGCGCGCACACCGCGGTGCCGCCGCCCATCGCATGCGGCACGCCGCCACGAACGGCGCCGATCTGCACCTTGGGAATGGCGGTTCCGCCCTCGTTCTCGTAGCGATGCACGTGCTCGTAGGCACGGCCCCAGTTGTTCAGCGCCGCGATCGCATCGCCCAGATGATAGATCGGGTTCGGATGGGCACGCGGGTCGGCCGGACTGTCCAGGATCGGGGTGTAGGCCTCGGCGCCGAACAGCCGGATCCGGAATGTCACGTAGCCGCCGCCGACCGAGGTGAAGGCGAAATCGGTGCCTTCGGCGGCGATCATGTAGTCGGGTGCCACGCCGCCATGGTGGAGCATATACAGCGCGCCGACATCCTTGCCGGAGTTGGCGACGCCTTCGATCTCGTCGATCGGGTCCGGCCCGATCTCGCCCGGGCAGGCGGTCAGCAGCATCGTTCCGGCCAGGCGGATATCGGCCCGCTTCAATGCCTTCGCCGCCATCAGGAAGCAGCTCATCGGCCCGCGATCGTTGGCGATGGCGGCGCCGATGAAGGTGCCGTCCTCGATCCGGTTCGGCTCAGGCGGCGGCGTGTCGGGCGCCAGCCGCCAGAAATCGGTGTGGTCGTCGAGCGGCCCCTCGGTGTCGAGATGCGAGCTGAACAGCAGGTCGCGCGCCAGTCCGGCCCGGCCGAAGCCGCCATAGCTGCCGACCACGCTGAAGCGATGCGGAACGGCCGCCACTTTGCGCGGCCGGAATCCCTCATGCTGCATCCAGCGATATACGTACTCGCCGGACTCCGCTTCCTGGCCCTGCCCGGACGGGATGTCGGACAGCTCCAGCACCAGCGCCTGCAATTCGGCCGGATCCAGCGCGTCGTCGATACGCTGCAGGAGTGCCCGCATGGAGGCCTCGGTCATGTGGCGAACCGGGCATGCAGTGCCGGCAGGATGTTCGCGCCGAAGCGGGCAAGCCCCTCCATGTAGTCCGGAAAGATCAGCATCATGCCGTCGAGGTCGCAATGCTCGATCAGATCGGTCATCCGGCGCGTGATGGTTTCCGGGCTGCCAGCGGCATGCGGCGCGGTGATGCCGGTGCGGGCCCGTGCGGTGAACGCGTTCTCCCGACCGATCTCGGCGTCGATCATGCCGTAGGAGCGCATCATTCCGTAGAACGCCTCCTCGTCGAAGCCTTCCCTGAACCGCGCGATGGTCGCGTCCGCTTCCGCGTCCGTATCCTCGATCACCAGGATCAGCATTGCGTAGGTGCGTAGCCGGCGGCCGGCCTCGCGGGCCATCTCCTTGGCGCGCAGGCTGGTGTTGCGAAGTTCGTCATCGTCGCGGCCACCGATGAAGATCGCATCGGTTTCCTCGATCGCGAACCGCATGCCGCGCTCCGACATGCCGGCGGCGACGATGAACGGCCGTGGCGACTGCACCGGTTTCGGATCGGAGTGACAATCCTCGAGATTGAAGAAGCGGCCCTTCTGCGTCGTCGAAGGCTGGGTCCACAGGCTCTTGATCGCCCGCAGCCATTCGCTGGCGAGCTCGTAGCGGTCGTCGTGGTTCACGTTCTCGGGCCAGGCCCCCATCTGCGCGAACTCGCCTTTGAAGGCGCCGGGAACCACGTTGAGCCCGGCGCGGCCGTGGCTCACCTGGTCCAGCGTCGCGATCATCTTGGCGGCGACGGCAGGGTTCTGCAGCAGCGTGTGGAAGGTGGTCCAGATTTTCACCCGGCTCGTCTGGGCAGCAAGTGCCGACATCAGCACCATGCTGTCGAGGGACGTGCGCCAGTGGTCGGTCTTGCCGCCGTAGCCACGAAACTTCGCCATCGACATGATGAAGTCGAGGCCGATTTCCTCGGCCAGCAGGGCGGCCTTGCGATTATACTCATACGATCCGTCGATGACCGGCGTGGTGGAGGACAGGATCCATCCGCCATTGGCGACCGGCATGAACAGGCCGAAATCCTTGGCTCCCGTGTCGGAAGGCAATCCGAACCGGGTCGGCTGTGGGATGTTCATGGCACTCGGGTTCCGTCGATGTCAGCGAACGACCGGCACGACGGCCGGTACGCGTGGGTGCAGGGTCATGCCGGGTTCCCGGCGCAGCAGCAGGGCAGGGATCAGAGCGACCAGGAACAGGGCGCTGACCACCAGGAAGATCGGCGCGAAGCTGCCGGTGCGGTCCGCGACGATGCCTGCCGCGAATGGCCCGATCACCGCGACGGTGGTGATGGTGGTGGCCAGCGCGACCAGGTCGGGCGTCACCACCCGGCCGAACCGCCTGAGCAGCAGCAGGTGCGCGCTCAGCCACGCCGTGCCCCAGCCGACTCCGAACAGGGCGGCGGCAAGGAAGTTGATCTGGATCGACCGTGAAAGCCCGAACAAGGCGAAGGCGGCACCCCCCAGCACCAGGCTGACCAGCATCATGTGCAGTGGATGCACCCGCTCGGTCAGTGCGCCGGCGGCACCCTTGGCGAGCGTGCCGGTCAGCGCCACCAGTCCGATGCCCATGGCGCCGTAGGAGGTCGAGGCGCCGAGCAGGTGCATGTGTGCGATCATCGAGCTGTTGACCACGGTCAGCGCCGTCTGCACCACGACCATGGCGAACGCGGTCACCAGGAACGGCTGGCTCATCATGGCGCTGCGCGTCGTCCAGCCGGGCACGGCGGCTCCATGCACCCGTGCCGTATCGGCGACCACGGCACTTTCGCTGCGGTCGCGGATCAGGGCGGCGCAGACCAGTGCCAGCACCACCGAGGCGCCGGCCATCAGCGCCCAGTGCAGGCGCCAGTTATGGGTCAGGGAAACACTGGCATTGACCAGCACCGGCCCCAGCACGCCGCCGGCCGATCCGCCCATGAAATACACGCCCACGATGCGCGGCGCATGGTCGGGAAACCAGCGCGGCAACAGGAACATGCCGGGCACCGGCGCCACCAGGCTGAAGGCGGTGCCCATCAGGACGATGGCGACGAAGAACTCGCCGATCCCATGCGAAACCGACGCGATCAGGAAGCCCAGGGCCAGCAGAAGGCAGCCGCCGGTCGCGGTCCAGCGGGCACCGATCAGGCGGATCGCGATCGCCGGGAGCGGGCTGCTAAGGCCGCAGGCCAGGCCGAGCAGGGAGAAGCTGAACCCGGCTTCCGCCATCGACCAGTGCAACTGCGCGGACATGGTGAACAGCACGACGGCAAGCGACGTGAATGTCGTCGCAGTAACGAAGAAGAACACCAGCGCAAGTGCGGCGAGGACTATCCAGCGACGTTGCATGCGGCATGTTCCCTGTTCAGTTACGTTGGAAGTCGGGTCACATCGGAAGTCTGGTCACACGAAGTCGGGACACGCCGGATCGAAACGATTCAGGCACTGCTCAGCGTGAACGAACATCTCACGCGGTCCGTCGTTCGCACTTGCACCAGCGCGCCGATCGATTGACCAGAACCGGCGCCCGGTTCCTGTCTGCCTGCCAAGCAGGCAGAGACTGGTCAGGATCAGGCGTTCGGTTGCCAGCCTGCAAGCACAGTAGAACTCTGGACCAGCACCGCACAATTCTTGCCCAGGGCACACAGCGACGCCTCGTGCTCGGCGACGTCGTAGGCGGCGCAGGCGTCGGCCACCACGAACACGTTGATGTCGCGGTGGAACGCGTCCCGCACCGTGCTGTCGACGCAGCATTCCGTGGTCATGCCGGTCACCACCAGCGTATCGATCCCGTGCTCCGCGAGCCTGTCCGCGAAGTCGGTACCGACGAAGCAGGAATAGAGCGGCTTGGCGATCTCGAGGTCGCCCGGAAGCGGCCGCAACTCGTAATAACCGGCGCCGATCGTGCCGGCGCGGCAGATCGCCACGGCGTCCGGGCCCAGCCCGGTTCGCTCATGGAACAGGCGCAACGCCCGGCTGTCGGTCTCGGGCCGGGTGACCACGCGTGCGAAACCGACCATGACCCTGGCCGCCCGCGCCGCCGCGATCAGCACCGCGATCCGCTTCATCGCGATGTGCGTGCTGGACAGGTCGAGCCCATACCCCGCCATCGCTCCCTCGGGGGAGGCGAAATCGACCTGGATGTCGATCACCAGCAGCAACGTCCGCGCGGGCGAAATGGCGTCCGCCATGATTGCCGGTGGCAGCACATGCAGCGTCGGCGCGGTACCGGCTGTCATGCTATTCATCGGCCTGGGCCACCACGGATAGATTGTTCTGCATGATTCTTGCTCCGTATGTCCTGTGCCCCATTCGTCAGGTCAGGCTGCTTTATCAATCATGAAAGCATGGAAGTTCGACGTCGCGCAGCATGTGAATGCACGCGACCCCGCCGAAACGTTTCACTTGTGGCAGGATGTCCTGACCAGGCTGTCCCTGCCATCCTCGCGGCCACTGATGGCGCCTGCAGATTTCTTCGGACGGGTCACCTGCCTGGTCTCGCCGCTCGGCATCGAGATGGCCCGCATCGATGCCGCCGCACAGGAGATCTCGGGGCGTTATATCAGGCAGCCGGACGGGATCTGGCTGACCCAACTCCTGAAGGGAGACGGCACCCTCAGCGCCGACGAACGGACCATCCCGATGCAGGCCGGCGACATCGCCTATGGCCCGGTCGCGACCAACAGCACCCTCGTGCTGCCAACCGACTTTTCGCTTCTCTACGTGCGTCTGCCACGGCTGGCGCTGCATCCGCGCCTGCTCGGCCCGGCACCGGTCCGGGTGGGTGTGCTGCCGCGGACCAGCGGCATCAAGCAGATATTCGCCGGCATGCTGGGGGCCCTTGCCGAGACACTCGACGACCTCAGCCCGGCGCAGCTTCGGCCGATCGAGCTGTCGATCTCGGAGTTCCTGATCGGCGCGGTACTGAGCGACGTCGCGTCCAATCCGGTGCGTGCCGCCTCCAGCGTGCGCATCGCGCTGTTCCACCGGATCTGCCAGACCATCGAGGCGGAGCTCGGCGATCCGGAGCTGAGCCTGACCAAGGTCGCCAAGCAGCAGGGAATTTCACCGCGCAATATGCAGAAGCTGTTCGAGCTCGGCGACCAGAGCTTCGGCCAGTATCTGCGCAGCCGCCGGCTGGAGCGGGCGCGCGCGGATCTCGGCAGCCCTTTGCAGGCGCATCTGTCGATCTCTGAAATCTGCTTTCGCTGGGGCTTCAACGACGCCGCACATTTCAGTCGCGCCTTCCGCGAACAATTCGCAACGACCCCGCGGGCCTGGCGCAATGCGCAGCGGGCGGACGACATCGCACCGATCGCGTCGGACGAGGATGAATGATCTGGACGGAGAACGTCGCGAATTTGCGCAGTTTTCGGGCTTTGCCGGCAGAGACTGATCATAATCGCGGCAATTCGTTTCCGCTTCTGCCGTGTAGTCAAGCGATGGCGTCATTCAGCAATAGTTCTGAATGCGATCCATCGTCTAAGCATGATGGACACGGTCGCGATACAAAACCTCGTTCCGCCTAAGGAGTTCATCATGCGCCGACAGATGCATCGTCCATCCGCCGGCTTTGCCGTACCGAGCCTTCTTGCGACGTTGCTGATGACGACGACGCATGCGTTTGCTCAGACCGTTGCTTCTCCTGTGCCCGGCGTGACCCCGAACGTCGCCGCCGGCACGAAAACGGGATCGCGCATCTCCTCCGCCGACCAGGATGCAGCCGGTACGGGCAGCGTCGAGCAGGTGGTGGTCCGCTCGCTCAAACGGGTGACCAACCTGCAGAAAACGCCAGCCGCCGTCACCGCGCTGACTTCGGCCGCACTCGACAAGGACAACATCACCAGCGTTGCCGGGCTGAACGGCCTGATCCCGGGCACCACCTTCACCAAGAGCTCCGGCTTCGAGAACATCGTGACCATTCGGGGCATCGGTTCGCAGACGCCGGAAAACGCGCTCACCACGGTTCCCGGCGTCTCGCTGATGGAAGACGGCGTCTATATCGCCAACACCATCGCGCTGAACCAGGCCTTCTTCGATCTGGACCAGCTCGAGGTGCTGCGCGGGCCTCAGGGGTCGGTGTACGGGCAGAGCTCGACAGGCGGCGTCATCAGCCTGGTCAGCAAGCAGCCGGTGCTCGGCCTCTATAGCGGCCATGCCGACTTCAGCGCGGGTAATTACAATCTGTTTCAGGAACGGGCCGCGGTAAATATTCCGATCGCGCCGACGGTGGCGGTCAGGCTGTCGTTCCAGAAAGCGGATCATGATGGGTTCGGCGAGGCTACCGCGATCGCCGGCGATCACGGCTTCGAGCTCGACGAGCAGCACGACATCAGCGGCAAGGCGGCCGTGCTGTGGAAGCCCACCGATAATTTCAGCGCAACACTGACAGCCCAGGTCTATAGCGCCGACCAGAACGGTGCGGAGCAGAAGAACGTGCTCGATCCCAATCCCGACAAGCGCGAAGTGACACAGGACTATCCGTCGAAGTTCAAGCTTCGTACCGAACTGTATCATCTCAACCTAGCCTGGGACCTTCCGTTCGGCACCCTGAAATCCGTGTCCGGCTACCAGAACCTGTCCCATTCGCAGCAGGAGGACGGCACTCGTCTGTCGACCGCGGTGATCGGCTTCTATGACGATGTCGCGGCTTGGAACACGGACATGCAGAGCTATACCGAGGAACTCGATCTCGAATCCAAGCCCGGCAGCAGGCTCGACTGGATCGTCGGCGTGTTCGCGATGAAGCAGCGCAGCAACCAGTTCGTCGCCGAATTCGGTGGAACCGACGCAAACCCGGATCTGACGATCGGCCCTGATATCCAGACCAATCCTCCCGGCAACCTGTCCTACGGCAACATCACGACGGTGAACCGCATTTCCTATTCGCCCTACGCACAGGCGACCTTTCACGTTAACGACCGGCTGCGCCTGACTGCTGGCGGGCGCTACAACCACGACAACTACAACGAATTCAACAAGAATTTCGCGGCGTTCGGGATCAGCTCCAGTTCGACCCAATATTCGGTTGGCCGGCCGACAGGAAAGCTCGGTGTCGAATACGATCTGGCCGCGCACCACATGCTTTATGCAAGCCTGACCGAAGCCTACAAGCCGGGTGGCGTCAACGGCAACCCAAACTCGAAGGTGGTCGGAAACACCTTCGTACCGGAAGGCGTCACCGCGTTCGAGATCGGTTCCAAGAACACCTTCCTGAACAATCATTTGCGGCTGAACGTTTCCGCATTCTATTACGACTACCGAAACATGCAGTATCTGGAAAGCGATCCGTTCCCGTTCGCCTACGGCATTGCCAACATCCCGGACGTTCACATCTGGGGCGCGGAAACGGAAGCATCCTATCTCACCCTCGGCGACCGGCTGCGTTTCAACGGCCAGTTGACGCTCGAGAACGGCAAGATCATGGGAAGCTACAAGGCGATCGACACGATCTCCGCCAACCATACCTACGCCACCAGCCCGGCCTGCGCCTATGGCGGCCAGTATTACAATCCGGCTTGCTGGGCCGCGGTGGAAGCCAATGCGCAGAACGTGTCGGGCAACCGCCCGCCGCAGATGCCGGCCATTCAGGCTGCCGTCAGTGCCGAATACACAGCCGACGTGTGGCGCGGAAAGCTGACGACACGCGCCGAGTTCGTGTATCGCGGCTTCTACTATTCGCGCGTCTTCCATGATGGCTATCTCGACGACACCCCCGGCTACGGCATCGTCAATATCGGCTTCCAGTACAAGCCCGATGCGTCGCGCTGGAACACCTCGTTGAACTTCACCAACATCGGCAGCCGCAACGGCGTGAATTCGCGCTACACCGATCCGTACGGCACCGGCCAGACCAGCGAGCAATACATCGCGCCGTTCCAGGTGGTAGGCCAGGTCGGCTTCACGTTCTGAAAATAGCCGTCCGGTTTCGTGGCGGGTTGGTGTTCGCAGCACTGTCCGCCTCGTTCTTCTTCGTCAATGCGACGACGTTCACGTCGTTGGGCGTCGCCCTGTATGCGATGACCGCCGATCTGCATTGGTCGCAGACGGCGGCGGGTTTCAGCTTTACCGCGCTGGGACTGGCGTGCGGGCTCGCGAGTCCGCTGCCCATGCTGGTGGTGTTGCGCGCCGGCGGCCGGGTTACACTCGGCCTCGGTGGCCTGTTCCTGGCTGCAGGATTCGGCTTCGCGTCGGTCGGAACCAGCCTCGCGAGCTTCTATGGGGCGATGCTGCTGGTCGGCCTGGGATACGCCTTCGCAGGCAACATCGCAGCGATCTTTCTGCTCTCGAACTGGTTCCCGAACCGGCCCGCCCGGGCCATCGGTCTCTACATGATGTCCGGCGCTCTCGGCAGCACGGTCGGACCACCCCTGGTGAACCTGCTGATCGAGGCCTGTGGCGGGTGGCGCGCGCTCTGGCGTGTGCTGGCGGTCGCAGCGTTGGGGCTCGCACTGTTCTGCCTGCTGACGATCCGCGACGCCGCCGCGGCCCTGGACGATCGCGTCGAGACATCCAGCGCAGGCGCCCGGACGCTGTTCCAGGCGGTCGCCACACCGGCGTTCCTGCTGGTCGCGGCTTCATTGACCATGACCATGACGGCGATCACCACGATCGACAGCATCGCCATGCCGTTCCTGGCCGCGTTCGGAACCAGCCCGGCGGTCGTGCCGTTCGTGTTGAGTACGCTGGCGCTGGTCGATGCACTCACCCGTGGCGTCGCCGGCGGTCTGAGCGAGCGGATCGCACCGGCCCGCCTGTTGGCTGGCGGCCTCCTGCTACAGGGCATCGGCAGCCTGGCCCTGATCGGTTCCACCACTCCGCCGTTGCAATACGGAGCGGCGACGCTCGACGGGCTCGGCTGCGGTTTGACCTATGTGGCATCCAATGTCGTGCTGCTTCAGGTTTTCGGGCGCAGGGTCGGTTCGGAGCTGCTGTCGATCGCGTGGCTCGTCTCGACGCTTGCCGCCGCCGGTCCTCTGGCGGCCGGCATCATTGCGGACCATGCCGGAACATTCAGCCCGATACTGTTGTTTTACGGAATCCTGTTCGTGGCACTTGTCATACCGGCCTGCCGGCTGAACTCACGTCGATCGACGCGGCGGGTTCCGGCCCTGTCCTGAGTGGATCAGGCCGCACCGATATCGAACCGTCCGGCGATCGCGTCCGCCGCCTGTTGCGCTTCGGCATAAAGTCGTTCTTCGTCGATGGTGGTGCAGCGGTAATTCTCGATCACCCGCCGTCCATCGATCCACACGCTGTGCACCCCGCGCCCGTCCGCCGACCAGACCAGTTGCCGGACCGGATCGTGCAGCGGTCGCCATTCCGGCCGATCGGTGTCGTGCAGCACCAGGTCCGCCTTGCGCCCGACGTCCAGCGACCCGATCTGGTTGTCGAGCCCGAGCGCCCGGGCGCCGTTGTTGGTCGCCATGACCAGCGCATCGGCGGCCGGGAAAATGCCCCGGTCGCGGCGTGCATCCTTGAACAGGCCGGCTACCAGATGGATTGCACGCATCAGATCGGCCTGGTCGGCGCCGTCGGTGCCCAGCAGCAGGTTGACCCCGGCCGCCGCCATTTCTGGAAACTGCCCGATCGTGGTGGCACCGTAACCGCCCTTGAGCGCCGCCAGCGGACAATGGATCACGTTGGTGCCGGTTTGTGCCAGCAGCTCGATCTCGTTCCCGCCGACATGCACCGCGTGGGTCAGGCTGACGTTCGAGCCAAGGACCCCGAGCGTGTGCAGATGCTCGATCGGACGCCGTCCGGTTGCGGCCATGAACCAGTCCGTGTCGCCCTCGACCGGACTCATATGCGCCGATACCCCGGCCGCGTGCGCATCGGCGAGCGATTTCGCCGCCTGCCACAAGGCGTCGGTGCAGGTGTTGTGGCCGACCAGCACCGGCCATGCCGAGATCAGGCGGCCGTCGGTTCCAGGATGGCGGTCCAGCTCCGCCTCGAGACCGGCGATCGCCTCGTCGGTGAGCCGGGTCTGGTCCTGTACCGAATCGAACGCACGATCCTGGGTCCAGCGTCCGACACGACCGCGAATTCCGGTTGCCGCCAGTGCGTCCACCACCTCGTCGAGATCCAGGATCGTGCCCGCTTCCAGAAAGCAGGTGGTGCCGCTGCGAAGCATGCCCAGGGCCGCAAGCTGTGCCGCGATGCGCTGCTCGCCGGCCGAATGACTTCGATACATCGGCACGATCCACCGCCAGATCGCCTCGTCGAAATCCAGGTTTTCCGGCAGCAGATTCTTGAGCAGGGTTTCGGTGACGTGGATATGGCCGTTGATGAAGCCGGGCGTCATCACGAACCGGCGCCCGTCCACGTGCTCACGTGCCACGACGGCCGCCTCGACCGTCTCGCGTGCGCCGACCGCAACGATCCGATCGCCGCCGATCGCCAGCGCGCCATCGACAATGACCCGGCGGCCGGCATCCATGGTGACGATGGTGGCCCCGGTGATCAGCGTGTCGGCAGCGATCGGAGCGTGCTGTGTCATGTCGATTGATCGCCGACGCGCGGCGCCTTCACCCAAAGCCTGTGCAGCCGCCGCTCATGGCGTGCGTCGTCGTGGCCTCGTGGCGATTCGCTCGAATCGCGCACAAACGCACTGCTGTTCCCATATAGCGGCGGATCGGGCTGTCGGTGAAGAGGAAGATCCAGTCATCATCGTCCGTCTCCTTCGGGCTGGTCATGATCAGCTTGCGCCCTGGACCCGCCAGCGACTTCTGTGAGTCCCGACCATTACGCATGATGATGATTGTTGGCTTCTGTCGGTGGATCGCGACGATCACCACGTCGTGCAGGCACGCCGTCGCCATGCTGAGGTTCACATCGCAATCCGAGATGCGCGCGAAGCATACGGGTCAAAGCGGATGCGCTGTATGCCAACGCCGGTCTCGACGTCGATCCGGTGCCGGAAGTCCGCAGAACGGGACCGTAACGATGCGTGCGACCGACTTGTCAGGCTGCAGCCGTTTAGTGCCAGGAAGCCGCGCACGAACACGTAGCCCGGTGTACCTTTGGGATTTTGCGACGTGATGATAAAGCGTGCCGGTGTGGACCGCGGTGAGCGGTGCAATGCCGTCATTTCAGCTCCGCTCCCAGCGAAAACTCGACATACTCCATGAACAGTTGATGAAGACCTGGACAGGATCATCGAAATTGCCGACGTCCGGGATCCAGATCCGTGTCCGACATCGATCGGCATGCTAGACCGACATCAGAAAACTGCACATCAGGATGTCTGCCTATGCCCCGGCCCACCCGTCGCGATCTTCTCAAGCTGGGTGCGGTCGCCGCCGGCGCCGGGTTGATCCCCGCCTCGATCCAGCGGGCACTGGCGCTTCCCGCGAACAGGCGCACCGGATCGCTTCAGGACGTCGAGCACATCGTCGTGCTGATGCAGGAGAACCGCTCGTTCGATCATTATTTCGGTCATCTGAGTGGGGTGCGTGGCGTCAACGACCGTCACCCGGTACTGCGAGCGAACGGGATGCCGGTCTGGGCACAGGCCCGCAACGATCCGGCGCAGGGGCTGGTGATGCCATTCCGGCTGCAGACCCAGTTCACCAGCGCCGAATGCGTGCTCGACCTGGATCATAGCTGGCACCCGACCCACGCCGCGATCAATGCCGGCCGCAACGATCAATGGCCGGCGAACAAGACCGACATGACGATGGGCTACTACACGCGGGAGGATATTCCGTACCATTACGCGCTCGCCGATGCCTTCACCATCTGCGACCATTATTTCTGTTCCACGCCCAATCAGACGCATCCGAACCGGTTTTATCTGATGACCGGCACCAATGATCCCGCCGGCACCGGCGGTGGCCCATTGCTGGATAATGTCGACTGGGTGGACCGCGCTTTCTACAAAAACGTTCCCGCGCCGTTCACCTGGACCACCTTTCCGGAGCGGCTGCAGGACGCCGGCATCACCTGGCAGGTGTACCAGCAGGGCCTGTCGGTCACCGACCATCTGGAAGGCAATTTCGGCACCAATGTGCTGGCCAACTTCCGGCAGTTCGTGGACGCCCCCGAAGGCTCGGAACTGCACCGTCGCGGCATGTCCAAGCGGACACTGGACGATCTGCGCCAGGATGTGGTCGGCGGCCGGTTGCCGCAGGTGTCGTGGTTGCTGCCGCCGGGTGCGTTCTCCGAGCATCCGCGCTGGACCCCCGGCTACGGCGCCGCCTACATGGCCCGGGTGCTGGACGCGCTGACAGCGGACCCGGCGGTCTGGAGCAAGACCGTCCTGCTGGTGATGTACGACGAGAATGACGGCTATTTCGACCACATGCCGCCGCCGCAGCCGCCGACGAAGGTGCTTCCCGGGTTGAGCACCGTGTCGACGGAGGGCGAAATCCACACTCGATCGACGCCAGCCGACATGGGCAAGTTTCCGCCGGACGACCTGCCGTACGGGCTGGGTCCGCGCGTCGGCATGATCGCCATCTCGCCGTGGAGCAAAGGCGGGTTCGTCTGCTCGGAAGTGTTCGACCATACCTCGGTCATCCGCTTCATCGAGCAGCGTTTCGGCGTGCACGAACCGAACCTGACCCCGTGGCGGCGGGCGATCTGCGGCGACCTGACCTCGGCCTTCGATTTCAGCCGACCGCGGCATGGCAGTGCCGAGCTGCCCGACACGCGTGACATGATGGCCAAGGTCGATGCGAGCTGCCGCCTGCCCAGTCCCGGTGTGCCGGTGCGAAGTGCGGCGGCCGATATCGGAATGCAGGAACCGGGCACCCGGCCGGCGCGGCCTTTGCCCTACGACCTTTCAGTCGACGAGATCGCAGGACCGGCCGGACATCTCACGCTCGAATTTACCAGCCACGGCAAGGCGGCGGCATGTTTCTATGTCTACCGCGAGGGCACGGACGAGACACCGCGACGCTACACGGTCGGCTCCGGTGCCACCCTGCGCGATAGCTGGACGCTCGATGGCGATGGGCCGCATCTGCTTTCGGTGACGGGCCCGAACGGCTTCCTGCGTCGGTTTCAACGCGACCAGCCGATGCCGGTATCCGTAACGGCGCGTCAGGATGGGGTGCATGGGACGCTGGTGCTGACGGTCCGCAACGACACTCCGTTGCCGATACGGCTCACACTCCGCGACAACGCCTATGGAAGGCCGGAGCGGGTGCTATCGCTTGCCGCCGGTCAGGAAGTTCCCGATGTCACGAAGCTCGCGGAAAATGGCCACTGGTATGATCTGAGCCTGCTGCCCGATGGTCATGCCGGAACCGAGACGCGGCTCGCCGGGCATGTCGAGACCGGGCGGTCCAGCATCACCGATCCGGCGGCAACCAAACCCGCCCTGCCGGTATAGCAGCGGCTACGCCCGGACCCGGCAACGACCGGCAGCGCCCATGTCACAAAGACACCGGCAACCGGTCGATCCGGCAGGTTCAGTTCAGCGGAAAATGGCAGGCGGCCTGGCGACCGTCGCCCACATCGCGCAACGCCGGCACTTCGGCTCGGCAGCGCGGCTGCGCGATCGGGCAGCGTGTATGGAACCGGCAGCCGGGCGGCGGCGAGATCGGGCTCGGCACATCGCCGGTCAGCAGCGTGCGTCGTGATGCCAGTCCCACCACCGGCTCCGGGACGGCGGAGATCAGCGCCGCGGTATAGGGATGCGCCGGACTGTGCAGCACGGTGTCGGCATCGCCGAGTTCGACCACCGAGCCGAGATACATGACGGCCACCCGCGTCGCAATCTGGCGCACCACGCTGAGGTCGTGCGCAATGAACACGTAGGTCAGGCCGAGCTGGTCCTGCAGATCCATGAACAGGTTGACGATCTGCGCCTGGATCGAGACATCCAGCGCCGACACCGGCTCGTCGGCCACCACCAGTCGCGGCGACAGCGCGAGGGCACGGGCGATGTTGATGCGCTGACGCTGGCCGCCGGAAAACTCGTGCGGATAGCGTTCGAGCGCCGACTCTGGAAGCCCAACCAAACTGGTCAGCTCATGCAGCCGGTCGCTTATGTCGGATCGGGTGCGCCTTCCGTTCGGGCCGCGATGCACGCGCAACGGCTCGGCGATCAGGTCGCCGACACGACGGCGCGGGTTCAGCGATGCATAGCTGTCCTGGAACACCATCTGCATGCGCGGCCGCATCGGTCGGAGCGTGGTCTCGCGGGCGCGCGTGATGTCGCGTCCCTCGAATTCGATCGCGCCGTCGGTGATGTCGGTGAGGCGCAGCAGGCAGCGGCCGAGGGTGGACTTGCCGCAGCCGGACTCGCCGACCAGCCCGAGCGTCTCGCCCGGCCGGACCGCGAGAGAGACGTCGTCCACCGCCCGCAAGGTCTGTTTGCCGTGCAATGCGCTGCCGACCCGGTAATGCTTCGACAGGTGCTTCGTTTCGATCAGCGGCGCCATCGCGTTCATGCCGGGAACACCGTCGGCGCGAACGCCGGCTGGATCCGCGGCGGCAGCGGCCGGCCTTCCAGCGGCAGCACGCAGGCCACGTCCTGTTCCCCGAACGGGAGTAGTGCCGGGCGCGTCTCGCAGGCCGCGTGGCCATGATCGCAGCGGGGCAGAAACGGGCAACCCTCCGGCCGCTGCGCCGGGTTCGGTGGTGCGCCCAGGATCGAGGGCAGGCGCCTCGGTCGTTCGCCATGCAGCGGCGGGATGCTGTCGAGCAGGCCGGCGGTATAGGGATGGCCGGGCCGGGTGAACAATGCGCCGGTGGGTCCGCGTTCGGCGACGTTGCCGGCATACAGGACCATGGTGCGGTCGCAGGTTTCCGCCACCACGCCCATGTCATGGGTGATCAGAAGTATCGACGAGCCGAAATCGCTGCGCAGCCGTCGCAGCAGGTCGAGGATCTGCGCCTGTACGGTGACGTCGAGCGCGGTGGTGGGCTCGTCGGCGATCAGCAGCGATGGGTTGCAGGACAGCGCCATGGCGATCATCGCCCGCTGGCGCAGGCCGCCCGAGAGCTGGTGCGGGTAGCGGTCGGCGGCCCGTTCCGGATCGGGCACGCCCATGTCGCCCAGCAGTTCGACGGTGCGTGCACGGGCGCCGGTACGGCTGAGGCGCTTGTGGGCACGGAGCTGCTCGTCGATCTGCCAGCCGATCGTGTAGACCGGGGTGAGGGCCGTCATCGGGTCCTGGAAGATCATCGCGATCTCGGCCCCGCGCAGGGCCCGCATCTCGCGCCGTCCGAGCCCGATCAGCTCGCGGCCACGGAAGCGTGCCGAGCCGGTGATCAGCGCGCCGGGCGCATCGATCAGGCCCATGATCGCCAGGGCGGTCATGCTCTTGCCCGAGCCGGACTCGCCGACCATTCCCATGATTTCGCGCGCGCCTAAAGCGAACGAGATGTTCTCGATGATCCGCACGGTTTTTCCGCGTCCCGCCGGCAGGGTGATGGTGAGGTCGCGCACCTCGAGCAACGGGTCGCCGATACGATACTCAGCGTCCATCACGCACCCTCGGGTCGAGCAGGAGATAGACCAGGTCCACCACCGCGTTGGCGAGCACGACGAAGATCGCCGAGTACATCACGGTCGCCATGATCAGCGGCAGGTCCAGGTTGATCAGCCCCTGGTAGGTCAGCCGTCCGACGCCCTGCAGCCCGAACACCACTTCGGTCAGCAATGCGCCGCCGCCGACGAGCTGAGCGAAATCCAGCCCGAACAACGACACGAAGGTGATCAGCGACGTGCGCAGCCCGTGCCGCAGCAGCACGCGGGTTTCGGTAAGGCCCTTTGCGCGCGCGGTGCGCATGAAATCCTCGCCGTACGAGGCGACCAGGTCGGCGCGCAGCACGCGGCCGTAGATGCCGATGAACAGCACCGCCAGCACGCACCAGGGGATGATCAGGTGGCGGAACCAGCCGAGCGGGTCGTCGAGCAGCGGCACGTAGCCGAGGCCGGGCACCCAGGAGAACATCCAGGTATCGTGGTAGCGGCTCTGGGTGATCAGGTTGGTGACCTCGCCGAGCCAGAACACCGGCATCGAGATCCCGATCAGCCCCAGCATCATCAGCCCGCGATCGACCAGGGTGCCGCGCATGGCGGTGGCGATCGTGCCCATCGCGATCGAGACCACGATCCAGATGACCGCCGCCCCCGCGACGAGCGAGATGGTGACGGGAGCCGCGCGCATCACTTCCGGCACCACCTTCTCGCCGTGATCGACGAACGAGGTGAGGTCCCGGGTGATGAACAGCCGTCCCATCAGCTTGGCGTACTGGACCGGGAGCGGACGGTCGAAACCATACTGGTGGCGCACGGCCGCAAGGGTTTCCTGGCTGGCGTTGCGGCCGGCGATGCGCGCGGACGGATCGGAGCCCGGCGTTGCGAAGAACACCAGGAACACCAGCACGCTGATGCCGAACAGCACCAGCACCGTCTGGCCGAGGCGCTTGACCAGGGCGAGCAGCATCTAGCCGCGCCGCCTGCTGGTTTCCTTGACGTCGAGCGCGTCGCGCAGCCCGTCGCCGAGGATGTTGAGCGCCAGCACGGTGACGACGATGGCCAGGCCGGGCGCGATCGCGACCATCGGCCTGGTGTAGATCAGGCCCTGGCCGTCCTCGATGATGGTGCCCCAGCTTGCCGCCGGTGCCTGCACGCCGATCGACAGGAACGACAGCGCGCTCTCGGCCAGCAGCGCCAGCGCCATCACCAGCGGAGCCAGCACGATCAGCGTGGTGCTGACGTTCGGCAGGATGTCGCGCACCAGGATGCGTGTGCGCGATACGCCGAGGCAGCGAGCGGCCAACACGAACTCGGCCTGCCGCAGCGACATGACGCGGCCGCGGATCGGGCGGGCGGCATACGGCACATACACCAGTGCGATGATGGCGATCGGCAGGATCAGGTTGTCCGACCGGATCACGAACGGCCCGAGCTGCAATCCCTGGCTGACGGTGACGATCGAAAGCGAGATCGCGAACAGATAGACCGGGATCGCCCACATGATGTCCATCAGCCGGGACAGCAGCATGTCGACGATGCCGCCGAAGAACCCGGCGCAGATGCCGACCACCGCCGCCATGACGATGCACAGGATCGCGGCACAGCTCGAGATCAGCAGCGAGTTGCGGCCGCCGTACAGCAATCGCGCGGCAACGTCGCGGCCCTGGCTGTCGGCGCCGAGCAGGTCGGCGTCCGCATGCCAGGTCGGACCGATCGGGGTGAGGCCGAGATGGAGCCGGTTGTTGTTCGGCTGCATGACCGGAATCTCCTCGCCATGCAGCGTGACCGTGGCCGCGACATCCGAGACGAACGGCTCGGTATGGGCAATTCGGCTCGCATAGATCGGAGCCGCGAGGCTGGCTGCGACCAGTAGCACCAGCACCGCGGCGGCGATAATCGCACTCGGCATGCGCAGCAGCGCGCGAGCCGCGATTTCCCAGGGACCCTGCACACGGATGACGCGGCGGGGCGAAACGGTAACGCTCACTGAACCCAGACCTGGGAGAACAGCATGTGGTAAAGATTGGTATTGTAGAAATTACCAAGCCGTTTCGAAACAAGATCGATCTTTTTCATCTTGATCAGCGGTGCGGCCGGTGCATCCTGAAGCATCATCCGGTCGGCCTTGGCCCAGAGTGCGGCGCCGGCCGTCTTGTCGGTAACCGAGACCAGGGCAGCCTGGTCGAACACATCCTGGACCGGCTTGCTGCAATAGCCCGAGATGTTCACCGACGAATCCGACCCGGGATGGAAGTTCTGGCAGCCGTAAAGCGCAGTCAGGAAGTCCGACGGTTCGGCATAGTCCGCATACCAGTCGGACAGGCTGATCTGCACCTTGTTGTTGGTGTTCTGAATGTAGGTGAACTGGATCGCGAACGCGATCGCCTTCACGTCCGCATCGTAGCCGAGTGATCGCAGCATGTTCTGAAGCGTCGTGCCCATGGCGATCTCGACGGCGCGGTTCGGCACCACCAGCGTGACATGCATGCCCTTGGTGCCGCTCTCCTCGACGAGCTGTTTCGCCCGTGCGAGGTCCGGCGCCTTCCACTCGGTGGCGGGGTGCTCGAAATCCGCACCCTTGGTGTAGGGGCAGTAGGGTTCATGGCCGGACAGGCCGGACGGCACGTTCTGACACAGCACGCTGCCCGCGGCCGGGCCGCCATAGAAGGTCTGCATGGCGCGCCGGTTGACGGCGTAGTTGACCGCCTGCCGAACCTTGATGTTATCGAACGGCGGCAGCTTCACGTTCATGATCAAATAGAACATGCCGAAGATGTCGTTGATATGCACCTGCTCCGGGAAACGGTCGCCGAGCTCGCCGAAGCGATCGAGCGGCACGTTGTCGTACATGTAGTCGAAGTTGCCGTTCTCGGTGGCGGTGACCGCGGCCTCGTCGGTCAGGCCGTAGCTGTAGACGATGTGGTCGGCGTAACCATCCGGCTGTGCTTCGGGCGCCCACACCTTGAAGAACGGGTTGCGTTCGGCGGTCATACCATGGTTCGGATCGTAGCTGACGATGCGATACGGGCCGGTACCACGCGGCGCATCGTTGCCCAGATCGTGCGGAGGCGTGTTTGCCGGCAGCACGTAGGCATGCGGAAACGAGAGCTTGTCGAAGAACTCGGCGTCCGGATGGGTCAGGTGGAAGGTGATGGTGCGGTCGGCCTCGTTGCCGATTACGCCGCCGGCCAGCGTGCAGTGCGCGCCATCCTTCAGGCATGCATCGGCGCCGACGATGCCGCCATAGAAGCCGCCCGCGGTCGGCGAGTTCACCTTGAAGATGCGCTGGAACGAGGCGACCACGTCGCGCACGCCGACGTCCTGTCCGTCGGAAAAGCGGATGCCCGGACGCAGATGGAACACATAGGTGAGGCCCCCATCCTGCGGCTCTGGAATCGCCTCGGCAAGATCCGCAACCGGATGATTGCTGGCCTCGTCCGGACGTTTGGCGAACGCGGTCAGCCCGTCATAGACAACGACGCCGAGCGAGATCATCTCCGAGTTGTAGTTGACCTGCGGATCGGCCGTGCCGGCGCCGGCATCCGCGGTGAGACGAAGCGTGCCGCCGCGATGCGGACTGCCGAGGGTTTGCCCGCCGGGCGCGATCAATGGAGGCGCATCGGCCGGCGTCTGATCGGCGGGGGGAGGGGCCGCCGCGCCGAGCAGCAGCGCCATGCCGGCAAGAAGAGAGTGTCGGAAACGGCGTGTCATCATCGTGTCAATGGACCAGCGCACGCAGCTTGGCGGCGATGGCTTCCGGATTGGCGTTCCCGTTCAGCGCGTCCACAAACTTACCCTGTGGGTTCATGATCACGATGACCGAGCTGTGGTCCATGACCATCCTTCCATGCTCGTCGTGCGGCGCCGGCGAGGCGTACACATGGAAGGTCTGCTTCACCTGCTCGATCTGTCTCGTCGTGCCGGTCAGGCCGATGATGCGTTTGTCGAATTTCGCCGTGTAGGCCGCCATGACTGCCGGCGTGTCGTGCTCGGGGTCGATGGTGATGAACAGCGGAGCGACATCGCCGCTTTTCGTGCCCAGCATGTCGAGCGCATTGCCGATGTCGTTCAGTGCGGTCGGGC
Organism: Janthinobacterium lividum; assembly: GCA_050954785.1. Lineage (GTDB taxonomy): Bacteria > Pseudomonadota > Alphaproteobacteria > Acetobacterales > Acetobacteraceae > Lichenicola. The sequence goes on along the minus strand of JBPBQO010000035.1, from coordinate 614 downwards.
AGGTGTCGGGGCAGTTGGTGTAGCCGAAATAGACCAGCACCCATTTGCCCAGGAAGGTGCGGTCGGTAACGGTCCGGTCTTCCGCCGTGGTGAGAGTGAACGGTCCCCCGATCTCGATCTGGGCCTCGCCGAGCGGTTGCGTCGCGAGCCGCGGATCCGGTGTGCCGAGCCCGAACCAGTTGAGCCCGACCGCCACCTGCACAACCACCACAACCGCCAGCAGGATCGGGATGAGGAGGCGGATGACCCTCAATGCGCCTCCGCCCAGCTATGGCCGATCCCGGTTTCGACCACCAGCGGCACCGTCAGGGTGGCGGCACCCTCCATCACGGTACGGACCATGGAAGCGAGCGCCTCCGCTTCGGCTTCCGGCGCCTCGAACAGCAACTCGTCATGCACCTGCAGCAGCATGCGCGCCTGGATGCCGTCCCGGTTCATGATCGCCGGCAACCGCACCATCGCGCGCTTGATGATGTCGGCGGCCCCGCCCTGCAGCGGCGCGTTGCTGGCCTGGCGTTCGGCGTAGCCGCGTCGCGCCGGGTTCTTGTCCGCGATGCCCTGGACCCAGCAGCGCCGTCCGAACGGGGTCAGCACGTAGCCGTTGGCGCGGGCCT
>JBPBQO010000034.1:0-1507 GCA_050954785.1 Janthinobacterium lividum | reverse complement strand
CTCCAGTTTGAGCGAGAGTTTTCCGGCCCTTTAGAGCCTGCGGGCGAGGAGCTGGATATGAAGAAGTCGAAGTATACGGACGAGCAGATTGCGTTCGCGCTGAAGCAAGCGGAGACGGGCACGCCGGTGGCGGAGGTGATCCGCCGTATGGGGATTTCGGAGCAGACGTTCTATCGCTGGAAGAAGGTGTATGGCGGGCTCGGCGTGGGCGAGTTGCGACGGTTGAAGCTGCTCGAGGAGGAGAACCGCAAGCTCAAGCAGCTGGTCGCGGACCTCAGCCTCGACAAGCATATCTTGCAGGATGTTCTGTCAAAAAAGCTCTGACGCCTGGGCGGCGGCGCGAGGTGGTCGCGCACGTTCAGGCGTCTCATGGTGTGAGCGAGCGGCGCAGTTGTCTGGCGCTGGGCGTCGATCGGTCGTCGGTTCGATACCAGTCGCACCGGCCCGATCAGGCACCGCTGCTGCTGCGCATCCGTGATCTTGCAGCGACGCGGACGCGGTACGGCTACTTCAGGATTTACATCCTGCTGCGCAGGGAAGGATGGTTCGTGAACCACAAACGTGTCTACCGGCTTTACCGGGACGATGGTCTGAGCCTTCGGCTCAAGCGGCCCCGGCGCAACGTCAGCGCTGCCAACCGCGAGCGGCAACCCGCGGCCTTGGCGGCGAACGAGATGTGGTCGATGGACTTCGTCTCGGACGCGCTGTTCGACGGACGTCGGCTGCGCGCGCTGACGGTGGTGGACGCGTTCACCCGGGAAGCGCTGGCGATCGACGTCGATCAGGGCATCAAGGGCGAGCAGGTCGTCGAGGCGATGACGCGCATCACGCTGTTGCGTGGTGCGCCCAGGACCATCCGGGTGGACAATGGCCCTGAGTTCATCTCGAAGGCGCTTGATCGCTGGGCGTACGAGAATGGCGTCACGCTCGACTTCAGCCGGCCGGGCAAGCCGACGGACAATGCGTTCGTAGAATCGTTCAATGGCCGCCTTCGAGACGAGTGCCTCAACACGCATTGGTTTTTATCGCTGGAAGACGCCCGAGCCAAGATCGACGCCTGGCGGCGGGATTATAACGAGAGCCGTCCTCACACATCCCTTGGCTGGCTGACGCCGATCGAATATGCTGCTGCCGCGGCTGCCAAAGCAACCGAATGAACGCCGGATACTCACCCTCGACCCGGATGAGAAACCGGGGGACCCTCAGTGATTCCGACCGTCTGATGTTGCGCTTGGCGTAAAGATCGTGTTGGTCGCCTGCAACATTCCATCCGTGAAATTGGAGTTGAAGAGGCTCGCTCCTGCGCTTTGAGCGGCGGTGCTTAACGTTGGTCCGTCCATCGCCTTGCGGGCCGCGAGCGCACCCGCGTCGCACGCTTGTTGCAGTCGGACCTTGACCGTATAGGATCGGCTGATGTCGATCGACGATCCCGCCAGGGCCATCATCGGAATTAAGGCAGCCGCCATGATGATGAGGGTATTGCCGCGTACGTCACGGCGCAGTCTGC
>JBPBQO010000033.1:0-1544 GCA_050954785.1 Janthinobacterium lividum | reverse complement strand
CGCGCGCAGCCACGTCCGGCGCGCCGGCAAGGCGACCTGCCATTGTGGCTGGCCGAGCAGCTGTCGCGCGAGCGCGAGGATCGCGGCATCGTGCCGCTGGAAAGCAACGCACTGGCGTTGCGCTACGCGATGCTGCGTCCCGGGCCGGAGCTGGCGCTGGGGCGGCCGGAGGGTCTGGCGGAAGCGGTGCAGGGCGAGCTGCTGGAGGCTCCGAGCCAGGCGGAGCGCCGGCTGCGCGCGGGGATCGCCGAGCTGGTGGCGGCGCAGGCGGTGGAGGACACGGCGGAGGCGCACGACGCGCGGCGGCACGGCTACCACGCCTACAACGCGGTGCTGAAGCGCGTGCTCGGCAAGGGGCGTGCGGAGATGGGGCTGGCGGAGCTGGAGGCGGCGGTGGCGTGGCTGGGGCGCAACCGGCTGCGCGATCATCTGGGGCTGCTGGACGGCGACACGCGCTATGCCTGGGATGCGGGGCGGCGCAGCGGCGTGTGGGCGCCGCCGGTCGGACGGGTGCCAAAGGCCCGCGGCAGGACGGCGCCCACACGGCGGGCGGGCGCCAGCGAGGACTGATGATGAGACCTGTGCGCGAAAGGGCTTGAGGGCGTGCGGGGGCTTGGCATACAGGATGCTGGTGCTACTCGGACAGGTGGGTATAGCCATGGAAAACTCTGATGCACTCAGCGAAGTCGGTAAGTTTGCCGCAGCGATGGTCACCCGGCCCGGGGTAACTGAGGAAGATGCTGTCAGGATCGGTGCTGCTCTTCTTGTCGCTGCTGAAGAAATATTTACAGCAGTTGGCGGCAAAAAGATGGCGTCTGCTCAATTCTATATCGCTGCGGATCGGTGCGGGGCACCTGAGGCCTGAACCACGGACGACAAGGATGATGCCGCTGAGCTTAGCAGTTGGCCTGTTGGGTATAGGGTAGCTGCAGAACGAGCGGAGGCGCTCTGGCATAAGCTTGTTCCGTGCGTCACAGCAGGCGTCGACGATGGCGCCGCAGTCGTCGAGAAGCCCGTGCGGGAGGAAGCCCTGGCGCAGATACAGCCAGACGCGCTCGATCAGGTTCAGCTCGGGTGCGTGGGCGGCAGCGGCACCAGCGTCACGTTGCCGGTGATCCGCAACGCACGGGCGCCGTGCCAGTCGGCCTGGTCCAGCACCATTACGGCACGCTCGTCAGCCCGGCGCTCGGCGGAGAAGCCAAGGGCAAGGCTGCCCGCCAGGGATGACGGCGTCCCTCTTCAAAAATACCGGATGCTAGTGCAGGGCACTACCCTGGTTGACCGCGCCAGATTTGCAACTGAACCTGCAGCGCACTTAGCCGGCGCGGCTTTCTACGAAGGCCCGTGCTGGTGGTCGCAGGCCTGCCATGCGCTATGCTGGCGATCTACTAATGCAAGGTGCTCCCGTGGATGAAAATGACCTGCTTGACGCGTTAAATGATGTCTCCGAGCGCATCAGCACGGTCTACGGTGACGTCTTGTTCACTGGCGTGCTCATCGGTCCCCTGATCCTGATGCTCATCAAGACAGGTGCCCTGCCAGCC
>JBPBQO010000032.1:0-1599 GCA_050954785.1 Janthinobacterium lividum | reverse complement strand
GGCGTCCCTCACGACCATCCAGCGGGACGTTCGGGACGCGAATAGCGGCCTGGCGCTGATCCTGGGGAAGCAGCGCCTGCACGGCGAGCACCTGGAACGGATCATCGAACTCGTTACCCCGGAGGAGAAGGAAGACGCCGAGGGACCGTCGCTGGAGGAACTGCTGGGCGGCCTCGTCACCCGCCTGGACAACCAGTCCGCCTACCTGAAGGACATCATGGTCGGGCTGGCCAAGATCACGCGCGACATACCGCTCGACGTGGTGCAGGCCATCGCCGACAACTTCGGTATCGACCCCATTCCGGTCCAGGTCGTCCGGGGATGATGACCTTCCGCAAGCTGGCCGCCAACTCGGACGGCAAGCTGATCCGGGCGTACATGACGGAGCACGCACCTGATCCCGCGCCCGATGCTCACCTGGAACCGGGGGCAAAACCCGACCACACCGGCCGGCTCACCTCTTATTACACAGGCCGCGATAGCCGGGCGAGCTGGCGGCAGGACATGGCGCCGGAGGCTGCTGCCGCTCTGGGCATCGACCCGACGAAGACGCCGACCAACAACGAGCTGGACCGGCTGTTCGAGGCCAGGCGTGCCGACACGGGCGAGCATTGGCCGAGTGCCAAGAAGCGCGAGATCAGCGCCTACGACCTGACGGTCGCGCCGCACAAGTCGGTCTCGCTCGCGGCCGAGTTCGCGCAGTCGCCGGCCGAAGCCGCCGCGATCCGCCAGGCCATCCGCCGTGCCAACGACGACACCATGCGCTACGTGGCCAGGGAGATCGGCTGGGCCAGGAAGGGCCGGAACGGCGAGGACGGTGCCGATCCTGGCGAAGTGGGCTGGGTCTCCTTCTTCCACCACACCGCCCGGCCGACACTGCAGGTGAAGGACGGGCCGAGCGGCGTCACCTACCTGGCCGAAGTGCCGCTGTCCGGCGACCCGCACGACCACATCCACAACAGCATGTTCAACATGGTGGTCACCGAGAGCGGCCGGATCGGCTCGCTCGACACCAAGCGGCTGCAGAACCGCATCCGGAGACTGAGCGCCTACTGCTCGGCTTCGGGCACGCCCTGACGATCGACAGCGCCCAGGGGATCACGTCGGGCGAGCACATCAACGCCCTGCCACGCGGCACTGCCGGGATCACCGCCTTCAAAAGCTATGTGGCTGAGAGCCGACACGTCTCGCAGTCCTGGACCATCATCTCGGAGGCGGCGACGTTCGAGGCAGTCCGGCGTGGTCGGGCGGTGGGCGACCGCGAGCCGATCCTGTCCGAGCACCTTTGGGCGCGCGTGGCCAAGGACATGAGCGACAAGCCGTACAAGTCCCTGGCCGGCGACCTGGTGGACGCGATCAAGCACGGGAAAGAGGCGGATGTGGACCGCTTCATCCGCACCGAGCACCGGGTGTTCACCCAGCGCGCGGCAGGACGGGACCACGCCGGGGAGCTGCGGAAGCGCCAGCGTGACGCGGAGGTGCGGGCGGTGCTGGCCAAGCACATCGTGCCGCTGGTCGCGGCCGTAGAACGGCGTGAGGCAGCGATCCGTGAGCTGGCCGAAGCGGTCAACGCCTTCCCCGATGTCGTGCGCGCAAAGG
>JBPBQO010000031.1:0-1784 GCA_050954785.1 Janthinobacterium lividum | reverse complement strand
GCGATCCTCAAGTTCCTGTATCGCGCCGGCACCCGGCCGGTGCCGCGTCAGGTCCTGCTGAACGAGGTCTGGGGCTATAACGCTGCGGTCACCACGCACACGCTGGAAACCCACATCTATCGTCTGCGGCAGAAGATCGAGCCCAACCCGGCCAGCGCGTGCCTGCTGGTCACCGAGGGCGGCGGATATCGTCTGGATCCCGAAGGCGGTACAGCCGCCGCAGCCTGAGACCGCGCTTCCAAACCGCGCTGGCTACAGCTCCAGGTCCATGGCCACCGGCACATGGTCCGAGGGGCGGGGCCAGTCGCGGGCGCTCTCATGGATGATCAGGCGTCGCAGGGTCGGCGCCAGGTCGGCCGACACCCACACATGGTCCAGCCGCCGGCCACGGTTCGATGCACGCCAGTCGGTGTTGCGGTACGACCACCACGTGTAGAGCTTCTGGTCCGCCGTCACGAACTCACGCATCGCGTCGACGAACCCGGTATCCATCCAGGCCTGCATCCGCTCGATCTCGGGCACGGTATGGCTGACCACATCCTTGAGCTGCTTGTGGCTCCACACATCGTGTTCCAGTGGCGCGATGTTGAGGTCGCCCACCAGGATGCAGCGGCGTGGACGATGGGCTGCGAAATACCGCGTCGCTTCCTCCACGAAGGCCAGCTTATGCGCGTATTTCGGGTTCTCGACCGGATCGGGGATGTCGCCGCCGGCCGGCACATAGAAATCATGCAGCTCGACCGGCCCGCTCGGCGCGTGGATGATTGCGGATGCATGGCGCCGGTCGTTCTTCAGGCACCAGTCCGGCGTGCAGCGATCCGGCAGGTCCGGGATCGCCGAGATCGGCAGCCGCGACAGGATCGCGACCCCGTTGTACGATTTCATGCCGCGGCGGGAATGATACGGGTAGCCAAACCGGGCAGGGGCGTCCTCCGGGAAGAACTCGTCCGGAACCTTGGTTTCCTGCAGGCAGATGACGTCCGGCGAGAGTTCGTCGACGAGGCGCTCGAGCAGCGGTAGCCTCAGGCGCAGTGAGTTGATGTTCCAGGTCACGATCCGCATGCCGGTCAGGTCGCGCATCCCGGCGCGGCGTGCAAGGCCGGAAGCGCGCACGCAGCCAGTGCCGTCATGGGTTGCCAAAGATCGCGCCGTGGCGCTGCGTTCGTCGCCATGAGCGACGAAACCGACCTGCACGCGACCCTCCTGACTCTCGACAGTCACATCGACATCCCATGGCCCGGCGATGACGACCCGTTCGAGTCGAGCCCGAACCGGCGCGTGGACCTGGTGAAGATGCGCCAGGGCGGCCTTTGGGCCGGCTGCTTCGCCGCCTACATCGGGCAGGGCAAGCTCGACCAGGCGGCCCATGAGGCGGCCACCGCACGAGCGTTCGCCATGCTCGACCGGATTGCCGAAATGGGAACCATCACCCGCGCCGACGGCGCCATCGGCACGCGGGCCTGCACGACCGCCGACGCGATCGAGCAGGCGCACCGCGACCGGCAGATCGCCATCGTGCCGGCGATCGAGAACGCCTACGCGTTCGGCGAGGATCTTTCCGTGATCGCTACCTTCCGCACGCGGGGCGCCTGCTACGTCACGCTGACCCATAACGGCCACAACGCGGTGGCCGACAGCGCCATCCCGCGTCGGGACCTCGGCGACGAGGAAACCAGGCATGGCGGCCTCAGTCCGTTTGGACGCGAGGCGGTGGCCGAGATGAACCGGTGCGGGATGCTGGTCGATGTCTCGCATCTGTCGCGGCAATCCATGCTGCAGGCGTC
>JBPBQO010000030.1:0-1851 GCA_050954785.1 Janthinobacterium lividum | reverse complement strand
TCACGCTGGCGAAGCTGGAGCGCGGCGAGTTCGAATATCTCTCGCTCGCGCTGATCCCCGGCTACGATGTCTATCTGTCGTTCACTGGCGGACCGACCCTCGACCTGCTCGAACGGCATTACGGCTCGCCCGCGGCGCGCCCGTTGTATTGCTCGGTCGACCCGGCTGCCTACCACCATGTCGACGTGCCGCTGCGCTGGGACCTGTCGTACCTCGGCACCTATAGCGACGACCGCCAGCCGACACTCGAGCGCCTGCTGCTCGCGGTGGCGCGGGCCTGTCCAGAGCGTCGTTTCGCCGTCGCCGGACCCCAGTATCCGGCAGCAATCGACTGGCCAGCGAACGTCGAGCGCATCGAGCATCTGCCGCCGCCGGAGCATGCGGCTTTTTATTCCGCATCGCGCTTCACCCTGAACGTGACGCGGGCGGACATGATCGCCGCCGGCTGGTCGCCCTCGGTGCGGCTGTTCGAGGCGGCGGCGTGCGGCACGCCGATCATCTCGGACATCTGGGACGGAATCGACGATGTGCTGGCGCCGGGCCGCGAGATCTTGCTCGCAAGCACGGACGATGACGTGCTGCGTGCCCTGAACCGGGGTGATGCTCAATCGATCGGCATGGCAGCACAGGCCCGCGTGCTGGGCGGACATACCGCCACTCACCGAGCGGCCGAACTTGAGACGCACCTGCATGAAGCAGCGACACGCCGGGCCTGCGCCATGCCGCAGCCCGCAGCCGCAGCCGGTTGATGGAGTATCCAGTGAACAACGCATCGGGCGAATTAATCGTCGTTGCAGGTGGCGCCGGCTTTATCGGGTCGCATCTTTGCGCGGCTTTGCTGGAACGCGGCGACGAGGTGGTCTGTATCGACAGCCTGCTGACCTCCCGGCGATCGAACCTTGCAGCGCTGCGTGGACGGCGCGGCTTCAGCTTTGTCGAGGCCGACATCATCGACGGCCTGCCCGTGGAGGTAACAGCGCGCACCAACGAGATTACCCGGATCTACAATCTGGCGTGCGCCGCTTCACCGCCGCAATATCAGGCCGATCCCGAACACACGATGCTGACCAACGTGCTCGGCACCCGCAACCTGCTGCGCCTGGCCGAGGAGAGCGGGGCTCGCTTCCTGCTCACCTCGACTAGCGAGGTCTATGGCGATCCCGATGTGCATCCCCAGCCTGAATCCTATCGCGGCTGGGTGAACTGCACAGGGCCGCGTGCCTGCTACGACGAGGGCAAGCGGGCCGCCGAGGCGTTGACCTTCGACTTTGCCCGGATGAACCGCGCGCAGGTGCGGGTGGCGCGGCTGTTCAACACCTACGGCCCGAACATGCATCCCGACGATGGCCGGGTGGTGTCGAACCTCCTGTGTCAGGCGCTGTCGGGCAACGATATCACCATCTACGGCGAGGGCGAGCAGACCCGGAGCTTCTGTTATGTATCGGACACGGTCGCCGGGCTGATCGCGCTGATGGAGAGCGATGTCAGCGGCATGGAGCCGGTGAACCTCGGCAACCCCGACGAGATGACGGTCAACCAGCTGCTCGGCCTTGTCGTGGAGCTGACCGGCACCTCTGCTGCCGTCGTCCACCGCCCGCTACCTGTCGACGATCCCCGCCGCCGCCGGCCCGACATCAGCCGCGCCGCTCAACTGCTTGGCTGGTCGCCGCGGGTTCCACTGGAAGAAGGGCTTGCCGCGACATGCCAGTGGTTCGCCGAGGAGATCGGCGCAGCCCGCAATCCAGCGGTCATCGCCGCCGAGTGACGCGGCAAGATCGCGCGGCATGATCGTCTATGGCGATCATCCGGAAGAAGTCCGGGTAGCCAACCACCTGGAGGCGCTTGAGCAGC
>JBPBQO010000029.1:0-3482 GCA_050954785.1 Janthinobacterium lividum | reverse complement strand
CACCGCGGTCTTGGCGATCTCATCGGGGTCGCCGACACGGCCGAGTGGCACTTGCGACGCCATTGCTGCCATCATCGCCGTCAGCGCCGTAGCGTTCGGTGCCGCACCCGACAGGCCCGGAGTGTCGATCGGACCCGGGCTGATGACGTTGACCCGGATCTTGCGCTCCTTGAGGTCGACGATCCAGCTGCGGGCGAAGCTGCGGATGGCGGCCTTGGTCGCCGCGTAAATTCCGCTGCCGCCCAGACCCTTGCCGGCGACGGTCGACGACATCAGGATGATGGCGCTGCCATCGGCCATCAGCGGCAGCGCCTTCTGTACGGTGAAGACGAGACCCTTGACGTTGACTGAGAACAGCCGGTCGAAATGCCCCTCGGTCACGTCTGCGATCGGCGCGTGCTCAAGGTTGCCGGCATTCGCGACCAGGATATGGACCCGACCCTTTTGCGTGCCGATCGTCGCGAAGACGTGGTCGAGGTTGGCAAGGTTCGACGAGTCCGCCTGGATCGCGACGATATCACCGCCGATCTCCGTCACAGCCTTGTGGAGGTCGTCCTGGTTGCGCCCGGTGATAAAGACGAAGGCGCCTTCGGCGACGAAGCGCTTGGCGATCGCCAAGCCGATCCCGCTGCTGCCGCCGGTGATGACAGCGATCTTGTCCTGCAATGCAGTTGTCATGAGCTCAACCCTTCAGGTTTGAGGTACAGACAGCCCTGCCGCGATTGTCGCGGTTGCGGCTGCGAGGTCGACATCCGTCAGGCGCGCTACGCCTGCAGACGCTAGGCGCTAGGATTTGAGGAAAGCCAGCAGGTCGGCGTTGAGCCGGTCCTTCTGCGTGATGAGCATGCCGTGCGAACCGCCTTCGTAGACGATCAGCTTGGCGTTCTTGACCAGCTTCGCGGTCAGGTTGCCCGAGATCTCGATCGGCACGATCTGGTCGTCGCTGCCGTGTACGACCAGCGCCGGGACGTTGATTTTCTTCAGGTCCTCACGGAAGTCGGTCTCGGCGAAAGCGCCGATCGCCTCATACTGCGCCAGCACCCCGGTCATCATGCCCTGACGCCAATAGTCGTCACGCACACCCTGCGAGACTTTGGCACCTGGCCGATTGTAACTGTAGTACGGCAGCGACACGTCGCGGTTCCACTGCGAACGATCCGCCTGAACCGAGGCGCGCATGCCATCGAACACCTCGATCGGCGCGCCACCTGGGTTGGTCGCGGTCTTGAGGATGAAGGGGGTGACAGCGGCAACGAACGCGACCTTGGCGACGCGCTTTTCACCGTGTCGGCCGATATAGCGGGCAACTTCGCCACCGCCCATCGAATGACCGATGAACGTCGCATCCTTCAGATCGAGCGCGTCGACAAGCGTCGCGAGATCGTCGGCGAAGGTATCGTAGTCATAGCCCTGGCCAGGCTGGCTCGAGCGGCCGAAGCCGCGCCGGTCGTGAGCGATTACCCGGTAGCCATGCTGCATCAGGAACATCATCTGATATTCCCAGGCATCCGACGACAGCGGGTAGCCGTGGCTGAACACGACAGCCGGGCCGCTGCCCCAGTCCTTATAATAGAGCAGCGTGCCGTCCTTGGTGACGATGCTGCTCGAGGTCATCTTGCGAGCACCCGCAGCGGCGGCACCGCGCCCCGCGGCACCGATGCCAGGCCGCGCCTCTGCGGCCCCCGACATGGCGGCCAGGCCAACGGCTGCGATGGCAGTGCCACCGCCGGCCAGCAGATTGCGGCGGGAAGTCGTTACCGAGCTCTCAGTTCCAAACATGATTATCTCCATTGCTTGCGCATGCGCGCTGTCCACGGCGAGAGGCCGGGCCGGTCAGGATGGTCGCGGCAGTCCGGCGCCCCGATGACGAGGCGCCGCTGGAATCAGAAGCCGAGGCGGCGAAGGTCTTCGGGCACGAACATCTGGCCGGAACGGTTCTTGACGCTAGGCAGGTCGGCGACCTTCGATCGCCATGCAACCAGCGCCGCATAGTCGGCCGGAATTGCAATTCCAGCGGCATCGGCGAACATCAAACCGGCGAAGAGCGTGATATCGGCCATCGAGAACGTGGCGCCGGCAACGTAGGGGCTGCCCGACAGCACGCAGTCAAAATACTTCATGCCCGCAAGAGCCTTGTCGCGCTGCTGGATGCCCCAGGCGGTGCGGTCGATCCACTCCGGGTTCTTGTAGACCTGCAGGATCGGGCCGAGGCCCGGCGTGGCGTTGTGGAAGTAATTGCCGACGGCATCGAGCAACTCGGCTTCGGCGCGGCGCTGCATCATGTGGATCATCGCCTTCTCTAGCGGCGTGCGGCCGGTCAGCGTCGGCTGACCGTCGAGGTTGTCGAGATACTCGGTGATCGCGGTGCTCTCGGAGATCAGGGTGCCGTCATCGAGTTCGAGGACAGGCAGAACGCCCGACGGGTTCTTGGCGAGGAAAGCCGTCTGCTTGTGCTCGGCGGCGATCAGGTCGACCGATACGAACTCGACCTGCGCATCGAGGCCCTTTTCTGCGAGGACAACGCGGATGCGGGCTGGGTTCGGAAATCCGGGGCGGTCGTAGATCTTCATGGTAGCGGCCTCTCAACGTCAGTCCGGTGCGGACCTGATGGAGGGAGAGATAGGCTTCGACATTCGGAAGGAAAACGCAGTATTAGTGCACAGGCCATGTGAGAAAATTCACCGATGTTTGACTGGGAAGACATGCGGCACTTCATTGCGCTTGCCGAAACCGGAACGCTGTCAGGTGCAGCTAGAGCGCTGAAGGTCGATCACGCCACCGTCGGTCGTCGCGTCACGGCTTTGGAAACCGCACTTGGCGGCACGTTGATCGAACGCCTGCCCAAGCGCTGGGTCCTGACCGAGACAGGGCAGCATATCGCGACCATGGCGCAAGGCATGCAGGCACAGGCTTTTACGTTGGAGCGCGCCGCTCGCGCCCGGCATTCGCCGCTGTCCGGCACGGTGACGGTCAGCACACCACCTGCTTTTGCCAGTCACTTCTTCGCGCCCCGGCTCCTGGAGTTGCGGCGGCTGTATCCTGACATCCATGTCTCGTTGATCGGCAGTGCCGGCGTCGCTTCGCTCAGCCAGCAGGAAGCCGATATCGCTGTCCGGATCACCCGGCCGACCGAAGCCAGCAGCGTCGCGCGCAAGATCGGCAGCATGGAGTTTTGGCTCTACGCCGCGCCCGGCTATGAGGACCGGCCGCAGTCCGAGTGGGAGTTCATCGCCTATGGGACGGCACTCGATCATGTTCCCGAACAACGCTGGTTGCAGGAGTACGCCGGCGATCGTCCGATCGTGTTCCGAGCCAATGACCTCGCTAGCCAGGTTGCGGCCGCCCGTGCCGGTGTCGGCATCGCGGCACTGCCCTGCTTCCTGTCCTATGGCGATACCGAACTCGTGGCATTGTCGGTCGATCATAAGAGCGTAGCGCGGGATATTTATCTTATCGTCCACGCCGACCTCAGGTGGATGCCG
>JBPBQO010000028.1:0-4177 GCA_050954785.1 Janthinobacterium lividum | reverse complement strand
CACGCCATCCATCCGCACACTTCAACGGCCGCCTTAAGCAGCATCTTAAGGTGGCAGGCGACGCGGCCGAAGACGGCCTACGGCGGAGGGGATACCCAGAAACGAACGATATCAGACGTTGACGCGCCAAAGATCGCACACAAGTCGTTCGACGCGATATGCAATGACTGGACGAACGACATGGCCGACCAGACAGGCGATGCTCTGCCAAGTTTTCAATGCACCGGGTGCGGCGCGATCGTTGCTCGCCGCGCTCCACATCCTGATCCGGAAAAGCAGAGACGCCTTGTGGAGCCGCCATTCAACAGCTTCTGCGACCACTGCCATCCGCTACTATGGCACATCGACGACTAGCACCCCTACCCCGCTCGCAGTCCCATTTCTATCCCTGCCAGCGCCGCAGCTGCCCGCACGCCCGGCTCGTCCCCCTGCTCCGCCCAGTTCGCCAGCACCACCCCAACGCGGGAATCGTGAGAGGAGCAACGGCTCGAGCAAACCCGTCGAAAGCTCGAGCCGCGTGTTTGACCACGTGCGGTTATCAGGCGCACCGCCCCGCCTCTGCAGAGGTGAGACAAGTAAAGCGGTAGAGGGTTAAGGATTCGCTGACGTCCAAAGGTAGACTGAAAGGCCACCGCCCAGCGCTAGCCCGCCACCATCCCCAGCCGGCTCTGCTGCACCAGTCCGCCACCGAGGTTGACGTTGTCGCTGCCGGTGGCGGTGACCGACACCCCGGGCGGCGTGCGTCCGTTGATGTCGATGTTGACCCGGCTGCTCATCGCGGCTTTGAGGTCGGACGGGCTGACGGAGGGCTGCTACGAGGCGATCTGGCGCTCAGGGGCACCGCCGACGGGTGGCGGGGCGGCCTGCGCGGGCGCCGTACTCTGGTTGGTGATCGTGGCATCCAGCAGCACCTTGTTGGCCTTGCCGGTGCACCAAGAGTCCTCGTAGCCGAAGGCGTCGGCCGGGCGCTCGTAGAACTTGCGCACCACGTGGGTGGCGTCGGCTACCGTGGTGGAAGCCGCCAAGGCGTTGCCGGCCTTGGATTCGGTCGTGCGCAGCTCGTAGTCGATGAACCCGATCTGCTCGGCGGGGGTGCCCTATCGGATGTCGTGGCCGTAGAACTTGGCGAAGTTGGCCCGCCGGTCCGCGTGCCACTGCTGCAAGGCGTAGGCCTTGCCGCCATCGCCGACAGCACCGGCATTACCCCCGGATTCCTGGGCGGTGTTGCCGAGAATGCCGGCGGCCTGCTGGCGCGACCAGCCGAGCCCCTGCAGCTGCGCCAGGTCGGCGGCCCACTGCTTGCCGTCGGCGGGGTGGCGGGCGCCGCCGCCTGTGTTCTTGGCAACGGCGGTCGGGTCGAAGCCCATGATGTGGTCGAGGCCGGCGACGGCCTGAGTGGCGAAGCCGGGTGCGGCGGACAGCGCGCTCGATGCCGCGGTAGACACCGTGTTGCCAACTGCACTCGCGGCGTAGCCGAGCTTCTTGCCGAGCCAACTGTTGGCGACGAAGTTCACCCCGTTCTGCAGCTTGTCGATGATCGGCTTGATGTACGACCAGCCATCGTCGAAGGCGCTTTTGATCCCTTCCCACATCTTCGGGAAGTAGGCCTTGAGATCGTCCCAATGGCTGATGATTGCGGCAGGAACGGGAAACAGCACCTCGACGGCGGTGCGGATGTATCCCGTGTTGTCGACGAACATAGTCTTCAGGCCGTCCCACAGACCGGAGAACTTGGCCGTCACGACGTCCCAGTTCTGGTAGAGCTTGTATCCGGCGTAGGCGAGGCCGCCGATGGCCAGGACCGCGGCGCCGATCGGATTGGTTGCGAGCGGAAACCGCGCCGAGGCGACGCCGGCGACGGACGAGAGCAGTGGCGCCGCCATGACTCCCATTACGCCACCGATCGCCGCGTGCCATCCGCCGATGGACTGCACCAGGGAGCCGATGCCGTCGATCCAGCCGTGCACGCCTTGGCTTACGGCAGTCCAGTTGATGCCGGCCACCTAGGTCGCGAACTGGCGCACCTACTGGCCGATGCCCATGGCGATCCACTCGCGGTTGGCGCCGATCCAGTCCGTCATCTGCGTCAGCAGCGGCGAGATGATCGGCGCGAGCTGCTGCGACACCGAGTTGGCCAAGCTCTCGACGGCGAGCGTGACCCGCGCCTGAGCCATTCGGAACTGTTTGGCGGCCTGCACCGCCGCGGCGTCTCCGGTGTCATAGCGCTCGGCCATGGCGGTGTACCCGCGCATCCCTGCGGATCCGCGCCGCAGGAAAGGCAGCATCTCCTCGGCCGCGCCACCGAACATGGCGGTGGCAATACGGACTTGCGTGAACGGATCTTTGATCGCCGCGATCTTGTCGGCCACCTCGGGCATCACCTCAGCCACCTCGCGAGCATGGTTGGTCGCATCGCGGAACTTGATGCCGAGCGTGTCGAACATCGCCACGGCTTCAGGAGCCCGGCCCCCGATCGCGTCGTACGAGGTTTGACCTAGGTTCTGTATTCCAGAGGTCATGCCCTGAGCCGAAACTCTGGCCAGTCGGGTGGCACCCTGGAAGCCGCTCAAAGCCTGCGCGGAAATGCCGATGCGGGTGGCGGCATTGCCGAGGTCGGTGCCCCACTCGGACCAGGCGAACACCATGCGGCAGATGCCGGCGATGCTGGCCGCACCGCTGATGATGCCAAGAGGCGCCACGAGTTGGCCGACAGCCTGGAAGGTGCCGGTCGCCTCATTGGCGATGTTGCCGAAGGCGCGGCCCATGCGGTTGAGGCAGGAGACCTCGCCGAACTTACTGACCGACTTGCCCAGCTTCTCCATGGGGGCAGAAAAGGCCGCCATGCGAGCGTTGATCGTGTTGATGGTCTTGGTGACGCCGTCGATCGCGGTGATGTTGACGGCGAGTGTGGGCGCGGTCGCCATGTCAGGACCTCGAGCCGGCGGTGATCACGGGCCATACCGGAAGGCAGGCGTGGGCTGGTGCTCCGCACCCCACTGGCCGAACAGCAGCCCGCTGCCGTCGGGCGCCAGCAGCCGCACGAGGGCGGCAAGAGGATGGCGTAGCCGGTCGGCGTACCGGTGACAGCGCCGGGGTTGGCGAACTGCCGCGGCGTCACGCCGTGCTTCCGGGCCAGCACCTCGGCGTTCTGCGCAGCTTGACCCGCTGCCTCGCCCAAACGGGCGATCTTGGCGATCGCCTCGGCGTGCTTGCCGCACTTGGACAGGGCCGCGGCGAAGGTCTGGGTGGCTGCCTCAGCTGCAGCGTTCGCTTCGGCCACCTCGGCATGCCCCCGAGCCTCGACCACCTCGGCCAGGGCCAGCTTGGTGGCCAGTGCCGGCTCCATCGCGTTGAGTATCTCGGTGTCGGATGCCGCATCCCGGAGCGCGGTGTCAGCCTCTTTGATCTCCCACGACACTCCGGCCATCAGCGCCTGGAGGCGCTTTGCCCGAGCCGCGTTCGCGCGCTGCATTGTCGCGGCCCGCTCCTGCTGGAGAGCCGCCAAGGCGTCCTGAATGGCGGCCGAGCTGGTGCTGGTGGGGCGGAGGCGGCTGAAGGTGTCCGTGTTCATTTCCCGCCACCCCGAACTTCTTCTGCAGAGCCGCGACCTGATCGCCGAGTGCTGATGTTTCATCCTTACGGCGCTTCGGCTGCTCCCGCTTCGGCTGCTCTGGGCCGGGATTGAATGCTGCCGCGGGGATCGGCACTCCGTTCACCTTGGCAGTCGCCGCAAGCACGCGCCCCGCGAAGGTGAGCGCGTCGGCCCTGCGCTTCGCGGGCATCGTGCGCTCCGCCGCTGGGCGTAGGTGTGCGAAATCGCTGGCCGCTGCCATGGTCGGATTCTTCTTCCTTGTTGCCCCGGGTGTGTTGCGGCGCTGGGCTGCGCGAGCCGCCGATCGCGTCGCCGGCCGCTCGGTCGCCGCGTCCATCAGCTCGAGGAATGTCTCGTCCGGGGACATCACCGCGTCAGCCAGGCCGGCGCGCACGGCGTCGCGGCCGAGGAACGTGCCGGCTTCGAAATCGCGCACGTCGCGGGCCCGGAGCCCGCGGTTGCGCGCCACGGATTGCGTGAACAGCTTACCCATGACGTCGATGTCCGCCTGCATGCGCTTCTGTGCCGCACTGGTCAGGGGCGTGGTCGGCGCCCCGTCGGACTTGCGGGCGCCGAACTGCAAGG
>JBPBQO010000027.1:0-7969 GCA_050954785.1 Janthinobacterium lividum | reverse complement strand
GGTCCCTATCTGCCGTGGGTGTTGGAGACTTGAGAGGAGCTGTCCCTAGTACGAGAGGACCGGGATGGACATACCTCTGGTGCACCGGTTGTCACGCCAGTGGCACCGCCGGGTAGCTACGTATGGAAAAGATAATCGCTGAAAGCATCTAAGCGAGAAACTTACCTCAAAACCAGGTCTCCCCGAGGGCCGTGATAGACCATCACGTTGATAGGCCAGATGTATACGGGTAGTAATGCCCTCAGCTAACTGGTCCTAATCGCCCAATAGGCTCAATCATAACCGGGAACGCAGCAATGCAATCCCAAAACCACATGCATAGAAATCATCCACAACACTACCCCTACTCACACACGCAAAACGCACCAACCCCCACACGTCCCATCAAACACTCAACAGTTTGCTCGGACGACCTGGTGGCCATGGCGGGGAATGATCCACCCGATCCCATCCCGAACTCGGCCGTGAAAACCCCCAGCGCCTATGATACTGCATCTTAAGATGCGGGAAAGTCGGTCGCCGCCAGGTCTTCCAAACAAACCCACCACACCCCTCGTGTGGATACCCATATCACCCACGCGGGGTGGAGCAGCCCGGTAGCTCGTCAGGCTCATAACCTGAAGGTCACAGGTTCAAATCCTGTCCCCGCAACCAAAATAACACAAACCCCCCACACCGTAAGGTGTGGGGGGGTCGTCGTTTGAAGCTCAGCCACGGCCAAGATACGGCATCGCGTTCGCCATGACCGTCAGAAACGGGATATTGGTGCCAAGCGGCAGCGAGGCCATCAGCACGACAGTGCGACCGACATCCTTCACGTCCATCATCGGCTCTACCGCGATGTGGCCGGCTGCCTGCTTGGCGCCGGTCTGCATCTTCGCCGCCAGTGCGGTCGCCGCATTGCCGATGTCGATCTGGCCACAGGCTATGTCGTAGGCGCGGCCATCCAATGACAACGTCTTGGTCAGTCCGGTAACGCCATGCTTGGTGACTGTATAGGGAGCGGCATCCGGGCGAGGGGCATGTGCTGAAATCGATCCGTTATTGATGATCCTGCCGCCTCGCGGCGCCTGTGTTTTCATCATCCGGAAGGCGCCCTGGGCGCACAGGAACATTCCGGTCAGGTTGACCGAGATAACGCTGTTCCAGTCCGCGACCTGCAGATCCTCGAACGGAACACCAGGCACGTTGATCCCGGCATTGTTGAACAGAAGGTCGAGCCGGCCGAACCGTGCCTGGATCATCGCGAACAACGCATCGACCGAATTCGGATCGGCAACGTCGGCCAAGCATGCAAGCGTGCGGGCCGTATTCCCGGCCTGGCTGATCGTTTCCTGCAGAGTCTCCATCCGGCGTCCGGCCAGCACGACCGACCAGCCCTCGCTCAGGAGTGCCAGCGTGACCGCCCGGCCGATGCCGCTCCCGGCGCCGGTTACCAGTGCGATCCGGAGGGTCCCGCTATCGGTGTTCCGATCGGTCATGGATCAGCCCAGGCTGCGGTCGTTCGGCAGGAGACAGCCACGGCGGTGCAGATACAACGCATAGACTTCGGTGCTGGCGCAGATGAACAACCGGCTGCGATGCCTGCCGCCGAACACCACGTTGGACACCGGGTTCGGCAGACGTATCTTGCCGAGCAACTCGCCCTGCGGACTGACGCAATGCACGCCGTCGCCGGCACTGGTCCACACGTTGCCGTCTTCATCGCATCGAAATCCATCCGATGCGCCGACGGAAGGCGCATAGAACGGCCGCTTTTCGCCAAGACGGCCGGTATCCGCGTCAACGACATCGAACACACTGATCTGTCGCTCGACCGATTTGTCGTTCATGCGTCCGGTATCGGAAATATAAAGTTGTTTTTCATCAGGAGAAAAACAGAGCCCGTTCGGACATGAAAATGCATCGCTCACGACATCCAGCCGACCGGTCGGGTCAAGCCTGTAAACCTGACAAGGAACCTCCTCCTCGGCACGCTCGCCTTCATAGTCCATTGCGATTCCGTAATGTGGATCGGTGAACCAGATCGAACCGTCCGATTTGACGACCACATCGTTCGGCGAATTCAATCGCCCGCCATTGTAGCGGTCGACCAGCGTGGTCACACGGCCGTCATGTTCGGTGCGAACCAGGGAGCGTGCGCCGTGCAGGCAGGAAATCAGCCGTCCCTGCAAATCGCGGGTTCCGCCGTTGGCGAACTGGCTGGGTTGGCGATAGACCGAAACGCCCTGTCCCTCGATCCAGCGCAGAATGCGGTTGTTCGGAATATCGCTGAATAGCAGGCATCCCGCATCGCCGAACCAAACCGGTCCTTCGGTCCAGCGGCAGCCTTCGGCGATACGTTCCAGTTCCGCATTGGGAAGGATGTAAGTTCCAAAACGCTTGTCGAAAGTCTCGAATATACTCATCGCTCAACGCTCCCAGATTTTATTATATGCAGCGCGGTCATGAGCGCTTTTTTTCCGCAACCGTCATCCAGTCGATTAGCCCGAGATCCTGATGGATGAAGGCGACCGACCGGTGCCGTCACCCTTCTCGCCGAGCAGCGCCAGGATTTCGCCCTGCTTCACGCCAATCGACACATCGTCGGCAGCGAGCGTGCCGCCGAACCGCTTGGTGCGCCCCTGAACTCAAGACCTGGCAGGTCGGCTCGATCCATGGCGCAACGTCTCCCGCTTCGTGCCGGTTCAGGTAATGTCGATATGTACCTTGATGGCGCGTTGCCGGTCTCCAGCAAGCACAAATGCCTCCGATGCATCCCGAAGCGGGAAGCTTGCCGACAGAATCGGCGTGATATCGATCCGTCCGCTGGCGAGCGCTGCGACCGCGATGTCGAACGCATCGTGGAAGCGGAACGAGCCGACCATGTCGATTTCTCGCGCCATCAGCAGGTTGACCGGCAATGGCACTGCGCCGGGCGGAAGCATGCCGAGCTGAACGATGCGGCCACCCGGACGCACCAGCAGCGGCAACTGGCTGACCGACACGGCGGCGCCCGTCGCTTCGATGGCAATGTCGAACCCGTCATGCATCCGCGCTTCGCGATCGAGGCCTTCGGGTTCCGCAAGGATGTCGATCGTACTCATGGCACCCATTGCGCGCGCGACCTGCAGCGGCGGGTCGCAGAGGTCGGTGATGGTCACGCCGGCAGCACCGGCATGCAGGCTGGCGGCGAGGCAAAGCAGTCCGATCGGGCCTGCACCGGCGATCAGCACCTGGCGTCCGACCAGCGTGCCGGCGCGCGATACGGCATGAAGTGCTACCGCCAGCGGCTCCGCGCAGGCGGCAATGCGGTAGGACATGGCGTCCGGCACCGGCACGCACTGGTCCGAGCGCACCACGACATGTTCACTGAAGCCGCCTTGCACGTGCGGCATCAGCGCGGCACTGCCCAGAAAGCGCATGTTGCGGCACAGATTGCCGCGGCCTTCCCGGCAGTAGCGGCAATGAAGGCAGGGGCGGCTCGGGTTGATGGCCACACGGGTGCCGACCGAAACTCCGGCGCGGATGGGCAGATCTGCCTGTGGTGCCAGCTCGATCACCGTGCCGGATACTTCGTGGCCCAGGGTGAGTGGTTCTCTGACGCGGAAGTCGCCGACGCCACCCTTGTTGAAATAGGACAGGTCGGAGCCGCAGATGCCGCCACAGGCGACGCGAACACGCGCTTCGCCCGGCGACAAGGCGCGGTCATCCCGGTGTTCGACGCGCAGATCATGCGCACCGTGCAGCACGGCAGCGAGCATGTTTCTCCCCCGGGTCACTAGCCGGGCCGGCTCTCAGCGCCGGCTCTTGCAATGTGACCGTGCACATCGCTATGCCAGTTTGTGCGCGACGACGGAAGCCTGTCCGTCGTAGCCCGTCCGGACCACGCGGTCCGCCTCGAAATCACGTGGTTGCATAAGGATGTTCCATGAGCGGAACCAATGCCTTCAACCTGGCCGGACGGCTGGCCCTGGTGACCGGTTCGAGCCAGGGGATCGGGTTCGCGCTCGCCAAGGGTCTGGCCGATGCAGGTGCCAGGATCGTCCTGAACGGACGACGGCCGGACGCGCTCGTGGACGCCGCCGCCAGGATCGGGGCTGCGGCCCATGCGCCGGGCGATGGGCTCGGCCTGTTCGACGTGACCGATCCGGATGCGGTGGAGGCTGGTGTCGCGCGTATCGAGCGCGAGGCCGGGCCGATCGAGATCCTGGTCAACAACGCCGGAATCCAGAGACGCCAACCGCTGGAGGGGTTTCCGATCGAAACCTGGCGCGAGGTGATGCGCACCAACCTGGACAGCGTTTTCTTCGTGGGCCAGGCGGTCGCCAAGCGGATGATCCCGCGTGGACACGGCAAGATCATCAATATTGCCAGCCTACAGAGCGAGGCAACTCGTCCGACCATCGCGCCGTATACGGCGTCGAAGGGAGCGGTGAAGATGCTGACCAAGGGCATGTGCGCAGACTGGGCGCCTCACGGCCTGCAGATCAACGCGATCGGGCCTGGATATTTCGAGACCGAACTCAACCGTAAACTACGCGATGATCCAGAGTTTCATGCGTGGCTCTGCAAGCGTACGCCTGCCGGCCGTTGGGGTAAGGTCGAGGAACTCTGCGGCACGGCGGTATTTCTCGCGTCCAGCGCGTCCGATTTCGTGAATGGCCAGGTCATCTATGTCGATGGCGGCGTGCTGTCGGTTCTCTGAAGGATTTCGATCATGTCTGAAAAGCTGCTGCAGCTCTGCGCCGTCCTGCCTGCAACGCAGGCGGTGCTGGATGCGACCTACGACGTGTCTCGATGGCCCGTTGCGGCCGAACGGGACGCATGGTTGGCCGAGCATGGTGCGTCGGTTCGTGCAGTCGTCACCGGCGGTCATTTGGGCATCGAGACGGCACTGGCCGAGCGCCTGCCGTCACTCGGCATCGTGGCGATCAACGGCGTCGGTTACGATCGCGTCGATCTCGATGCGATGCGCCGTCTCGGGGTCCGGGTCAGCAACACGCCCGATGTGCTGACCGACGATGTCGCGGATCTGGCGATAGCGCTCATGCTCAACGTCATGCGCGGACTGCCGGCGGCGGAACGGCATGTGCGTGACGGGTTATGGCCGACTTCGCAACCATCGCTCGCTCGCCGGGCATCGGGTTTGCAATATGGCATCGTCGGACTGGGCCGGATCGGGCAAGGGATCGCCACGCGTCTGGCCGGCTTCGGCGGCAGCATCGCCTATACCGGGCCGAACCAGAAGCAGAGCCTGTATCGCTACCATGCGAAGCTGCATGATCTTGCCGCCGCGTCCGACGTGCTGTTCGTCGCCACGGCGGCGTCCCGCGCGACCAGGGGCCTGGTCGATGCCTCGGTGCTGGAGGCACTTGGACCGCAAGGTGTATTGATCAACGTGGCTCGTGGTTCGATCATCGATGAGCCGGCGCTGGTCGAGGCCCTTGCAGCGCATCGGATCTGGGGCGCGGGGCTGGACGTGTTCGACGACGAACCGAATGTACCGAACACTTTGTTCACGATGCCACATGTGTCGCTGGCACCGCATATCGGTAGTGCTACAGCGGAAACGCGCGACGCAATGGGCAAGCTGATGCTGGCGAATCTCGAGGCATTCTTTGCGGACGGAGATTTGCCGACGCCGGTTGTCTGACAATCGGGCTCGACCCGCTTCCGGTAAAGTAGGTGCCGGGAGTGGGTGATCGAATTCCTTTTCTAGCGTGCCGCGTAGCGTTGTCCGGTCGCGGACTGGTCCGGCTCGCATTGCATGACGTAGGCGCGCATTTCCTCGACTGCGAAATCGCTTTCTTCGAGTCTGTGCTTCACCACATCACCGATGCTGATCAGACCGATCAGCTTGCCGTCTTCGCAGACCGGGATGTGCCGGTGACGATGCAGCGTCATGAGGTGCATGGCCTGGGTGACGGTGGCGTCGCCCGTCAGAGTCGGTACATCGAGCGACATGACATCGGCGGCCGTCAGTTCGGTCACTTCGTCATGATGCTCGGACAGCCCCTTGACGACCTCGCGCTCGGATAGGAGCCCGAGAAGCTGGCCGCTTCGCCCCTGAACGACAACGGCGCCGATGTGGTTGGACGTCAACGTATCGACGACGGCCAGCAGGGTATCATCCGGATAGACCGTGGTCACACCCCAACCTTTGCGACCGAGGATGGTACGTATCGAAGTCGACATGACTACCTCCTTTGCAGTTCGTTTGGAACGACACCGGTTCTAGCCGCGCCGGCAACGGAAGCTACGAGTGTAGTCCAGGCAGTTCCGCAACGGGCGCGCTTATTCCATATGCGCGCCGACCCCTTGAACAATTAAACGAGAGGACGCAGTTGCAGCATGGACAAATTCTGAATTCGTTCGTGGATCGGCATGCTGGATCGGTGCGATCAGCGTGGATGGTATGAGACCCAGGATCACGACCAGAATCGCAAGGACACCGAGCGTTGCAATACCGCTGAAGCGGATCGGAAAGATCGCGCGAACGGCTGATTGCTCGGGAACCGGCATCGCCATCACGACCACGATCCGCAGGTAATAATAAAGACCGATGATGCTGCCGAGGATCAGGGCGATCAATGGCAGGGTCAGGTGGCTGCCGACGCCGGCGGTCATGACGTAGGCCTTGGCGATAAAGCCCATGGTCGGCGGGATGCCGGCGAGCGAGATCAGCATCAAGGTGAGGATGCCGGCCAGCCACGGCCTGCGCCAGAACAGGCCCCGATACGCGTCGAGATCCGCCAGATCATGTGTCGAGGTCGGGTCGGACAGGATGCCGATGATGCCGAACGCGCCGAGCGTGGTCACGGCATAGGCGGCCAGGTAGTAGCTGGACGCCTCGATGCCGAACGTCTCGGGTGACAGGAACGCCACCAACAGGTAGCCGAGATGGGCGATCGAGGAATAGGCGAGGATCCGCTTCAGATTATCCTGCCCGAGTGCCAGCAGGTTGCCCGCGACCATCGACAGGATCGCGAATACCGCGATCGCCGACATCGCCGCGTGGTCCATGCGTCCCGGACCCGCCACGAAGTAGCGCATCAGCACGGTGAACACCGAGAGCTTGGAGACCACCGCGATGAACCCGCCCACCGGGGCCGGGGCGCCTTCATAGACGTCCGGCGCCCACATGTGGAACGGCACGATCGACAGCTTGTAGCCGATGCCGGTCAGGATGAGCGCGGAGGCGACCAGCCGATACAGGCCGACGGAGTCCGCGGCGCCGGAGCCGGCCGCGGAAAAGGACAGGGTGCCCTGGGCGGCATAGATCAGGGCGATCCCAAACAGCAGGAATGCCGACGATGTCCCGGCCAGCACCAGGTATTTCATGCCGGCTTCGGTGGCGTCGGGCCGGTGGCGCGGATAGGCGATCAGGCCCAGCAGAGCCACGCTCAGGGTTTCCAGCCCGAGGAAGAAGGTGGCGAAATGGTCGCTGCCCAGCATGACCACGGCGCCGAGTGTCGCGATCAGCAGCAGCAGGTAATATTCATCCGCCGGACTGGAACGAAGCGCACCCACGTAGCCGTGCGACAGCAACAGGACGGCGAGCGCCGACAGCAGCACAAGGGCGGTGGCGAAGGTGAAGTAGCCGTCGATCAGGAACAAAGGCGGCACCTTGATCGGCAGGCCACCCGATGCCGGCCAGAGCGAGGCCAGCGAGACGACAAGGCACAGGCCGGTCAGCCAGGCGGCAAGGCCGTTAGAGCGGCGAAAGGCGATCCCGGCCATCAGCACGACGGTGCCGCCCGACAGTATCAGCATCGGCAACAGCGCCACGAGGTCGGCGATGGTCATGGCAGCGTCTCCTGGCTGCTGGCCTGGCTGAGAATGATCGGCCGGGCGGAGGCTATGGTCCGTGTCGACGGAACCAGATGGTCGAGCGATGGCGCGGCCAGGTCGATGATTGGCTGCGGCAGCACGCCCACGGCGATGATGGCCACGATCATCACCGCCATGACCGCCATGTGGCGGCGGG